>NZ_RCCV01000001.1:603207-1206415 GCF_003664255.1 Micromonospora sp. M71_S20 | reverse complement strand
CGCCGGGATCGTCGTCGGTGACGGCGGGCGGTGCGGCGGGTTCGGCTGGCACGGAGGAAACCCTAGCGGTCACCGCGCGCCCCGGTGCGCGGGCGCGCGGCCGGGTGGGCTGCGCGTAGGCTGTCCCGGTGGCTGATCTTCTCGTCTGGATCGACTGTGAGATGACCGGGTTGGACCTCGGCAGTGACAAGCTGATCGAGGTCGCCGCGCTCGTCACGGATCCCGATCTCAACGTGCTCGGGGACGGCGTCGACGTGGTGATCCACGCCGACGAGGCGGCGCTGGAGGCGATGCCGGAGATCGTGGCGACGATGCACGCCAAGTCGGGGCTGACCGACGAGGTCCGGCGCTCGACGGTGACCCTCGCCGAGGCCGAGGAGATGGTCCTGGACTACGTGGCCGCCCACGTGAAGGACCCGCGCACCGCCCCGCTGTGCGGCAACTCGATCGCCACCGACCGGGGCTTCATCACCCGGGACATGCCCCGCCTGGACGCGCACCTGCACTACCGGATGATCGACGTCTCGTCGATCAAGGAGCTGTGCCGCCGCTGGTACCCCAGGGTGTACTTCGGCCAGCCCCAGAAGGGGCTCGCGCACCGGGCCCTGGCCGACATCCGGGAGAGCATCCGGGAGCTGGAGTACTACCGGCGGACCGTCTTCGTGCCCCTGCCCGGGCCGGACGTGGAGACCGCCAAGGCGATCGCTGCGGAGCTCTGATCCGGCCCGGCGGAACCCGCTGGACGCGGCGGGCGGGGGTGGGGCTATTATTGGTCCGCACCCCGCCCGGGGCGATCGACCGGGCGCGGATCCATCGGGTGTGAACGGCATGGTGGCTGTAGCTCAGTTGGCAGAGCACCGGGTTGTGGTCCCGGTTGTCGTGGGTTCAATTCCCATCAGTCACCCGTTGACCGAAGGCCCCCTCCTCGCGGAGGGGGCCTTCGGCGTTCCGGGCTCAGGCGGTCGGGGTGGCCGTGGGCTCGCCGGTCTCCTCCGGGGCGGCCTCGGTCGGCGGCTCGTACGGCAGGGCGCTGCCCTTGACGTACTGCTCCCAGCTCATGTTCCAGTCGGTCCAGCCGTTGCCGTTCTGGAGCTTCCGCTCCGTGCCCTTGACGGTGATCGGGTCGCCGACGCGGGTGTTGGCGAACAGCCAGGCGCCGTTGGCCATGGAGACGTTCACGCAGCCGTGCGAGACGTTCACCCGGCCCTGCTGTCCCTCCGACCAGGGCGCGGCGTGGATGAACTCGCCGCCCCAGGTCAGCCGCTGGGCGTAGTCGATCTTGGTGCGGTAGCCCTCCTCGGGGCCCAGCTCCTCGAAGGTGTCGAAGACCGTCTTGCGCAGCTTCTCGATGACCACCATGGTGCCGCTGGAGGACGGGGTGCTCTTCTTGCCGAGGCTGACCGGGATGGTCTTGATCACAGAGCCGTCCTTCGTGACGGTCATCCGCTTGGTCTTGTTGTCCACCGTCATGACCACCGCCGGGCCGACCTTGATGCCGACGCTGAGGTCCGCCCGGCCGTACCAGCCGTCGCCCAGCGGCAGGCCGCCAGCCTGGACCCGGTAGGAGACCGTGCTGTTCGCCTGCCAGAACTCCTTCGGGCGGTAGCGGATCTCGGTCGGGCTGACCCAGTGCCAGATGCCCTCCTGCGCCGGTACGGAGGTGACCTTCATCCGGCTCTGCACGTCGTCGCGGTAGTCCTCCGGGACGGCCCGGCTGAACTTCACGATCAGCGGCATGCCGACGCCGACGACCTGGTCGTCACCCAGGAAGCTGCTGATCCGGACCTGCTTGCCGGGCTTCGCCATGGTGGTGAAGGTGCTGGTCGCCGTGGCCGGCCGGCCGTCGTCGCCGGTCGCGGTCACCGTCGCGGTGTACGTCTCGCCGTACTTCAGCGCGCCGACGGGCAGCCAGCTCTTCCCGTCGGCCGCCAGCTCGCCCTCGACGGCCGCGCCGGCGGAGTCCTTCAGCTCGACGCTGGTCTCCTCGGCCTCCGTCGCCGTGAAGGTGATGCCGGTGGACGCGGGCACGTCCTTCGCGTCGGCCTTGGGCTCGACGATGGTGGCCGCCGCCTTCGGCGCGGCGGGCTGGTCGTCGCCGTTCTGCCAGCCCGAGGGCTTGCCCCCGCCACCGTCGGTGCAGGCGGAGGCCAGCGCGAGCGTCACGGCGAGCACCGCCGCCGCGAAGCCGCGGCGTCGGCCACCCCGCCGGTCGCCTCCGCGCCGGATCAGCTGGTCCTGGACAGCTCGCATGATTTCCTCACAGTCGTGGTCCCCGGTTGCCCATCGTCCCTCACTGACGCACCGACACAGGTACCCGTTCCGCAAGGTGAACCGAAACACGCAGCGCGAGATGTCCGAATGTTGATAAGACCCGGGGCTTTGCCGAGGCCCGCTCGCCTTTCCCTGCCCGCCGCACGGGCCCGGCGGCGCGGGCGCGGGCTCCTGGGGGCATCGCCGGCATCGCGGGCCCGGACGGCGTCGCGGCCGGGCCACGAAGACGGCGACCGGCCCGCGCGGGGTGCGGGCCGGTCGCCGGATCGTCGGTACGGGTGCCTCAGAAGGCCGACCCCTCGCCCGCCTCCGGCACCGGCACGGCGCTGCCCTTGACGAAGTCGGACCAGCTCTGGCTCCACGCCGTCCAGCCGTTGCCCGGCGCCAGCCTGCGCTCGGTGCCCTTGATGGTGATCGGGTCACCCACCTTGGTCTTCCCGAACAGCCACCGGGCGTTCGCCATCGAGACGTTGACGCAGCCGTGCGAGACGTTCTGCCGACCCTGCACGTGCTCCGACCAGGGCGCCGCGTGGATGTACTCGCCGCCCCAGGTGAGCCGCTGGGCGAAGTCGATCTCCGTGACGTAGCGGTTCGCCGGGTCCGGATCGTCGCGGGTGTCGAAGACCGTGGACTCCTTCTTCTCCATCACGACCATCGTGCCGCTGGAGGAGGGGGTCTTCTTCTTGCCCAGGCTCACCGGCAGGGTACGGACCACCTGGCCGTCCTCGTACACCGTCATCTTCTTGGTGGCGTTGTCCACCTTCATCTCGAACGCCCGGCCGATCTTCGCGGTCGCCGTACGGTCGACGTTGCCGTAGCGGCCGTTGCTCAGCGGGATGCCGGCCAGCGCGATCCGGACGGTGAGCGTGGTGCCGGGCTTCCAGTACTCCGGCGCGCGGTAGTAGGCCTGGGTGCCGTTCTCCACCCAGTGCCAGGCGCCCGGCTGCGGCGGATCGGTCTGCACGAACATGCGCTTCTGCACCGCCGCCCGGTCCTTCTTCGGGATCCCCGGGTGGAACTCGGTGACCACCGGCATCGCCACGCCGTAGGTCTTGTCGTCGAAGAGGTAGAGGCCGGAGCTGATCATCGACTTGGGCTTCGCCATCGTCGTGAAGGTGCTCGTGCCCTGGCTGGTCACCCCGTCGGGGCCGGTGGCGGTGACCGTGGCCGTGTAACGGGTGCCGTACTTGAGCGGCTTCGAGGGCACCCAGGACGAGCCGTCGGCGCGCAGGCGCCCCTCGACCTGACCGCCGTTGGCGGTGGTCAGCGTGACGCTGGACACCTTCCCGCCGCCGGGCACCTCGGCGCTGATCTCGGAGCTGACCGGCCGGTTCTTCCCCCCGTCGGCCGGGCTCACCGTCAGCGGCGGACCGCTCGGCGCGGCCGTCGTGCCAGGGTCGGCCGTCGTGCCCGCCGCCCCCGGTGTGGCGGACGTGGCCGGCGCGGTGCCGCCGACGAACTCCGCCTGCTTCTTCTGCTCCGCGTCGCAGCCCGTCAGAGCCAGCGACGCCACCAGGCCGAGGGCGCCCACCATCGCCCCGGCCCGCGCGAACATGCCCATCCCCACCTCTGTTCTCGCGTACCTGGCGCACATCGTGCCGCATGGTCGCCTGATGTCCGCCCCCTGTCGTCGTCCGCCTGGTGATTTTGCCCCTGAATGCCCGGTAAGCTCGGCCGAAGGGGGGAGCCGGGGATCGGATTGGAACCCCCCTCGGGGGGCGTGCTAATGTTCTCCCCGTTGCCAGCGAGCGCCGCTAGCTCAACTGGCAGAGCAGCGGACTCTTAATCCGCGGGTTCGGGGTTCGAGTCCCTGGCGGCGCACCAGCAATAAAGGCTCTGGCCTGGTGGTTTCCACCTGGCCGGAGCCTTTTTCGTGTCCGTGGCGATGGCTGGGTGCTCGCCGGGTGCTCGGGAGCGGTTGGACGGTTCCGGTAGGCCATGGACACGGTGCCGTGATCGTGGACACAAGCTATCCAGCCGGTGGGGCGGTGCGCGTTGCCGGCAGCCGGGATGCCGGCCGAGATGTGGGCCGTCCGTGGGGTTTCCATGGCCGATAGCTGGCTCTGGCCCCTTCCGGGGGCGTGGTGTCCAATGGATCCTGCGGGAGGATCCATGCCGTGGATGTTCCCGAGCTTCTTCGTCGGGCTGCCCGTCACGTGCCCGCGGTTGCGACGGGTGCGGCCGGCACGACGGTGGCCGATGCCGACGAGTACCTCGACCACGACGAGTGGGAGGTCGCGTTGGGCATTCTCGTGGAACTGGGCGACGCGTACCGCTCCGAGACCGCGTTCTGGGATCTGCTCGCCGAGGCGGCCAGGATGATGTGGCAGTCCCGGACCGAGCGGTGGTGCCACTGGCGCCGCTTCGAGGTCGTTCACGGGGTGATGCGCGCGGACCTTCAGCTCGTGGATCCGGACGTCGCCGGCGGCAGGCGGACCCCCCATTCCTGGCGACGGGCGCCTCCGTCCGCTGTGGGACATCGGCGATGTGACGGCGGCGGGCGACTCGGACCTGTACGTCGCGCGGCTGTGGGTCGAGGCACAGCCGGATCTTCAGCCCGGCGGGAGGGCAGTGATTCGCCTGGCTCCGCTGAGTCCACAACGGTGGCGACGTCTGGCGGCCGGCGACGTGATCACGATGCACGAACAGGTGCCGGTGGTCGGGACCGCGACCATCGTCGAGTCGGTGCTCCCCGTTGGCATCTTCGCAATGCGTGACGGAGGGTGACGGCGGGCGGGTTCGGCATGTCTCGGTGTTGACCTGATGGCGGGCGGGTGGCGGTGCCCGGCGGGCTACCGGTTTCGATGTCGACGTGGCTTTTTGATGATCAACTGCAACTCGCCCGCCTCGGCGTGGACCCGGAGCGGTCGGTAGCGTCGATCGACGCGGCAAAGTTTGACAACCGTCCTACCTGGGACAACAAGGGTCGGTTCGACAGTCGACCCGGCTGGGACAACTGGAACAAGAAGAAATAGCCCCGCGACGGGACGCGTGGGGTGGCGTGCCCACCCCGCGCCCACACAGGTTGAGGACACATGCGTACCACCACGATCGGCGACGTGAAGGTCCTGCTGCCGGACCTCGAACCGGACGACCTCGACACCACGTCGGACCTGGACGGCGGCCTCACCGAGGCCCTCGTCGAGGGTGCGGCGTGGCACGGCTCGCACCTTGAGGACGTCAGCATCCGCAGCAGCCTGATCACCGGCGTGGACCTGAGCGAGAGCACTTGGGAAGCCGGCAGCCTCTACGGCTGTGAGATCACCCGCACCGACTTCTCCGGTGCGACCCTGACCGGCATCACCATCGAGCGGTGTGCGATCACCGGTTCCCGGTTCACCGGCACCAGATTCACCGACGTACGCCTCAACGACGTTCTGTTCGACGGCTGCCGCTTCGACTACGCCACCTTCCACCGCGTCACCACCGCCGGCTCGGTCGCCTTCACCGACTGCACTCTCACCAACGGCGCGTGGTCTTCATGCCGACTACCGCGCATCGCGCTGTGGTCATGTGACCTCGCCGGCCTGGAACTGGACTCCTGCCACCTCGACGGCACCGATCTGCGGGGCAGCCGCCTTCACGGCCTCAAGACGCCGCTGGACAACCTGCGCGGTGCCACCGTCGGCGAGGACCAACTTCCTGATCTCACTCAGCTGACCGTCGCCGCCCTCGACCTCACCGTCCGCAACAACTGAAGCCGAGGAGGCGTCGTGCTCGCTGAACCCACTGGCAGCCCGGACACGATCCTCGTCTGCATCCGGGCAACTCCGGCTCGGGTAAGAGCAGCATCGCCCGCGAGCTGCGACGCCGGCACGGCCGGGGCTGCGCCCTGGTCGAGCAGGACTACCTGCGCCGCATCCTGCTGCGCGAGCGGGACAAACCCGGCGGTGCGGCACCGGCGTTGATCGGGCAGACCGTTCGGTTCGCGCTGGACCACGGCTATCACGCCGTGTTGGAGGGCATCATGCACAGCAGCCGCTACCGAAGCATGCTGACCTCACTGCGGGACGGCCACCGAGGGCGGTCCCTGTTCTGCTACCTCGACGTGTCCCTGGCCGAGACCCTGCGCCGGCACCTCACCCGCCCGCAGGCCACTGAGTTCATCGCCGAGCACATGAGCGGCTGGTACGCCGCCCATGACGTCCTGGGCTGGCCAGGCGAACTCGTCCTACCGGAGACCACCACCCTGGTCGACGCCGTCGAGGCCCTCGCCGCTGCCGCCGGGCTACCCCAGACCGGACGCGACGACGACCTGCTTCCGAGCGTTCCGTCCCCGTAGAGCAGCCAAGCCGGCTACCGGTGTCGCCGTTCCGGCGCACCGTTCGTCAACGTCGGTCCCGAGTGGTCAGACAACCCGTCAAGCACGGCGACTGCGACGGCATAGAGCTCGCCCTACCACGCCCGCATGAGCCAGCTCTCAATGACAGTGAAGTCGCGCCCGGTCAGCCCGCGACGTGGATCGACCCGATGCAGCAGGGCCGGACCGTGGTGATGAGCGAGTTCTCCGGGCTGCTGAAACAACTTCTCTGATCTCGTCGCGGCTCCAGGGAGGCCGTGACTCGGGTCGGGCGGCGTACCGGTCGAGGCGCTGCGGAGAGGGTTGCCTCACCCGGCGCCGCTACCGGCTCGCCGGCTGGCCGACCGGTGGAACCGGCTCGGCTCGGAGACCGTGAACCCCGACGCACCGCCGGGCGCGCTGCACCGCTCGGGGTGCTATCGAGAACCAGCGATACGGACGATGTCGACAGGCCGCTTCGACCAGCACAATCCGCGAATGGACTCCTGGTTGATGACGGTCGGGTTGCCGGTCGCGCTCGGCATCGTCATGCTCGGCCTCGGGCTGGGCCTCACCATCGGTGACTTTCGGCGGGTGGCGGCGTACCCGAGGCTGATGCTCGTCGCCCTCGGCTGCCAGGTGCTGCTGCTGCCGGCGCTCTGCTTCGGTCTGGTCCTACTCTTCGGGCTCAGGCCCGAGCTGGCCGTCGGCATGATGCTGCTCGCCGCCTCGCCCGGCGGGACCACCGCCAACCTCTACAGCCATCTCTTCGGCGGCCACGTCGCCGTCAACGTCACGCTCACCGCGGTCAACTCGGTACTCGCCGTCTTCACCCTGCCCGTGGTGGTGAACTTGTCGGCGGATCACTTCCTGGGCGACGCGGCGCCGATCGGGCTCCAATTCGGCAAGGTGCTCCAGGTCTTCGCGATCGTGCTGGTGCCGGTGGCCCTCGGAATGGCCCTGCGGTCGCGCTTCCCCCGGTTCGCCGACCGACTCGGCCGGCCGGTGAAGATCCTCTCGGTGGTGGTGCTGGTCGCGGTGATTCTCGGGGCGGTGCTCAAGGAACGGGCCAATCTCGCCGACTACTTCCTCGCGGTCGGCGCGGTGGTGCTGGCCTTCAACGTGATCAGCCTGCTGGTCGGGTACGGCGTGCCGAGGCTGGTCGGGGTCGGTCGGCGCGAGTCGATCGCGGCCGGCATGGAGGTCGGTATCCACAACAGCACGTTGGCCATCACTATCGCGATCAGCCCGGCGTTGCTGAACAGCACCGAGATCGCGGTCCCGGCCGCCGTCTACGGCATCGTCATGTTCTTCACCGCCGCCGTCTTCGGCTACCTGGTCAGCCGGGGACGTAACCCGGTCGAGGCCGGCAGGGTCCGGACCGCGTGAGCCGGACACCGGCGAGGTGGTCGTTTGGGCCGCTCAGTCGAGGCAGAACTCGTTGCCCTGACGATCGGTCGGGAGCGCGCGCGAACTCTTCCGAACTGGGAAGCCCCTTCGAGGGCGGCGGTACGACGTACCCCAGGACCTCCACCAGAAACGGGCGACGCGCTCCGGGTCGGCGCAGTCGAAGGCGATCTGGAACTGCTTCACCGATGTCATCCGTCCCCGTAGAGCAGCCAAAGCCGGCTACCGGTGTCGCCGATCCGGCGCACCGTTCGCCAACGCCGGCCCCGAGTGGTCAGACAGCCCTCAAGCACGGCGACTGCGACGGCATGGAGTTCGCCCTACCACGCCAGCTCTCATCGACAGTGAGGTCGCGCTCGGTCAGCCTGCGACGTGAGGTCAACTACAGACCCGCCAAGTGCTTTGCAGGGGTTATTGCGCTCGTCTCTTCGGTTGAATGACTGAACAGTGATCTCCAGAATCCGGCCCAAGACCACGATAGGAGGGCGCGGGCACTCGACGGGTCCGTAGGCGCCCCATTCGGCAGTCCATCCGGCATCCGATGTCGGTGTAGATGATCCTGGTGGCCGTCCGCGGCGACGGGCACCCACGTTGGGTGATGGGCGATCGGAATGGCTGTGAGCGGTTGATGTCCGGCGGGGTAATCAGGACATGAATGACCGCGCGGCCGTACGGCGGCTGTCGTCGCGACAGAGGCCTACGCCTCGTCGTAGCAACTGCTGTGCCCCGGGCACACGCTGGCGACTGACCGAACGATTACCGGTGCGGTCTGGGCTCGGCCTCAGCTGACCCGGCTGTGACCTCCGGCTTGCGGCGGTCATTTCCAGAAGCTGCCCGGCTTTCGGACGGTGACTCTCGCATTGCGACCACGCACCTGGGAGGGGGTGGGCAAGTTCCGCCGCAGGGCCTACGACCCGGAAAGATCCGGGCGGCCTCTCGGATTCTTGCGTCCGTCGACGATGCTAGCTTCGGACACTCGGTGGTCATCGGAGGGATCTGATCAAGTGGCGTTCTATGTTGAAGTACCCCTGCCCGACGGCTCGGTCGTGCTCGCTGAAGTGACCGAGCAGGTGGAAGGAGTTGTTTCAGCAGGTCGAGCAAGCGACGTCGTAGGTCGCGTGACCGATTCATTCGAGGAGTCCTTCGCCCGATTCCGCACGATGGCCGCCGGGGTGGCCCGGCAGGCATGGAACCAGGCCCACCCGCCCGAGCGGGTGGCCATCGAGTTGGGTGTCAAGGTGACTGCCAAGGGCAAGCTGGTGTTGGCCGAGACCGGAGTCGAGGGACAGCTGAAGGTCCTCTTCGAGTGGCAACGTAGCGGGGTCACGCCGAAGGGATCGGCTGACGACGAGTGAGCCGGTCCCCATCAGAGCAAGATCGCCTGCCCACGCTCGACGGTGTTTCCGCGTATCCGCTGCGTGCGTCGATCGTCCGTATCCTCGACGCGGACAGGAACGGCGTAGGACTCGGTCTGCTGGTCGGTCCCCGCGAGGTGGTGACGTGCGCTCATGTCGTAGCTCGAGCATTGGGGCTGCCGGAACGGTTTCCCGAGGCGTCGGCCTCGGTGCCTGACGCCCCGGTTCTCCTGGAGTTCCCGCTCCTTGCCAAGGACCGTATTCTCACCGCTCGGGTCGAGATCTGGCAGCCGATCGCCGAAGACGAATCAGGCGACGTGGCGGGACTGCGACTGTACGGCGCCCTGCCCGAGGGCGCCCATCCCACACCGTTGGCTCGCTCGGCCGGGGTCATTGGCCACGGATTCGTGGCCTACGGCAGCTCCGCGCGGGACACGGTAGGCATCGGCACCTGGGTCGTCGGCGAGATTCGGGGTGTCGTCCGGCACGGCTGGCTACAACTCGCACCCGACGCCACCGCGGACGCGCCGCGGGTGGAGCCTGGGTTCAGCGGCACGCCGCTCTGGGACCGCCACCGTGGCCAGGTTGTGGGCCTGGTGCGCGCGGTACGGCGACATCGGGGTGTGGCGGTCGAGGGATTCGCTCTGCCTGCTGACACGGTGCTCACCGCATGGCCACTTCTGGCCGACCGGGTTCGCGCCGCCTGTCCGTTCCGGATGCTCACACCGTTCGATGAATCCGATGCCGGCAACTTCCACGGACGCGAACGCTTGATCGACCGGACCGTTGCGGCCATCGTGGCCGGTCGCGTCTGCATAGTGAGCGGCGCGTCCGGAGCCGGCAAGACGTCACTGCTGCACGCGGGCATCCTGCCCTCCCTACGCAGGCGGGACGGGTATCTTCCGGTCGTGGTTCGCCCGGCGGCCCGCAGCGATCCATGGCTGGCGCTCGCGTCGGCGATGGAGCGACTGGTCGCCCCCCAACGGGAGCCGGCGGAAGCGCTGGAGGCGGAGGGAAAAGTCGCCGCGCTCCTCAGGGACGCGCCGCCCGAGGATTACGTCCACGGGCTGCTCGACCGACTCCAGTACCGCTGCCTGGTCCTCATCGTCGACCAGTTCGAGGAGTTGGCGGCGGCGGAGCCGACCATCGCCCGGCGCTTTCTCGCCATGCTGGTGCGGCTGGCCGAGGTCGGCGCGTCCCAGCGACCGCCGGACGTCCGGCTGGTCATCGCCTCTCGCACCGATGTGCTGGCCGACTTCACCGGCACGTCCTCGGACGGTGACAGCTCCGCTGCCGTGGAAGGGCTCACCCGTGTGACGACCACTGTCATCGACGTGCCCCCCATGGACACCGAGGAACTGCACCGGGTCGTGACCGAGCCGGTGCGCGCCGCCGGGACGGTGCGATACGAGCCGGCACTGGGGGAGCGGATCATCGCCGATCTTCGCGACCAGCCGTACTGTCTTCCGGTACTCCAGGCCACCCTGACGTACCTGTGGGAACGGCAGACCGCCGACGGACTGCTCACCCACGAGGCATACCAGCAGAGTCAGCAGGGCGCTGGCCCGATCGCCCAGCACCTGGACGAGGTGTGGAGCCGTGACCTCGGTCCGCAGGAGCGCGAGCAGACGAGACGTCTCGCTCTGCACCTGGCCCTGCCGCTCGAGGACGGTGGACACGCCCGCCGCATCGCCCACCGGGACGAGCTGGACGCGACCCAGTGGGAGCTGGCCCAGGTGCTGGCCACCACCCGGATGCTGGTGTTACGCGTCGCGGTGGACGGCAACGAGACAGTGGAATTCACCCACGACGCCCTGATGGCCCAGTGGCCCCGCCTGGCCGGGTGGCTGTCCGAATCGCGGGAGCTGCTCCGGTGGCGCAGCGACGTGCGCCACCGGGTCCTCGCCTGGGCCGGCGGCGCCGACGACCGACCCGCGTTGCTCGAAGGCAGTGAGCTACGCCGGGCCGAGGCGCTGATGAACGTGCATCAGGACGACCTGAGCGTGCCGGAGCGGGAGTTCGTCTCGGCGAGCAGCCGCCTACGCCGCACCGCCCGGATGGTGACCGCCGCGGTTCTCACGGTCGTCCTGGTGCTGCTGTCCGGCGTGGTCGCCTCCACCGGCCTGTGGTGGTGGCGGGACCGGACGAGCAAGCAGCAGGCTGCCGTCGCGGCGGCCCACGGCCTTCTGGAACGCGCGTCGTACACCCGGGACGGGCGTACCGGCGCGCTGGTGGCGGCTGACGCGTTCACCCGGGCGGACACACCCAGGACCCGGCAAGCTCTGGCGGAGGCCTACCGCAGCTACCGGTACGTACGGTCGGTGTCGCCGGCTGCGCGAAGCTGGCGTTCCGGCCACGAGATGCTCACCACCAGCGCCAACCAGGAGGCCCAACTGGCCTATGACGGCGGCGGGGGCGGAGTCGAGGTGTGGCGGCTGGACACCCTGACCCCCGGCCATCCGCCCCGGGCCGTCGTCCTGCCCACGAGGGCCAAGGCCGCTGCCATCAGCGGCGACGGGCGCACCGTCGCGACCCTGACCGGCGACGTCCTGACCTTGTGGGACGCGACCAACGGGAAGCCGGTGGCCCGGCGTCCGCTGGCCCGGCCGGTGGCGGATTTCTTCACCGACCGACCGGTTCAGCTCGCCCTCGACCACACCGGCACCAGCCTGGGATACGTCGTGGGCGACATCGCCGGGGTGATCGACACTGCCACCGGCGCCGACCGGGGCGAGCGGTCCCGCCTGCCGGTGAAGCCACAGTCTCGGCACGGTGCGTCGCTCCGCCTCGGTCCGGACGGCCGCCTCGGCGTCGTCACGTACGACGACAAGAACAGCATCCGTCACGGACTGTTCCGGCCGTCCCGAGGGCCGGTGGTTCCGATGGCAGCCGGCACCCAGGTCGTCGGCTCCCTTCCGGACCGACCCGAGCTCGTGCTGTGCCGTCCGCGCAAGGGGCTCGGTGGCGCGGTCCAACGGGTGGACTATCTGCTGCTGAACCTCGAGACGAGCCGTGAGCGGCCCTTGCTCGCCGACGTACCGCGATCGGCGGACCGGGGCCACTGCGCCTACGCCGCGGTGGATCTGGCCCGAGGCTTCACCGCCCTTCTCGAGAACGGGCCGTTCGAGGAGGACGGCTACCGCTTGCGCCTACTGGACGAGGCTGTCGAGATCTGGGATCATCGCGCCCGCCGTCAGGTCGCCTCGTTCCCCGCACCCTCCAGCTACTTTGACGGGCCCGACTCCCTGCTCCGGCTGCAAGCCACCCCGGATGGCAGCGGCGTGTTGACCGTGAACGGTCCCGGCGGGATCGCGGTGCTGGAGCTTCCCGCGGTCGACTCTGTCGACTTCGCGCTGGCCGCCGCCCGGGCTGCGGCGTACGACCCGACGGACACGTTCGTCGTGGTGCAGGGACAGGACGGGTCGCTGAGCGCGTGGGACAGAGGCACCGGCCGGCGACGGGCAGCGAGCACCGAGCGGGTGACGCCGGGCTGGACCACCGGTTGGGAGTTGCACAACTCACTCGCCTTCAACGGCGACGGCACCCTGGTGGCCACCCCAGGGACCGCACCTGGCTCGCTCACGCTGTGGGAGACCCGGACGATGCGGCGACTGGCGACGATCGCCGTGCCGCAATGCGCCGCCAGGACCGCGCTGTCCGGTCACCTACCCTCACTGAGCTGGGCGTACTCCGGGGCGACACTGGTGGTCGTCTGCAATGGAACGACCTCGGTGTGGGATGCCCGCACCGGGACGCCACGCGGTGCGCCGTTCCGCATCGCGGACAGTCGGGTCCTCACGGTGCCCCATCCGACGCGGCCGGTGTTGTTCGTCCTGACGGGACCGGACAACGTCATCGAGACCTGGAGCCTCGCCACCGGCCGCCGAGAAGGCGCCTGGCAGCCGCTCGCCGACGATCGGGGGCGGTCGGCCTACGGCCTGGCCCTGCACCCGGACGGGAGCCGCCTGGCGATCACCTACAGCGAGGGCCCGCTACTTCTGCAGAGCACGGACGGCGGCCGAGAGGCCCAACGCTTCGAGGTGAACGGGACCAAGCCGCACTGGTTGGCGATGCCGGGCCGCATCGCGCTGTCCACCGGGGCGGGCCTCGTGGTGCAGCGCACCGAGCCCGCGACGTTCATGGACAGGCTACGTGGCAAGGGAGCGGCACAGGTCGTCCTGCCGGTGGCGGGTTCCGCCGAGCAGCTCTCCCCGAAGGGCGGGGAGCTGCTCGTGTCCTACGAGAATGCCGGGTGGGGACGCGTCAGCGCCGATCCCCTCAGTTGGCACGAACAGGTGTGCCGGGCACACGGCGGGGCGACCGAGGTCGACCGGGAGGAGCTCGACCCGGTCGGTGCCGGATCGCCCTGTTGACCGACGGCCGGCCGGCCTGCCTACGCCACCTGCATCGACCTGTGGGGTCGACCCGCAACCAAACCCTCAGGCATGCCGGGCGGTGCCCGACCGCCCTGCTGGACCTCGCGGGTTCGGGGTTCGAGTCCCTGGCGGCGCACCAGCAATGATCTGGGCATTCACCCTCGCGGGTGGGTGCCCAGATGTCGTTTCGGGGTGAGTGACAGCAACGTCGACAGGATCCGGGTCACTCCTCAGCCATCTCACGTCGTGCCGGCGCTTCCGCATCCGTTCAGCCGGCCACCGGACAGCGGTTGAACGTCCACTGTGGATAACAGTTGTGTATCGACGTCCAACCGGGGTGCCGCACCACGATATCCATTGGCGGCATCGCGAGCCGCGGTGCGGAAGAACACTTCTGTGCGCCACGGAGGTCGGCGATGCGCGACGGCAACATGAGCACGTCCGGGGATCGGGCCGTCGACCTGCTCCCCGGCCTGTGGCACGCGCGACCGCCGCTGCGTCGCAGGCTGGTCCCGGCGCTGGCGGGGGCGATGGCCCTGGTCATCGCGGTGACCGGGGTGGGGGAGCTGCCGCCGCCGATCGACCCCCCGAAGGCGGGCCTTGACGTGCCGGCCGACGGGACCGGTGGTGGGCAGGGCACGGCCGCGGCGCCGCGACAGCGGTGGGACGGCGAGTCGGAGACCGTCGCGGCGACGCGGTCACGGACGAACCGGAAGGTTCCCGCCTCCCAGCGGTCGCGCTACCCGCAGCACTCGCTGCCGCAGCGACCGAGTGTCCCGGCGAACACGGCGACCATGCAGCAGCCACCGGTCACCCCGGCGCGCGGCTACCAGTCGGCCACCAGTCGGGAGCTCGCGCCGCAGCGCGACGCGTACCGGCGGGCCTACGCGAATGCCGACGGCACCCAGACCACCGTCTTCTCCGCGGCGCCGGTCAACTACCGCACCGCCACCGGCGGCTGGGCACCGATCGACCCGAGGCTGACCGGCGACGCCGCCTCGGGCTGGCGCAACACGGCGGACGCGGTCCAGGTCCGGCTCGCCCCCCGGGCCGACGCGCCGGCCGTGGCCCGCTTCGCCCTCTCCGGGGGTCAGGCCGTGTCGTACGGGCTGGCCGGCGCCGCGTCGGTTCCCGGAGAGGCCGACGGCGCACTGGTCACCTACCGTGGCGTGCTGCCCGGCGTGGACCTGGAGCTGGAGTCGCGCCCCGGTGCGCTGAAGGAGACGCTGGTCCTGCGCTCCCCGAGGGCCCCCCGGGTGTACGACTTCCCGCTGGGCCTCGAAGGGCTCACCGCGGCGGTGCGCGACGGCTCCGTGGAGCTGTCCGACGTGGCCGGCACGGTGCGGGCCGTTTTCCCACCCGGCCACATGGTCGACGCCGCGCCCGTCCCGGTGACCTCGACGGCCGTCAGCTACCAGCTGCGTACCGTCGGTGGTAAGCCCCACCTGCGGGTGTCCGTGGACGACGGCTGGCTACGCGACCCGGCCCGGGTCTACCCGGTCCGCCTGGACCCGACGGTCGAACTGCCGGTCGCCGACGGCGCCGCCGACTCGGCCATGTACGTGCACGGCGGCAGCTCCGCCTCGGGCGCGAGCGAGCTGCGGGTCGGCACGGTGGACAGCGCCAACGCCGCCTCGTACGTGAAGTTCGGTGGCCTGGTGGAGCGACTGCGCCACCACACCATCTACGGAGCGCAGCTCCAGGTGGTCAACTACGACGCCGACTCCTGCCGGGCGCGGGAGGTGACCGTGCACCCGGTGACGGCCGCGTGGTCGGCCGGCACCGGCTACTCCTATCCCGGCCCGGCGGTCGGCGCCGCGCTGGCCACCAGGTCGTTCGCGCACGGCTACGTCGCGTTCGGCGAGGACTCGTCGGCCTGCCCGACCGCGGCCGAGGCGTTCGACCTGGGCGGCGCCGGGGGCAACCTGGTGCAGCGGTGGGTCAACGGGGAACAGGCCAACCACGGCCTGTCGCTGCGCGCCTCCACCGATCCGCTCAGCGGCAAGCGGTTCGCCGGCCCGCAGACGGCCAACCCGCCGAGGCTGTACGTGACGCACAGCCCGTACAACGCCTCCTACCAGATTCCCAAGCCGGTGCCGAACCCACCGGTGTTGCAGAACCAGAACGGCCGGGTAGCCGTGACGGTGACCAACCGCAGCGCCGGCGCGTGGGCGGTGGCCGACTACTACCTGGCCTACCGGGCCTACAACGCGCGGACCGGCGCGGCGGTCGGCCAGCAGCGCGCGGCCAACCTGACCGTCCCGGTGGCCCGGGGCGCCTCGGTGACCCTCGACGCGACCATCAAGGCGCTGCCGCCGGGGCGGTACTTCCTCGACTTCACGATGGTGCGTACCGGTGGCGCGGTCTTCACCGACCACCAGGTGCCGCCCGCCCGGATGGTGCTCGAGGTCGTCGACATCCCACCGGTCGTGCAGGAGCTGTACCCGCCGAACGGCTACTCCGCACAGACCCTGGCCCCGCAGCTGTGGGCCCGCGCGCTGGACATTGACGCGCCCCCGGGACTGTCGCTGTCCTACAAGTTCGAGGTGTGCGAGCAGACGGCGTCCGGCGGCACCACCGGGTGCTTCGACTCCGGCTTCCAGGCCAGGACCGCCTGGACGGTGCCGGCCGGCCGGCTGTCCTGGAGCAGGACCTACCGGTGGCGGGTGATCGTCAAGGACGGCGGCAACGAGGTGCCGTCGCCGACCTCGACGCTGCTCACCGTCGTGCCCCAGCCGGAGATCACCTCGCGGATCGCGGGCGCGACGACGGCGGCGCGCGACCGCGAGTTCGACGCCCAGACCGGCAACGTGTCCACCACCGCGATGGACGCGACGGTCACCACTGTCGGTCCCGAGCTGAACCTGGTCCGCACCTACAACAGCCTCGACCCGCGCCGCGACGGCGCGTTCGGCGCCGGCTGGTCGACCCGGTACGACATGCGCGTCGTCCCCGACGCGGACGGCTCCGGCAACGTGCTGGTCACCTACCCGGACGGCCAGCAGGTGCGCTTCGGCCGCAACCCCGACGGCACCTTCGCCGCCCCGGCCGGCCGCACCGCCTCGCTGACCTGGAACGGCACTCTCTGGACGCTGGTCGACAAGGCGAGGACGACCTACCAGTTCTCCGCCGCGGGCCGGCTCACGAAGATCACCGACGCGGCCCTGCGGTCGATCGTGCTCACCTACAACGCCACCGACGGCAAGCTGGCCCGGGCCCGGGTCTCCAACAGCCAGACCAACACGGCCGGCCGGTCGCTGACCTTCACCTGGACCGGCGCGCACGTGACGAGCGTCGCCGCGGACGCGGTCAACGGCGTGGCGCCGACCTGGACCTACACCTACGGCGGCGACCTGCTCACCTCGGTCTGCGCCCCCGGCAACGCCTGCACCCGGTACGGCTACGCGGCCGGCTCGAACTACCGCACCGGCGTGCTCGACGCGAAGCCCGAGTCGTACTGGCGCCTGGGCGAGCCGCAGGGCACCGCCGCCGGCAGCGAGGTCGCCGTCAACCTGGGCAAGGACGCGGGTGTCCACACGGGCGTGACCCTCGGCACGGCGGGCGCGCTGACCGGCACCGGCAACACCGCGGCCACCTTCAACGGCACCTCCTCGGTCGTCGACCTGCCCAAGGGCGCGGTGAAGAAGGCCCGCGACACCGCGGTCGAGCTGTGGTTCAAGGCCAGCACCACCGGCGGTGGCGGCCCGCTGCTGGGCTACCAGGACAAGGCGCTCGGCGCCGCCTCCACCACGGGCGTGCCGGTGCTGTACGTGGGCACCGACGGCCTGCTCCGTGGCCAGTTCGGCGGCCCTCCGATCGCGCCGCTGACCTCGACCGCCGCCGTCAACGACGGGCGCTGGCACCACGCGGTGCTGTCGGCGATGGGCGGCGTGCAGACGCTCTACCTCGACGGCGTCAAGACGGCCGAGCGCGCCGGCACGACGGTCGAGCACTCGCTGCTCACCTTCAACCAGCTCGGCGCGGCGTACGCGACCAGCCCGGCGTCCTGGCCGGCGTGGGGCACGACGGCCCGCCGGCACTTCGCCGGCGTCATCGACGAGGTGGCCGTCTACTCCCACCCGCTGGGCCAGGCGGCGGTCACCGCGCACCACCGGTACGCCGCCGGCACCGACCAGCTGACCACGGTGACCCTGCCGAGCGGCAAGATCGCGGCGCAGTTCAGTTACGACACCGCGGCCGACCGGGTCACGAAGCACACCGACCGGCACGGCGGCATGTGGACCATCGGCGCGCCGCTGGTCTACGGCGGCGACACCGACCTGCGCCGCAGCGTGCAGGTGCTGGACCCGGCCAACCGGCCGCACCTGTTCGAGTACGACGCGCTCAGCGGCCAGTTGCTGCGCTCGGGCACGCCGCTCGGCCTGGAGATCCGCGAGGAGGACCGGCCCGGCTCGCCCACGCCGCCACCGCCCCCGCCGCCGACGGAGGTGTGCTCCACGCCCGACCCGGGTGACCCGTCGTTCTGCACCGTCATCCCGGGGGACGCGGGCGGGCCGGTGTTCGTGCGGCACCCGCTGGAGGGCATGGCGATCCGCACGTTCGAGTACGACGACCGCGGCAACCAGACCGTGGTCACGAACGAGAACGGCGACGCCGTGCGGATGGGCCACGACCAGCGCGGCAACGTCACCTCGAAGCGGACCTGCCGCACCAACGGGGTCTGCCACACCGCCTACACGACCTATCCGGCGACGGTGACCGACCCGTTCGACCCGCGTAACGACCTGCCGACCGAGTCGCGGGACGGGCGTTCGGCCAGCGCCACCGACAACACCTACCGGACCAGCTACGCCTACACGCCGTTCGGTGAGCTGGCGACGCAGGTCAACCCGGACGGCGGCACCGTCCGGCACACCTACACCACCGGTGGCGAGGCGGCGTACGGCGGCGGCACCGTGCCGGCCGGCCTGCTGCTGACCACCACCGACGCGCGCGGCAAGATCACCCGCTACGCGTACTACCAGAACGGCGACCTCTACCGGGTCACGCAGCCGTCGGGGCTGGCCACCACCCACACCTACGACGCGTTGGGCCGGCTGCTCACCACCACGGAGATCTCCGACAGCTACCCGGCGGGCGTGGTCACCAGCCACAGCTACGACGCGCTGTCGCGGCCGGTCAGCATCACCGAGCCGGCCACCACCGACGCGGTGACCGGCCAGGCGCACCAGAAGCGCTCCACGACCTCCTACGACGTGGACGGCAACGTGACCCGCGTCGAGGTCGACGACGTGCGCGGCGACGATCCGACCCGGGTCAGCACGTGGGAATACGACCAGTCCAACCGACCGATCAAGACCACGGACGCGGAGGGCAACGAGACCGTCAAGAACTACGACCGGTTCGGCAACGAGACCACCGTCGTGGACGCGAACGGCAACCGGTACGACTACGCCTACACGGCGCGCAACGCGCTGGCCGAGGTCCGGCTGCGGGCGTACGCCGGCGACGAGGGCCCCACCACCGGCGACTACCTGGTGCTGCACACCTACACGTACGACCACGCCGGCCGGATGGCCAGCGACACCGACGCGATGGGCCGTCGGCTGGAGTACCAGTACTACGGCGACGACCAGTTGCACCGCCTCGTGCTGAAGAACTTCCGCAACGCCGACGGCAGCAAGCGCGACTACGTCGTGGAGGAGAACACGTACGACGGCGCCGGCAACCGCACCCGGCAGGCCTCGGCCAACGGCACCTCGGTCACCCAGCAGACGTACACCCCGGCCGGCACCGTCGCCAGCGTCGTGGTCAACCCCGGCGCCGCCGCGCTGACCACGTCGTACGCGTACGACACGATGGGCAATGTCACCCGGATGACGCGCACCGGCCGGCCGTCCAACGTGCCGTGGACCCTGTCCACCGCCGGTGAGCAGGTCGACTTCGCCTACGACGACAGCGGCAACCCGATCCGCCAGACGGTCGTCGCCGGCACGGTCAGCCGGGTCACCACCAGCGTCTACGACCAGCGCGGGCTGCTGACCGCCGCCACCGACCCGCTCGGGCGGACGATCCGCTACCAGCACGACGAGCTGGGCCGCCAGGTCCGGGTGGTCGCCCCGGCGGTGGCCGCCGAGGAGAACGGCACCGCGCCGAGCACCGTCACGCCGACCACCGTCACCGGCTACAACACCTTCGACGAGACGGTGCACACGGCCGACGCCCGGGGCAACGTCAGCCGCTTCACCTACAACCGACTGGGCCGCCAGGTCGGCAGCACCGCCCCGACGTACGCGCCACCCGCCGGAATCAGCTCGTTGCAGCCGACCACGACGGCCCGCTACGACGCGGCGGGCAACGTGCTCGAGACCGCCGACGCGCGGGGCAACGCCACCCGCTACCAGTACGACCAGTTGGGCCGGCTGGTCAGCCGGGACGCGCCGGCCGGCACCGCGGACCGGGCGGTGACCCGGTACACCTACACACGTACCGGTCAGCTCCTGTCGGTGACCAGCCCCACCGGCAGCCGGACCGAGGCGACCTACGACGACCTCGACCGGCAGGTGACCGCCACGGTGCTGGAGCGGTACCCGACCGCCCGGACGCTCACCACGCAGTACCGCTACGACGACCGTGGCAACGTCACGTCGGTCGTGTCGCCCAGCGGTGCCACCACCGCCAACACGTACGACGTGTTCGACCAGCTCACCCGGGTCGTCGATCCCGCCGGGGTGGCCACCAGCTACGGCTACGACTTCGCCGGCCGGCAGGTGCGCGTCAGCGACGGGCTGGGCCGCACCGAGCGGATCGACTACGACCTGTTCGGGCTGATCACCGCCGAGTCGGACGTGGCGCCGGACGGCTCGATCCTGCGTACCCAGACCTACGGCTACGACGCGGCCGGCAACCTGACCTCGGCGGTCAGCCCGGGCGGCGTGACCACCACCTACGAGTACGACACGCTGGGCCGCCTGGCCCGGCAGGTGGAGCCGGTCACCGCCAGTTCCTCGATCACCACCAGCTTCGGCTACGACGTGGCCGGCAACCCCACCCGCTACACCGACGGCCGGGGCAACCGCACCATCTCCACGTACAACAGCTGGGGCCTGCTGGAGTCGCAGATCGAGCCGGTCACCACCGCCCACCCGAATGCGGCCGACCGCACCTGGACGGTGGCGTACGACGTCGCCGCGCAGCCGACCCGGCTCACCGCGCCCGGCGGGGTGACCCGGATCCGCAGCTACGACTCGGCGGGCCGGCTGACCGGCGAGACCGGCAGCGGCGCCGGCACCCCGGAGCGTGCCCTCGGCTACGACCTGGCCGGCCGGCTGATCCGGGCCGCCGCGCCGGTCGGCACCGACACGTTCGGCTACGACGACCGGGGCAACCTGCTCAGCGCCACCGGCCGGGCCGGCGCCGCCAGCTTCCGGTACGACGCCGACGGCCTGCTGACCAGCCAGACCGACGCGTCCGGGACCGCCACCTACACCTACACGAAGCGGCGGCTGACCGCGGCCCGCGACGGCATCACCGGCGTCACCCAGAGCTACAGCTACGACGCCGCCGGGCAGCCGACCAGAATCGACTACGGCTCCGGCCGGATCCGCACCTTCGCCTACGACAACCTTGCGCGGGTGAGCAGCGACGTCACCCGCAACGCGGCTGGGCAGTCGGTCAGCTCGGTCAACTACACCTACGACGCCGACGACAAGCTCATCGGCAAGACCACGGCCGGAACGGCCGGGGCGGGCAAGCACACCTACGCCTACGACCTGGCCGGGCGCCTGATCTCGTGGACCGGGCCGCAGGGCACCGTCGCGTACGCCTGGGACGCCTCCGGCAACCGGATCAGGGCCGGCGCGAAGACCGCCAGCTACGACGAGCGCAACCGGCTGCTGTCCGACTCGGACTACACCTACACCTACACCGCGCGGGGCACGCTCGCCTCGCGAACCAGCTCCGGGCTGACCGAGAAGTACACCTTCGACGCGTTCGACCGGCTCACCAACGCGGGCAGCGTGACGTACACGTACGACGCGCTGAACCGGGTGGCGGCCCGTGGCACCTCCTCGTTCGGTTACGCGGGCCTGGCCGACGACGTGGTCACCGACGGCGCCAGCCGCTTCTCCCGGGGGCCGGCCGGTGAGGTCCTCGCCGTGGGCGAGGGCAACGAGCAACTGCTGGCCCTCACCGACGGACACGGCGACGTGGTGGCCGGCATCGAACCCATGGACACCGCGCTGACCGAGCTCACCGACTCGAAGGCGTACGACCCCTTCGGCAAGGTGGTCGCCACCGAGGGCGACACGGGCGACCTGGGCTTCCAGGGCGACTGGACCGACCCGACCACCGGCCAGGTCGACATGGGCGCGCGCTGGTACGAGCCCGGCACCGGCGGCTTCGTCTCCCGCGACACGGTCAACTACCGCACCGGCGACTCGATCCTGGCCAACCGGTACACCTACGCGGCGGGCGACCCGCTGGCGCACATCGACCCGGACGGGCACTGGCCCTCGTGCAGCTGGTGCAAGTCCGTGGTCAACAGCGTCAAGAAGACGGCCTCCAGCGCCTGGTCGGGCGCGAAGCGGGTCGCCGCCAACGCCTGGTCGGGCGTGAAGCGGGTCGCCTCCCACGCCTGGTCCGGGCTGAGGGCGGGGGCCAGCTACGCCTGGGCGGGCGTGAAGCGGGCGGCCAGCTGGGTCGGCTCGGCGATCCGGAAGGCGGCCAGCGCCATCTCCAGCGGCGCCAGATGGCTCTACGACAAGGCCCGCACGGCCGTCAGCTGGGTCGGCAACCAGATCAGATCCGCGGCCACCTGGGTCGCCGGCAAGGTGTCGCGCGCGTACCAGGGGGTGAGCGGCGCCGTCTCGGCGGGAATGACCTGGGCGAGGCAGAAGGCCGAACAGGCGCGTCGGGTGATCCACGAGATGAAGCGGCGGGTCACCGAGACCGCGCGCCGGGCCATCGAGTACGCGGTCAGGCACAACCCGGTCCAGGCCGTGGCCGCCGCGCTCAAGCCGGTCGTGTCGACCATCAAGACGGTGGTGTCGGCGGCGGCACACATCCCGGCCGCGGTGGTCGCCGGCGTCCGCGACGTGGTGGCCGACACGGTCCGGGGCGCCAAGGTCCTCTACCAGGCGGCGGTCCAGGCGGTCGGGACGGTCGTCGAGGAGGTCTCCAAGGCGGCCGAGGCGGTGGTGGACTTCGCCCAGGCGGCGGCGCCGTACGTGAAGGACGCGCTGAGCTTCGCCGCCGAGGCGGTCGGCATCACCGATCTGGTCGACTGCGTGAGCAAGGGCGACCTCGAGGCGTGCGCCTGGACGGTGGCGACCGTGGCCGGCTTCGCCCTCGGTGGGGTCGGTGGTGGGGCGGTGCGCGCGGCACGCGTGGCGCGTCTGGCGGCCAGGAACGGCGACGAGATCGCCGACGTCATCCGTGGGGGAACCCGGGTGCCCACCGCCCGGCGGGCGGACGACGCGGCCGACGTCGCGTCCTGCGCCACCGGCAACAGCTTCACCGGCGACACGCTGGTCCGGATGGCCGACGGCTCGACCAAGCCGATCAGCGAGGTCAGGGTGGGGGAGAAGGTGCTCTCCACCGACCCCACCACCGGCCGCACCGGCGCCTTCGCGGTCACCGCCGTCATCGTCGGCGAGGGACGCAAGGAACTGGTCGAGGTCGAGGTGGACACCGACGGCCCGGGCGGTTCGGCCAGCGCCACGGTCACCGCGACCGAGGGCCACCCGTTCTGGTCGCCGGAGCGGAACGCCTGGGTCGAGGCCGGCGACCTCGTCGCCGGTGAGGAGTTGCGGACCTCCGGCGGGGGGACCGGGACGGTGCTGGCGACCCGGGAACGTACCGAGCGGGAGCGGGTCTACAACCTCACCGTCGACTCGACGCACACGTTCTACGTGCTCGCCGGCGGGCTGGACCTGCTGGTGCACAACACCGACGCCGGCTGCCCGGTCCACGGCCCTTCGGCGCTGCCCGAATCGACCACTGGAAGGAAGCCCTCGGGCCGGTGCAACTGCGACGACGCGAAGCTGGACGACACCTTCCCCGAACTGCGCAACGGCACCGTTCAGCGGCGGAACGAGGACATGGAAGAACTGCGGAGGCAGCTCGAAGGCTTCAGGGGCAAGCGGGAAGCCCACGCGAAGGCCTTCGACAAGGTGGTCGAGTTCATCCAACAGATCGACGATTGGTTCCCGCACGGTGTTGGCTGACCGCCGGTCGTCCTTCGGTTCTGTCACCGAAGGTCGACCACGGACCCCGAAGACCATCCTCATTACGACAAAGGGAAGTGACGTGTTGACCGAAGGCACGTACAGATCGCGGCCGGTGCGGCTGCTGACCGTGCTGGTGCTGTTGGTGGCGGCGTTGGGCGTGGCCGTCTCGCGCCCGTCGCCGGCCGCCGCGGACGCGGCCGGGCTGGGCGGCGACTACGTGTCGCTGCCGAGAGGCGCCGCGCTGCTCGACACCCGTACCGGGATCGGCGGGCGCACCGGCGCCGTCGGGGCCGGCGGCGTGGTGACGTTTCCGGTCCTGGGCGTCGGCGGCGTCCCCTCCGCCGGAGTGAGCGCGGTCCTGATCCGGCTGGTGACGACGGACGGCACCGCCACCACCTACCTGCGGGCCTACCCGGACGGAACCACCCCGAACGGGGTGTCGATGCTCAACACCTCGCCGGGGGAACAGGTCTCCAACACCGCGGTGGTCCGCCCCGGCAGCAACGGCCGGATCGCCGTACGGCAGGACGCCGGCAGCTCGCACATCATCATCACCGCGCAGGGATACTTCCGCTCCACCGTCGGTGGCGGCGGCGGATTCGTGCCGGTCGCGCCGGACAAGCTGATCGACACCCGGGACGGCACGGGTACGACCAAGGCGAAGATCGCCGCGCAGGGCAACCGCACGGTGACGCTGACCGGCGGCGCGATCCCGGCGACCGCGACCGCCGTGCTGGCCAACGTGATCGCCGTCAACGTGACCAAGCCCGGCTGGCTCGGCGTGATGCCGGCCGGTGGCGGCGCGCCGCCGCACTCGGCGGTGAGCTTCGAGGAGACCGGACACAGTGGGCACCTCACCTCGGTGCCGCTCTCCGCGGCCGGCCAGGCCACGTTCACCAACCAGAGCGGTGCCGCCGTCGACCTGATCGTCGCGCCGTACGGCTACATCAGCGGCGACGCCGGCCAGGGAGCCGGCTTCCGGCACCTCGCGGCCACCCGCCTCCACGACGGCTCGGTCGCGGCCGGTGGGACGGTCGACGTGCAGGTGACCGGAAAGCTCGGCATGCCCACCCGGGGCGTTGCCGGCGTGGTCGTCAACGTGACCGCCGTCGCCCCGTCCGCCGCCGGCGCCGTCCAGGTGTGGCCGGCCGGCGGCGCCGTGCCCGCCGTCTCCCAGGTGCACACGCGCAAGCCACACAGCGTGACCGGCCTGGTCATCGTCCCGCCCGGCACCGACGGCGCGATCCGGCTGAGGCACACGCTGCCCGCGTCCACCCGCGTCATCGTGGACATCCAGGGCTACTTCGCCGACCCGATCCCGGCGGCCCCGGTGGAGTCGTTCGCGGCGTCGGTGGGCGTGCAGGCCGGTCCGGTGGCGGGTGCGTCGCTGGGCATGGTGGAGTACGCGTACACGGACAACATCGGCCGGGTGCTGATCGGGCACCAGACCGACGTGGACAACTTCGGCTCGGTGCAGTGGACCGTGGTTTCGGGCAACGAGGCGTTCTCGGGCCGGCCGTCGCTGGGCGTGCTGGGTGACGGCAAGGTGCAGGTGGCGGCCCGCTACTCGGATTCGGACGTGTGGGCGCGTACCCAGACGGCGGTGGGTTCGGCGACGTGGGGTGCGTGGGCGGACTTCGGCGGTTCGATGGCCGCCGCCCCGGTGGTGACCCGGCTGCCGTCCGGCACGATGGCGGTGTTCGCCGTCGACGCCGACGGAAAGCTCTGGGTCTACCAGCAGACCGGCACCATCCCGGCCTGGCGGGCACTGAGCGACCAGGACTTCACCGGCACGCCGGTCGTCGCGCCGACCCGCACCGGCGTGCGGTTGTTCCTGCGCACCGCCTCCGGCACGGTGGCGACGGCCGAGTACGTCGAGGGCACCCTGTCCCCCTGGACGAACCTCGGCGGCACCGGCACCAGCACGCCCGCCGTGGTGGTGTACCCCGGCTACCGGACGCGCGTCTTCGTGCAGAACCTCGACGGCCGGATCGCGACGAAGTACCAGGACGCGGCGGGGACGTTCCCGGCAGCCTGGACGTCGCTGGGGTCGTACGTGTCGGCGGGCGCGCCGGCGGCCGTCCTGGACCCGGTGCTGGGCCGCACGGCGGTCGTCACCCGCAGCACCACGGGCGCGGTCATGCTGTCGTGGGAGACGGCGCAGGGTTCGGGGGTGTTCGGCGGCTGGTCCGCCGCGATCCCGGACCTGTTCGAGTCGGCGGCGACTGATCCGACGATCGTGCCGGTGACCAACGGCGCGGGGCAGACGTGGCTGATCCTGTTCCGCAACGCCAACAACGCCAGCCGCATCTACGAACGGCAACCGGTCGCCGGCCTTGCCGCCGCGGCCGACCGTAGCTCGACCACTGCGGTGCAGGCCGGGGACACCGCTGTCACGGCGGTCGCGCGCGGCGTCTTCGCCGCGCACACCCTCCCCGCCCCACCGGCCTGACGCACCACGGGTCGGGCGCGGCACCGGTCCGCGCCCGGCCCGGTACCGACACACCAGCACCTTCCTCCCGATATTGATCCGCTGGCCGTCCACCGGACCGTCGCTTCTCAAGGGAAGCGGCGACGACCGCGACGCCAGGTCGATGGAAAGGCATGTCATGAATCGGTCACGATGGCGCGGTAGATTCGCCGCCGCGCAGGTCGCGGCGCTGGCCGCGGCGCTGCTGGCGGTGGTCGCGCCGACGCCCGCGTACGCCGCCGACACGGTGAGCTGCGCCGCCCAGACGTCGTTCTTCGCCGCCGACACCACCGGCAGGCTCTGGCGTTACCCGGTCAATTCGCCCGGCAGCACGAGCCTGAGCTTCTCGGCCCGCAGCCAGATCGGCAACGGCTGGCAGACCTACGGCCGGGTCATCGGTGGCCCGGGTGGGCGGGTCTACGGCATCAACGCGAACGGGCTGTACCGCTACCGCTGGACGAGCAGCGGCTGGGAGAAGATCAACGGCAGCGAAGGCCAGCGGATCAGCACCGGCTTCACCCAGTTCGCGAGCGCCAGCGCCCGGAACAAGATCACCGTTGACGAGCGGGGCGACTTCTACGCCGTCGACGGGCTGGGCAGGCTGCGCACCTACCGCTACGACGAGGCGGCCGGCGCCTGGGCCTTCTCGGATCGCCTGCTCGACACGGGGTGGGGCCGGTTCAACCTCATCGTCGCCGCCGGCCAGGGCGTGCTGTTCGCCCGGGACGCCACCGACGGCCGGCTCTACCGCTACCGGTACGACGCGGACAGCCAGCGGTGGATCGACTACCACCAGTCGCTCGGCACGGGCTGGAACGTGTTCACCAAGGGCGTCGTCTCGGCCGGCGGGGACACCCTGTTCGGCATCGAGGCCAGCGGGCTCATGGCGCAGTACCGCTTCCGCGAGGACAACAACACCTGGGTGGTCCTGCGCCGGACCATCAGCACCTCCGGCTGGCAGAGCTTCAGCAACGTCGCGGCCATCACCAACGCCTGCACGCTGACCGCCTCGCACGTCCCGGCCCGGCCGGCGGTGCCGGTGGCCCAGTACGCGGCGGCGAGCGTGACGCAGGCCAACTCCAACAGCATCGAGCTCGCGCACACTGACAACATCGGCCGGCTGCTGCACGGCCGGATGAGCCCGGACAACTTCAGCTCGCTGCAACTGACCGCGGTCTCCGGCAGCGAGGGCTTCAGCGGCGTGCCGGCGGTGTCGGAGAACACCCAGAACCTCACCCGGATCACGGCTCGCAACATCAACAGCGACGTCTGGACCCGTACCCAGTCGGCCGCCGGCAGCCCCGGCTGGGGCGGTTGGGCCGACCTGGGCGGCCGGATGGCCACCAACCCCGCCGTGGCGCGCCTCTCCGACCAGCGTGAGGTCGTGTTCGCGGTGGACGCGGGCGGCGCCCTGTGGGCCCGGCGGCAGGACCCGGCGCACGCGGACCTGCTGGCCTGGCGCAAGCTCGGTGGCAGCGGCCTGACCGGCACCCCGGTGGCGGTGCCGCTGGCCAACGCGAGCGCCCTGGTCGTCGTCGCGGACAGCGCCGGCACGTTGCAGGCGGCCCTCTACACGGGCGGCACGCTGGGGGCGTGGACCAGCCTCGGCGGCAGCGGTTTCACCGGCACCCCGGCCGTGGTGGTGATGCCCGGCTACCGGCTGCGGATCTTCTCCCGCAACTCCGTCGGCCGGATCGCGGCCACCGAACGCCGTGTCGACGGCACCTTCACCGGGACGTGGACGCCGGTCGGCGGCACCGGTGTCGTTCCGGCGGGCGCGCCGAGCGCGTTGCTGAGCCCGGTCACGGGCCGCATCGGCGTCTACGTGCGTGGCACCGACGGCTACATCCACTACGCCGCCGAGACGGCGCAGGGCAGCGGCACCTGGGGCGCCTTCATCCCGGCCCAGGACGCGTTCGAGACCTACGCCACCGATCCGACCGCGTTCAGCTTCGTCAACGCCAACGGTGCGAACGTGGCCTACCTCGCCCGTACCCCCGCCGGCTCGCTGCGGTTGTACACCGTCCAGGAGCCGACCTCCTGGATCGCCGGCGCGGCCCGTGCCCGTACGACCAGCGCATCGACCGAGCGTCCGGTCTTCCACCGGCACGTGCTGCCCCCACCGCCTCCCGTCGACTGACCGGAGGCTGGACCCGGAAGGGGCCCGTGGGCTGACCGCCCCCGGGCCCCTTCCCGCTGCCTGGTGCGACCAGGTCGGTCACGCGGTGCCGGTCGTCGGCCGGGCCCGCGAGCGGCTTGTACGCAGCGTGTACGGCGGTTGTACCCACCGGTCTCCGGGGCGCGCTAGCTTCTAGCTGCCCACCCGACCGACGCGGTTGTCCGGGTCGCTGCTTCCTGATGGGAAAAGGCAGATGTGTCCTGTACCGACGGCGAGGACCGACGTCGCACTTCCGCAGGCCGTTCCGGCGGAAGAGCACGTGGCGGATGCGCTCGAGCGCATCCGTGGCAAGGCCGAACAGGTGGACGTCGCACTGCTGCGGAACGGGCTCTCACCCCGGCTCGACGGCATCGACGGCTCTCATGTGCACCTCCTGGCCGGGCTGGCGGACGAGCTGCCGCCACTGGTCGTGCACCGGTCGACGATGCGGGTGGTGGACGGGCTGCACCGGCTGGCCGCGGCGCGCACGCGCGGCCAGCGGCAGGTGCCCGTGGTGTACTTCGACGGGACCTCCGAGGAGGCGTTCGTCCTCGCGGTGCGGCTCAACGCGACCCACGGCAAGGCGCTGCGCGTGAAGGACCGCGCGGCGGCGGTACGGCGCATCCTCGACACGTATCCCGACTGGTCGGACCGCTGGATCGCCTCCGTGTGCGGGGTCGCGCCGCGCACGGTCGCCAAGGCGCGACAGGATTCGGCCGACACCGGTCAGCGGCTCGGGACCCGGATCGGCCGCGACGGCAGACGCCACCCGCTCTCCGTCGAGGAGGGCCGCCGGACGGCCGAGCAGATCATGCGCGAGGAACCGTCAGCCAGCCTGCGCGAGGTGGCCCGCCGCGCCGGCGTGTCCGTCGGCACCGCCCTGGACGTACGGCGGCGGATGTTGGGCGGTGAGCCCGAGCTGGTCAGCCACACCGCCGGCGCGGCACGGCCCGTGGCGGCGCAGCGGGTCGCGGCGGACGCCGGACAGCTCAGCGTGCGCAGGATTCGGGCCCAGTTGGGGTGGTTGGTCCAGGAGCCGGCGCTGCGCTACACGGACCAGGGCCGGGCGCTGCTCCGACTGGTGTCGGCCACGCTGGCGTTCCTCGAGCAGTCCGACTCGATGGAGGGCGTGGCACCCGTCCACTGCCGGCATTCGTTGGACGCGGTCGCCCGTGCCTGCGCCAGCGGCTGGCTCGACTTCGCCGACCAGTTCGGCGAGGAGAAGACTCCGTCCCGATCGGGTTGACCGCTTTTCGAACGAGCGGTCGCCCGCCGGCGAGGGGTGCCCACCGCCGTCGGTGAGCCGGCCAGCGTCAGCGGGTCGGCTGCCGGCGCTCGTGGGACAGGTCGGCGTGGTGGTGGGCGCCGGGGTGGCAGTCCGGATCGGTGTGGACGGTGGCGCTGGTCAGTCGCGGTACGGCGTGGGTGAGTTGGTGTTCGGCGTCGGCGGCGATCTCGTGGGCGGCGACGAGGCTGAGGTGGGCGTCCACGACGAGTTCGGCTTCGGCGTGCAGGCGGTGGCCGATCCAGCGGAGCCGGACCGTGGTGACGTCGCGGACGCCGTCGACGGCGCGCAGCGTGGTTTCGGCCTGGTCGACGATGGCGGGGTCGACGGCGTCCATGAGCCGCCGGTAGACCTCGCGGGCGGCGTCCCTGAGGACGAAGGCGATGGCGACGGCGATCGCCAGGCCGACGACCGGGTCGGCCCAGCGCCAGCCGAGGGCGGCCCCACCGGCGGCGAGGAGCACGGCGAGGGAGGTGTAGCCGTCGGTGCGGGCGTGCAGGCCGTCGGCGACCAGGGCGGCGGAGCCGATGCGGCGGCCGACGCGGATGCGGTAGCGGGCGACCAGCTCGTTGCCGACGAAGCCGACGAAGCCGGCGGCGGCCACCCAGGGCAGGTGGGTCACTTCGGCCGGGTGCAGCAGCCGGGCGACGGCGGTCCAGGCGGCGGCGACGGCGGACGCCGCGATGACCGCGACGATGATGATCCCGGCGATGTCCTCGGCGCGGCCGTAGCCGTAGGTGTAGGCGCGGGTGGCGGCACGCCGGCCGAGGAGGAAGGCGATCGCCAGCGGTACGGCGGTCAGGGCGTCGGCGACGTTGTGCAGGGTGTCGCCGAGCAGGGCGACCGAGCCGGACAGCACGACGATGACGGCCTGGGCGACGGCGGTGATCCCGAGGCCCACGAGTGAGATCCACAGGGCGCGTAGCCCCGCACGGGAGGACTCCAACGCCGGGTCGATCTTCGCGCGGGAGTCGTGCGAGTGGGGGACGACCGCGTGGGTCAGCCGATGCCGCCACGCGGCGAGCCGGCCCCCGTGGTGGTGGCCGTGTTCGTGCGGGTGGTCGTGATCCTGGGTGTGCCCGTGGTCGTTCACCGCGTCTCCCAACGTCCTTGACGGCATAGCGGACCGGCATCCCCGACGGTGGCGATAATATGTGCTCATGTACGCACGCGACAATGTTGCAGGTGCCAACGACCTGCAACAACGTCTCCCTGTCGACAGCCAGGTCGAGGCGGCAACCGAGATGTTGCGGATGCTCGCGGACGGCACGCGGCTGCGGTTGATGTGGCTGCTCGTCGACGGGGAGCACGACGTGACCGCGCTGGTGGCGGCGCTGGGAGTGGCGCGGCCGGCGGTGTCGCAGCACCTGGGCAAGCTGCGGCTGGCAGGACTGGTCACCATGCGGCGCGACGGCCGACGCGCGCTGTACCGCGCCAGGGGAGGTCACGTGCGTCGGCTGGCAACCGAAGTGATGCACGCCGCGTCGCACCGGGTGGCCGGCATCCCCGACCACGACTGACGGCCCGGAGGAGCGGGAGTCCGGCGAGGGCGGCGATACGGTCGGCGGCCGCTGACGGCGCCGGCCGTCCCTGGCGGGGCGGCCGTTCGATCCCGGACGTTCAGCCCTGCCCGCTCCGGATCTGTGCGCTGTCGGCTGCGCCGCGCGCTCGGGCGACGAGGTCCTCAAGGCTGGCCAGGTAGGCGTCGAACCTCGCACGCCCGTTGTCCGTGAGGCGGACGGAGGTCTGACGCCGGACGTTGTGGTCCTTGCGGATCTCCACGAAGCCGGCCTGTTCGAGCGTCGTGAGTTGTTTGGACAGCGCGGAGTCACTGGTGCCGATGCTGTCCCGCAGGAAGGAGAACAGCACCCACTCGGCCGGGGCGAGCAGAGCGCAGATGTTCAACCGGGCGGGGGTGTGCAGGAACTCGTCCAGGCCGGCTGCGGGCAGCGGTGCGCCGGGGGCGGTGGGCGTCGCCGGTCGGGGGCGGTTCACGGGCGCAGGCTGGCGACCAGGCGCGCCTGCACCGGCCGGCTGAGCAGGGCGATGGTCACGGCGGCGCCGAGGGCGCCGAGGGTGTTGGGCATCGGCCACTGCAGGGCGCGGACGACGAACTGCACGGCGATGTCGGCGGCGAAGGCCAGGACGAAGGTCGCCACCAGCGCCACCTTCCAGTGCCGGGACGAGCGGGTCGGCCGGAGCTGGACGCCGCGGTTCCACGCCGTCCCCAGGCCGAGGACCACCAGCAACGCCCACAGCCAGATCATGTCCGCGTCGGTGAGCAGACCCAGGGCGATGACGCCGAGGCAGATGGTCCACAGCGCGCGTGGGGACCAGGCGGCGGTGCCGGCCTCGATGCTCTGACGACGACGCTCGGCCACCTGTGCCAGTGTCTGTTCTGCTTCGCGTGGGTTCATGGGCCCTCTCCCGATCGGACGAGTAGCTTTCCTCATAGGAAAGTAGCGCGTACTTTCCTGGCGGGCAAGTTGGGCCGCCTCCCGTGCCGGGATCGGAGAGAGAGGCTTCTGGCGTTCGGCGCGTCCGCTCCGCCCGATACGTGGCTCAGCTCAACCCGCGCCCACGCTGCGACGGCTCACTTCGCCTGCGGGAGGCGCAGGCGGCAGGATCATCCCCGCCCGCTTGACGGAACGCAGGGCGACGGCCACGTCGGCGTGCTGGAGGCCGGGGAGCTGGCCGATGGTGCCGGACAGGAACTCGTAGAGCGCGGCGTCGCTCTCCAGTGCGATCTCGCCGCACAGGTTCCGGTCTCCGGTCGTCGCGGCGATCATGAGCACGGCGGGGTGCGGCGAGCAGTTCGCCGGCCTGCCCGAGCTGCGTGGGGTTGACGCTGAGGGTGATGAAGGCGTTCACCGCGAGCCCGACGACGTTGGGCTCGACGACGGTCCGCATGCGCAGGAACCCCGCCGCCATCATCGCCGGCTCGTCGACGCGGCGGTGGGGGACGGCGCGCCCGCGCGTCCCCCACCGCCGCGTCGGTGTCCGACCCGGTGGTCGGCGGGCGGGCCCCCGACCGACCACCGGGCCGGGGCTCAGTGGGTCGGCCGGGGGGTGAGGAAGAAGGCCAGGACCGCGGCGGCGGCGGCGATGACGGCGCCCGTGGTGAAGCCGCGGGAGAAGCCGGCCGTGCTGGTGCCCGCGATGCTGGCCGCGGCCATGCTCGACACGACGGCGGCGCCGAGCGAGGCGCCGAACTCGTGGAAGGTGCTGACGATGCCGGACGCGAGACCGGCCTCCTGCGGCGCGACCTGACCGAGCGCGACGGCGGACGCCACGACGAAGAGGACGCCCGTGCCGGCGGCGGCGACGCTCACCCCGACGACGAGGGCCGCGGTCCCGTCGACGGCGGCGGGGACCGCCATGCCGGCGGCCGAGACGAGCAGGCCCAGGACGCCGAGGGTCCGTGCCCCGATCCGGCCGATGACGCGGCCGGCGGCGTTCGCGCCGAGCATGGTCGTGATCGCCACGGGCAGGAAGAGCAGCCCGGTGCGCAGGGCGCCGTAGCCCTGGTGGTTCTGGAGGTAGAACGTGCCCAGGAAGAAGACGGTGATCATCAGCGCGGTCGCGACGAGGATCAGCAGCGCCCCGGTCGCCACCGGCCGACGGAGCAGGAGCCGTACGTCCATCAGCGGGCTCGCGGCGCGGCGCTGGCGGACGACGAACGCGGCGTAGAGGAGCACGGCGGCCACCAGCAGCAGCAGGATCGTCGGGTTGCCCCAGCCGATGTCGCCGGCGCGGATCAGCGCGTAGATCAGCGATCCGGTGGCCGCCGTCACCAGCACCGCGCCGGGTACGTCGAGCCGGGCCGTCGCGCCGGTGGGCGCCTGGGGCGGAAGCTGCATCCGGAGGGCCAGCAGCAGGATGATCCCGACCGGCACGTTGACGAAGAACACCCAGGGCCAGCCCGGCCCGGCGGTGAGCAGGCCGCCGAGGAGGACGCCCAGGGCGGCGCCACCGCCGCCGAGCGCCGACCAGATGCCGAGCGCCTTGTTGCGCTCGTCGCCGTCGAAGATCGTGACGACGAGGGACAGGGCGGCGGGGGAGAGGATCGCCGCCGCGAGGCCCTGCCCGATGCGACCGCCCAGCAGCATGGGGCCGCTGGTCGCCAGGCCCGCCGTCAGGGACGCGGCGCTGAACAGCAGGAGCCCGGCGAGGACGAGGCGTCGGGCGCCGAACAGGTCCGCGGCGCGACCGCCGAGCAGCAGCAGGCCGCCGAACGTGAGGGTGTATCCACTCACCACCCACGTGAGGGCTTCCCGCTCCATGCCCAGGTCCGCCCCCATGTGCGGCAGGGCGATCGCGACGACGGTGACGTCCAGGATCAGCATCAGCTGGGCGATGCCGACGAGGCCCAGGATCCGCCAGCGCTGCGGGTGCGGACTTGCGGGTGTGGAAGTTTCGGTTGCGGTCACAGGTTCCGCCATGGCTGCCAGGCTCCTCCGCCAAGTTGAACGGTAGTGTTCAAGTTACGGAGACACGTTAACTCATGCAAGACTGTTCGACTTAGGGGAAGTTCCATGACTCGCCCACTTGCCAAGCCGACCCGCCGGGCCGACGCCCAGCAGAACGTGGAGAGGATCCTGGAGGCGGCGGTGACCTGCCTGAGCCGTGACCCCGACGCGAGCGTCAGCGAGATCGCACAGGCCGCGCGGGTGGGTCGGGTGACCCTCTACGGTCACTTCCCGTCCCGCGACGCCCTGGTCGAGGCCGCGCTGACCCGGGTGCTGGCCGAGGGGGAGGAGCTCCTGGCGGGCCTCGACCTGACCGGCGACCCGCGCGACGCGCTGCGCGTGCTGATCCGGTCGAGCTGGCTGCTGATCGCCCAGTCGAGTGCCGTCCTGGAGGCGGCGCAGGCGGCGCTGCCGCCCGAACGCGTGCACGAGCTGCACGCCGAGCCGGCGCGGCGCGTCGACCAGTTGATCCGCCGGGGTCAGGACGAAGGGGTGTTCCGGGCCGACCTGCCGGCCAGCTGGCTGACCAGCGTCCTGCACCACATCATGAAGGGCGCCGCCGTCGACGTGGCCAGCGGGCAGGTGGACCGGGCGGACGCCCCCCGCCTCATCTCCGAGACGGTTCTCGCCGCCTACCGGGTCGACGGATAGCGGACACGTAGGCACGGCCGACGGGCGCTGGCGCCACCGGCGGCACCCGTCGTATCGTCGCGGTCCGACGGCGCGGGCCCGCCACCACCGGGCCCCGGCGCGGTCGGCGCGGGGCGTCGTCCCTGGTGCTCCACCGGAACCCCACCGGATTGCGAGGACGCGGCTCGATACTGCGGAGATGCGTGGGAAGGAGTGCGCGATGTCCGTAGCCGAGTCCGTAACGGTACTGCTCGCGGCACCGCGTGCGTTCTGCGCCGGTGTCGAGCGTGCGATCGAGATCGTCGAGCGTGCGCTCGCCAGCCGGGGCAGCCCGGTGTACGTCCGCAAACAGATCGTCCACAACGCGCACGTCGTCGCCGACCTGGAGTCGCGCGGCGCCGTGTTCGTCGAGGAACTCGACGAGGTGCCCGCCGGCGCGACGGTGGTGTTCTCGGCGCACGGGGTGTCGCCCGTGGTGCGCGCCGAGGCCGCCCGGCTCGGCCTGGAGGTGTTCGACGCGACGTGTCCGCTGGTGGCGAAGGTGCACACGGAGGCGCGCCGGTACGCCGACCGGGGGGACACCGTCCTCCTCGTCGGGCACGCGGGGCACGAGGAGACCGAGGGCACCCTGGGCGAGGCGCCGGACCGGACGCTCCTCGTGCAGTCGCTGGAGGACGCGCGCACGGTCGAGGTGCCCGACCCGGACCGGGTGTCGTACCTGACCCAGACCACGCTGGCCGTGGACGAGACCGCCGAGGTGCTCGACGTGCTGCGCCAACGGTTCCCGGCGCTGCGCGGGCCGTCCTCGGCCGACATCTGCTACGCCTCGACCAACCGGCAGACGGCGTTGCGTACGGTCGCCGAGGAGTCCGACCTCGTGCTCGTGGTCGGCTCGACCAACTCGGCGAACACGCAACGACTCGTCGAGCTGGCCCGCCGCGCGGGCCGACCGGCCCACCTCATCGAGGACGCGGCGGAGATCCTGCCGGAGTGGCTGGCGGGTGTCACCATTGTCGGGGTCACCGCGGGCGCGTCCGCCCCGCCGCGCCTGGTCGAGGGGGTGGTCGAGGCGCTGCGGGCGCGCGGCCCGGTGACCGTGGTGGAGCGCGAGGTCGCCCGCGAGACCATCGAGTTCACCATGCCGGGCGCGGTGCGTTCCCTCTGACCCCGGACCGCAGCCTGTCGGGTTGCACGACGCCGCCCCGCCGCCCCACCGGACCGCGCGTACGGGGCGGTCCGGCGGGGCGGCCCGGCTACGCGGAAGCCTGGTACGTCGACTGCATCTTGTGCGAGAACCACTCCCCGACGGTCACCCGGTCGAGCCCGGCCTCGGCGCTCTCCTGGGCCAGCGGGCGCATGGGCTCGATCGTGGTGTCGTGGTTGGGCAGGTAGAAGAAGGGGATGGAGACGCGCGAGGGCGCGTCCGTCCCCTCCGGGTTGACCACCCGGTGCACGGTCGACGCCCACCGGCCGCCGGTCCAGAACGCCATCAGGTCGCCGATGTTCACCACGAAGCTGCCGGGGATGGCGGGCACGTCCAGCCAGTCGTCGTCGCCGCGCCGCACCTGGAGCCCGCCGAGCTCGTCCTCCACGTAGAGCACCGTCAGGCTGCCCCAGTCGGTGTGCATCTCCCGCCGCAGCACACCGTCGTCGGGCGTCGGGTAGTAGTAGTTGGCGATGATCAGGGACACGTGCTCGTCGAACTTGCTGTCGAAGAAGCCCTCCGGCAGCCCGAGCGCGAGCGCGAACAGCCGCATGATGTCCGCCGACAGTTCGGTCATGGCGGCGATGTACTCGTACCAGACGGCCTTGAAGTCGTCGTCCGGCCAGATGTTCGCCGCCTTCCAGGTGGCCGGGTGCGTGCCGAGCCGCGCGCGCTCCTCGTCGCTCAGGTCGCCCGTCACGTGCGCGGCGAACGCCTCGTACGGGCCGCCCGGGCGGCGCAGACCCGACACTCCGGAACCGCGGTTCGCGCTCCGGTCCTTCTCCTCCTCCGGTCGGGTGAAGAAGGTCTTGGTGGTGGTGTACATGCGGTTCACCAGGTCCCGGGGCACGCCGTGCCCCACGACGGTGAAGAACCCCGAACCCTCGCACGCCTTGCCGATGGCTGCCGCGATGGCCGCGCGCCCCTCGGCGGTGGTGCGGCCCGACAGGTCGATCGCCGGTACGAAATCCTGGACCACAACGGGTTCCACAACTGCCCGCCTCTCTCGCGACGTCATTACATTGATCGAAGCAATCCCGAGTCATCCCCCGGGAAGCCGCTGCGGCCCCGCTTCCCCCACGTGCGGGTAATTGCTCGGCGTACCTGGCGGTAAGGCAATGTTGAGACCGGCAGACATTCACGTGCACGATTGTGTTGTGGCGTACGAGGACGAGCAGTTGTCGCAGATGGTCGGGACGCTCGCCGACGCGGGCCGCCCGCTCTCCGGGGAGGCCGTGGGTCGGCTCGTCGCCGACCCGTCGGGTGTCGTGGCGGAGCCCGCCGTGCGTCTGCTCGTCGCCGCCGCGCAGGGGGACCCGCTGCTGCTGGCCGCCCTGCGCGAGGGGATCCGTGTCGAGGGCGTCACCGACGGGCCCGGCCGGGCGCGGACGCCGAGGCGGGTCCAGGAGCTGGTCCGCGCCACGCTGCGCGGCGCGCCCACCGGATCCTGGCAGCTGTTGCGGGTGGCCGCCGTGCTCGGCCGCTCCTGCCAGCTGGCGGAGCTGGCGGGGATGACCGGGCGGAACACCGCCCAGATGCTGCCGGACCTGGACGCGCTGCTCGACGCCGGACTGCTCGACTGGGTGGGCGACGACCTCGCCTTCCGGCACGAACTGGTGTGGTGGGCGGTGCTCGACGCCCTGCCGCCCGCCGTGCGGCAGGCGCTTCGCGCCGACCGCGACCGCCTGCGCCTGCGCCGGGCCGTGGCCGGTGCGTCCCGCGCCGCCGACCCGTCGGCCGAGCCAGTGGTCCCCGCCGACCTGCGGCGCAGGATCGGGCTGCGCTCCGCGCCGGCCGCCCGGGAGCACCGTCCGGACGCTGGCGGCGCGTGGGAGTCGTTCAGCGGCGTCGAGCGGGCCATCGCGCGACTCGTCGCCGAGGGCATGACCAACCGGCAGATCGCGACCCGGGTGCGACTGTCGCCGCACACGGTCAACTACCACCTGCGCGGCCTGTTCCGCCGGCTGGGCATCTCCTCGCGGGCGGAACTCGTCCGCCACGTGCCGGTCTCCTCCGCGGCGTAGGGGCGGTCCGGACCTTCCGGACACCACTGCCACATTACGTTTTCCGGCGCCGTTCACGCTCAATTCGACGAAGGGTCGACCGCGTCCAAAGGACTACCCTGATGAGTAGTGTCAATTCGGGTCCCGTGCTCATTCTGGTAGTCGGGGGAACCGCCGTCAGGCAGTAGTGTCGCCCGTATCGAATTTCGTTGGGTCAGCGGCAGGTAAATCCACGGGTACGACCGTGCTCACACCCGAGGGAAAACATGAACATCCGTACGCAACCGCGTGTCCACGAACTCATCGCCGTCCGCGCGGCGTCGCAGCCCGACCGGACCGCGGTCGTGCAGGGCGACGCGCACCTCAGCTACGCGGACCTTGAGCGCCGGGCCAACGGCCTGGCCCGCCACCTCGTCGACGAGGGCGTCGGCGCGGACTCCGTGGTCATGGTCCACCTGGAACGCTCCATCGACGCCATCGTCGGCCTGCTCGCCATCTGGAAGGCGGGCGCGGCCTACCTGCCCGTGGATCCGGGGCTGCCGGACAGCCGGGTCGAGGCGTTCGTGAAGGAGACCGACTGCACCACCGTCATCACCCACGGGCGTGACGTGGCGCGGTTCGCCGACCTGCCGGTCAGGGCGCTCACCGCGAGCGCCGCGGACGGCGCCGCGACCGCCCCGGCCGTGGCGGTGGGCGGCGGGGACGCCGCCTACATCATCTACACGTCGGGCTCCACGGGCACGCCGAAGGGCGTCGTGGTCAACCACGACTCGCTGAGCTACCTGTGCGGGGAACTGACCGGCCGCTACGGCGTCACCCCCGACGACCGGGTGTTGCAGTTCGGCGCGCTCTCCTTCGACACCTCCATCGAGCAGATCACGGTCGCGCTGCTCGGCGGGGCGACGCTGGTGCTGCCCGAGCTGAGCTGGGCGCCCAGCGAGCTGCCGGAGCGGCTGCGCCACCACGGGGTCACCGTCATGGACCTGACCCCCGCGTACTGGCGCCGCTTCCTCGCCGAGGCCGGCGCGGGGGCCCGCGACCTGCCGGTCCGGATGGTCATCGTGGGCGGCGAGGCGGTCAACGCGGAAGACTGCCGCACGGCGCTGGACCTGATGCCCGGGGTGCGGCTGGTCAACGCCTACGGGCTCACCGAGACCACGATCACCTCCTGTCTGATGGACCTGACCGCCGACGTGCTGCCCGCCCGCGGCGCGGCCCCGGTCGGCCGGCCACTGCCCGGCACCGTCGTGTACGTCCTCGACGAGCACGACCGGCCGGTCGGCCCCGGCGAGCGCGGCGAGATCCACATCGGCGGTCGCGGCGTGGCGCGCGGCTACCTGACCGAGGACGACGCCGGCCGCTTCCGTGCGGACCCGTTCGCGTCCGAGCCGGGCGCGCGGATGTACCGGACCGGTGACCTGGGCGCCTGGACCGCCGAGGGCAACCTCGAGGTGGTCGGGCGCATCGACCGGCAGGTAAAGATCCGTGGCTTCCGGGTGGAGCCCGGCGAGATCGAGGCGGCGCTGGCGGCGCACGACGGCGTCGACACGGTCGCCGTCACCACGTACGAGCACGACGGCCAGCGGCGCCTGGTCGCGTACCACACCGGCCCGCGGCCCCTGGACGTCGCGGAGCTGCGCGAGTTCGTCGGCCGCCACCTGCCCGACTACATGGTGCCGACGACGTTCGTCGCCCTCGACGAGCTGCCGCTGAAGACCAACGGCAAGGTCGACCTGGCCGCGCTGCCCGCGCCGCGGGTCACGGCGGTCGCGTCGGACAGCGGCGACGACACGCCCGTCGACCTGGTGGAGCGCGGCGTGACCCGGCTGTGGGCGCAGGTGCTCGGCGTGCCCCGGGTGCTGCCGGACGACAACTTCTTCGCGCAGGGCGGCAACTCGATCCTCGCCGCCGAGCTGCTCGCGAAGATCCGCGGCTCCTTCGGCGTGCTCATCACCCAGGTACGTCCGCTGATCCGGCTGCTGCTGGAGGACGCGACGCCGCGCGGCCTGGCGCGGGCGGTGCGCGAGGCCCGGGAAGGCACGCTCGCCGGCGACGACACCCGCAGGCGGGTGGACTTCGCCGCCGAGACGGAGCTGGACGTGGAGATCCGGCGCGACGTGCCCGGCGAGCCGCGCTGGCGGGACCCCCGCCACGTGTTCCTCACCGGCGCCACGGGCTTCCTGGGCATCTACCTGCTGCGGGAGCTGCTGACCAGCACGGACGCGGTGGTGCACTGCCTCGTGCGCGCCGACGGGCCGGAGCAGGGCCTGGCTCGCATCCAGGCCAATGCGCGGCACTACTTCGGCGAGGACCTCGCCGGCCACCAGGCGGCGGGCCGGATCGTCGCCGTCCCCGGCGATCTCGCGGCACCCGGGCTCGGCCTGTCCGAGGCCGCCTTCGACGAGCTGGCGCGCACGGTCGACGTCATCCACCACCCCGGCGGGGCGGTCAACTTCATCTACCCGTACTCGCACATGCGGCCGGCGAACGTCGACGGCACCCGCGAGATCATCCGGATGGCCGCGCGGCACCGCAACGTCCCGATCCACTACACCTCGACCATGGCCGTGGTCGCGGGCTTCGGCACCGCCGGCGTCCGGCACGTCGACGAGGACACCCCCCTGGCGTACGCCGACCACCTCTCCGTCGGGTACGTGGAGAGCAAGTGGGTGGCCGAGGCGCTGCTGCACCGGGCGGCCGAGCAGGGGCTGCCGGTGGCGATCTACCGGGCCGCCGACATCTCCGGCGACCGGGTCAACGGCGCGTGGAACATCGCCACGGAGATGTGCGCGATGAAGAAGTTCGTGGTGGACACCGGCACCGCCCCGGTCGCGGAGCTGCCGCTGGACTACACGCCGGTCGACGTGTTCGCCGCCGCGGTCGCGCACATCGCCCGGTCGTCCCGGCCCGCCGGCGAGGTCTACCACCTCACCAACCCCGGGAAGGTCAACATCTCGGTGCTGGTCGAGCGCCTGCGGGCGCACGGGCACGACATCCGCGAGGTGTCCTGGGCCGAGTGGCTCGACGAGATGGTGCGGGTCGCGGTCGAACAGCCCGACCATCCGATGACCCCCTTCGCGCCGCTGTTCATCGACCGCTGCGCGACGGGCCAGATGAGCGTCGCGGAGATGTACCTGGAGACGACGTTCCCGGTCTTCTCCCGCACCAACGTGGAGCACGCGTTGCGCGGCAGCGGCATCGAGATCCCCACGGTGGACGCGGAGATGCTCGACCGCTACATCGGCTACCTGACCCGCACCGAGTTCCTGCGGGCCGCGTGATGGCCTGGGAGACGCTCGACCTCACCCACGCCCCCACCGAGGGTCCGGTCGCGTTCGGCGACGACCTGTCCGCGACGACGCTTCTCGGCGCCTACCGGCACGGGCTGTTCCCGTTCCCGGCCGACACCGAGGAGCGGAAGATCGTCAGCGAGTTCACCTACGAGGCGGACGTCGCCGCCGGTCGGATCGCGGTGCTCGCCGGGAGCGCCGACCCGTACGCCGTCGCCTGGTGCTCGCCCGACCCGCGCCCGGTGATCCACGTCGACCGGGCCCGCATCCAGCGCAGCCTGCGGCGGCAGCTGCGCAACAAGGTCGAGTGGACGACGACGCTCGACGTCTGCTTCGACCGGGTGGTGCAGCACTGCCGCGTGGGCCGCGAGCCCCGGTGGCTGACCGACCGGCTCGTGTCGGCGCTGCGCGAGCTGCACGCGGCGGGGCACGCCCACAGCGTCGAGGTGTGGGAGGGCGACGAGCTGGTCGGCGGCACGTTCGGCGTACGGGTCGGCGGCGTGTTCAGCGCCGACTCCCAGTTCGCCCTGCGCAGCGGCGCCGCGAAGGTCGCGGTCGCGTGCCTGGTGCGGCGCGTCGCGGAGAGCGGCGGCGTGGCGGTCGACGTCCAGCACGACGGCGACCACGCGAAGCTCATCGGCGCGGTCGCGGTGCCCCGCGCCGAATACCTGGCGCTGCTGCGCAGGCACGCCGACGACCACTGCGCCATGCCCGCGGACCCGCTGCCCGCGCGCAGCCTGGCCGCCTGACCGACGGAGGTGACCCCGTGCGCGTGTTGACGCTCGCCGAGCGACCGGACCTGCGGGACGCGATGCTCCACATGGAGGCCTCGTGGCCCGAGTACATCCCGCCCGAGCCGATGGTGATCGGCTGGGCCTTCGACCGGTACCCGGAGCACCAGCTTGTCGTCGTCGAATCCGACGACACGGTGGTGGCCCGCGCGGCCGCCGTGCCGTTCGCGTGGGACGGCGACCCGGCGAGCCTGCCCGACACCGGCTGGGACGCGGTGCTGGGGATGAGCATGCTCGACACCTCCGCCGGCCGCGAGCTCACCGCGCTGTGCGCGCTGGAGATAGCCGTGGTGCCCGGCATGCAGGCCCGGAACATGTCGGGGCGCGTCCTGGCGGCGGTCAAGGACAACGCCCGCCGGCACGGCTACCGCGACGTCGTCGGGCCGGTCCGGCCCAGCGGCAAGCACGCCGAGCCGCACGAGCCGATGACCGGGTACGCCGCCCGGACCCGCGACGACGGGCTGCCGGCCGACCCGTGGCTGCGCGTCCACGTCCGGGCGGGCGGTCAGGTCCTCGACGTCTGCCCGGCCTCCATGACGATCTCCGGCAGCCTCGCGCAGTGGCGCGCCTGGACCGGGCTGCCCTTCGACACCAGCGGACCGGTCGTCGTGCCGGGTGCCCTGACCCCGGTCGAGGTGAACGTCGACCACGACCACGCCGTCTACGTCGAACCCAACGTGTGGGTCCGACACTCCCTCGCGGAAAGGCATGCCTCATGACCAGCACCGTCCCGACCACCCTGGCCTCCAAGATCCGCAACCGCGCCGCGCTGATCGAGATCATCGGCGGGTACATGGCCTCGCAGTCGCTCGCGCTCGCCGCCGAGCTGAAGCTCGCCGACCACATCCACGACGGCCGCGTCACGAGCGCGCAGCTCGCCGAGGCGACGGGCACCCACGCGCCGTCGCTGCACCGGCTGCTGCGGACCCTCGTGGCCGTCGGCCTGCTGGCCGAGCCGACGCCGGGCGAGTTCCGGCTGACGGAGGTGGGCGAGCAGCTGCGCACCGACTCGCCGAACTCGCTGTGGGCGTTCACCCGGTTCTTCACCAACCCCACGCTGTTCTCGTCCTGGCAGCAGGTGCGGCACACCATCGAGACCGGTGAGTGCGCCTTCGACCACGTGCACGGCCGGAACGCCTACGAGCACCTCGCCGAGCACCCCGAGCTGTCCGCGCTGTTCAACGTGGCGATGGGGCAGGAGTCGAGGGTGTCCGCCCAACTCGTCGCGAACGGGTACGACTTCTCCGGCGTCCGTACCGTCGTGGACGTCGGCGGCGGCGACGGCACGCTGCTCGCCGCGATCCTCGGCACCCACGAGCACCTGACCGGGGTGTGCTTCGACAGCGCCGCGGGCGTCGCCGAGGCCGCCGGCGTGCTCGCCGCGGCCGGGGTGTCCGACCGCTGCGAGATCGTGGCGGGCGACTTCTTCTCGTCGGTCCCCGGGGGCGGCGAGCTGTACATCATCAAGAGCGTCTTCCAGGACTGGAACGACGAGAACGCCCGGAAGCTGCTGAGCACGGTGCGCGCGCACATGCCCGCCGACGCGACGCTGCTGATCGTCGGCTCGGTGCTGCCGGACACCGCGAACACCGACAACCCGGTGATGTTCTACACGGACATCAACATGCTGGTGACCGCGGGCGGTCGGGAGCGCACCGAGAGCGAGTTCCGGGCCCTGCTCGCCGACACCGGCTTCACCGTCGAGTGGTGCGGACACGGCGCCGCCGGGCCGCTCTCCCTGATCAAGGCCGTTCCGGCGAGCTGAGCACGTCGAGTACGGGCCATGTCCACACCGCCCCGGGCGGGGTGGGCGTGGCCCGTCCGTGTCCCGATCCAGAGCACCCGTCGACCGGGGAGGCAACGATGTCCAGACCGAGTTTCGGCAGCGAACTCCTGCGCGGCAGGCTGCGGGTCGACCTGCTCGACCCACTGCCCGACGCCGGGATCGACGCCGACGCCGAGGCGTTCCTCGCGCGGCTGCGCGCGTTCTGCGCCGACAAGGTGGACGGCCGGCTCATCGAGCGCGAGGACCGGATCCCCGACGAGGTGGTCGACGGCCTGCGCGACCTCGGCGCGTTCGCCGTCAAGCTCCCCCGGGAGTACGGCGGGCTCGGCCTGTCGGGGGTCTGCTACCACCGGGCGCTGATGATCGTCAGTACCGCGCACTCCTCGCTCGGTGAGCTGCTCGGCGCGCACCAGGCGATCGGCCTCATCCAGCCGCTGCGGCTGTTCGGCACCGACGCGCAGCGGCGTGAGCTGCTGCCGAGGTGCGTACGCGAGATCTCCGCCTTCGCCCTCACCGAGCCGGACATCGGCAACGATCCCTTCCGGATGCGGACCACCGCCACGCCCACCGACGACGGCGGCTACCGGCTCGACGGGGTGAAGCTGTGGACGACCAACGGCACCATCGCCCACCTGATCGTGGTGATGGCCGTGGTCCCGCCCTCCGGCAGCGGCCCGGGAGGCATGTCCGCGTTCGTCGTGGAGGCCGACGCGCCCGGGGTCACCGTGGAGCACCGCAGCTCCTTCCTGGGGCTGCGCGGTTTGGAGAACGGGGTCGTCCGGCTGCACGACGTCGTGGTGCCCGCGAGCCGCCGGATCGGGCCGGAGGGGGAGGGGCTCCAGGTGGCGCTCGCCGCGCAGGACACCGGCCGGCTCTCCATGCCCGCCGTCTGCGCCGCCGCCGCCAAGTGGAGCCTCAGGATCGCCCGCGAGTGGTCGGGCGTCCGTGTGCAGTGGGACCGTCCGATCGGCGAGCACGAGGCGGTGGCGGGCAAGATCGCCTACATCGCGGCGACCGCCTTCGCCCTGGAGGCCATGGTCGAGGTGTCCGGCCGGCACGCCGACGCCGGCGTGCTGGACACGCACACGGAGGCCGAGCTGGCGAAGCTGTTCGCGTCGGAGCAGGCGTGGCGGATCGTCGACGAGCTCATGCAGATCCGGGGCGGTCGCGGGTACGAGACCGCGGAGTCGGCCGCCGCGCGCGGTGAGCGCGGCGTCCCCGTCGAGCAGCTGTTCCGGGACCTGCGCATCGGTCGGATCTTCGACGGCTCCAGCGAGGCGCTGCGGGTGTTCGTCGGGACCGACGCGCTGGCGGACGAACGGGGACCGGCCGACCGGTCGACGCCGTTCACGCCGCCGCCGGGCTTCGGCGACCTGGCCGGGCACCTGTCGTTCGTCGACGCGACGAGCGCCGAGCTGGCCCGGCACCTCGCCGACGGCCGGGAGCGGTGGGGCGAGGCGGTCGCCCAGCGGCAGCTCTTCCTCGGCCGCGTCGTGGACGTCGCCGCCGAGCTGTACGCGATGACCGCCGCCTGCGTGTACGCCAAGGCGCTCGGCGGCACGGCGGTCGAGCTGGCCGACGCCTTCTGCCGACAGTCCCGCCAGCGGGTGGCGGAGCTCCGCCGGCGGCTGGGGGACAACACCGACGGCGACGACGTCGCGGTCGCCCGGCGGGTGCTGGGCGGCAGCTTCACCTGGTTGGAAGAGGGCGTGCTCGACGCGTCCATCGAGGGGCCGTGGATCGCCGAGCCCGAACCGGGACCGGCGAGCGGCCCGAACCTGCACCGCACGATTCGGAGGTGACTAGTGGACGAGCACGTGGCAGAGCTGGTGGCACAGGGCCGGCGGTCGCTGGAGCTGGCGCCCAACCGGTTCCTGGAGCTGCTGGAGCGCGGTGAGGTGCCGGTCGACCGGCTGCGCGCCCTGGCCGGCGAGCTGTACCACCTGGTGTCCAGCGACCGGAGCAGCTTCGCGTTCCTGGCGGCCCGCTTCCCCGAGCCGTTGTTCCTGGCGATGGCGGGCGCCGAGGAGGAGGCGCTGGGCCTGCTGCCGGCCTTCGCCGCCGCGGTGGGCCTGGGGGAGAAGGAGCTGCGGGCGCACGAGCCGCGACCGCTGGCCCAGGCGTACCCCGCCTTCATCGTCCGGACCGCCGTGTTCGGGCCGCGGTCGGCGATCCCGCTGGCCCTGCTGGTCAACGTCGAGGAGTCGGGCGGCTTCTACGCCCGGGTGGCCGACGCCCTCCAGGCGCGGTACGGGTTCCCCGACGAGGCGGTCGCGCACTTCCGCTACTTCGCCGAGACGCCGGACGAGGTGCTGGAGCAGGCGGCCGGGGTGGTGTCGGCCGGCCTCTCGGCGGGCGACGACCCGGTGGAGGCCCTGCGCGCGGCGCGGATGGTGCACGCCTACGAGGCGGTGTTCTGGGCGACGATGGCAGAGTGACCCCGGGACCGGGGTGGACCCGCCCCGCTCAGGGCAGGTCCACCTCGATCCGGCGGTCGATCCGGTCCTCGATCCAGGTGCTGGTGTCGACGAGCCACACGCGGTCCACCGAGATCTGGTAGATGCGGTGCTCCGCCGGCGGCAGCAGCGCCGACACGGGCAGGGTGTACTCCGCCCTGCTGGTCTCGTCCGGCAGCAGGGCGTCGTAGAACGTGCCGTGGTGGGCGCGTACCTCGTCGGCGGTCAGCTCCCGGCAGGTGCCGGTGAACTGGGCGCCGTCGACCTCGGTGAGCCCGCCGTCGCCGGTGACGAAGAGCGCCCCGCTCACCGTCGGGCGGGCCGCCACGTGCCGGCTGTGCCGGGACTGGGTCGCGGAGCCGAACAGGAAGCGCAGCGGGTCGGGCAGCCACGCGTACTGCAGCACCGCCGTCCACGGCCGGCGGTCGGGGGAAACCGTGGACAGGGACAGGTACTTCGCGTCGGCGAGGACGCGGTGCAGCCGGTCGACGAGTTCCATGGTTCAGCCCACCTCCGCGAGGGACGCTCCGGCGATGTACGCGATCCTCGGCCCGGCCAGGCGTACGTAGTCGCGCGTGTCCAGGGCGATCGACACGTCGAGCCGGGCGGCGTTGAAGTAGATCTCCGGCTCGTCGAGCAGCCGAGGGTCCACCACCAGTTCCAGGTCGTCGCGGAAGCTGAACGGGACGATCGTGCCGCTGACGCAGCCGGACAGCTCCTCGGCCGTCTCCCTGGTCGCGAACGACACGTAGGTGCCGTCCCACATCTGCCGCAACGCGTCGAGCGCGACCAGTCGGTCGCCGGGCACGACGGCCAGCACGAAGCGGTTCACCTTCTTGCCGAGCTTGACCCGCGCGACGATGCACTTGGCCGCCTGGGACAGCGGGTGGCCGCGCAACCGGCTGGCCGGGGAGGTGACCCCCTGCGGTTCGTGCGGGATGAGGCGGAATCGCGCGCCCTGCGACTCCAGCAGCCTGGTCAGCCTCTCGTACGTGCTCATCGCCCGTACTCGTAGAAACCCCGGCCGCACTTCTTGCCGAGCATCCCGCCGGCCACCATGCGGGCGAGCAGCGGCGGCGGCGAGTAGTGCGGCTCCCGGAACTCCCGGTACAGCGACTCGCTGATGGCGGCCACGATGTCGAGCCCGATCAGGTCGACGAGGCGCAGCGGACCCATCGGGTGCGCGCAGCCGAGCGTCATCGCCTTGTCGATGTCGGCCACCGACGCCATCCCGGACTCCACCATCCGGACGGCGGAGAGCAGGTACGGGATCAGCAGCGCGTTCACCACGAAGCCCGCGCGGTCCTTGGCGCGGACGACCTGCTTGCCAAGCACCTCCGTGACGAACGCGTCGACGGTCTCGACGGTCCGCACGTCCGTACGCACCGAGCCGACGACCTCCACGAGGGGGAGCACCGGCGCGGGGTTGAAGAAGTGGATGCCCACCACCTGCTCGGGCCTGGCGGTGACGCCGCCGAGCTTCACGATCGGCAGGGAGGACGTGTTCGAGCCGAGGATGGCGTCCTCGTCCTCGACGACCTTGTCGAGGGTGGCGAACACGTCGAGCTTGATCGACTCCTGCTCCGACGCGGCCTCGATGACCAGCTGCCGGTCGGCGAAGTCCGTCAGGTCGGCGGTGAAGGACACCCGGCCCAGCGTCGCGTCCCGGTCCGCCTCGCTCAGCTTGCCCCGGCCCACCGCGCGGTCCAGCGACGCGGTCAGCCGCGCCCGGCCCGGTACGACGGAGGCCGGCCGCGACACCGCGACGAGCACGTCCAACCCGGCCCTCGCGCACGTCTCGGCGATCCCGGCGCCCATGACCCCGCACCCGACGACGCCGACCCGGCGAATCCTGTCCATGTTTCTGCCTCCGCACACGCGTTAACAAATGGGGTTGCCGCGGAATTCGGTGAGTAGGGCGGGATCGCCGCTCCCTGACACGTGTCGTGAAAGGACGATAGGTTGGCCCGAGGTCCCGACGCAATGATCTGCGCCTTTGTCCAGTCGAATTCGTGGCGGGTGCGAGAAAGCGGTTACCCGGCAGTTCCCGATCGACAGTTACCTTTTTCTGCGTTAACTCACCATCGTAGGAGGCGCACTATGGTCGACTTCAGCGCTGCCCCCACCACCCAGATCGACAGTCGCGGCGGCAAGTGCCTGTACGCGCAGATCGACGAGTTGCGCGCGGCCGGCCCCGCGGTGGCCGTCGAGCTGCCGGAAGGCATGTTGGCATGGTCGATCACCCGCGGTGACGTGGTCCGGCGCCTGCTGACCCACCCCGGGGTCTCCCGCAACGTCAAGAAGAACGTGCCCAGCTACACCCCCGGCGAGATCAAGTGGCTGTCGCCGTGGGTGGACGTCGAGTCGATGTCCACGGCGGAGGGCCGCGAGCACCAGCGCCTGCGGCAGCTCGTGGCGCCCGCGCTGACCCCGAAGCGGATCGACGCGATGCGCCCGCACCTGGAACTCATCGCCGGGCGGCTGCTCGACGACCTGGCCACGCGCCCGTCGGACGAGCCGGTCGACCTGCACACCACCTACTCCCAGCAGTTGCCGACCAGGATGATCTGCGACCTCTTCGGGGTGCCGGACGACCTGCGGCCCGAGGTGCTGCGCATCCTGCGGGTGGTGCTGAACACCGACAACGTGCCGGAGGAGGAGTCGGCGGCGGTCTACGTCGACATGAACGTCGCCATGCGTACGCTGATCGACCTCAAGCGCCGCGAGCCCTCCGACGACCTGACGAGCTTCCTGATGGCGGCCCGGGTGGAGGGCGAGGAGCCGCTCAGCGAGCAGGAGCTGGTCGACATGCTGCTGCTGCTCATCGGCGGCGGCAGCCAGACGACCGTGACGCTGATCGACCACACCGTCCGCGAGCTGCTCGCCAACCCGGACCAGCTGGCGACCCTGCTGGCCGACCCGGCCCGCTGGCCGGACGCGATCGAGGAGGCGCTGCGGGCGCACTGCCCGGTGGCAGCGCTGCCGATGCGCTGGGCGAAGGAGGACATCGACCTCGGCGAGGGGGTCGTCATCCGGGCGGGCGACGCCATCCTCATCAGCTACCTGGCGCACGGCCGCGACCCGGCCGTTCACGACAACCCGGGCGTGTTCGACATCGACCGGGAGAACAAGGAGCACCTCGCGTTCGGGGCGGGCCCGCACTTCTGCCCCGGCGCCCGCCTGGCACGACTGGAGGCGGCCGTCGCGGTGCCGGCGCTGTTCGCACGCTTCCCGCGCCTCGCGCTCGCCGTGCCGCCGGACGAGATCCAGCCGTTGCGCTCGTTCATGGCCAACGACGTCGCGTCGCTGCCGGTGCTGCTGAACCACCGGTAGGCGGACACCGCGCCGTCCGGCCGGCTCGGCGATCGGACGGCGGTGCGGACCGCATCAGGCGCAGTGGCTCCCCACGGTCGGCGAGACCGTCGGAAGCCGCTGCGCCTGATCGTGTCCGAGGGCGCCGGGGCGGTGCCGGCAGGCGGCCGTGGCTGGTGTGGGGTGGGTTAGTGGGTCAGTGCGGGGATCTGGATTTTGGCGTCGTGTTCGAGGATGCGTTGTTGGAGTTCTTGGAGGCTGCGGCCGGGTTCGAGGCCGAGGCCGTCGACGAGGGCTTCGCGGGTGCGTCGGTAGACGCGGAGGGCGTCGACTTGGCGGCCGCTGCGGTAGAGGGCGAGCATGAATTGGTGGCAGAGGCGTTCGCGCATGGGTTCGGTGGCGGTGAGGATTTCGAGTTCGGGGGTGATTTCGCGGTGTCGGCCGCAGGCGAGTTCGGCGTCGAGGCGGTCTTCGAGTGCGGAGAGTCGTTCGTCTTCGATGGCGGCGAGTTCTGACCAGCAGGTGCCGGTTTCGACGAGGTCGGCGAGGGCGCGTCCGCGCCAGAGGGTGAGTCCTTCGGTGAGGAGTTGGGCGGCGCGGTGGGGGTTGCCGTTGGTGGTGGCGTTGCGGCCTTCGCGGACGAGTCGGCGGAAGCGGTAGAGGTCGATGGTTTCGGTGTCGATGCGCAGTTGGTAGCCGGGTGGGTGGGTGCGCAGGGTGGGGTTGGTGGTGGGGTCGGTGTTGTGGGTGAGCATGCGGCGGATGCCGGAGACGGCGTTCTGGACCATTTTGCGGGCGGTGGGGGGTGGGTTGCCGTCCCACATGGCGTGCAGGATCTGGCTGGTGGCGACGACTTTGTTGGCGTTGAGGAGGAGGTAGCCGAGGATTGCGCGTTGTCTGATTCCGCCGAGTTCGAGGTGGTGGCCGTTGTTGGTGACTTCGGTGCTGCCGAGTACGGAGAAGCGCATGGGTTTGCTCCGGGGGGTGGGATGTGGCCGGGGTGGTGTGTTTCCGGCGGGGTCCGAGTTTCCCATCGGCGGTCATTGGCGAGGCACCCCTAGGGCACCCCGCAGGAGGTGGGGGTGCATGGCGGGTGTCATTGGGTTGGCAGTGTGGAGTTGCTGGTCAGGCATTGTCGGGTGGTGGTGGGGCATGAGACCGTCACCCGGGCCGGGTGAACGGCGCACGGCCGGACGGGGAACGGTGCCGGTGAGCTGCCGAAGGTTGCTCCCACGGCCGGTGGGGAGCAATTCCCCCGGCCCGCTCCGCCGGCCGCCGCACCGCACCCGACCCCCTGTCGCGCAAGGGTTTCCCTGGTCGCGGATCCGGCCTGGAGGCCGCGCTTCCGGCGCCTGGGCGGCCCGCTAGGGTATTGACAAAAGTCACCGGGCCTGCCGCGCGTGACGGGTATGAGCGATTCACGAATGCGCTGTGATGAACCTTCGCGTAGACGATGAACGCAGACCTTGTTGAAACACGTACCCGTACAGCAGGTTTAGGTGGCGTTCCGCACCACTGGGCCAAGCTGTGCGAGAGGGGACTCCCATGTCTGTCAATGCGACCGAGATTCTCAATGCCTTCTTCTTCGACGGCGCCGACGCTCCGGCGGAGAGCGACGTCCGGATCGACGTCGTGGACAGCTGGACCACCAGTGACTTGGCGGCCGTCCGGCCCACCACCATCAGCTGGAGCGAGGCCCGGGCGGACGCGGGCCGCTGACGGAATCCGGGGGCGACCGCCACCGGCAGCCACCATCCGATTCGCGGGGGACGAGATGACGGACACCGACCTGTGGGTGCGACGGTTCCACCCGGCGGACGACGCGGCGACCAGGCTGCTGTGCCTGCCGCACGCCGGCGGCTCGGCGAGCTACTTCGCCCGGGTGGCCAGGACGCTCGCACCCGAGATCGACGTGCTCGCCGTCCAGTACCCCGGTCGGCAGGACCGGTTGCGGGAGCCCGGCCTCACCTCGGCCCACGAGATCGCGGACCGACTGGTGGCGGCGCTGCTGCCGCTGGTCGACCGGCCGATCACCGTCTTCGGCCACAGCCTCGGCGCGACCATCGGCTTCGAGGTCGCGCTGCGGCTGTGGCGGGCGGGCGTCGGCCCGACCGCGCTGTTCGTCTCCGGCAGGCGGGCGCCGCACCTCCGCAGGGAGGAGCGGACCCACCTGCGGGACGACGCCGGCCTGATCGCCGAGGTACGCGCCCTGGCGGGCACCGACAGCGCGCTGCTGGAGGACGAGGACGTGCTGCAGATGGTCCTGCCGGCCATCCGCTCCGACTACACCGCTGCCGAGACCTACGAGTACCGGCCCGGGCCGCGCCTGGACTGCCCGATCGTCGCGCACATCGGCGACAGCGACCCGCGGGTGACGGTCGACGAGGCGAAGGCGTGGCGGGAACACACCGACGCGGGGTTCGAGTTCGTCGTCCACCCCGGCGGTCACTTCTATCTCAACGACAACATGTCCGCGGTGCTGCGCAGCATCAGGGCGCACACCCGGTCGCTCAGCTCGGCCTCGCGCGGCGCCGCCACGGTCGCCAACGCCGAACCACCGGGGTGAGTCGCCGGTCGACCCGAGCCTCAGGAGTGTCCGGAGGTGACCCACATGGCACTGATCGAGAGAGAACACCTGCTGTCCGACCTCGCCGAGGCGTACGCGACGGCTGCCGCGGGACAGGGCCGGGTCGCGCTGGTCGACGGCGGCGTCGCCAGCGGGAAGACCCGGCTGGTGAACGCCGTGACCGAGGTGGCCGCCGGCGAGGGCGCGCTGGTGCTGACCGCCGCCTGTTCGGTCGCGGAGAGCATGATCCCCCTGGGGGTGGTGGGACAGCTGTTCCACAGCCTCCGGGCCCAGACCACCTCGACGGACCACCTGCCACTGCTGCGGCGCGACACCGGGCCGGCGGGAGACCCGGACGCCCCCACCCTGCGGCACGGTGACGCGCAACTGCTGGAGGACGTCTGCCAGGTCCTCCTCGACGTCGCCGCCGACCGGCCCCTGGTGGTGGTCGTCGACGACGTCCAGTTCGCGGATTCCCTGTCGTTGCAGGCGCTGCTGTACCTGCAACGGCGCATCCGTTTCGCGCGGGTGCTGCTCGTGCTCAGCGGATGCGTGGGCGCGCGGCCCGAGGCGGCGGCGTTCCGTGCGGAACTCACGCGCCAGCCGCACTGCCGTCACCTGCGGCTGCTCCCGCTGTCGCCCGACGGCGTCGGGCGGCTGCTCGCCGAGCGGATCCGGCCGGAGGCCGCCCGGCGGCTCGCCGCGTCCGCGCACGCCGTCAGCGGCGGCAACCCGATGCTCGTGCACGCGCTGCTCGACGACGCCCTCACCGGCGCCGACGGGGAGGTCGCGCCGACGGTGGGTGCGTCGTTCGTCCAGGCCGCGCTCGCCTGCCTGCACCGCAGCGACCCCCGGCTGCTCGACGTCGCCCGCGCGCTCGCGGTCGTCGGCCCGGCCGCGTCCGCCGGGCTCGTCACCGGGCTGGTGGGCCTCTGCGCGGCGACCACCCGGCAGGTGCTCGGCGCGCTCGCCGAGGCGGGCCTCACCGAGGGGCACTCCTACCACCATCCGGCGGTACGTGCGGCGGTGCTCGACGACTGCCCGCCGCAGACGCAGTCGGCACTGCGGTCGCGGGCCGCACGCCTGCTCCACGAGGACGGCGCGTCCGCCGCCGAGGTGGCCGCGCACCTGGTGGGCGTCGGTGAGCCGGCCGGGTCCTGGGCCGCGCCGGTGCTCGTCGCGGCGGCCGGGGAGGCCGTCGCCGGGGGCGCCGCACGGCACGCCGTGGACTGCCTGGAACTGGCGCTGCGATCCACCGAGGACGCCCGCGAGCGGGCCGCCGTGGAGGCGGCCCTCGTCCGGGTGCACTGGCGCAGCGACCCCGAGGCGGTTCCGCGTCACCTGTCGTCGCTGGCGGCGGCGGCGCGCGCCGGCCACCTCGACGAGGCCGACACGCTGCTGCTCGCCCGGTCGCTCGCCTGGCAGGGCAGGCACGACGAGGCGATGGAGGCGCTGGGCGCGGTGGGCGACCTCACCACGCACCCGGATCCGGACCTGGGCGCCGACCACCTCGCCACCCGCGAGTGGCTGCGGCACTGCCGCCCGCACGGCGGCGACGACCCGGGCGACCCCGGGCCGGGCGCGGCGGTCGACCGCGCCGAGGAGGTGCTGCAACGCGCCCGCCCCGGTGACTCCCTCCTGGTGTCGGTGTGGCACGCGCTGCGGGTGCTGATCGGCGCCGACCAGCTCGACCGCGCCGCCGACTGGTGCGAGAAGCTGGCCGAGGAGGCCGAGTCGCACGGGATCACGAGCTGGCGGGCCGTCCTGACCGACGTACGGGCCGCCGTCGCCCTGTGCCGCGGCGACCTCGCCGCCGCCGAGCGGCACGCGCGCGACGCGCTGGCCACGATGCCGCTCGCCGCCTGGGGCGTCGCCGTCGGCTCGCCGCTCGCGCACCTGGTGCTGGCCTGCACGATGACCGGGCAGCTCGACCGGGCCGAGGCCGCCCTACGGGAGCCGACGCCGGCCGCCATGCGTCAGAGCCTGTTCTGGCCGCAGTACCTGCGGGCCCGGGGCGTCTACTACGACGCCGTGGACCGGCGGCACGCCGCGCTCGCCGACTTCCAGACCACCGGCCAGCTCGCCGTGACCTGGGGCGCCGACGATCCGTCCGCGCTGCCGTGGCGGGTCGACCTCGCCCGGCTGTACGTGCGGATGGGCCGGCCCGACCAGGCCCGGAAGCTGGTCACCGAACACCTGGCGCTGCCGGGTGGCGACGCCCCGCGCGCCAAGGGCATGGGGCTGCGGGCGCTGGCGGCGGCGTACGCGCCGAAGCAACGTCAGGTGATGCTGCGCGAGGCGATGGACCTGCTGCACGCCAGCGGGGACCGGCACGAGCTGGCGCACGTCTTCGCGGACCTGAGCCAGACCGGGCACGCGCTCGGCGAGTTCGGGCGCGCCAAGATGATGGGCGCGCACGCCCTCCAGCTCGCCGAGGGCTGCCACGCCGAGCTGCTGCGGCGCAAGCTCAAGCCGTCCGACGACACCCTCGACCCCGCCGTGGCCGGCGCGAAGGACGGGCTCGCCACGCTGACCGACGCCGAGCGTCGCGTCGTGAACCTGGCCGCCCGCGGACACACCAACCGGGAGATCGGCGACAGGCTGTTCATCACCGTCAGCACCGTCGAGCAGCACCTGACGCGGGCCTACCGGAAATTGAAGATCAGCACCCGTACGGAGCTGGTGCACATCGACCCGCCGAAGGGCGCGCGCGGCGCGCGGCGCCGGCGCGTCGCCCCGGTCGGTTCGCCCTCCGGCGACAAGGAAACCACGATGCGATCGGACACGACATGACCGTTGCCGAGGACGAACAGGTCGGCAGCCGCGAGCGTACGCTCGCCCGGCAGATACTCGAACTGGTCTTCCGCTTCCGCCGTCTCGAACACGCCGACGACCCGTGCGCAGCGCAGCCGTGCGACGACTGTTTCGCGACCCACGAGGAACGGGTGGGCCGGTACGTGCGCAGCGGCGAACCGCTGCACTTCGTGCTGCCGGCGTTCCCCGCGAAGTCCCGCAACCCGGAGAAGGTGGTCGGCTCGCTGCCCGACCTCGGTGAGCGGATCTCCGTGGAGTTCCTCCAGTCCTTCTGCGAGCAGGTCAGCCACTACCACCCGACGGGCGCGCGGATCCTCATCTGCTCCGACGGCCACGTCTTCTCCGACCTGCTCGGCATCCCCGACGAGGACGTGACCGCGTACCGCACGGAGCTGCAACGCATCATCGACCAGACCGGCGCGTCGTCGGTCTCGATGTACTCGCTCGACGACGCGTTCGGGGCGATGTCCTACGACGAGATGCGCGGGCGGCTCCTCGCCGAGTACGCCACGCCGCTGGAGGACATCCGGGCCGAGGTGCTGACCGACCTGGGCGCCCGGTCGCTGTTCAACGGCATGCACCGGTTCATGCTCGAGGACCAGGGTCCGCTGCACCCCGACCTGAGCCGGTCCAAGCTGCGCGAGCACTGCAAGGAGTTCGCGTACCAGATGATCCGGCGCAGCCGCGCCTGGGGAGACCTGGTCGGCACGAAGTTCCCCCACTCGCTGCGGCTGTCGATCCACCCGCAGCCCCGGCACGCCGAGAAGATCGGGCTGCACCTCATCCGCACCAGGGACAGCTGGCTGACGCCGTGGCACGGCGTCGTCCTCGACGACGGCGTGAACCTGACGCTGGTCAAGCGCAGCCAGGCCGAGCGGGACCGGGCCTCGCTCGTCTGGCGCAACGGCCGGCCGAGCCACTACGTCAACCCCCACTTCCGGCAGGAGGAGATCGCCTCATGACCACGGCAGACGAGCTGCGGGTGGCGCGGACGGCGCTGGCGCCGTTCGGCACGCTGGTGACGGCGGAGCACGACGGCGCCGACCTGCGGGACATCGCGCCCGCGACGCTGGAGCGCTGGACGATCGAGTCCAAGGTGGTCGTGCTGCGCGGCTTCCCCCTGCTGAGCAGGGAGGACCTGATCGCCTACTGCGAGACCTGGGGCGAGGTGCTGACCTGGGACTTCGGCGCCGTCCTGGACCTGGTGGTCCAGGAGGACCCGAAGAACTACCTGTTCAGCCGTACGGACGTGCCCTTCCACTGGGACGGCGCGTTCGCGCGGGCCGCGCCGCGGTACTTCCTCTTTCAGTGCCTCGAGGCGCCGGTGCCCGGCGGCGGTGGCGAGACGGTGTTCTCCGACAGCACCGACGTGATCCGGCGCGCCTCGCCGGAGCTGGTGCGCGAGTGGGCGGCGACGGAGGTCAGCTACCGCACGGAGAAGCTCGGCTACTACGGCGGCGAGACCGTGTCGCCCCTGCTCACCACGCACTCGGAGACCGGCGAGACGATCATGCGGTACGGCGAGCCGCTCGACCCGGAGCGCTACCGGAACCCGGTGTGGGTGTCCATCGGCGGCAGGTCGGCGGAGGAGGCCGAGCCGTTCATGGCCGACCTGCGCGACCGGCTGCACCACCCGGACGTCTGCTATCACCACGAGTGGGTCGACGGCGACATCGTCGTCGTCGACAACCAGGCGCTGCTGCACGGCCGCAACGCCTTCCGCGGCAACTCCTCCCGGCACCTCCAGCGGATCCAGATCCTCTGACCGCGGTCAGGGCCGCTCGCGGGCGCCATCGAAGGTCCTCAACCCCGAAGGAAGACACCATGACCGTCGAAGAGGCGCGCGCGGGCGCGCCCACACCGGGGCCGACATCCGCGCGGCGCCCGATCTACCACTCCATCCGCATCCGCCGGGTCGAGTTCCTGCCCGTGATGCTGGCCATCTACGCGATCCCGTCGCTGCTGTCGGTCGACGACCTGAGCACCCTGGCCTCGGTCCACTTCGCACTGGTGATCGTGATGGCGCTGTCCATCATGCACTTCATCGACATGACCAACGCGTACGCCGACCGCGACGTCGACGCCGTGTACAAGACGTGGCTGTCCCAGGCGGTGTACGGGCTGGGGCTGCGCAACGTGCGGTGGCAGATCGCGGCCACGGGCGCGGGTGTGCTGGCCCTCGCGACCTACTTCACCTTCCGCACCGGGCACTGGGACATCCTGCCCCTGGTCGCGTTCACCCTCTGGATCGGCGCCCAGTACTCCATCCCGCCGGTCCACCTGAAGAGCTCCGGCGTGGGGCAGATCCCCGGCCTCGCCGCCGTGCTGATCTGGCTGCCGATGCTCGTCGTCGTCCGGTCCGTGCCCGGTGAGCTGTCGTGGCCGCTGCTGGCCGTGATCATCGGGTTCGGCGCGAACCAGGTCGGCATCGTCATGGTCAACACCGCCGAGGACTGGCCGGAGGACGCCGCGTTCAACATCCGTACCTGCGTCCGCGCGCTGGGCCTGTCCCGCGCGATGGCGGTCGCGAGCGGGCTGATCGCGGTCGGCGGCTCCACGGTGTGCGTGTCGGTGCTCGCCATCGGCGGCTTCACGTGGGGCGCCGTCCCGATGATCGCGGCCATCGCGTTCGCGCTGGTGCACGTGTCGGGAACCTGGCGCGGCGTGCGCGGCAAGCCCCTCGCGGACGCGCTGGCGTTCCTGCGGCCCCGGGCGAAGCTGGTGCCGTTGCAGGTGGCGAGCACCGGGTGGGGAACCGTGATCGCCGCCGCCTTCGCACAGGCGAGCTGAATCCCGGTGGGGAGGGACACCATGGCGCAGGTCGTGCTGCTCGACGAAGAGGGACGGCCGGTGGGTGCCACCGAGGGCGCGACGGTGCACCACCTGCGTACGCCGTTGCACCTGGCGTTCTCCTGTTACGTCTTCAACAGCGACGCGAAGCTGCTGCTCACCATGCGCAGCGACCGGACGCGCACCTGGCCGGGGATCTGGACGAACTCGTGCTACGGGCACCCCGCGCCGGGGGAACCGGTCCCCGCGGCGGTGACCCGCACGGTACGCGCCGAGCTCGGCCTGGCCGCGCCCGCGCCGGAGCTGGTCCTGCCCTCCTTCCGCTACCGCGCCACGATGGACAACGGCGTGGCGGAGAACGCCGTGTCCCCGGTGTTCCGGGTGGTGACCGACGAGCGTCCGACCCCCGACCCGGCCGCCATCGGCGACTTCGAGTGGGTCGCCTGGGCGGACTTCGTGTACGCGGTGGGCACCGGCGACATCTCCGTGTCGCCGTGGTGCCGCCTCCAGGTCGCCGAACTCATCGCCCTGGGCGACGATCCAACGCGGTGGCCCACGGCCGACGAGTGCCTCCTGCCCGGCGGAGCGCTGACGGCCACCGGCTGAGCGGCGTGCGGCGGACCGTGCCCACCGGCGGGTGGGCACGGTCCGCCGTCATGCCGCGGTGGTGCTGTCGCGCCCGCCGGCCCGGACGCTGGCCTCCACGGTGAACGTGCCGTCCTCCCGCCAGGTGCGCAGGGTGCCGCCCGCGTCCCGCAGCCGGTCGGCCAGCCCCGGCAGCCCGCTGCCGCCGAGCTCCGGAGCACCGTCGCCGGCCCCGTCGTTGACCACCGTCAGCCGCGCCCCGGACCCCTCGCGGACGATCTCGATCGTGCACCACCGCGCCTCGTCGTGCCGCAGCACGTGGGCGCCCGCCTCCCGCAGCACGGACACCAGCGGCCCGGTGAGCGCGGGCGGCAGGTCGCGCTCCGGCTGCGTCACGGAGCACCGCACGCCGGCGTTGCGCAGCACCCGGGCCACCGTCTGCGCCTGCTCGCGCAGGCCGACGCTGCGGTAGCCGTGCACGGCCTCGCGCATCCGGGCCGACGCGGCCGCCGCGAGCGCCCGCATCTCGGCGGTCTCCTTCCTGGTCCGCTCCCCGTCGACCAAAGCCAGCCGCGACGCCAGCTCCGCCTTGAGGACGAGTGCCGACAGCTCGTTCGCGAGCAGGGCGTACACGTCCCGGGCGCACCGCAGTCGCTCCTCGGCCGCCGCCAGGCGGGCCAGGGCGTCGCGCCCCTCCCGGGCCTGCGCCCGGAACGTCCAGAACCACAGGTGCAGCACGTTCCACGTCGCCACCGTCAGCCCGAGCACCACCGTGACGGTCACCGCGTCCCGCACGGGACCGCCGAGCCACCAGGCCGTCGCCGCGGCCACCAGCACCGTCCCGGCCATCAGGGTCACCGCGTACCGGACCGGCAGCAGCAGTGGCGCGGCACCCACGAGCGCGGCCCCCACGAACGCCCAGGCCCGGCCCGGGGTGCCGCCGACCGGCCCGACGAGCGGGACGGACAGCACGGCGGCAGTGGCGCAGCCGGCGATCAGCCACCGGCCGGTCGTCGCCGGCCACGGCATGACCGACCGGTACAGCGCCCCGGCCAGCGCCACGACCAGGAACAGCGAACCCGCCGCGCCGAGCACGATCCCGCGCGGGTCGGGCTCGCGACGCAGCTCCAGGGCGGCGAGCAGCACGCACGCCGCCACCCCGCTCGCGGCGCCCGCCAGGATGCACAGACTCGCCCGCCGCATGCCCGGGGTCGACAGGGCTTCAGCCGGCCCGGCGGGCCGGATCCCGGTGACCATCAACGCCACGGCTCCCGGCGGACGTGGCGCGTGCCGGGCGGCGCCGGCACGCCCGGACGCGCCGCCTCGGGCGGCGACGCGCCCGGTATCGTCGCCTGCCGGATCCCGATCGCCACGGAGTGCATTGTATCGGTCACGATCGGTTCGTGTCGACGTGGACCCGTCCTCGCCGTCGCGTCCCGGGGCCGCCACCCGTCGGGCTCGCCCGTGGGGTGGGTGGTGGTCTCGAGGAGCTGCGCTGTCATCGGAGGGCCTCCGTCCGGTCCTGGTCGCGTGGGCGCCGGCGGGCGCCGGTCCGCCCCGCGGGTCGCCGGCCGTGCCGCGGGCCGTCGCCACGCGGTCGGTCGTGCCGTCAGCATGGCGGCGACGACGCGTCGGATCCCATCCCCGGGTGTCACGTCCGTTCCGGGAGAACTGCACGGGTGAACCGTGCGTCGATGGGTCGACGGCGGGTTCCCGGGCGGCCCGGAAATTGCGCGTTCCATCGCCTCGAAATTGTTTCCGCCATCGTCCGGTAATTTGCACCGCGGGCTGTGTCGACAGCTGGCGCACGTGATTGCGGTCGATGGTTCCACTCGGCTAATTTGCAGACACGAAATGCCTCTCCTCTCTGGAGGCTGCTGTGTCCTCATCCGTCGGAATTCTGGGCACCGGATCCTGGGTGCCCGCGCGAGCATTGTCGAACGAGGAAATCGCGCGTCGCGTACCGGGAGCCAGCCCGGAATGGATCGTACGCAAGACCGCCATTCGTTCGCGCCGTTTCGCGGCGGCGGAGGAGGCCACGTCGGACCTCGCCGTGCGGGCCGCGGCCCGCGCGCTGCGGGACGCGGGCCTCGGCGTGGACCGCGTCGACTACCTCATCGTGTCGACGTCGACCCCGGACCACCCGCAGCCGCCGACGGCCTGCCTGGTGCAGGACCGTCTCGGCGCGTACGGGGCGGCGTGCTTCGACGTCAACGCGGTGTGCGCGGGATTCGTGCACGCCCTGGTGCTGGCGCAGTCGCTGGTGGCGGACCGGCCGGGCACCCACGCGCTCGTGGTCGGCGCCGACGTGTACTCGCGCATCCTGGACTTCGACGACCGGCGCACCGCCGTGCTGTTCGGCGACGGCGCCGGCGCGGCCGTCGTGGGGACGACGTCACCGGGGCGTGGTGTCGTCGAGTACGAGCTGGCCAGCCGGGGCGACGCCAGCGACCTGATCGGGGTGGCGGCGGGCGGCAGCAGGCTGCCGGCGTCCGCGACGACCGTGGCGGACGGCGGCCACTTCTTCCGCATGCACGGCCGCGACGTCACCGAGCTCGTCCTCCAGGAGGTCCCGCCGTTCGTGGACAAGCTGCTGGCCAGGGCGGGTGTCGGCGCGGCGGACGTCGCGCACGTGGTGCCGCACCAGCCCAACGGCCTGCTCCTCGACGAGCTGGTACGCGCGTGCGGGCTGACCGCCGCGCACACGCACCGCACGGTGGAGGAGTACGCGAACGTCGGCAGCGCCTCGGTGCCGCTCACCCTCGACCACGCCAACCGGGCCGGGCTGCTCCACGACGGCGACCTCGTCCTCCTGCTGGGGTTCGGCGGGGGGATGTCGTTCGGGGCGTGCCTGCTGCGGTGGGGCCGGGCGCCCGGCCCGGACCCCGGTGGTGACCGGTGAGCCCGCCGGCCGGCCACCGAACCCCGCACACCCTGCCCGCTTCCACGCCAACCCTGTCGAAACAGGACGGTTATTCATGAAGACCTTGACGAAACTCGGCGCGTTCGCGCTCGCCCTGGTGCTGGTGCTCGGGAGCGCCTACACCGTCGGCCGCGTGGTCGGGCCCCCGCCGACCGCCGCACCCGCAGCCGCACCCGCCGCCAAGCCGGCCGCCGTGGCCGAGGAGTCCTCCTACGGGCTGACCCTCAACCACGAGAGCATGAACCTGAAGGTGATCACGGACAACGTCCGGGCGGGTACGAAGCAGACCTTCGCCTTCCAGATCCTGCAGCACGACGGCACGCCGCTGGTGAAGTACAAGCCGCAGCACGAGAAGCTGATGCACCTGATCGTGGCGCGGCGCGACCTGACGAACTTCCAGCACGTCCACCCGAACCTCGGCGCGGACGGCGTGTGGCGGGTGCCGCTGACCTTCGCGGCGGCGGGCGAGTACCGGGTCTTCGCCGACTACATGCCGCTGTGGGGCATCCACGGCGAGACGCTCGGGGCGGACGTGTCGGTCTCGGGCGACTACCGGCCGGAGGCGCTGCCCGCGCCGTCGACCACCTCGACGGTCGACGGGTACACGGTGACCCTCGGCGGCGAGCTCAAGCCCGGCAAGAGCGGCAAGCTGACGCTCAGCGTCGCGAAGGACGGCAAGCCGGTCACCGACCTGGAGCCGTACCTCGGCGCGTTCGGGCACCTGGTCGCGCTCCGCGACGGCGACATGGCGTACCTGCACGTCCACCCCGACGGCACGCCGGGCGACGGGCAGACCGCGCCCGGTCCGGACGTCCTGTTCCACGCCACCGCGCCCAGCTTCGGCGACTACCGGCTGTTCCTGGACTTCCAGCACCAGGGCGTCGTGCGCACGGCGTCGTTCACCCTGCGCGTGAACGGCCCCAACCCGCCGCCGCACGGCCTGACCGAGGAGGCCTTCGCGGCGGCCAAGGCCCGCAACGAGGAGGCCGTACGCAACGGCGGAGCCGCTGTCCCCGCCGACACGACCGGCGGCGGCACGGAGGGGGGCACCGAGCATGGCCACGGCTGAGAACCACCTGGAACTGATGATCGGCGGCATGACGTGCGCGGCCTGCGCGGCGCGCATCGAGAAGCAGCTCAACTCGATCGACGGGGTGGAGGCGACCGTCAACTACGCCACCGAGAAGGCGAAGGTGCTGGTCGCGCCCGGGATCACGCAGGCGCGGGTGATCGCCGCCGTCGAGGAGATCGGCTTCACGGCCCGGCCGGTGAAGCCGCGTACGGCCAGGGCCGAGAACCACCTGGAACTGCTGATCGGCGGCATGACGTGCGCGGCCTGCGCGGCGCGCATCGAGAAGCGCCTCAACGACATCGACGGGGTGGAGGCGACCGTCAACTACGCCACCGAGAAGGCGAAGGTGCTCCTCTCGCCCCAGGTCTCGCGGGAGACGGTGATCGCCGCCGTCGAGGAGATCGGCTTCACGGCCCGGCCGGTGCAACCGCCCGCGGCGACGACGGCGGACGCTGCGGATCCGGCTGCCGAGGAGGAGGCCGAGCACGACCGTGAGCTGCGGGCGGCGCGCCACCGACTCTGGGTCGTCGCCGTGCTGGCGGTGCCGGTCATCGCGATGTCGATGTTCTCCCAGCTCCAGTTCGAGTACTGGCAGTGGGCCTGCCTGACGCTGAGCGCGCCGGTCGTGGTGTGGGGGGCGTGGCCGTTCCACCGGGCCGCCTTCGCCAACCTGCGGCACGCCGCCGCCTCGATGGACACGCTGGTCTCGGTGGGCACGCTCGCCGCGTTCGCGTGGTCGCTGTACACGCTGTTCCTCGGCACCGCCGGCGAGCCCGGCATGCGGCACCCGTTCCGGATCACCCTGGAGCGGACGCCCGGCGAGGGCAACATGTACCTGGAGGTCGCCGCGGGTGTGACCCTGTTCATCCTCTGTGGCCGGTACTTCGAGGCCCGCGCGAAGCGCCGCTCCGGCGCCGCGCTGCGCGCGCTGCTGTCGCTGGGCGCCAAGGACGTGACGGTGCTGCGCGACGGCGCCGAGGCGATCGTGCCGATCTCGGCGCTCGCGGTCGGCGACCGGTTCCTGGTGCGGCCGGGCGAGAAGGTGGCGACCGACGGCGTCGTGGAGGAGGGCTCCTCGGCGGTCGACGCGAGCATGCTGACCGGCGAGTCCGTGCCCGTCGAGGTGGGGCCCGGCGACGAGGTCGTCGGGGCCACGGTGAACGCCGGCGGGCGGCTCGTCGTCCGCGCCACCCGGGTGGGCGGCGAGACGCAGCTCGCGCAGATGGCCAAGCTCGTCGAGGAGGCGCAGACCGGCAAGGCCGACGTCCAGCGGCTCGCGGACCAGGTGTCGGCGGTGTTCGTGCCCGGGGTGATCGCGCTGTCGCTCGCCACGCTGGGCTACTGGCTCGGCTCCGGCCAGCCGGCGGCGGCCGCGTTCACGGCGGCGGTGGCTGTGCTGATCATCGCCTGCCCGTGCGCGCTGGGGCTGGCGACGCCGACCGCGCTGCTGGTCGGCACCGGTCGGGGCGCCCAGCTCGGCATCCTCATCAAGGGACCGCAGGTGTTGGAGTCCACGCGGACCGTCGACACCGTCGTGCTCGACAAGACCGGCACGGTGACCACGGGCGAGATGTCCGTCGTGGAGGTCGTGCCCGTCGACGGGGAGAGCGACGTCCAGCTGCTGCGGCTCGCCGGCGCCCTGGAGAGCGCGTCGGAGCACCCCATCGCCCGGGCCGTCGTCGCGGGGGCCAGGGACCGGTGCGGCGAACTGCCCCCGGTCGCGGACTTCTCCAGCGAGACCGGCGTCGGCGTGCGCGGCACCGTCGACGGGCACGAGGTCATCGTCGGCCGGGCGTCGCTGCTGGGTGCGTGGGCGACCGAACTGCCCGCGGAGCTGACCGCCGCCAAGGCGAAGGCCGACGCGGCGGGCCGTACGTCGGTCATGGTCGGCTGGGACGGCGCCCTGCGGGGGATGCTCGTCGTGTCCGACCGGGTGAAGCCCACCAGCAGGGCGGCGGTGGCGCAGTTCAAGCGGCTGGGCCTGCACCCGATCCTGCTGACCGGCGACAACGCCGCGGTCGCGGGGGCGATCGCGGCGGAGGTGGGGATCGACGACGTGGTCTCCGAGGTCCTCCCCGCCGGGAAGGTCGAGCTGGTCAAGCGGCTCCAGGCCGACGGCAAGGTCGTCGCGATGGTCGGCGACGGCGTCAACGACGCCGCCGCGCTCGCGCAGGCCGACCTGGGCATCGCGATGGGCACCGGCAGCGACGTGGCGATCGAGTCGGGCGACCTGACGGTGGTACGCGGCGACCTGCGGGTGGTCGCGGACGCCATCCGGCTGTCGCGCCGCACCCTCGGCACGATCAAGGGCAACCTGTTCTGGGCCTTCGCGTACAACGTCGCGGCCATCCCGCTCGCGGCGAGCGGACTGCTCAATCCGATGCTGGCGGGTCTGATCATGGCCGGCAGTTCGGTGTTCGTGGTGTCGAACAGCCTGCGGCTGCGGCGGTTCAAGGCGCTCGCGGGCAACGAACTCCCGGACCGGGCCGACACGACCGAGGCGTCGCGCGCCCCGATGGTCACCGCCTCCTGACGCGTCGAACGGGCACGTCCGCACGGAAAGAAACGGAGCCGCACCATGGCCGAGCCGAGCCGGCTCGCGGAGGATCCTCAGCTCCTGCTGCTGCACGCGGCCGGTCTAGGCCGGGCGAGCTGGGACGCCGTCGTCGAACGCATCCCGGGCTTCGCCCGGACCCTCGCGATCGACCTGCCCGGTCATGGCAGCGTGCCGGGGCTCGCGTACGACCGTGACGTCGTGCCGAGGCTCGCGGAGTACGTCGCGGAGCGGATCGCCGCGCTGGGATTGCGCAGGCCGCACGTGGTCGGGCACTCGCTCGGCGGGGTGATCGCGCTCGAACTGGCGCGTCGGGTGCCCGTCGCGGCGGTGACCGCCCTGTGCAGCATCGGGTTCCGGGCGGCCTGCCACGCCTCGATGTGCGTGGTGCGGACCCACGCGATCCTGCGGATGACCGGCGCGGTGGGGCCGAGGACGCGGGGGCGGCTGCTCAACAGGGGGGTGGTCCGCAGGATGGTCATGGGCAGCGTGTCGGCCCGGCCCGCCGCCCTCCGGCCGGACGTGGCCGCCGCCGACGTGACCTCGATGATCACCAGTGACCTGTCCGCCCTGAGCCGGTACGCGGGGCTCTACTCGTTCCGCGCCGACGCCACCGACACGACGCCGGTGAACCTCGTGTGGGCCGACCAGGACCGCGTGGTCCCGTTGCGTGACGCGCTCCGGGCCCGGCGGGTGCTCCCGAGGGCGCAGCACTTCGTCATCCCCGGCAGCGGTCACTTCGTCGTACGCGACGACCCGCACGGCGCCGCTGCCGTCATCCACGCCTGCCACATCCAGGTGTTGCGGGAGAGGCAGGCCGAGAATCGCAGAGGAGCCCGCGGAAATGTGAACCCACAGCGCGGTAATTGAGCTGGCAATTTGGCCCCGCACACCTGTCGGGGCGGGAACTGTTGACCGACCGGACGCGACTACTGAGGTACTCGGATCCCGGGACCACCGCTCAGAGGAGTGCGAATGAAAATCACCCCGCAGGCTGGAAAGAAGTTCGGCGTGATCGTGGAGGGTTTCGACGCGGAAACCGCCTCGGCGCAGGACATCGTCGAGCTGAAGAAGGCCATCTACTCGAACAAGATCGTCGTACTGAAGAACCAGGACCTGTCGCCGCGGCAGTTCCTGGCGCTCGGCCAGCGGCTGGGCCGGGTCGCGGAGTACTACGAGCCGGTCTACCACCACCCCGAGGTGAAGGAGGTGTTCGTCTCCTCCAACGTCAAGGAGGAGGACGGCCGCCAGATCGGGGTGCCGAAGACCGGCAAGTTCTGGCACTCGGACTACCAGTTCATGCCGCGTCCGTTCGACATCACCATGATCTACCCGCAGGTCGTGCCGACGAAGAACCGTGGCACCTACTTCATCAACCTGGCGACGGCCTACGAGCAGCTCTCCGAGGAGCTGAAGCTGGCCGTCAAGGACACCACGGCGACGCACAGCGTGCTGCGGTACTTCAAGATCCGGCCGACCGACGTCTACCGGCCGATCTCGGAGATCATCGACGAGGTCAACGCGAAGACCCCGCCGGTGACGAGCCCGCTCGCGTTCCCGCACCCGCACACGGACGAGACCCTGCTGTACCTCAGCGAGGGCTTCACGCTGTCGGTGCAGGACGCGGACGGCAACGACCGGCCGGAGCTGCTGACCGAGCTGCTCACGGCCACCGGCCAGCTCGACCGCACCTACCAGCACGAGAACATCCACCTCCAGACGTTCGAGAAGGGCGACATGCTCCTCTGGGACAACCAGAGCCTGGTCCACCGGGCGCTGCACACCGCGACGCCGGAGCCGGCCGTGTCCTACCGCGTCACCGTCTACGACGACGTGGACGCCGCTTAGTCCCTCACGGACGTTCGATCCGCGGTGGGATCCGGCGGTGTCGACCGTCGGATCCCACCGGTGTCCACATCGCACGAGGTCGAGAGGCATGACGTGGCAGACCAGTTGACGGCGGCGACGATCCGGGCGGACGTCGCCGAGATGCTCCACCGTCGCCCGGACGAGAGCTTCGACACGGAGGACCTGTTCGACTGCGGCCTGGACTCGGTGCGGTTGATGACGCTCATCGAACGGTGGCGCGACGCCGGGGCCCGGGTCAGCTTCGTCGACCTGGCCGAGCGGCCGACGGTGGAGCACTGGGTGAAGCTGCTGGTGGGCCGGGATGACTGAGCCGCTGCCGTTGGGCGCCGCCCAGGAGGGGATCTGGACCGGTCAGCAGTTCGACCCGGACAGTCCCGCCTTCAACACCGCCGAGTACGTGGAGATCCGCGGCCCGGTCGACGTGCGGCTGCTGGAGGCGGCGGTGCGCGGGGCGGTCGGCGAGGCCGAGGCGCTCAACGTCGTGTTCGAGGAGGACGCCGACGGCCGCCCGTGGCAGCGTCCCCGCGAGAACCACGGATTGTGGCCGCTGCACCTGGTCGACACCAGCGCCGAGGCGGATCCGCTCGCCGCCGCGACGGCCTGGATGCGCGCGGACCTCGACAACCCCGTCGACCTGCGCAAGGACCCGCTGTTCCGGCAGGCGTTCCTCCGGCTCGGCCCGGACCACCTCCTGTGGTACCAGCGCGTGCACCACATCGCCCTGGACGGGTACGGGCTGTCGCTGGTCGCCCGCCGGGTGGCCGAGCTCTACACCGCCCTCGTCGAGGGGCGGGAACCACCGCCCCGCACGTTCGGGTCGCTGTCCGCCGTGGTCGACGAGGACCGGGCCTACGCCGACTCGGACAGGTACGCCGCCGCGCGCGAGCACTGGACCTCCCGGGCGCAGGGCAGGCCGGCACCGGTGGTGCTCGCCCGCCGCACGGGAAAGCTGGCGCGGACGGTGCTCCGCGCCACCGCCGACCTCGACGCCGCCGGCATCGACGCGCTGAAGGCGGTCGCCAAGGCCACCGCAACCACGTGGAGCGAGACCGTCATCGCGGCCTTCGCGGCGTACCTGCACCGGATGACCGGCGCGGACGAGCTGACGCTCGCGCTGCCGGTCATGTCGCGGCTCGGTTCGGTGTCGCTGCGGGTGCCGTGCATGGTCACCAACGTCGTGCCGCTGTGGGTCCGTGTCGAGCCCACCGCCACGCTGGCAGGCCTCACCGCGCAGGTCGCTGCGGAGCTGCGGGCCGGGCGCCCGCACCTGCGCTACCGCTACGAGCAGCTGCGCCGCGACCTGAGGATGGTCGCCAGCGAGCGCAAGCTGTTCGGCCCGTCGGTCAACATCATGCCGTTCGACTACGGCCTGAGCTTCGCCGGGCACCGGGGCGTCGTGCACAACGTCAGCGCCGGGCTCGTCGAGGACCTGGTGGTCCACGTGTACGACCGGGCCGACGGCAGCGGGCTGCGGATCGTCCTCGACGCCAACCCGAACTGCTACGACGACGAGGAACTCACCGGTCACCTGGCCCGGTTCCTGGCCTTCCTGCGCCGCGTGACCGCCGCCGCCGACACTCCGGTCGCCGACGTCGACCTGCTCCTCGACGGCGAGCGCCGGCTGCTGCTCCAGGAGTGGAACGACACGGCCCGGCCCCTGCCGGCGGTCACCGTGCCCGCGCTGTTCGCGGCGCAGGCCGCCGCGACGCCGGACCGTACGGCGCTGGTGGCCGGCGACGCCACGCTGACGTTCGCCGAACTCGACCGCCGCGCCGACCGCCTCGCCCACCTGCTCGTCGCCCGGGGGGCGGGCCCCGACCGGCACGTGGGGCTCCTGCTGCCCCGCACCTCGGAGGCGATCGTGGCGCTGCTCGCCGTGCTCAAGGCCGGCGCCGCGTACGTGCCCGTCGACCCGGACCTGCCCGCCCGGCGGGTCGCGGCGATGCTCGCCGACAGCGCACCCGTCGTGCTGCTCGCCACCGAGGCGCTGTGGACCGGCCACCGACAGTCGGAGGTCCCGGTCCTGCTCGTGGACGCCCCCGCGACCGTCGCGGAGCTGGCCGAGGCGCCCGACGCACCCGTACCGGACGCCGGCCTCGCGCCGGAGCACGCGGCCTGCCTCATCTACACGTCCGGCTCCACGGGCGTGCCGAAGGGCGTCGTGGTCGAGCACCGTGGGCTGGTCAACCTCTTCCACCACCACCGCGACACGATGATCCGGCCGGCGGCCGGCGGTCGGGTGTGCCGGGCCGCGCTGTCCGCGTCGCTGTCGTTCGACACGTCGTGGGAGGGGCTGCTGTGGCTGCTCGACGGCCACGAGCTGCACTTCGTCGACGACGACCGGCGTCGGGACCCGGCCGCGATGCTCGACTACGTCGACCGGCACGGGATCGACTTCATGGACATCACGCCCACGTACGCCGAGGAACTGGTGGCGAACGGGTTCCTCGATGCCGGCCGGCACCGGCCCGCCGTGCTCGCGCTCGGCGGCGAGGCCACCGGCCCCGCGCTCTGGACGGCCCTGCGCGACGCCGGCATGACCGTCTACAACCTGTACGGCCCCACCGAGTGCACGGTCGACACCCTCTGGTGCCGGCTCGCGGAGAGCGCCGAGCCGATCGTGGGCCGGCCGCTCACCAACACCAGGGCGTACGTGCTGGACCCGGCGCGCAGGCTCGTGCCGCCCGGCACGGTGGGCGAGCTGTACTTCGCCGGGGCGCCGGTCGCCCGCGGCTACCACGACCGCCCCGAGCAGACCGCGGAGCGGTTCGTGGAGGATCCCTTCGGGCCCCCGGGCGGCCGGATGTACCGCACCGGAGACCTGGCCCGTTGGCGGCGCGACGGCACCCTGGAGTTCCTCGGCCGCGCGGACGACCAGGTCAAGATCCGTGGCTTCCGCATCGAACCGGGGGAGATCGAGGCGGTCCTGCTCGCCCACCCCTTGGTCGCCCAGGCGGCGGTGGTGCCCCGCGAGGACGCGCCGGGTCAGGTGCGGCTCGTCGGCTACGTCGTGCCGGCGGGCGACACCGCGCCGGAGCCCGCCGCGCTGCGGCAGTTCGTGGCGGAGCGGCTGCCCGACTACATGGTGCCGCCCGCGTTCGTCGCGCTGGAGGCGATCCCGCGTACCACGAACGGCAAGCTCGACCGCGCGGCGCTGCCTGCGCCGGACCTGACCGCGACGGTCGGTGGTCGCGCGCCGCGCGACCACCGCGAGGCGGTCCTGTGCGGTCTCTTCGCCGACCTGCTCGGCCTGCCCGAGGTCGGCATCGACGACGACTTCTTCTCGCTCGGCGGGCACTCCCTGCTCGTCGCCCGGCTGATGGGCCGGGTACGCGCGGAGTTCGGCGTGGAGATCAGCATCCGGACGGTGTTCGAGGCGCCGACCGTCGCGAAGCTCGCGCCCGCGCTCGCCACGGACACCGGCGGTGGCTCCACCGAGGTGCTGCTCCCGTTGCGGACGCGGGGGAGCGGGCCGCCGCTGTTCTGCGTCGCGCCGGCGACCGGGCTGGCGTGGTCGTACGCCGCGCTGCTGGCGAGCCTGCCCGACCGCCCGGTGTACGGGCTCCAGTCGGTCGCCGCCACGGACTGTGCCAGCGTCGCCGACCTGGCCGCCGACCACGTGCGCCGCATCCGCGAGATCCAGCCCGCCGGGCCCTACCACCTGCTCGGCGCCTCGTTCGGCGGCCTGGTGGCCCACGAGATGGCCACGCAGCTCGCGGAGTCCGGCGAGTCGGTGGCCCTGCTCGCGCTGCTCGACTCGTTCCCGGTCCCGGCCGCCTGGCGGGAGCTGCCGCCGCCCGGCGAGCACCACGCCGCCGCCGCGGTGCTCGGCCAGGCCGTGCTCGGCGGCCTCGACGAGGCGCAGCGTCGCCTCGCGTACGACGCCTTCGCGCGCAACTCGCGGCTGGCCGCCGGCTGGACGCCCCGGCGCCTGCGCGGCGACGTGCTGGTGATCGAGGCGACCGACGGCAAGACACCGGACTGGCCCGGCCCGCAGAGCTGGGAACCACACGTCGACGGGCGCATCGACGTGCACCGGCTCGACTGCACCCACGACGGCATGCTCGCCGCCGGTCCCCTGGCGCGGGTCGGCGCCGTACTCCCACCTGTCGGCGACCTTCGGAGGGCAGCATGAGCGAACGACGTGAGTGGCTCGGACTCGGCGCGGTCCTGGCCGCGACGTTCATGACCCAGGTGGACGGCTTCGTCGTCAACGTGGCCAGTCCGTCCATCCAGCGCGACCTCGACGCGGGCTTCGACCAGATCCAGTTCGTCGGCGCGGCGTACGTGATCGCGTTCGGGGCCCTGATGGTCACCGGCGCGCGGCTCGGCGACCGGATGGGGCACCGCACCGTGTTCCTCTGGGGTGTCGCCGGCTTCACGCTCACCTCGCTCCTGTGCGGCATCGCACCGGACGCCGACCTGCTCATCGTGGCCCGGTTCCTGCAGGGCGCCACGGCGGCGTTCATGGCGCCCCAGGTGCTCGCGATCATCCGGGCCACGATGCAGGACCCGGACCGGCTCGCGCGGGCCATCAGCGTCTACGGCGTCGTCATCGGCCTGGGCGTGATCAGCGGCATCGCGGGCGGTGGTCTCATCGTCGAGGCCGACATCTTCGGCCTCGGCTGGCGGCCGGCGCTGCTCGTCAACGTGCCGGTCGGGATCGTCATCCTGGCGCTGGGCGGGATCCTGCCGCGTACCGTGCCGAAGGCGCCGCACCGGCTCGACCTCGCGGGCGCGGCGCTCACCATCGTGGCGGCGCCCGCCCTGCTCGTGCCCCTGGTCTTCGGGCCGGGCGGCCCGGCGTGGCTGTGGCTCGGGGTGCCTATCGCGCTCGCCGTGGCCGTCGTGCTCGTGAACCAGCAGCGGCGCCTGCACCGCGAGGGCGGCGAGCCGCTGTTCCCGCCGCGGGTCGTCACCGCCCCCGGGATGCGGCTGTCCCTGCTGACCGTGCTGGCGCTGTTCGCCACGAACTCGGGGCTCTTCCTCGTGTTCACCTACTACCTGCAGACCGGGCTGCGCTTCACGCCGCTCACCGCGGCGCTGATGTTCGTGCCGCTGGGGATCGGCTTCTCGCTGGGCTCCGCGGCGAGCCGCCGGGTGGGACGCCTGATCTCGGCGCCGACCCCGGCCGTGGGCTGCGGCCTGCTCGCCGCCGTGCTGCTGGCGAGCGCGGCCGTCGTCCAAGCGCCGGAGTCCGCGCAGGCGCCCATGCTCGTCGCGGTGGTCACGCTGGCCGGCTTCGGGCAGGGCCTGGTCGTCTCGCCCCTGGTGGCCGGGATCCTCGGCCGGGTCAGGCCGGCCGAGGCCGGCGCGGCGTCCGGCATGGCGACCACCGTGACGCAGTTCGGTCTCGCGCTCGGGGTCGCGGTCGCGGGGGTCTGGTACCGCACCGTGCTCGGCGCGACGCCCGGCGACCCCGGTGTGCCCTTCGCCGACCACGCGACGGCCTTCGCGGCCACCGCGCTCCTGCTCGCGGCCTCCGCGACCTGCGCCGGCCTGGTCAGTGTCCGTCTGCACCACCTGCCCAAGCCGACTGCCGCGGCAGCGGAACCGGAAGGGGCGGCGGCGCCGTCGCCCGTCGCCACGTCAACCGTTCGGAGGACCGGATGAATCTCAAGCGTTTCCCTCTCGCGGCGGCCGTCGCCGCCCTGCTTTTCACGACGGCCTGCACGGCGGCCAGGAGCGAGGCCGAACAGTCGAACGACCCGCCGAAGGCGGGCTACCCGGTGACGATCACCAACTGCGGCAAGGAGTACACCTACAAGCAAGCGCCGAGCCGCGTGGTCGTGATGAACGGCGGGTCGGTCGCGGAGGTCTCCGCGCTGCTGGAACTCGGCGTCGCCGACCGGATCGTCGCCAACGCGCAGTCCTACGGCGCCTCCGAGGTCGACGGCCGGGTCGACGCGATCAAGAAGCTGCCGACGGGGAACATCAAGCTCAACGACATGTCGGATATCCCGCGCGAGGCCATGATCGGGCTCACGCCCGACTTCGTGATCTCCACCTACGACGGGGGCTTCCGCGCCGAGGCGGGCTTCGCCACCCGCGACGACCTCGCGGCCGTCGGGGCCAACACGTACGCCCCGAAGAGCTCGTGCGGCGAGGTCGGCACGGTCTCCGGCACGCCGACCGTCGAGGACAGCTACGCCCTGCTGCGCGACCTCGGCGCCATCTTCGGGGTGTCCGAGCGCGCCGAGAAGATCATCGCCGACTCGAAGGCGCAGATCGCCGCCGTGGGGGCGAAGACCGCGAGCCTGCCGAAGCAGAAGGTCATGCTGATCATCCCCGGCATGGCGATGGGCGGGGAGTTCAGCTCCGTCGGCGGCAACGGGATCTGGAACGACATCATGGCCAAGGCGGGTGCGGTGAACGCCTTCGAGGGCGCCACCGACCAGATGTTCGCCAACCTCTCCCGCGAGCAGGTCGCCAAGGCCGACGTGGACGTCCTGCTCGTCGTCAACTACATGTCGAAGGATCCGGACGCGGACGCGAAGAAGCTGCTCGCCCAGTTCCCGCAGTGGGACGCGGCGAAGAACAACCGCTACGTCGTGTTGTCCGACTCGATCTACCTCGGCCCCAGCAACCACCTCGCGGTCTCCAAGATCGCGCAGGCCGCGCACCCCGAGGCGTTCTGAGCGCCATGACCACCTTGTCGCGTTCCACGAACGGCCGGGTGTCGGCCGCGCCGCAGCGCAGCACCACCCGGCCGGCCCCACTGCACGGCGCGCCCCTCCCGCTGTGCCTGCTCGTGCTCGGCGTACTGCTGGTCGTGCTGATCCTCGTCGCGGCGGCCGTCGGCTCGGTGCCGGTCTCCATCGGGGACACCGGCCGGATCGTCTGGGCGCACCTGACCGGGGCGACCCCCGCCGTCGATCCGGCCCACGACCAGATCGTCTGGACCTTCCGGATCCCACGGGTGCTGCTGGCCGCGCTGTGCGGCGCCGGGCTCGCGGTCGCGGGCGTCGTGCTACAGGCCCTCGTGGCCAACCCGCTCGCCGACCCCTTCATCCTCGGGGTGTCGGCGGGCGGCTCGGTCGGCGCCGTCACCGTGATGGCGCTGGGCGCGGGCGCGGCCGGCGGACTCGGGGTGTCGGGCGCGGCGTTCGTCGGCGCGATGCTGGCGGTGGCGCTGGTCTTCACCCTCGGGCAGCAGCACGGCCGGCTCAACCCGGTCCGGCTCGTGCTCGCCGGGGTCGCGATCAGCTACGTGTTCACCTCGATCACGAGCCTGCTCCAGTTGCAGACGACGCCCAACAACATGCGCCAGATCATGTTCTGGCTGCTCGGCAGCGTCGCGGGCGCCCGCTGGGAGCAACTCCAGGTCGCGGGCGTGGTCGTCCTCGCGGTGACCGTGCTGCTGACCCTGTACGCCCGGCAGTTCAACGCGCTGGTCACGGGCGACGAGTCGGCGACCGCCCTCGGGATCGACGTCAAGCGACTGCGGATCGTCTCGATCGTCCTGACGTCGCTGCTCGCGGGCGTGCTCATCGCCGTGGCCGGCGGCATCGGCTTCGTCGGGCTGATGGTGCCCCACCTGGTGCGGCTCGCGTTCGGCGTGGACCACCGCCGGGTGCTGCCCCTCGCGGCCCTCGTCGGCGCGGTCTACCTCGTGATCGTCGACCTGCTGTGCCGGACGGTCGACCCGCCGAACGAGTTGCCCCTCAACATCCTGACCGCCCTCTTCGGCGCACCGTTCTTCATCTGGCTGATGCGCCGGGATAGGAGCCTGTCCCACTCATGAAGCTTCAGGTGCAGCAGGTGTGCGTCTCCATCGGCGGCACGCCGATCCTCCGCGACGTCAGCATGGAGGTGGCGCCCGGCGAGGTCGTCGGCCTGATCGGCCCCAACGGCAGCGGCAAGTCCACGCTCCTGCGGACCATCTACCGGTCGGTCCGGCCCGCCAGCGGGCAGGTGCTGCTCGGCGACGAGGACGTCTGGTCGCTGTCGGCGCGGGCGGCCGCGCGGCGGACCGCCGCCGTGTTGCAGAACAGCCCCACCCCGCCGGGCCTGACCGTGCGGGAGGTCGCCGCGCTGGGCCGGACGCCGCACAAGGGGGTGTTCGACCGCGAGACGGCCGACGACCACGACATCGTCGTCGACGCGCTGGAGCGCACCGGCATGCTGGGGCACGCGGAACGGATCTACGGCTCGCTGTCCGGCGGTGAGCGGCAGCGGGTGCTGCTCGCCCGGGCGCTGGCGCAGCAGCCGCAGCTCCTGGTGCTCGACGAGCCGACCAACCACCTGGACATCCGGGCCCGGTTCGAGCTGTTGGAACTGGTGCACACGCTGGCCGTCACCACGCTGGCGGTGCTGCACGACCTGGACCTCGCGGTGCGCAGCTGCGACCGCCTCGTCGTGCTGGACCGCGGGGAGGTGGTCGCGTCGGGGCCGGTGCTGGAGGCGCTCACGCCCCAGGTGCTGTCCGAGGTCTTCGGGGTCACCGCCGAGACGGAACGGCACGACGACGGGGTCGTCCGCGTCACGTACGGCGCCCGGCCGCTGGCCAGGACCGGCGGCTGAGTCGGGGTGCGGCGGACGTGCCCGCCGCCCGGCCGGGCCCGGCCGGGCGGCGCCTCGCCGGGCGGCCGGCGCGCCCTGAGCGCGCGGCCCTCGTCGGGCGCGCGTCCGTCGGCGGGTTCCCCGCGCCCGCGCCCGCGCCGCGCCGTCCCCGGGCGCCCGACACGCTGGCCGAACGGTTCCATCGAATTCTGGTTCCCGGCGATGAGGCCGGCTGGACCGCCACTGGAGTCCGTTCTTCTCGGCATTCCGCACGTTTACCGTGAATTCATGTCGGAGTCACTGGGAGAAAGCGCGGTCACGGCTCTGGTCCTGGCCGTCGGGCGCGGCGACCGTTCCGCGGCGGATCCTCTCGTCCGCAGCACGCAGCGGGACGTCTGGCGGTTCCTGGTCTACCTGGTGGGGCACGCCGAGGCCGAGGACCTGACGCAGGAGACGTTCGTCCGCGCGCTGGGCAGCGCGCACCTGTTCACCGGTCGCCACCACGCGCGGTCCTGGCTGCTGGCCATCGCGCGGCACGTGGCCGCCGACCATTTCCGCGCCGCCGCGAGTCGGCCCCGGATCGTGTCCGACCAGGACTGGCGGGCCACCGCGGAGCGCTCGGGGGCCCACCACGTGCCCGGCGTGGACGACACGGTCGCGCTCAACCTGGCGGTACGCACGCTGCCCGCGGCCCGCCGCGCCGCGTTCGTGCTCACCCAGGTCGTCGGCCTCGGCTACGCGGAGGCGGCCGAGTTGTGCGGCTGTCCCGTCGGCACGATCCGCTCCCGCGTCGCGCGGGCCCGCCGCGACCTCGTGTCGGCCCTGGCGCCGGCCCCGCGGCGGCTTCCGGCGCTGCCCCGGTAGGCCCTCGCCGCCGCGCGGCGGCCCCCGCGTCAAATGTCCCTACTAGAGGATATGACGTGACGGTGGCAAATGTTCCCTAGCATCGATTAGGACCCTTTCGCGCTGCGGTGGCCAGGGGCGGACGGCTTGACGGCCGTCATTTTTTTGTGGAAAGGTCGACCCTCAAGGGGGAAGGTGTCCGTAGGGGCACATCGCAATTCGGGGCCGGGAATCCGTCAAAGACGTTTGCGTTGCGTAACAACTCTGTGGGCTGCGGCGCCTGTCGGCGTCCGATCGGCCGCACCGGGTTCCTACGCGGGTCGACGTGGCCATTCCCGTCGTCGGGTCGATCGCTGGGGAGAGTGTGTCGTGGTTGTTGGATCGTCGCCCGTCAGTGGGCATCGTGGCCGCCGGGGGGCCGGCCACACCGGGTGCGGGGCGAGTTGGCCTCTGGGCGTACGCCGGCTGCGCTAGAGCTAACGAGAGCGCTGCTGCCGTGAACCTCTCCGTCACACCAGGGCGCTCATCATCGCGAGGGGTCGCGCCGCTACCGGCGCCCCGGCTCGCGATGGGCGTCGTCACCGCCGTCTTCGCAAGCATCAGTCTCATCGGCTTTCTCCACGTCATGTTCCTGCCGGTCGGTCCGGTCGCCATCGCGCTGTCGTTCACCTGCATCGCCGTACTGATGGCGATGCAGTTGCTGTGGTACGGCCGGGACAACGGGCGCCTGCGCACGCCGCTGGGCTACGGCGTCCTCGCCACCCAGGCCGCGCTGGTCTACCTGCCGATCCTGGCCTTCGGCCAGGCGTGGGTCGGCATGCCGGGCTTCCTGGCCGGCAGCGTGCTGCTCGTGCTGCGGGCGGTCACGGCGTGGGTGGCCTTCGCCCTCATCGTCGCCTCGATGGCCGTCGCCCAGTGGCTCTTCACCCAGGCGCCGATCGACATGCTCTACACCGCGATCTCCACCGTCACGACGGGGCTCGTGGTGTACGGGCTGTCCCGGCTGACCGCCCTCGTCGTCGAGGTGCAGGAGAGCCGCGCGGAGATCGCGCGCATGGCGGTGCTGCGGGAGCGGCTGCGGTTCGCCCGCGACCTGCACGACCTGCTCGGCTACAGCCTGTCCGCCATCTCGCTCAAGATCGAGCTGGTGCACCGCCTGATGGAGAAGTCACCGCAGGAGGCGAGCGACCAGCTGCTGGAGATCCTGGAGATATCGCGGGTCGCCCTCTCCGACGCGCGGACCGTCGCCAGCGGCTACCGCGAGCTGTCGCTGGAGGAGGAGTGCCGCTCCGCCGTGTCCGTGCTGTCCGCGGCGGACATCCAGGTGGGGCTGGACAGCGACCACCTGGACCTGCCGGTCCAGGTGAGCACGGTGCTCGCCACGGTGCTGCGGGAGGGGGTGACCAACATCCTGCGGCACAGCAAGGCCAAGCGCTGCGACATCACCATCCGGCAGACGCAGGACGACGCCTGGATCGAGATCGTGAACGACGACCTGGCCGTCGGCCCGCCGCGGGACCCGGGCAGCGGTCGCAACGGGCTGCGCAACCTGTCCGTACGGGCCGAGGAGATCGGCGGCTCGCTGACGGTCGACCAGCAGCCGGACCAGTTCCGGCTCTGCGCCAAGGTGCCACTGCGGCTGGAGCGCCACGGGGCGACCCGGTCACAACCAGCCGGCCTCCCGGGCGACCCGGATGGCGTCGACGCGGTTGCGCGCGGAGAGCTTGTTGACGATCGTGGTCAGGTAGTTGCGGACGGTGCCGACTGACAGGAACATCTGCGCCGCGATGTCGACGGCCTGGAGTCCCTCCGCCGTGAGGCGGAGGACTTCGGTCTCGCGCGCCGTGAGCGGGCACTCGGCGCTGTCCCAGGCGGACATGGCGAGCTGGCTGTCGACGACCCGACGGCCGGCGGCGACGCTGCGGATGGCGTCGACCAGCTGCTCGGTCGGGGCGTCCTTGAGCAGGAAGCCGGTCGCCTTCGCGGACAACGCCCGGCGCAGGGTGCCCGGTCGGCCGAGCGCGGTCAGGACCAGGGTGCGGATCTCCGGCAGGTGGGCCTGGATGTCGGCGATGGCGGAGAGCCCGTCCTTGCCCGGCAGGTCGATGTCGATCACGGCGACGTCGGGCCGGAACCGCTGCGCCATGGGCAGGATCTCCGTGCCCGAGGCGACCGCGGCGACGACCTCGATGTCCGGCTCCAGGTTGAGCAACGCGACCAGCGCATCTCGGACCATGTGCATGTCCTCGGCCAACAACACCTTGATCAACTTGGCATCCCCTGTCGGGCCGGCGCAATTAACCCCGTTCTATCACGCGCCAGCACGCATCATGAATGCTCTTTTCGCGCCCGCGGGCGAGGTGTCGCAAAGCCATTTCCGACGGTCGTCGGCCCATTCACATTCCGTGTACGCCCAGGTACTCCTCGTTACAGGAAATGTCGTTTTCGGGTAGTCCGACGGCAAATTCGCCGACACCGACCTCCGCCGGCCAGTCGAGCCCGAACGCCGACGCGGAAACCCTGGCGTCGCCCATGGTGAGCGCGCACGTGGCGAGCCCGAGCATCGTGGCGACGAGGCAGAGCGTCTGCTGGAGCATGCCGACGTGCTTCAGGGTGCTGGCGTAGGAGATGCTGTCGTACACCCAGGAGAGCCGGCCCACCCGCGCGGTCATGGTGATCAGCACCGGCGGGGGCCGCCGGCCCCCGACGGAGACGCGGGCGTTGTCGAGCAGCTCGTCGACGTCCGCCGGGCTGGCGTTGACGAGGGTCAGCGCGTGCTCGACCGGGCTGTAGTGGTAGATCCCCCGCCGCAGGTCCGGGCAGCGGTCCACCGTCAGGTACAGCTCCAGCTCGTACAGCGAACCCGCGCTGGGATACGGCCGGCGCGTCACCGTGTACCGCACGTTGTCGGGAGCCGTGGCCACCGTCTGCATCCGGACCCTCGCCGCATGGAACAGCAGCTCACCGAGTTCCCGGGTCGACGGCGCCGCCTCGGCGAACGTGCGGGTGGACCGGCGCCGGTCGACGGCCTCGGTGAGCGTCATTCCGTGCGGAACCGTGACGGGCGGCCGGTACATCGGGATCCGCGGCCCGGCGGGCGCCGGCTTGACGGCGGGCGGTGGCGGCAGGGTCGCGACGTGACGGAACGTCGCGCCGGCGGGGTCGTCGTGCGTGCCGAGCCTGCTGCGCGAGTGGAACAGCAGGTCGTACGGCGACCACATCGCCAGCGTGGGGTCGGAGTCCTCGTGGAACCGCGACGTGCCGGCCTCACCGACGACGACCATGCCCGCGCCGACCAGGTAGGCGACGATGTCGGCCACCCCCGGGAGCGCCAGGTCGACCCGCCGCGCCACCTCGACGACGGTGGTCGCGCGGGGAAGCGCGCCGAGCACCAGCGACACCTGCGGCCGGTGCAGCACCACCCGGTGGTGCGACAGCGGGGACTCGAGCACCAGCTCGCCGTCCCGCTGGTGCGCGAACGCGAAACGGGACAGCCTGACCGGTTGGTCCTCGGCCACCTCCGGCAGCTCGAACACCCCCAGCGGGGACACCGGCTGGACGGACAGCAGCGGCACCGGCGAGTCCCGCGAGCCGAGCGAGCGGACTATCCGGCCGGGCAGCCGGTCGAAGACCGCCCGCAGGACGCGCCCGTCCAGCCCGGCGACGTTGCCGAGCGCGACCGGCCCGTAGGTCATGCGGTGCAGGACCTCCTCGACGGCGGGCGCGGGGCGGCCCACCGGGACGTCGCCCCAGCGGGTGAGGATGGTCAGACTGCCGTCCTCAGCCGTCTCGATGGTCACGTCGTCCCGGAAGGACCACAGCGACAGGCTCGGTCCGGGGCGGGACGTGTCGGCGTCGGATGGCAACCTGGCTCCTCGACGGGCGTGGCCGGGCCACGTGCGCCCGCTCTACACGAAAAGTGGTATCGGGTTGAGGTTCTCGTACTCCGTGGGGCGGTCGAGCCTGCCGAGCTGCACCGGGACGTCGAACAGTCTGCCCGGCGCGAACCTCGCCCAGAAGCCGCGCATCCCCGGCACGATGGCCTTCACCACGGGGAGCCCGACGTCCGGGCGGGTCTGGTCGAGCACGAGCACGTCGAGTCCCAGTGCCTCCAACCTGTGCTGAACCGAGTGGACATCGGACAGCAGATCATCCGTCGGGGTGTGGCGGTAGTCCGTGAGCCGGCGTGCCGGCACCGCCGGATCGGGCCGCAGGTAGGCGTCCCCGGCCCAGGTGGCGGTGCGCCACCACCGTACGGCGTCGGGATCGGACCAGCCGTACCCGTCGTCGTCGTCACCGCCGACCTCGGCCACGGTCGGCATCAACTGGTTCATCTCGGTGAGCGCGCGGACCAGCGCCGCCCGCGGGTCGGGGTGGGCGCCGAAGCCGAACATGATGTCCTCGCACCGCTTGTCGGTGCGCCGGGACAGCGCGGCCATGGTGGGGATCCCGACGTCCGACGACACGTCCAGGACCCACACCTCGCGGTGCAGGCCCGCGTAGACCTCCCGCAGCTCGTCGATCCAGCGGTCGCGGAAGCTGTCCAGGTCCACGGCGGGAGCCTGGGTGCGGTTGTACCACCAGAGGGCCACCGCGTCGCGTTCCACCACCTCCAGCAGGCCCTGGAGCAGCGCGTCCTCCAGACTGCTGCCGGCGGCGTTGCCGTTGGAGTCCGCGCACAGCGACATGCCGCCGTGCTGCTCCGGCACGTTGAAGTAGAGCATCGACGTGGGCAGCAGGCGGTGCCGCTGCTCGGTGAGCGACCACACCGGGGTCCAGCTCGTCACGGCCGCGTCGTCGAACGGCGCGCACACGTACTGGAACGGCGAGCAGGTGGCGTTCCAGCGGGCGCGGTCGGCGTACTGCCGCTCGTCGAACAGCAGGCAGGCGTCGGGATGGATGGCGGTGCCGGCCAGCTCGGTGTAGCTGCCGGTCACCCGGGCCTCGTCGCCGTGGAAGTAGGCGCTGTGCCGCTCGATGGCCTCGCACAGCGCGCTCACCTCGGCGTGCACGGGGGTCACGCCCTTGCCGCCGTTCTCGGCCCGCAGCGCGAAACGCATCTGCTCGGCGTTCCTGCGCGTGGTCATCGCGAGGTTCGGGCCGGAGCGGAACGAGTTGAAGAAGGCCGGGCCCCGCCCGTCGCGGGTGATCTCCTTGACCACGCCGCTGACCGGGCTCACCAGGTGCCCGTAGTCGCGCAGCACCCGCTCCGGCGGCAGGGCCCGGTGGCTGCCCCCGGAGCGGGACGCCTTCGGCCGACTGCGCAGCGGCACCGGGCGGAACGCCCGGTCACGCTCGATGCCGGGGTCGCCGCACTCCGGGCACTGCGGCCGGGCGCGCACCTCGTGGTGGGCGCCGCGCAGGGTGACGCTGTCCAGCGTCCACACCGCGCGCTGCCCGTCGTGCCGGAGTCCGGCCGTCCACTTCGCGGCCTCCAACGCCACCAGGTGCAGGGCGGCGGCGCCGAGCGGGGGCAGCGACACCGGCGGCGTGCTGATCTCCGCGTCGGAGCCGACGACGGCGCGCAGGCGCGTCTCGGCCTGGCGGTGGCCGCGCAGCCGGTGCCCCAGGCAGTGCCAGCACCCCGTCGCGGCGGCGGGGTCGAACACGGGCCCCACCCACACCTGTGCGCCGCCGGGCTTCGCGAGGAGCCAGGGCCGGCGTGCGGCGCGATGCGCGGCGTCGACGGCAGCCAACCCCTCGTCGAGGTAGTCCTCACAGAGCACAATCGATAAGTCGGTCGGCGGGGCCGATAAGTTCCCGGACACCCGCGTCACCGTCAAACCGGCCGCGCGCAGCGCGTCCTCCGCCGCGACGGCATCCTCCGCACGACCGCCGACGCGGACGAGGTCGACGCGGGCGGCGGTGGTGGCCCGTACGGCGGCGGTGGGGTCCAGACCCGCCGACTCCCAGTACGCGAGCGCGGGCCCGTCGGCCTCCGCCTCCTGCGCGGGCCGCAGCGTCACCAGGCCGGCGTCGACGAGGCGCCGGACGACCGTGCCGATCTCGGCGGGCGACATCCCGGCAGGACTGTCCCGGACGAGTTCCGCCAGGTCCCGGCTGCCGTCGAGCAGCGGGGCCAGCGCCTCGACGTGCGCCCCGCTGACCGAGGTCGCCCCGCGCTCGGAGAGCAGGTAGACCGCGTCACCGCGTACCACGTGGGCCCGCAGGTGCCGCTTGAACCCGACGCGCAGTTGCGCATCCCCACCCGACATGGCTGCTCCCTGCTCGACCAGTGCCGCTCCAGCGACACTCCAGCGTGCCTCCAGCCAGCCTCGCGGCAGCGCAGGCTGCGGGCAAGTGCCGCGGTCACATGCTCCCCCCTCGTTTGGTCACGCCCGTCCATGACGCGGTCACTATCGGCTCGACCTTGACTTGGAATAGCGTGGAAGCCTGTCCTGACTCCCCCTGGTCGGAATCGTCGCTCCCGTCACGGAACCAGTACGCCGACACCACTCGTCGGCGGTGGAAAGTGCGGTGGATCCGACTGATAGCGAGGTCGGCGAAATGATTACCAAGTTTGCGGAACTGGGATCGATGTCGCACGAGGAGAAACTGACGCTCCTCGCCGCGTTGCTGGAGTCGGCGGCCGACCCCGCAACGGAGATCCGGCGCCCCGAGCCGCCGCCGGTCGCGCCGCCGCGGCACCCGGCGGGAAACCCGCTCGCCGGACTGCGGTTCGAACTGCTCGGACCGCTCGTCATCCGGCACGACGGGGTCGACATCGCACCGAGCGCACCGAAGCTGCGGCTGGTCCTGTCCGCGTTGCTGTTCAACGCGAACCAGCCGGTCGGCGCGTCGGTGCTCGTACGGGAGCTGTGGAGCACGGGGGCGCCCCGCACCGCCCACGCCACCCTTCAGACGTACATGTTCAAGGTGCGCAAGCTCTTCCGCGGCGTGCTCGGCGGCTCCGTCGAGGACATCGCGCGCGACGTCCTGCTCACCTGCTCCGGGGGCTACACGCTGCGGGTGGACCCGAAGCAGCTCGACATCGTCGAGTTCGACGAGCTGGTCACGGCGGGCACCGCGGCGATGCACGCGGGCGACTACGAGCAGGCGGGCGCGCATCTGCGCCGGGCGCTGGCGCTCTGGCGTGGCAACGTCGTGCACCAGGGCCAGTGGGGCCCGCAGTTGCGCGCCCAGGCCGCGCGGCTCGAGGAGCGCCGGTTCTACGCGTACACCACCAGGATCGACGCCGACCTGTGCCTGGGCCGGCACCGGGAGGCGACCTCCGAGCTCGCGTCGCTGGTCGTGGAGCACCCGCTGCACGAGTCGGCGCACACGATGCTGATGCTCGCGCTGCACCGGTCGGGCCGCACGCCGGCGGCGCTGGAGGTCTACCTGCGGTTCCGCCGGCGGATGATGGGCGAACTCGGCATCGAGCCCTCGGAGCGGATCCAGGCGCTGCACCTGGCGCTGCTGTCGACCGACCCGCTCCTGGCCGATCTGTCGCTCACCTCCGACATGCTGCTGGACCGGCTCGTCGGTCGGGCCCGCCAGGGGCGCCGGCTCAGTTCTTCCGCTGTTACCGGGTGATGGACCGGCCGCGATTACCTTCAATTTCGCACTCGTGCGCAAAGGAGGAATAGCAATGACCACATCGCCGGTGAAGAACAGTGCGCCTATCGGGCGTGCGACATTTGCCAACGACCCGGGACTGCTTTCGGACGTGCTGCGCCCGTACGCGAGGCCGAAGACCCAGTACCTGAAGTCCGCGACGGTCACCGTCGCCAACGGGCTGGCGAGCGCGGAGGGCGAGTTCGCCATCCCGTACCCGTGCTACATCGACGACACCGGTCACCTCAACTCGGTCGAGGTGAACATCTGCTTCAACCAGCTCATGTACTACCTGATCGCCAAGTGCGTCCAGGACCGGACGGTTCCCGCGCTGGCCGCGTGGACGATGGACGACTACTGGGCCAAGCAGCTGCCGGACATGCTCATCGCGAACTTCACCAGCAGGTTCCGCCGGCCGATCGACTCGTCGTCGTTCCGCGGCGAGGTGTCCTTCGCCGAGTTCAGCGAGCGCAACCGCAGCAAGCCGGTCCAGATCATCGACATGCCCTGGCGCTTCTGGGACGCCCAGGGCGGCGTCGCCGACGGCGAGGTGCGGATGGCGCTGGTCAACCCGCCCGGCATGCGTTTCCAGGCCGACGCGGCCTGAGCCGCCCCCACCCGCACGTCCCCTGAGGAGGACCCGGTGACTGTTCAGTTGCGCACCCTCGTCGACGTGGTGCGCAGGCACGCCGTCCAGCAGCCGGACGTCGTCGCCATGGTCTGCGAGGGCCGGCGCGTCGACTACGCCACCCTGCACCGCGTCAGCAACCAGGTCGCGCGCGGCCTCCAGGCGGCGGGCCTGCGCCCCGGCGACCGCATCGCCTACCTGGGCAGGGAGTCCGAGCACTACTACGAGCTGCTCTTCGGCGCCGCCAAGACGGGCGTGGTGCTGGTGCCGATCAACTGGCGGTTGGCCGCCGGCGAGGTCGAGCACATCCTGCGCGACTCCGGCGCCGCCCTGCTCTTCGTCGACGCCGACTCGGCCGCCACCGCCGAGAAGCTGGCGGCGGAACTGCCGACGCTGACCGGGGTGGTCGGGCTCGACGAGCCGGGTGCCGCCGGCGCCGGCTTCACCGCCTGGGTCTCGGCGCAGCCGGACGCGAACGTGCTGGCCAGGGTCACCCCCGACACGCCGCTGGTGCAGATGTACACCAGTGGCACGACCGGGCTGCCGAAGGGCGTCGTCCTCGCGCACCGCAGCTTCTTCGCGGTCCGCCAGGCGCTCGCCTCGGCGGAGCTGGACTGGATCGACTGGCGCGAGGGCGACGTCAGCCTCGTCGGCATGGCCGGTTTCCACATCGGCGGCCTGTGGTGGGCGACGCAGGGCTTCGTGTCGGGCGTGACGAACGTGGTGATGCGCGAGTTCACCACGGCGGGCGCGGTCGAGCTGATCAGGACGCTGCGGGTCACCACCGCCTGCCTGGTGCCCGCGATGCTGCGGCTGCTGCTGGCGGAGCCCGGCGTGTCGAGGGAGGACTTCACCTCGCTCCGCAAGGTGGTCTACGGCGGCGCGCCCATCTCGGCGGCGCTGCTGGCCCGCTGCGTCGAGGGCTTCGGCTGCGAGTTCGCCCAGATCTACGGCCTGACCGAGACCGGCAACACGGCCATCTGCCTGCCCCCGGCCGACCACACGCCGGACAGCGGCAGGATGCAGGCGGCGGGGCGTCCCTACCCGGGTTTCGAGGTCAAGGTCGCCGACGACAAGGGCCAGCCGCTGCCGCCCGGCGAGATCGGCGAGGTCTGGCTGCGGACCCCGGCGGCGATGGTCGAGTACTGGAACATGCCCGAGGCCACGGCGAAGACGCTTGTCGACGGCTGGGTCGTGACCGGTGACGCCGGCGTGCTGGACGAGGACGGCTACCTGTTCATCCGGGACCGGATCAAGGACATGATCATCGTGGCGGGGGAGAACGTCTACCCCGCGGAGGTCGAGCACGTCATCGGCCGCCACCCGCTGGTCGCCGAGTCGGCGGTCGTGGGCGTGCCCGACGAGCGCTGGGGCGAGGCCGTGCACGCGTTCGTGGTGCCGGTCGAGGGCCAGCAGCTCACCGAGAGCGACCTCGCCCTGCACCTGCGCGGCAAGCTCGCCGCCTTCAAGCAGCCCCTGCACTACGAGTTCATCGACCGGGTGCCCCGCAACCCCAGCGGCAAGATCCTGCGCCGTGAGCTGCGTGAGCGATTCTGGCAGGGTCACGAGCGCAGGGTGAGCTGAGCGCGATGACCGCGGCGACCATCGGGCGCGACACCCGTGCCCCGCTGTACCGGCTGCCCGGGCCGGCGCGGTGGCGCGGCGGCACGCCGCTCGACGCCCTCGCCGAGGTCGCCGCCATCCACCGCACGACGATCGCGGCGCCCGGAGAGACCGGACGCCGCGAACTCGTGGCGCGAGGCGTCGTAGCTCACGTGCGCGTCGTGGGCGGCCCCGACCGCGCACTCGACCTCGGCGTGGTCGACGAGGTCGTCCGCCCGGAGGAAACCCGGGCCCGTCCCGTGCCCTCGCTCGCCGCCGGCCCCGTCCGGCGACGCGGCGCGCACGGGCACGTCCCGCTCTGACACACGATCCCCTACCGGTCCGCTCTTGGAGTGACGTCGATGCCCGACAACGAGGAAAAGCTGCTCGACTACCTCAGGCGGACGACAGCGGAGCTGCGCGAGACGCGGCGGAAGCTGCGCGACGCGGAGGAGGCCGCGCACGAGCCCATCGCGATCGTCGGCATGGCGTGCCGGTATCCGGGGGGCGTGCGTACGCCGGAGGACCTGTGGGAGCTGGTCGCCGCCGGACGCGACGGGATCGGCGGCTTCCCCACCGACCGGGGCTGGAACGTGGGGGAGTTGTACGACCCGAACCCGGGCGCCCCGGGCCGGTCGTACACCCGGGAGGGCGGCTTCCTGCCCGACGCCGCGGACTTCGACGCCGAGTTCTTCGGGATCAGCCCACGCGAGGCGTTGACCACGGACCCGCAGCAGCGGCTGCTGCTGGAGACCTCGTGGGAGGCGTTGGAGAACGCCGGCATCGACCCGGCGGGGCTGCGGGGCAGTGCCACCGGCGTGTTCGCCGGGATGATGTACCACGACTACGCGGGCAACAGCTCCACGGGCTCGATCGCCTCGGGCCGGGTGGCGTACACGTTCGGGCTGGAGGGGCCGGCGGTCACCGTCGACACGGCGTGCTCGTCGTCGCTGGTGGCCCTGCACCTGGCCGGGCAGGCGCTGCGCAACGGCGAGTGCACGCTGGCGCTGGCCGGCGGCGTGACGGTGATGGCGACCCCGGAGACCTTCATCGAGTTCTCCCGGCAGCGCGGGCTGTCGCCGGACGGCCGCTGCAAGTCCTTCGCCGCCGCCGCCGACGGGACCGGCTGGTCCGAGGGCGTCGGCGTGCTCGTGGTGGAGCGGCTGTCGGACGCGCGGCGCAACGGCCACCGGGTGCTGGCGGTGGTCCGGGGCACGGCGGTCAACTCCGACGGGGCCTCGAACGGCCTGACCGCCCCGAACGGGCCGGCGCAGCAGCGGGTGATCCGGGCCGCGCTGGCCAACGCGCGGCTGTCGGCGAGCCAGGTCGACGTGGTCGAGGCGCACGGCACGGGCACCGTCCTGGGCGACCCGATCGAGGCGCAGGCGATCCTGGCCACCTACGGGCGCGACCGGGACCGGCCGCTGTGGCTGGGCTCGATCAAGTCGAACATCGGTCACACCCAGGCCGCGGCCGGCGTCGCCGGCCTGATCAAGATGGTGGGCGCGCTGCGGCACGGGCTGCTGCCGCGCACGCTGCACGTCGACGAGCCGTCCCCGAAGGTCGACTGGTCGGCGGGGGCGGTGTCGCTGCTGACCGAGCCGGTGGCGTGGCCCGCCGGCGACCGTCCGCGTCGTGCCGCCGTGTCGTCGTTCGGCATCAGCGGCACCAACGCCCACGTGGTGCTGGAGGAGCCGGAGCCGGCGGAGTCCCCCGAGCCGGTCGCCGCGGCCGAACCGCCGGTGATCCCGTGGGTCCTCTCCGGACGGACGCCGGAGGCGGTACGGGCACAGGCCGCGCGCCTGGCCGGCGCGGTGGCGGGCCGCGACCCCCGGGACGCCGGGTTCGCCCTGGCCGTCGGGTTCACGCTGGCCGTGGGGCGCACCGCGTTCGAGCACCGCGCCGCGGTGGTGGGCCGCGACACCGAGGAGCTGGTACGCGCGCTGGAGGCCGGCGTGCAGCCGACCCCCGCGGGCACGGGCGGCCGGTTGGCGTTCCTGTTCACGGGGCAGGGGGCGCAGCGGTTGGGCATGGGCGCCGAACTCGCCGCCGCCTACCCCGTCTTCGCCGCCGCGTTCGACGACGTGTGCGCCGCCCTGGACAAGCATCTCGACCGGCCCCTACGCGAGGTCATCGACACCGACGAGCTGCACCAGACCGGCTACACCCAACCCGCCCTGTTCGCCTTCGAAGTCGCCCTCTACCGACTCGTCGAATCCTGGGGCATCCGCCCCGACCACCTCGCCGGACACTCCATCGGCGAACTCACCGCCGCCCACATCGCCGGCATCCTCGACCTCACCGACGCCGCCACCCTCGTCACCGCCCGCGCCCGCCTCATGCAGAACCTCCCCACCGGCGGCGCCATGATCGCCGTACAGGCCACCGAGGACCAGGTCACCGACCACCTCACCGACACCGTCGGCATCGCCGCCGTCAACACCGCCACCGACCTCGTCCTCTCCGGCGACGAGACCGCCACCCTCAGCACCGCCGAAGCACTCGCCGCACAGGGCCACCGCACGAAACGCCTCACCGTCTCCCACGCCTTCCACTCCCACCTGATGGACCCCATGCTCGACGACTACCGCGCCGTCGCCGCGTCCGTCATCCACCGGCAACCCACCATCCCCGTCACCTCCACCCTCACCGGCCGACCCCTCACCCCCACCCCCGACCACTGGGTCGAGCAGGTCCGCCACACCGTCCGCTTCCACGACGCCATCACCACCCTCACCACCACCTGCAACGTCGACACCTTCCTCGAAATCGGCCCCGACACCGTCCTCGCCACCGCCGCCGCCACCGGCGACACCACCGCCATCGCCACCATGCGCCGCGGACAACCCGAACCCGCGACCCTCGTCAGGGCCGTCGCCGCCCTCCACACCCACGGCGTCCCCGTCGACTGGCCCACCTTCTTCGCCGGCGCCCGGGCCACCGAGCTGCCGACGTATCCCTTCGAGCGCCAGCGGTACTGGGTGGAGAACGCGGCCGCGACCGGGGCGGCGAGCCGGCTCGGGCTCGCCGACACCGAGCACCCCCTGCTCGGCGCGGCCGTCGCGCTGCCCGACTTCGACGGCGTCGTCTACACCGGCCGGCTGTCGACCGGCACCCACCCGTGGCTCGCCGACCACGTCGTCGCCGGCGCCGTGCTCGTCCCGGGTGCGGCGCTCGTCGAACTCGCGGTGCACGCCGCGGACGCGGTCGGCTGCCCGGTGGTGGAGGAGTTGACCACCGTCGCCCCGCTGGTCCTGCCCGCCGACGGCGCGGTGCAGCTGCGGCTGCGCGTCGGCGAGCCGGACGAGCAGGGCCGCCGCACCGTCGAGATCCACTCGCGCGGCGAGCACACCGAGAGCTGGACGGCGCACGCCACCGGACTCGTCACCGCGGAGGCGGTCACCGCGCCGGACACCGTGACCGAGTGGCCCCCCGCCGACGCCCGGCCGGTCGACCTGACCGACGCCTACGACCGGCTCGCCGACTCCGGTTACGAGTACGGGCGGGCGTTCCGTGGCGTCACGGCCGTGTGGGAACGCGGCGACGAACTGTTCGCCGACGTCGCACTCCCCGAGGCGGACGAGCGCTTCGCGCTGCACCCCGCCCTGCTGGACGCGGCCCTGCACGCCCCGCTGCTGGCCGACCAGGCCGGTACGGGGAGCGCCGTGCTGCCGTTCTCGTGGCAGCAGGTGGTGCTGCACGCCACGAACGCCGCCGCCCTGCGGGTCCGCATCGTGCCGGTCGAGTCCGGCTGGGCGATCACCGCGACTGACGGCACGGGCGCCCCCGTGGTGTCGGTGGGCAGGCTGGAGACCCGGCCGGTCGGCGCGCTCGACGCCCGCCCGGGCCACCACGACTCGCTGTACGAGCTGACCTGGACCCCCGTGCCGGCCGCCGGGGAGCAGGACAGGGACGTGCGGGTGCTCGACACGACCACGTTCCCGCCCGGCCCCGCCCCGACGGACACCCCGGCCGGCGTCCGCACCGTGCTGCACCGCGTCCTCGACGAGCTCACGTCGTGGCTGGCCGAGCCCACCGGCCCGCGCATCGTCGTGCGTACCCGGGGCGCGGTGGCCCTGCCCGGCGAGGACGTCACCGACCTCGCGGGCGCCGCCGTGTGGGGGTTCGTCCGCTCGGTCCAGGCCGAGCACCCCGACCGCGTCGTCCTGGTCGACGGCGACGTGGTGCTGGCCGACGACGAGCCGCAGCTCGTGGTCCGCGACGGCGTTCCGCACGCCGCCCGGCTGGCCCGGGCAACCACCGCCGACCCGGTCGAGACGGACTTCGGCTCCGGGACGGTGCTGGTGTCCGGTGCGTCCGGCGCGCTGGGTGCGGTGGTGGCCCGGCACCTGGTGGCGGTGCACGGGGTGCGTGACCTGCTGCTGGTGTCCCGTCGGGGCGCGACCGCGCCGGGCGCCGCGGAGCTGGCGGCGGAGCTGACCGCGTCGGGCGCGTCGGTGCGGTGGGCGGCCTGCGACGTGGCCGACCGGGACGCGGTGGCGGCGCTGGTCGCCGGCCGTGCGCTGTCGGCGGTCGTGCACGTCGCCGGCGTGCTGGACGACGGTCTGCTGGCGTCGTTGTCGCCGGAGCGCCTGGACCGGGTGCTGGCGCCCAAGGTGGACGCGGCGTGGCACCTGCACGAGGCGACGGCCGGGACGGGGCTGTCGGCGTTCGTGGTGTTCTCGTCGGCGGCGGGCGTGTTCGGCAACGCGGGCCAGGCGGCGTACTCCGCCGCGAACGCGTTCCTGGACGCGCTGGTCGTGCGCCGCCGGGCGGCCGGCCTGACCGGGCAGTCCCTGGCGTGGGGCATGTGGGACGGCGGGATGGCGGGCGAGCTGACCGGCGCGGAGCGGCAGCGGCTGGCCCAGGCGGGCGTACGCGCCCTGCCGGTCGACGAGGGCCTGCGGCTCTTCGACGCCGCGTTGACCTGCGCCGCGCCGGTCCTCGTACCCATCGGGCTCGACCTCGGTGTGGTCGACGGTCCGCTCTACCGCGGCCTGGTGCGTCCCCGGACCCGGCGGGCGGCGTCCACCGGCAGCGGCCTCGCCGCGCGCCTGGCCGGCAGGTCCGGCCCGGAGTGCGCGGACCTGCTGCTGGACCTGGTCCGCACGAACGTCGCGACGGTGCTCGGGCACCGCGACCCCGACGCCGTCGACCCCGGTCGCGCCTTCACCGAGCTGGGCTTCGACTCGCTCGCCGCGCTGGAACTGCGCAACCAGCTCAACGCCGCGACCGGCCTGCGGCTGCCGGCCACCCTGACCTTCGACCGCCCCAACACCCGCGCGGTCGCGGAGCTGCTGTACGAGCGGCTCGTCCCCGACACCGGCGGCGACGGTGGGCTGCCCGAGGACGAGGTCCGCCGCATCCTGCTCGCCATCCCCCTCAGCCGGCTGCGGGACGCCGGCCTGATGGACAGCCTGCTCGAACTGGGCGGCGTGCGGGTCGCCGCCGCCGAGCCGGACGCCGCACCCAGCGGATCCATCGACGACATGGACGCCGACGCACTGATCAGCATGGCGCTCGCCGACCTCGGTGAAGCGACGACGGAAGCGGGGAGCTGACCACATGGCCAACTCGGAGGAGAAGCTCGTCACCGCGCTGCGGGCCTCGCTCAAGGAGAACGAGTGGCTGCGGGAGCAGAACCGCAAGCTGAACTCGACGCTGCGCGAGCCGATCGCCATCGTGGGCATGGCCTGCCGCTACCCCGGCGGGGTGCGGACCCCCGACGACCTGTGGGACCTCGTCGCCGCCGGCGGGGACGGGATCACCGGCTTCCCCACCGACCGCGGCTGGAACGTCGCGGAACTCTACGACCCCACGCCCGGCACGCCGGGGCGGTCGTACACCCGCGAGGGCGGCTTCCTGCACGACGCGGCCCAGTTCGACCCGGAGTTCTTCGGGATCAGCCCGCGCGAGGCGCTGACCATGGATCCGCAGCAGCGGCTGCTGCTGGAGACCTCGTGGGAGGCCTTCGAGAACGCGGGCATCGACCCGACCGGGCTGCGCGGCAGCGACACGGGCGTCTTCGCCGGGATGATGTACCACGACTACGCGGAGAACAACGCGACCGGCGCCATCGCCTCCGGCCGGGTGGCGTACACCTTCGGCCTGGAAGGGCCCGCCGTCACCGTCGACACCGCGTGCTCGTCGTCGCTGGTCGCCCTGCACCTGGCCGTGCAGGCCCTGCGCAACGGCGAGTGCTCGCTCGCGCTGGCCGGCGGGGTCACCGTGATGGCGACCCCGGAGACCTACGTCGCGTTCTCCAAGCAGCGCGGGCTGTCGCCGGACGGCCGGTGCAAGTCCTTCGCCGCCGCCGCCGACGGCACCGGCTTCGCCGAGGGCGTCGGCATGCTGATCGTGGAGCGGCTCTCCGACGCCCGGCGCAACGGGCACCCGGTGCTCGCCGTCGTCCGCGGGACGGCGGTCAACCAGGACGGCGCCTCCAACGGCCTGACCGCCCCGAACGGCCCGGCGCAGCAGCGCGTCATCCAGGCGGCGCTGGCCAACGCGCGGCTGTCGGCCAACCAGATCGACGTGGTCGAGGCGCACGGCACCGGCACCACCCTGGGCGACCCGATCGAGGCCCAGGCCATCCTCGCCACCTACGGCCAGGACCGGGACCGGCCGCTGTGGCTCGGCTCGGTCAAGTCCAACATCGGTCACACCCAGGCCGCCGCCGGCGTCGGCGGCATCATCAAGATGGTGCTCGCCATGCGGCACCGGCTGCTGCCGAAGACGCTGCACGTGGACGCCCCGAGCGACCAGGTCGACTGGACCGAGGGCTCGGTCGAGCTGCTGACCGAGGCCGTCGCCTGGCCCAGGGGCGCCGAGCCGTCCCGCGCCGGCGTCTCGTCGTTCGGCGTGAGCGGCACCAACTCCCACGTGATCATCGAGGAGCCGCCCGCGCAGGAGCCCGTGCCGCCCGCCGAGGCGGCGACCGGGCCCGTGCCCTGGGTGCTCTCCGGTCGTACGCCCGAGGCCCGCCGCGACCAGGCGGCCCGGCTGGCGGCCCACCTCGACCTGCACCCCGCCGCCCCGGCCGACGTCGCCGCCGCCCTGGCGACGCGCGCCCGGTTCGAGCACCGGGCGGTCGTGGTCGGCGCGGACCCCGCCGAGCTGCGGGCCGGCCTGGCCGCCGTCGCGGCGGACGAACCCGCGCCGACCGTCGCCACCGGCGCCGCGCCGGGCGACGAGCCCCGGGTCGTCTTCATGTTCCCCGGCCAGGGCTCGCAGTGGGCGGGGATGGCCGTCGAGCTGATGGACACCGCCGAGGTGTTCGCGGAGCGGATGGACGAGTGCGCGCGGGCCGTCGACGCGTTCACCGACTGGTCGCTGCTGGACGTCGTCCGGGGCGTGCCCGGCGCGCCGTCGCTCGACCGGGTGGACGTGGTGCAACCCGTGCTGTTCGCCGTGATGGTGTCGCTCGCGGAGCTGTGGCGGTCTTACGGCGTGCGGCCCGCCGCGGTGGTGGGGCACTCGCAGGGCGAGATCGCCGCCGCCGTCGTCGCCGGCGCGCTCAGCCTCGACGACGGCGCCCGCGTGGTCGCGCTGCGCAGCCGGGCGATCGCCGCCGGGCTGGCCGGGCGCGGCGGCATGGCCTCCGTGGCGGCGCCCCGGGCCGACGTGCAGGAGCGCCTCGCCCGGTGGGGCGAGCGGATCTCCGTCGCGGCGGTCAACGGTCCCGCCGCCACCGTCGTCTCCGGCGAGCCCGACGCCCTCGCCGAGCTGCTGGCCGCGTGCGAGGCCGACGGCGTGCGGATGCGGATGATCCCGGTGGACTACGCCTCGCACTCCGCGCAGGTCGAGGCCATCCGGGACGAGCTGCTGCACGTCCTCGCCGACGTCCGGCCGCGCAGCGCCGACGTGCCGCTGTACTCCACGCTCACCGGCGAGGTCGTCGACACCGCCACCCTCGACGCCGGGTACTGGTACGCGAACCTGCGCGGCACGGTCCGGTTCGAGGAGGCGATCGACCGCCTGCTCGCCGACGGGCACGACGTCCTCGTGGAGATCAGCCCCCACCCCGTGCTCGGCATGGGCGTACGCGAGATCCTGGACCGTGCCGACGCCCCGGCCGCGCTCGTCGCCTCGCTGCGGCGCGACGAGGGCGGCCTGTCGCGCTTCCTGCTCTCCCTGGCCGAGGCGTACGTCCGCGGGGTCGCCGTCGACTTCTCCCGGCACACCCGCGGCGTCCCGGCCCCGCTGCCGACGTACGCGTTCCAGCACCAGCGGTACTGGCAACTCGCGGCGGCGTCCGCCGTGGACGCCCGCGGCCTCGGCATCGACGTCGTCGGCCACCCGCTGCTCGGTGCCGCGCTCACCGTCCCGGAGCGGGACCTCGTCGTGCTCGCGGGCCGGATCAGCCTGGAGACGCACCCGTGGCTGGCCGACCACGCCGTCCTGGACACCGTCCTGCTGCCCGGCACGGCGCTGGTCGAGCTCGCCGTGCGGGCCGGCGACGAGGTCGGCTGCCCGGCCGTCGAGGAACTCGTCATCACCTCCCCGCTCGTCGTCCCGGCACACGGCGGGGTGGCCCTGCGGCTCACCGTGGAGGCACCGGACGAGCACGGCCGCCGCGCGCTCGGCGTCTACGGGCAGACCGACACCGAGGCGAAGATCGGCATGTGGACCCGGCACGCCACCGGTGTCCTCGCCGCCGCCACGGGAGCGGGGGAGCGCCTCACCGAGTGGCCGCCCGCCGACGCGTCGGCCGTCGACCTCGGTGACCTGTACGACCGGCTCGCCGGGCTCGGCCTTCAGTACGGCCCGGTGTTCCAGGGCCTGCGGGCGGCGTGGCGGCGGGGCGACGAGACGTTCGCCGAGGTGGCCCTGCCGCAGGGGATCGACGTCGACGGGTTCGGCCTGCATCCGGCGCTGTTCGACGTCGCCCTGCACGCCCTCGCCGCGGACGTCGGGGACGGCGCGGCGAAGCTGCCGTTCTCGTGGAACGGCGTGACGCTGCACGGGGCCGGCGCGACGAGCCTGCGCGTCCGGCTCACCAGGACGGGGGCGGACAGCGCGACCCTGCTCCTCGCGGACCACACGGGTGCCCCGGTGGCCACCGTGGCGGCGCTCACCGTACGCACGGTGGCCCCGCAGGCCCTCAAGGGACGCAGCGGCTTCGTCGAGTCGCTGTTCCGGCTGGAGCAGGCGCCGCTGACCGCCGGCCGGGGCGAGCGCGGCACCTGGCAGACGCTGGGCGGCACGGCGGTCTTCGACGCGCCGCCGGTGGCGCTGGCTGACGTGGCCGCCGACACGCTGTTCCTGCCGTGCTTCTCCGACGCGCCTGGCATCTCCGGGGTGTCCGACCTGACGGCGTACGCGCTGGGCACGATCCAGCGGTGGCTCGCCGATGCCCGGCAGGCCGAGACCCGGCTCGTCGTGGTGACCCGCCCGGACGACCTCGCCGGCGCGGCGGTGCACGGCCTGGTCCGCTCCGCGCAGGCGGAGAACCCGGGGCGGATCGTCCTGCTGGAGGCCGACGACACCGCCGACGAGCTGGTGGCGGCGGCGCTGGCGACGGGCGAGCCGGTGCTCACCGTCCGCGACGGCGTGGTGCGCGCGCCCCGCCTGGCCCGCGTGCCCGAGCAGGACGTCGCCGGGCCGGCGGTGTTCGGCCCGGACAGCCGGGTGCTCGTCACCGGTGGCACCGGCACCCTGGGCGGGCTGGTCGCCCGCCACCTGGTCACCGCGCACGGCGTACGCGACCTCGTGCTGACCAGCCGCCGCGGCCTCGCCGCCGCCGGCGCGGAGGAACTGCGCGACGAACTCACGGAGCTGGGCGCGACCGTGACGGTGCTGGCGTGCGACGTCGCGGACCGCGACCAGGTCGCGGCCCTGCTGGCGGCGCACCCGGTCACCGGCGTCGTGCACACCGCGGGCGTGATGGCCGACGCCACCATCGCCACGCTCACGCCGGAGCGGCTCGCCGAGGCGCTGCGCCCCAAGGTGGACGCGGCCTGGCACCTGCACGAGCTGGCCGGCGACGTCACCGCCTTCGTGCTGTTCTCCTCGGCGGCGGGCATCTTCGGCAGCCCCGGCCAGGGCGCCTACGCGGCGGCGAACGCGCTCCTCGACGCGCTCGCGGCGCGACGGCGGGCCGCGGGACTGCCCGCCCACTCGCTCGCCTGGGGGCTGTGGGCCGAGCGCAGCGAGATGACCGCCGAGGTGGGCGGCGCGCAGCTGAGCCGGATGGCCCGCAGCGGCATGAGCGAGCTGTCCAGCAAGGACGGCCTGGCGCTGTTCGACGCCGCGATCCGGACGGCCGACGCGCTGCTGGCGCCGGTGCCGGTGGACCTCGCCGCGTTCGGCCGGGACGACCGGGAACCGCCGGAGCTGCTGCGCGGCCTGGTCCGCGCCCCGGCCCGCCGGGCGGTGGGCGGCTCCTCGCTCGCCCAGCGGCTGGCCGAGGTGCCCGCCGAGCGCTGGACCGAGGTCGTGCTGGAGGCGGTGCTCACCCGGGTCGCGTCCGTCCTCGGCTACGCCCGGGCGGACCGGCTGCCGGCGGGTCGCCCCTTCAAGGAACTCGGCTTCGACTCGCTCACCGCGCTCGACCTGCGCAACCAGCTCGGCGTGGCGACCGGGCTGCGGCTGCCGGCGACCCTGGTCTTCGACTACCCGACGCCCGAGGCGCTGGCCGGGCACCTGGTGGAGCAGCTGGCCGGCGGGCGGACCGCGACGGCGGACGTCGCCGTGGCCCGGCACGACCACGAGCCGGTCGCGATCGTCGGCATGGCCTGCCGCTTCCCCGGCGACGTGCGCACCCCCGAGGACCTGTGGCGGCTGCTGGTCGGCGGCGGCGACGCCATCGGGCCGTTCCCCACCAACCGGGGATGGAACCTCGACGCGCTCTTCGACCCCGACCCGGACACGTCGGGCACCAGCTACGTCGACCAGGGCGGCTTCCTCCACGACGTGGCCCACTTCGACCCCGGCTTCTTCGGCATCTCCCCGCGCGAGGCGCTGGCGATGGACCCGCAGCAGCGGCTGCTGCTGGAGACCTCGTGGGAGGCGCTGGAGCGGGCCGGCATCGACCCGACCACGCTGCGCGGCAGCCGGACCGGCGTGTACGCGGGCGTCATGTACAACGACTACGGCACCGTGCTGAGCGCCTCCGCCGAGTCCGTCGACGGGTTCCTCTCCACCGGCAACTCCGGCGGCGTGATCTCGGGCCGGATCTCGTACACGTTCGGGCTGGAGGGCCCGGCGATGACCGTCGACACCGCCTGCTCGTCGTCGCTGGTCGCCCTGCACCTCGCCGTCTCCGCGCTGCGCAACGGGGAGTGCTCCCTCGCGCTCGCCGGCGGCGTGTCGGTGATGTCGACGCCGGGCACCTTCCTGGAGTTCTCCCGGCAGCGCAACCTGGCCCCCGACGGGCGGTGCAAGTCGTTCGCGGGCGCGGCCGACGGCACGTCGCTCTCCGAGGGCGTCGGCGTGCTGGTGGTCGAGCGGCTCTCCGACGCCCGGCGCCACGGGCACCCCGTACTGGCCGTGGTGCGCGGCTCGGCGGTGAACTCCGACGGCGCCTCCAACGGGCTCACCGCGCCCAACGGGCCGTCGCAGCAGCGGGTGATCCGGGCCGCCCTGGCGGACGCGCGGCTGTCCCCGTCCGACGTCGACGTGGTCGAGGCGCACGGCACCGGCACCACCCTGGGCGACCCGATCGAGGCGCAGGCCGTCCTCGCCACGTACGGGCAGGAACGGGCCGCGCCGGTGCTGCTGGGTTCGGTCAAGTCGAACCTCGGGCACACGCAGGCCGCCGCCGGCGTCGCCGGCATCATGAAGGTGGTGCTGGCGCTGCGGCACGGCGTGCTCCCGCCGACCCTGCACGTGGACGAGCCCTCGCCGCACGTGGACTGGTCCGCCGGCGCGGTACGCGTCGCCTCGGCCGCCACGCCGCTCACCGCCGCCGACCGTCCGGTGCGCGCCGCCGTGTCGTCCTTCGGCATCAGCGGCACCAACGCCCACGTCGTACTGGAGCAGGCCGACCCGGCGCCGCCGGCCGACGAGCCGGACGTGCCGTTCACGCCGTGGCTGCTCTCCGCGCGGACCGAGGAGGGGCTGCGGGAGCAGATCCCGCGGCTGCGCGCCCACGTCGCCGCCGACCCGACGCTGCGCCCGGTCGACGTCGCGTACACGCTCGCCACCGGGCGGGCCGGGTTCCCGCACCGCGCGGTGCTGCTCGACGACCAGGTGGTGACCGGCACGGTCGACGGCGGAAAGCTCGCGGTGCTCTTCACCGGTCAGGGGGCGCAGCGGGTCGGGATGGCGGGGGAGCTGATGGGCTTCCCGGTGTTCGCGGCGGCGTTCGACGAGGTGTGCGGTGCGTTGGACGAGCACCTGGAGCGGCCGTTGCGGGAGGTGCTGGGCACGGAAGAGGTGCACCAGACGGGGTGGGCGCAGCCGGCGTTGTTCGCGGTGGAGGTGGCGCTGTTCCGGTTGTTCGAGTCGTGGGGTGTGCGGCCGGACTTCGTGGCGGGGCACTCGATCGGTGAGCTGGCGGCGGCGCACGTGGCGGGCGTCTGGTCGCTCGCCGACGCGGCGCGGGTCGTCGCGGCGCGGGGCCGGCTGATGCAGGCGCTGCCCACCGGCGGCGCGATGGTGGCCGTACGCGCCACCGAGGACGAGGTCGTGCCGCTGCTGCCGCCCACGGTCGCCGTCGCCGCGGTGAACGGGCCGGAGTCGGTGGTGCTCTCCGGCGACGAGACCGCCACCCTCGCCGTGGCCGAACAGCTGTCGGGCAAGGGCCGCAGGGCGCGGCGGCTGACCGTGTCGCACGCGTTCCACTCGCCGCTGATGGACCCCATGCTCGACGAGTACCGCGCGGTCGTGGCCCAGGTGGACTGCCGGGAGCCGGCCGTCGCGCTGGTCTCGACGGTGACCGGCGAGCCCACCATCCTCGACACCGACCACTGGGTGCGGCAGGTGCGCGAGCCTGTCCGGTTCGCCGACGCGGTCGCCACGCTGGCCGCGTCCGGGGCCACCACCTTCCTCGAGATCGGGCCCGACGCGGTGCTGACCGCGCTCGGCCGGAACGTGGCCGAGGGCGAGTGGATCCCGGTGTGCCGCAAGGGCCGCGCCGAGCCGGAGACCGTGGCCACCGCGTTGGCCCGGCTCGCGGTGCGCGGCACCACCATCGACTGGCCCTCGGTGGTGCCGGGGCGGACCGTGGAGCTGCCCACGTCCGTGTTCCAGCACCAGCCGTACTGGCCGCGGGCGGGCGCCGGCACCGGCGACGCGAGCGGGCTGGGCCAGACGCGGGCGAACCACCCGCTGCTGGGCGCGGCGGTCGAGCTGCCCGACGGCGGCGCGGTGTTCACCGGCCGGCTCGCGCTGACCACCCACCCGTGGTTGGCCGACCACGCGGTGGCGGACCTGGTGCTGCTGCCCGGTACGGCGCTGGTCGAGCTGGCGGCCCACACCGGCCGCGAGGTCGGCTGCCCGCGCGTCGAGGAGCTGACGTTGGAGGCGCCGCTGGTGCTGCCGGACTCCGGCGGCGTGCAGGTGCGCGTGACGGTGGGCGAACCGGCGCCGGACGGCGGCCGGGAGGTGGGCGTCCACTCGCGGATCGAGGACGGAGACGGGTGGACCACCCACGCGGTGGGCCGGCTGACCCCTGCCGGGGCCGCCGGCGCCGACCTGCGGGCCTGGCCGCCGGACGCGGAGCCGGTCGACGTCGCCACGGCGTACGACGACCTGTTCGCGCGCGGCCTGCGCTACGGCCCGGTCTTCCAGGGCCTGACCGCGGCGTGGCGGCGCGGCGACGAGGTGTTCGCGGAGATCACCCTGCCCGAGCAGGCCCACGACGACGCCGGCCGCTTCGGCCTGCACCCGGCGCTGCTGGACGCCGTCCTGCACGCGGTGGCGTCGACCGGCGACGGCGACCCGGTGCTGCCGTTCTCGTGGCGCGGCTTCACCGTGCACGCGGCGGGCGCCAACCGGCTGCGGGCCCGGATCGTGCCGGGCGACGGCACGGCGGCCATCACCCTGGCCGACGCGACCGGCGCCCCGGTGGCCTCGGTCGAGGCGCTGGCGGTACGGCCGGTGTCGCCCGAACAGCTGGCGGCGCTGCGCCGCGACCGGCACGAGTCGCTGCTGCGCCTGGACTGGACGCCGCTGACCGCCTCGCCCCGGCCGCGCACCGTCGCGGTGCTCGGGGAGCGGATCGACGGCCTCGATGCGACCGCGTACCCGGACCTGGCGGCCCTCGCCGCCGCCGTCGACGCCGGCGCCGCGGTGCCCGACGTGGTGGTGGCGCGGTGCGCCCCGGACCGGGGCGTCGCGGAGGACGCGCGGGCCCGCGCGGCCACCCACCAGGTCCTCGCCCTGGCGCAGCAGTGGCTCGCCGACGAGCGGTTCGCCGCCGCCCGCCTCGCCGTCCTGACCGGTGGCGCGGTGGCCACCCGTCCCGACGGCGACATCACCGACCTCGCCGGGGCGGCTGCCTGGGGCCTGGTGCGGTCCGCGCAGTCCGAACACGGCGACCGGTTCGTCCTGGTCGACGTCGACGACCGGGGCACCGGGGCCGGCCTGTCGGCCGCGCTCGGCTCCGACGAGCCGCAGCTCGCCGTCCGCGGCGCCGAGGTGCTGGTGCCCCGCCTGGCGCGGGCCGGCGCCACCGACGAGACCGCCGCGATCGCCTTCGAGGGGACCGTCCTGGTCACCGGCGCCACCGGCGCGCTCGGTGGGCTCGTCGCCCGGCACCTGGTCACCCGGCACGGGGTCCGCGAGCTGGTGCTGGTCAGCCGCACCGGCCCCGCCGCCGAGGGCGCGGCCGAGCTGCGCGACGAACTCGTCGCCCTGGGGGCCGAGGTCACCGTCGCCGCGTGCGACGTCGCCGACCGGCACGCGCTCGCCGCGCTGCTCGCGGCGCACCCGGTGCGCGGGGTGGTGCACACGGCCGGCGTCGTCGACGACGCCGTCATCACCTCGCTCACCCCGGACCGGATCGACCCGGTGCTGCGGCCCAAGGTCGACGCCGCGACGAACCTGCACGAGCTGACCCGGGACCTGACCGCGTTCGTGCTGTTCTCGTCGGCCTCCGGGGTGCTCGGCGGGCCGGGCCAGGGCAACTACGCCGCCGGCAACGCCTACCTGGACGCGCTCGCCCAGCACCGGCGGGCGAACGGCCTGCCGGCCGTGTCGCTGGCCTGGGGCCGCTGGGAGCAGGCGGGCATGGCGGAGCAGCTGACCGAGGCCGACCTGCGGCGCATGTCGCGCTCCGGCGTCGGCGCGCTCGCCGTCGAGGAGGCGCTGGCCCTGTTCGACGCGGCGCTGCACACCGGGGGCATGGTGGCGCCCATCAAGCTCGACCACCGGGCCCTGCGGGAACGCGCCGTCGCGGGCATGGTGCCGCCGGTGCTGCGCGGCCTGGTCCGGGTGCCCGCCAGGCGGGCGGCCGACACCGACGCGGGAGCGGCCGACGCGCTGCGGCAGCGGCTCGCGGGCCGGGACGCCGAGGAGGTCGAGGCCGTCCTGCTCGACCTGGTGCGTACCCAGGTGGCGGGTGTGCTGGCCTACCCGGACCCGGGCGCGGTCGCCGCCGACCGGCCGTTCAACGAGCTCGGCTTCGACTCGCTCACCGCGGTCGAGCTGCGCAACCGGGTGAACGCGGCGACCGGGCTGCGGCTGCCCGCGACGCTGGTGTTCGACCACCCGACGTCGAAGGCCCTGGCCGCGTACCTGCGGGCCGAACTCTCCGGCGAGGCGGGCGACACCAACGCGGTGCTGGCCGCGTTCGCCGAACTCGACCGCCTCGAGGCGGTCCTGTCGGACGTCGACGAGCAGTCCCGTACACGGCTGTCGCTGCGGCTGCGCGACGTGCTCTCGAAGCTGGGCGGCGAGCCCGCGTCCACCGGCAACGACATCGAATCCGCGACCGACGACGAGGTCTTCGCTCTCATCGACAGCGAACTCGGGATCTCATGACAGTGCGAGGAGGGCGACCCTAGTGGCCAACGAGGACAAGCTCCGGGACTACCTGAAGCGGGTCACGGTCGACCTGCAGAAGACCCGGCAGCGCCTGCACGAGGTGGAGGCGTCCGCGCACGAGCCGGTCGCGATCGTCGGCATGGCCTGCCGCTACCCCGGAGGCGTGGCGAGTCCCGAGGACCTGTGGCGGCTGGTGGAGTCCGGGACCGACGCCACCGGCGCGTTCCCGACCGACCGCGGCTGGGACCTGGAGTCGCTGTACGACCCCCAGTCGCTGCGGGAGGGCACCTCCTACACCTCGCGCGGCGGCTTCCTGTACGACGCGGCCGACTTCGACCCGACGTTCTTCGGCATCAGCCCCCGCGAGGCGGTCGGCCTGGACCCCCAGCAGCGGCTGCTGCTGGAGGTCGCGTGGGAGACCCTGGAGCGCGCCGGCATCGACCCGACCTCGCTTGCCGGCAGCCCGACCGGCGTGTTCACCGGCCTGATGTACCACGACTACCTGGGCAGCAACAGCTCCGGCAGCGTGGTCTCCGGCCGGGTCGCCTACACCCTGGGGCTGGAGGGGCCGGCGGTCACCGTCGACACCGCCTGCTCGTCGTCGCTCGTGGCGCTGCACCTGGCGATCCAGGCGCTGCGTCGGGGCGACTGCACGCTCGCGCTCGTCGGCGGCGTCTCGGTCATGGCGACGCCGCTGACCTTCGTCGAGTTCTCCCGCCAGCGCGGCCTGTCGCCGGACGGGCGGTGCCGCTCGTACTCGGCGGACGCCGACGGCACCGGGTTCGCCGAGGGCGTCGGCGTGCTGCTCGTGGAGCGGCTGTCGGACGCGCTCGAGCACGGTCACCGCGTCCTGGCGGTCGTACGGGGCTCCGCGGTCAACCAGGACGGCGCGTCGAACGGGCTGACCGCGCCGAACGGGCCGTCGCAGCAGCGGGTCATCGAGGCCGCCCTGGTCGACGCGGGCCTGTCGACGCGCCAGGTCGACGTGGTCGAGGGGCACGGCACCGGTACGACCCTCGGCGACCCGATCGAGGCGCAGGCGCTGCTCGCCACGTACGGCCAGGACCGGGAGGACCCGCTCTGGCTCGGCTCGGTGAAGTCGAACATCGGCCACACCCAGGCCGCCGCCGGGGTCGCCGGGGTCATCAAGATGGTGGAGGCGATCCGGCGCGGCGTCCTGCCCGCGACGCTGCACGCCGAGCAGCCGTCGGACCAGGTGGACTGGACGGCCGGCAACGTCCGGCTGCTGACCGCCGCCACGCCGTGGCCGCGTACCGGGCAGCCGCGCCGGGCCGCCGTCTCGTCGTTCGGGTTCAGCGGCACCAACGCCCACGTGATCGTGGAGCAGGCGCCGGCCGCCGCCGCGCCCGAGCCGGCCGCCGCGCCGGTGACGTCGCTGCTGCTCACCGCCCGCGACGCCAACGCGCTGCGGGACCAGGCACGGCGGCTCTCCGCCGTGGTGTCGCAGGTGGAGCCGGCCGAGCTGGGCTACGCCCTGGCCACCACCCGGTCCCGCTTCCCGCACCGGGCCGCGGTGCTCGGCGGCACCGCCGAGGAACTGGCCGCCGGCCTGGCCGCGCTGGCCCGCGACGAGCAGGCCGCCAACCTGGTCCGCGGCCGGGCGACGGACGGCCGGGTCGGGATGCTCTTCTCCGGGCAGGGCGCGCAGCGTCTCGGGATGGGGCGCGGGCTGTACGCGGCGTACCCGGAGTTCGCGGCGGCGTTCGACGAGGTGTGCGCCGCCCTGGACCCGCACCTGGACCGGCCGCTGCGCGAGGTCCTCGACACCGAGGACCTGCACCGCACCGGCTGGACCCAGCCCGCCCTGTTCGCCGTCGAGGTGGCCCTGTACCGGCTCGTCCGGTCCTGGGGCGTCACCCCCTCGGTCCTGGCCGGGCACTCGATCGGCGAACTGGCCGCCGCGCACGTCGCGGGGGTGTTCCCGCTCGCCGACGCGGCCCGCCTGGTCGCGGCCCGGGGCCGGCTGATGCAGGCCCTGCCGGCGGGCGGGGCGATGCTGGCCGTGCAGGCCACCGAGGACGAGGTCGCGCCGCTGCTCGGCGCGGACGCCGACATCGCCGCCGTCAACGGCCCGGACTCGGTGGTCGTCTCGGGCACCGAGGAGGCGGTGGCGGCGGTGGCCGCGCGGTTCGCCGACCGGCGCACCCGGCGGCTGACCGTGTCGCACGCATTCCACTCGCCCCTGATGGACCCGATGCTCGCGGAGTTCCGGGCGGTGGCCGAGACGATCTCGTACGCGCCGCCGAGCGTCCCGCTGGTCTCCACGGTCACCGGCGCGCCGGCGGGCGACGAACTGGCGACGCCGGAGTACTGGGTCGGGCAGGTCCGCGCGACCGTGCGCTTCGCGGACGCGGTACGCGCCGCCGCCGCGACCGGCGTCACGACGTTCCTCGAACTGGGCCCGGACTCGGTGCTCGCCACCATGGCGGCCGACTGCCTGGACGGCGACGTGCTGGCCACGCCGGTGCTGCGCCGGGACCGCGACGAGCCGCCTGCCCTGGTGGAGGCGCTGGCGCGGCTGGAGACCGGGGGCGTCAGGATCGACCCGGAGGCGTTCTACCACCGGTCCGGGCCGTCCTGGGTCGACCTGCCGACGTACGCCTTCCAGCACGAGCGCTTCTGGCAGGACAGCGTCGAGCCGGCCACCGCGGGCGGGACCGGCGACGACGACGGCCTGTGGGCGGCGGTGGACAGCGGTGACCTCGACACGGTGGTCACCACGCTCGACGTGGACCCGCAGGCGCCCCTGGCGTCGGTGCTGCCCGCGCTCTCCGCGTGGCGCCGGGGCCGGCAGGAGCGGTCCGCGCTGGACGGCTGGCGTTACCAGGCGCGGTGGGAGCGCCGCCCCGGCGGCACGCCGGCGGCGCTGACCGGCACCTGGCTGCTGGTGGTCGCCGACCCGGCGGCGCCGGGCGACGCGGACGCAGCGGTGGCCGACGCGCTCGCCGCGCACGGCGCCACGGTCGTCACCACCGGCCCGGCGGACCTGGCCGGCCACCTCGACGCAGGTCCGGCCGGCGTGGTCTCCCTCCTCGCGCTCGACGAGGCGTTCCTGCCCGGGCACCCCGGCGTCCCGGCGGGCGCCGCGGCCACCCTCGACCTGATCCGTACGCTCGCCGGGCGGGGCGTCGCGCTGTGGTGCCTCACCCGTGGGGCCGTCACCACCTCCCCGGCCGACCCGGTGACCGGCGTCGCGCAGTCGCAGGTGTGGGGCCTCGGCCGGGTCGCCGCGCTGGAGCTGCCCGACACCTGGGGCGGCCTGGTCGACCTGCCCGCCGAGCTGGACGGGCGCTGCGCCGCCGCGCTGGCCGGCGTGCTCGCCGGCATCGGGGAGGACCAGGTCGCGGTGCGCCCGGACGGGGTGTTCGTCCGCCGGCTGCACCGCGCGCCGGTCACCGGCAACCCGCGCTGGCGCGGCGCGTCCGGCACCGTGCTGGTCACCGGCGGCACCGGCACCCTCGGCATCGAGGTCGCCCGGCTGTACGCGCGGCACGGCGCCGAGCGGCTCGTCCTGCTGAGCCGGCGCGGCACCGCCCCCGCCGAGGCGCTCGACGAGCTGCGCGGGCTGGGCCCGGAGGTCGACGTCGTGGCCTGCGACGTGGCCGACCGGGCGGCCCTGGAGGCGGTGGTCGACCGCTACCCCGACGTGCGCGCCGTGGTGCACGTGGCGGGGCTGGCCCAGCTCACCGGCATCGTGGACATGGACCTCGCCGAGTTCACCAACGTCGTCTCCGCGAAGGTCGCCGGCGCCGCCAACCTCGACGCGATCTTCGCCGAGCGGGACCTCGACGAGTTCGTGCTCTTCTCCTCCGTGGCCGGCGTCTGGGGCAGCGGCGGCCAGGCCGCCTACGCCGCCGGCAACGCCCACCTGTGCGCCCTCGCCGAGGCCCGGCGTGGCCGGGGACAGCCGGCCACCGCCCTCGCCTGGGGCCCGTGGGCCGAGAGCACGCTTGTGGACGACGAGATCTCGGCCTCGCTGCGCAAGCGGGGCCTGGCGCCGATGGCGCCGGAGCGCGCCGTCGCGGCCATGCGTACCGCCCTGGCGGCCGGCGACACGGACGTGCTGCTCGCCGACGTGGACTGGGCCACCTTCGTGCCGTCGTTCACCGCGCTGCGGCCGAGCCGGCTGTTCGACACGATTCCCGAGGCGGTCGCCGACGAGGAGCCGACCGACGCGTCCACCTCGTCGGACTTCGCCCGCCGCCTCGCCGACCTGCCGGAGGCGGAGCGCCTCGACCACGTCGTCGGGCTGGTCCGCACCCAGGTCGCGCTCACGCTCGGCTACGCGGGCCCGGAGGCGGTCGAACCGGCCTCGGCGTTCAAGGAACTGGGCTTCGACTCGGTCACCGCCGTGGAGTTCCGCAACCGGATGGTCGAGGCCACCGGCGTACGGCTCTCCGCGGCCGTCGCCTTCGACTACCCGACCCCGGTCGCGCTGGCCGAGCACCTGCTGGAGACCGGTCGCACCGAGGTGGTCGTCGGCACCGTCGCCGCCGACGAGCCGATCGCCATCGTCGGCATGAGCTGCCGCTTCCCCGGTGGTGTCAGCTCGCCGGAGGAGCTGTGGACGCTGCTGCGCGAGGGTCGCGACGGCATCGGCCCGTTCCCCACCGACCGCGGCTGGGACCTCGACGGCCTCTTCCACCCCGACCCGGAGCACTCCGGGACCAGCTACGTCCGCGAGGGCGGTTTCCTCGCCGACCTGCCGGGCTTCGACGCGGCCTTCTTCGGCATCAGCCCCCGCGAGGCCGAGGCCATGGACCCGCAGCAGCGGCTGGTGCTGGAGGCGTCCTGGGCGGCCTTCGAGGACGCCGGCATCGACCCGACCACGCTGCGCGGCAGCGCGACCGGGGTGTACGTCGGCGCCAACAACATCGACTACGCCCGGATCACCGGCGCGGCCGGGGCGAGCGCGGAAGGCTTCATGGCCACCGGCAACGCCGCGAGCATCATGTCCGGTCGCCTCTCGTACGTGCTGGGGCTGGAGGGCCCGGCCGTGACGGTGGACACCGCCTGCTCGTCGTCGCTGGTGGCGATGCACCTGGCGGTGCGGGCGCTGCGCTCGGGCGAGTGCGCGATGGCGGTCGCGGGCGGCGTGACCGCCATGTCGACGCCGGGCGCGTTCCTGGAGTTCAGCCGGATGCGCGGGCTCGCCCCGGACGGGCGCTGCAAGGCGTTCGCGGCCGGCGCGGACGGCACCAACTGGGGCGAGGGCATCGGCGTGGTCGTGCTGGAGCGGCTCTCCGACGCCCTCGCCGCCGGCCACGAGGTGCTCGCCGTGGTACGCGGGACCGCCGTCAACCAGGACGGCGCGTCCAACGGGCTGACCGCGCCCAACGGACCGGCGCAGCAGCGGGTCATCCGGCAGGCGCTCGCCGACGCCGGACTCTCCACCGCCGACGTGGACGTGGTGGAGGCGCACGGTACCGGCACGACGCTGGGCGACCCCATCGAGGTCGACGCGCTGTTCGCCACGTACGGCCGGGACCGCGCCGGGGACCGGCCGCTCTGGCTGGGCTCGGTGAAGTCGAACATCGGGCACACCCAGGCCGCCGCCGGCGTCGCCGGGGTGATCAAGATGGTGCTCGCGTTGCGGCACGGCGAGCTGCCCCGGACCCTGCACGTGGACGAGCCGACGGCGCACGTCGACTGGTCGGGCGGGGTGCGGCTGCTGGCCGAACCGCAGCCGTGGCGGCGCAACGGCCACCCGCGTCGCGGCGGCGTCTCGTCGTTCGGGTTCAGCGGCACCAACGCCCACCTCGTCATCGAGGAGGCCCCGGAGGCGCCCGAGGCCGAGCGGTCGTACGACGACGGGCCGGTCGCGCTCGTGCTCTCCGCCCGCTCGGACGGCGCGCTGCGCCGGCAGGCCACCGACCTCGAGCCGCTCCTGGCCGAGGTGGCGCCCCGCGACCTGGCGTACTCGCTCTCCCTGCGGGCCACCCACCCGCGCCGGGCAGTCGTGGTGGGCGGGCCCGACGAGCTGCGCGCCGGCCTCGCCGCGCTCGCGGCGGGGGAACCCGCGCCGAACCTGGCCACCGGGGTCGCCGCCGGCACGCCGGGGAAGGTGGCCTTCTCCTTCCCCGGGCAGGGCTCGCAGTGGATCGGCATGGCCGTGGAGCTGCTCGACGCCTCCCCGGTGTTCGCCGCGCGGATGGCCGAGTGCGAGGCGGCGCTGGCGCCGCACGTCGACTGGTCCCTGGAGGCCGTCCTGCGGCGGGGGGAGGAGCTGGACCGGGTGGACGTCGTCCAGCCCGTCCTGTTCGCCGTCATGGTGTCGCTCGCGGCGCTGTGGCGCTCCCACGGGGTCGAGCCCGCCGCCGTGGTGGGGCACTCCCAGGGCGAGATCGCCGCCGCCTGCGTGGCGGGCGCGCTCTCCGTGGCGGACGCGGCCAGGGTCGTCGCCCTGCGCAGCCGGGCGCTGCTGCGCCTGTCCGGCAAGGGCGGCATGGTCTCCGTGCCGCTGCCGGTGGCCGAGGTGCGGGAGCGGCTGGAGCGCTTCGCCGGCCGGGTGACCGTGGCGACCGTCAACGGGCCGCGCTCGACGGTGGCGGCCGGCGAGCTGGACGCCCTCGACGAGCTGCTGGCCGAGTGCCAGCGCGACGGCGTGCGCGCCAAGCGCATCGACGTGGACTACGCGTCGCACTCGGCGTACGTGGAGGAGCTGCACGAGGAGCTGCGCGACGTGCTGGCCGGGCTGGAGCCCCGCCGGCCCGAGGTGCCGCTCTACTCGACGGTGGACGACCGCTGGCTGGACGACATCGCGATGGACGCCGAGTACTGGTACCGCAACCTGCGCCAGACCGTGTGGTACGAGCCCGCCATCCGGGCCCTGCTCGACGCGGGCGTCACCACGATCGTCGAGGTCAGCCCGCACCCGGTGCTGACCATCGGCGTGCAGGACGTCATCGACGACGCGGAGGCCGCCGCCACCGTGGTCGGCTCGCTGCGCCGCGACGAGGGGGGCCTGGCCCGCTTCCTGCTCTCCCTGGGCGAGGCGCACGTGCACGGCGTGCACCCCACGTGGGGGGTCGAGGGCGCGCGGCGGGTCCGGCTGCCCGGCTACCCGTTCCAGCACGAGCGGTACTGGCCGGCCGTCGGCACGGCCACCGCCGACGCGGCCGGGCTGGGGCTCGCCGCCACCGAGCATCCGCTGCTCGGCGCGGCGGTCGCGCTGGCCGACACCGACGGCCTGCTGTTCACCGGCCGCATCTCGGTGGCCGCGCACCCGTGGCTGGCCGACCACCGCGTCGGCGGGCAGGTGTTCGTGCCCGGGACCGCGCTCGTGGACCTCGCGGCCCGCGCGGGCGACGAGGTGGACTGCGGGCGGGTCGAGGAGCTGACCCTGACCGCGCCCCTGGTCCTGCCCGACAAGGGCGGGGTCCAGGTGCAGATGCGCGTCGGCGCGCCCGACGGGAACGGGCAGCGGCAGCTGACCGTCCACTCCCGGCCGGACGGGGTCGCCACCGACGCGGCGCCGTGGGTGCGCAACGGCGTGGGCCTGCTCGCCCCCGCGGAGCCGGCGGGCGGTTTCGACACCGCGTGGCCGCCGGCGGCCGAGCCCGTCGCGTCCGACGAGCTGTACGCCACCCTGGCCGCGGCCGGTCTCACGTACGGCCCGACGTTCCAGGGCGTACGCCGGGTGTGGCGGCAGGGCGAGGAGATCTTCGCCGAGGTGGCCCTGCCGGCGGAGGCCGCCCGGACGGCGGCCGGGTTCGGCCTGCACCCGGCGCTGCTCGACGCCGCCCTGCACCCGCTCGCGCTCGTCACCAGCGGCACCGAGGCGCTGCTGCCGTTCGAGTGGAGCGGCGTGACCGTGCACGCCGTCGGCGCGACGGAGTTGCGCGTCCGGCTGCGTCCGCGCGGCCGGAACACCGTCGCGGTGACCGTCGCCGACCAGAGCAACACCGTGGTCGCCGAGGTCGAGTCGCTGGTGCTGCGGGAGGCCACCGCCCCCGCGCAGCCGAGCACGCACCACGACGCCCTGTTCCGCCTGGAGTGGACCCCGGTCGCCGCGCCGACGGCCGCGCCGGACGTCCGCTGGGCGGCCCTCGGCGGGTGCACCCTGCCGCAGAACGCCGGCCTCGTCACCGACACCTACCCGGACCTGGCGACGCTGCGGGCCCGGGTGGCCGACGGCGCGCCGACGCCCGCCCTGGTCGTGCTGCCCTGCGCGGCCGGCGCGGCCGACGACCCCGCCGGGGCGGCCCACCGGGTCGTGCACGACACCCTCGCGGTGCTGCGCGAGTGGCTCGCCGACGAGCGGTTCGCCGACGCCCGGCTGGTCGTCGTCACCCGGGACGCGGTGAGCGTGCGGGAGGCGGCCCCCGACCTGGCCAGCTCGCCGGTGTGGGGCCTGCTCCGGTCGGCCCAGAGCGAGCACCCGGACCGCTTCGTCCTGCTCGACGTCGACGACCGGGAGCCGCACCGGGCGCTCGCGGCGGCGGCCGCGGCCGACGAGCCGCAGCTCGCCGTCCGCGACGGCGTCCTGCTGGCACCACGGCTCGCCCGCGCCGCGGGCGGCTCCGCGCTGGCGGCGCCGCCGGCCGGGCGCTGGCGGCTGGACGTCACCGAACGCGGCACGCTGGACAACCTCGCGCTGCTGCCCGAGACGGAGGAGCCGCGCCCGCTGGGTGCGGGCCAGGTGCGCATCGCGATGCGGGCCGCCGGCCTGAACTTCCGGGACGTGCTGATCGCCCTCGACATGTACCCCGGGGGCGGCGTGATGGGCGGCGAGGGGGCGGGCGTGGTCGTCGAGACCGCGCCGGACGTGACCGGCGTCGCGGTCGGCGACCGGGTCATGGGCCTGTTCTACGGCGCCTTCGGCACCGAGGTGGTCACCGACGCGCGGATGGTCGTGCCGGTGCCGTCGGGCTGGTCGTTCGCCACGGCGGCGTCGACGCCGATCGCGTTCTGCACCGCCTACTACGCGCTCGTCGACCTGGCGCAGGTGAAGCCGGGGGAGCGGGTGCTGGTGCACGCCGCCGCCGGTGGCGTCGGCATGGCGGCGGTCCGGCTCGCCCGGCACCTCGGCGCGGAGGTGTACGGCACCGCCAGCACCGGCAAGTGGGACGCGCTGCGCGGGATGGGGCTGCCGGACACGCACATCGGCAACTCCCGCACGCTGGAGTTCGAGGAGCGCTTCGGCGCGGCCGGCATCGACGTGGTGATCGACTCGCTGGCGAAGGAGTTCGTCGACGCCTCGCTGCGCCTGCTCGGCGCGGGCGGCCGGTTCGTCGAGATGGGCAAGACCGACGTGCGGGACCCGGACCGGGTCGCCGCCGACCACTCGGGCGTCGCCTACCAGGCGTTCGACCTGCTCGCCATCGACCCGGACCGGGTCGGCGCGATCCTGCGCGACGTGGTCGCCCTGTTCGGGACGGGCGACCTCACGCCGCTGCCGGTGCGGCCGTACGACATCCGTCGCGCCCCGGAGGCGTTCCGGTTCATGTCCAAGGCCCGGCACGTCGGCAAGCTCGTGCTCACCGCGCCGCCCCGGCGGGACCCCGACGGCACGGTGCTCGTCACGGGCGGCACCGGCACCCTCGGCGGTCTGCTGGCGCGGCACCTGGTGACCCGGCGGGGGGTGCGGCACCTCCTGCTGACCAGCCGTCGTGGCCCGGACGCGCCGGGGGCCGCCGAGCTGGTGGCCGAGCTGACCTCGTACGGCGCGCAGGTCACCGTCGCGGCGTGCGACGCGGCGGACCGCGCGGCGCTGGCCGGGACCCTGGCCCGGGTGCCCGCCGCGCACCCGCTGACCGCCGTGGTGCACACGGCGGGCGTCCTCGACGACGGCCTGGTGGCCGCGCTGACCCCGGAGCAGGTCGAGGCGGTGCTGCGGCCCAAGGTCGACGCGGCGGTCAACCTGCACGAGCTGACCCTGGGCGCCGAGCTGGCCGAGTTCGTCGTGTTCTCCGCGGCGGCCGGCACGATGGGCGGCCCCGGGCAGGGCAACTACGCGGCGGCGAACACCTTCCTGGACGCGCTCGTGGCGCGGCGCCGGGCGGCCGGGCTGCCCGCCCGTTCGCTCGCCTGGGGCCTGTGGAGCGAGGCGAGCGGGATGACCGCGCACCTCGACGCCAACGACCGCGCCCGGATGGCCCGCGTCGGGCTGCTGGAGCTGTCCGTGGAACAGGGCATGGCGCTCTACGACGCGGCGGAGCTGATCGACGAGCCGCTGCTGGTGCCCATGCCGGTGGACCCGGCGGCGCTGCGCGAGCTGGGCCGGGCGGGCGTGCTGCCCGCGCTGCTGCGTGGCCTGGTGCGGGGCCCGTCCCGACGGGCGGTGGAGCAGTCGACGCAGTCGCCCGGCGCCCTGCGGGATCTCCTGGCGAGCCAGAGCGGCCCGCAGCGGCGGCACACCGCGCTGGAGTTCGTCAAGGCGCAGGCCGCCGCCGTGCTCGGGCACGCCGGGGCGGGCGCGGTGGACCCCGACCGGCCGTTCACCGAGCTGGGCTTCGACTCGCTGACCGCGGTCGAGTTCCGCAACCGGCTGAAGGCGGCCACCGGCCTGAAGCTCTCCGCCACCATGGTGTTCGACCATCCGACCGCCGCGGCGCTCACGGACCATCTGCTGGCCGGGCTGGCCCCGGCCGAGGTGGACCCGGCCGCGGGGCTGTTGGCCGAGCTGGACCGGCTGGAACGCTCGTTCGCCCAGGCCGGCGCGGCTGGCCTGGAGGACGCGGTCAAGGCACGGATTACCGAACGGTTGCACGCGGTGATGTCGAATTGGCGTGGCAGGTCCGACGTGGACGCCGAACCCGACGGACCGGACGTGGGCCTGGTGCTGAAGACCGCCTCCGCCGACGAGCTGTTGCGGTTCATCGACGACGAACTCGGCGCCGCCTGAACCGCACGCGCTGAGGAGGGCTTACTGATGGCGAACGAAGAGCAGCTTGTCGAGTACCTCCGGCGCGTGACGGCCGACCTGCACGAGACGCGGCGGAAGCTGCGTACCGCCACGGAGCGGGAGCCGATCGCCATCGTCGGCATCGGCTGCCGCTTCCCCGGCGGCGTACGCTCCGCCGACGACCTGTGGGAGCTGGTGTCGTCCGGCGGCGACGGCATCACCGACTTCCCCACCAACCGGGGCTGGGACCTGGACGAGCTGTTCGACCCGGACGGCGGCACCGGCACCAGCTACGTGCGGCGGGGCGGCTTCATCCCGGACGCCACCGACTTCGACGCGGGCTTCTTCGGCATCAGCCCGCGCGAGGCGCTCGCCATGGACCCGCAGCAGCGGCTGATGCTGGAGACGTCGTGGGAGGCGTTCGAGCACGCCGGGATCGACCCGCACTCGCTGCGGGGCAGCCGGACCGGCGTCTTCGTCGGCGCGAACAGCGTCGAGTACCTGAACGCCATGCAGCGCGACGTCGACGCGCTCATCGGCTACACGATGACCGGGGTCGCGGGCAGCGTCGTGTCCGGCCGGGTGTCGTACGTGCTGGGGCTGGAGGGCCCCGCCGTCACCGTGGACACGGCCTGCTCGTCGTCGCTGGTGGCGATGCACGTGGCCGCGCACGCGCTGCGCAGCGGCGACTGCGACCTCGCGCTGGCCGGCGGCACCTGCGTCATCTCCACCCCCGGCACGTTCGTGGAGTTCTCCAGCCAGAAGGGGCTCGCCCCGGACGGTCGGGTGAAGGCCTTCGCCTCGGCGGCGGACGGCACGGCGTTCGGCGAGGGTGTCGGCGTACTCGTGCTCGAGAAGCTGTCGGACGCGCGCCGCAACGGGCACCGCGTCCTGGCGGTGGTGCGCGGCTCGGCCGTCAACCAGGACGGCGCGTCGAACGGCCTCACCGCGCCGAACGGGCCGTCGCAGCAGCGGGTCATCCGGGCCGCGCTGGCGAACGCCGGGCTCACCACGGCCGACGTGGACGCGGTGGAGGCGCACGGCACGGGCACCACGCTGGGCGACCCGATCGAGGCCCAGTCGCTCATCGCCACCTACGGCCAGGAACGGGACCGGCCGCTCTGGCTCGGCTCGGTCAAGTCGAACCTCGGGCACACCCAGGCCGCCGCAGGCGTCGCCGGCGTGATCAAGATGGTCATGGCGCTGCGGCACGAGGAGCTGCCCCGCACCCTGCACGTCGACAAGCCGTCGCACCACGTGGACTGGGCCGAGGGCGCGGTTCAGCTGCTCAGCGAGCCGGTGCGGTGGCCACGGGGCGAGAACCCGCGGCGCGCGGGCGTCTCGTCGTTCGGCATCTCGGGCACCAACGCCCACGTGCTGATCGAGGAGCCACCGGCCGCCGAGACCCCGGAGAGCGCCCCGCCGGCCGAGGGCCCCACCACGTGGGTGCTGTCGGCCCGGACCGAGGCGGCGCTGCGCGACCAGGCGGTGCGGCTGCGCGAGCGCCTGACCGACGACCTCGACGCGCACGATGTCGCGTACGCGCTCGCCAGCACCCGCGCCCGCCTCCCGCACCGCGCCGTCCTCGTCGGGGACCGCGACGAGCTGTCCACCGCGCTCGACGCGCTCGCGGACGGCGGCGCGGCCCGCAACCTCGTCACCGGGCTCGCCGACGCCGGCGACCGCACCGCGTTCCTCTTCCCCGGCCAGGGCTCGCAGTGGCTGGGCATGGCCGCCGAGCTGCTGGAGACCTCACCTGTCTTCGCCGCCCGGATGGCGGAGTGCGCCACCGCCGTGGACCGGCACACCGACTGGTCGCTGCTCGACGTGCTGCGCGGCGTCCCGGGCGCCGCCTCCCTGGACCGGGTCGACGTCGTCCAACCCGCGCTGTTCGCGATGATGGTCTCGCTGGCGGCGGTGTGGCGTTCGCACGGCGTCGAGCCCGCCGCCGTCGTCGGACACTCCCAGGGCGAGATCGCCGCCGCCTGCGTGGCCGGCGCGCTCTCCCTGGACGACGCCGCCCTGGTGGTGACCCGGCGCAGCCAGCTGATCGCCGTGGACCTCGCCGGGCGGGGCGGCATGGTGTCCGTCTCCGAGCCGGTCGCCAAGGTCGCCCGGCGGCTGCGGCCCGGGCTGTCGGTCGCCGCCGTGAACGGGCCGTCCACCGTGGTCGTCTCCGGCGCGCCCGAGGCGCTCGACGAGCTGCTCGCCGAGTGCGAGCGCGACGGGGTCCGCGCGCGGCGGATCGACGTCGACTACGCGTCGCACTCGGCGCACGTCGAGTCGATGCGCGAGGAGCTGCTCCGGGTCCTCGCCCCCGTGCGGCCCCGCACCAGCGACGTCCCGCTCTACTCGACCGTCACCGGTGAGCTGCTCGACACCGCCGAGTTGGTCGCCGAGTACTGGTACCGCAACCTGCGGCAGACCGTCGAGTTCGAGCAGACCGTACGGGGCGTCATCGCCGACGGCATCGACTCCTTCGTCGAGGTCAGCTCGCACCCGGTGCTCGTACCCGCCGTGCAGGACCTGCTCGACGAGGCGGGCGGCGGCTCGGTTGTCGGCACGCTGCGCCGCGACGAGGGCGGCCTGCGCCGGTTCCTGCTGTCGCTGGGTCAGGCGCACACCCGTGGCGTGCAGCCGGACTGGGCCACGCTGGTCACCGCCCCGGCCCGACCGGTCGCCCTGCCGACGTACGCCTTCCAGCGCCGGACCTACTGGCCCAGCGGCGCGGGCGGGCCGGTCGACGCCACCGGCCTCGGCCTGGGCTCCACCGGACACCCGTTGCTCGGCGCGACCGTGTCGCTCGCCGGCGCGGACGGTGTGCTGCTCACCGGCCGGCTGTCGACCTCGGCGCACCCGTGGCTCGCCGACCACCGGGTGGCGGGCCGGATCTTCCTGCCCGGCACGGCCTTCGTCGAGCTGGCGATCCGGGCGGGCGACGAGGTGGGCGCCACCGAGGTCGAGGAGCTGACGCTCGAAGCGCCCCTGGTGGTGCCGGAGCGGGGCGCGGTGCAGGTCCAGCTCCGCGTCGGCGAGCCCGGCCCGGACGGCGCCCGGCGGCTGACCGTGCACTCGCGGCCCGACGGCGACGGCCCGTGGACCCGGCACGCCACCGGCACCCTGGGCGCCGGCGCGCCCGGCGCCGGCGACCGCGCCGCGGCCCCGGCGGGCGTCTGGCCGCCCGAGGGCGCGGAGGCACTGGACACCGCCGAGCTGTACGACCGGTTCGCCGCGCTCGACGTGACGTACGGCCCCGCCTTCGGCGGCCTCGGCTCGGTGTGGCGCCGGGGCGACGAGGTGTTCGCCGAGGTCACCGCCCCCGAGGGGGCGAAGGTCGCCGGCTTCGGCCTGCACCCCGCGGTGCTCGACGCGGCGCTGCACCCGCTCGGCCTGGGCGTGTTCACCTCGGACGACGGCGAGGGCGGGCCCTGGCTGCCGTTCGCCTGGCACGGGGTGACCCTGCATGCCACCGGCGCCGCCCGGCTCCGGGTCACCATTCGGCCGGCCGGCCCGAACGCCGTCGCGGTGACCGTCGCCGACCAGGCCGGCGCGCCGGTCGCCACGATCGACACGCTGGCCGTCCGCCGCCTGCCGGCGGGCGCGCTCGCCGACCTGACGAACCCGCGCCACCAGGCGATGCACGTGCTCGACTGGGTGCCCGTCCCGGTGGCCGACGGCGCGGTCACGGTCGCGGTCGTGGGCGGCGAGCTGCCCGGCGCCACCGCGTACGACAGCCTCGCCGCGATCGCCGAGGTCCCCGACTACGTGGTCCTCCCGGTCACCCGGGACGGCGACGACCTCATCGGGGCCACGTACCGGGCGGTGGAGCGCACCCTCGCCGCCACCCAGGAGTGGCTCGCCGACGACCGGTTCGCCGCCGCCCGTCTGGTCGTCCTGACCGAAGGGGCCACCGACGCGACCGAGCCGGCGCTCGCCGCCGTCTGGGGCCTGCTGCGCTCGGCCCAGTCCGAGAACCCCGGCCGGATCGTGCTCGTCGACGTCGCCGGCGGGCAGTGGGCGCCGAACCTCGTGCCCGCGCTGCGCTCGGGCGAGCCGCAGCTCGCCCTGCGCGGCACCGAGGTCCTCGTGCCCCGCCTCGCGAAGGCGTCCGGGCAGCCGGGCACGCCGCCGGAGATCACCGGCACCGTCCTTGTCACGGGGGCGTCGGGCACGCTCGGCCGCCTCGTCGCCCGGCACCTCGTCGCGCGGCACGGCGTACGTCGGCTCGTGCTCGCCGGCCGCCGTGGCATGACCGAGGACCTGGCGACGCTGCACGAGGAGCTGACCGCCCAGGGCGTCGACGTGACGGTCGCCGCCTGCGACGCCGCCGACCGCGAGGCGCTGGCCGCGCTCGTCGCGGAGCATCCGCCCACGGCGGTCGTGCACACGGCCGGCGTCCTGGACGACGGGATGATCCCGTCGCTCACTCCGGAGCGGGTCGCGACCGCGCTGCGCCCCAAGGTCGACGCGCTCGTCAACCTGCACGAGCTGGCCGGCGACCTGAGCGCCTTCGTCGTGTTCTCCTCGGCCGCGGGCGTCCTCGGCGGCCCCGGGCAGGGCAACTACGCGGCGGCCAACGCGTTCGTCGACGCGTTCGCCGCCCACCGGCGCGCCCGGGGCCTGCCCGCGGTGTCGCTGGCGTGGGGCATGTGGGAGCAGCGCACCGGCCTCACCGGCGCCCTCGACGACGCCGACCTCGCCCGGATGCGGCGCTCCGGCGTGCGGCCGCTCTCGACCGAGGACGGGCTCGCGCTTCTCGACGAGGCGCTCTCCGCGCCCGAACCGGCCCTCGTGCCGATCCACCTGGACCTCGCCGCCCTGCGGGAGCAGGCGACCGGCGGCGTGCTGCCCCCGGTGCTGCGCGGCCTGGTCCGCACCCCGGCGCGACGCCAGGTCTCCGCCGACGCCGCGGCGGCCTCCGACCTGGTCGCGGCCCTCGCCGGTCGCGGCCCGGCCGAGCGCCGCAAGGAGCTGGTCGACATCGTCCGTGCGCAGGTCGCGGTCGTGCTCGGGCACGGGGGCGCCGAGGCGGTCGGCGCGACGAAGGCGTTCAAGGAGCTGGGCTTCGACTCGCTCACCGCCGTCGAGTTCCGCAACCGCCTCAACGCGGTCGTCGGCCTGCGGCTGCCCGTCACGCTGGTCTTCGACTACCCGAACCCGACGGTGCTGGCCGAGCACCTGGACGCGGAACTCTTCGCCGGAGGGTCGGCCGCCGCCGTGGTCGTGGCCACGTCCGACGGCACCGACGACCCCATCGCGATCGTCGGCATGGGCTGCCGGTTCCCCGGCGGCGCCAGCTCGCCGGAGAAGCTGTGGGACCTGGTGGCGGGGGGCGTCGACGCGGTGGCCGGCTTCCCGACCGACCGCGGCTGGGACATCGACAACCTCGTCGACCCGGACCCGGACAAGCCCGGCCGCACCTACTGCGGGGAGGGCGCCTTCCTGTACGACGCGGCCTGGTTCGACGCCGAGTTCTTCGGCATCTCCCGCCGCGAGGCCCTGGCCATGGACCCGCAGCAGCGGCTGTTCCTGGAGACCTCGTGGGAGGCCGTCGAGCGGGCCGGCATCGATCCCAGCAGCCTGCGCGGCAGCCGTACCGGGGTGTTCGCCGGCCTGATGTACCACGACTACAGCGCGCACCTTCAGCACCTGCCCCCCGAGCTCGACGGCTTCATCGGCACCGGCGTCGCCGGCGGCGTGGTCTCCGGCCGGGTGTCCTACGCGCTGGGGCTGGAGGGGCCGGCGGTCACCGTCGACACGGCGTGCTCGTCGTCGCTGGTCACCCTGCACCTGGCCGCCCAGTCGCTGCGCCGGGGCGAGTGCGCGCTCGCCCTCGCCGGTGGCGTGACCGTGCTCGCGACGCCCAACGCGTTCATCGACTTCAGCCGCCAGCGGGCCCTCGCCCCGGACGGCCGGTGCAAGTCCTTCGCCGCCGGCGCCGACGGCACCGGCTGGGGTGAGGGCGTCGGGGTGCTGGTGCTCGAGAAGCTCTCCGACGCGCGCCGCAACGGCCACCCGGTGCTCGCCGTCGTGCGCAGCACCGCGGTCAACCAGGACGGCGCGAGCAACGGCATGACCGCGCCGAACGGGCCGTCGCAGCAGCGCCTGGTCAACCAGGCGCTCGCCGACGCGGGGCTGCGACCGGCCGACGTGGACGCCGTCGAGGCGCACGGCACCGGCACCACCCTGGGTGACCCGATCGAGGCCCGGTCGCTCATCGCGACGTACGGCCGCGACCGGGGCGAGCACCCGCTCTGGGTCGGCTCGATCAAGTCGAACATCGGGCACACCCAGGCCGCCGCCGGCGTCGCCGGGGTGATCAAGATGGTGGAGGCGATCCGGCACGGCGTGCTGCCGCCGACGCTGCACGTCGACGCCCCGTCGCCGCACGTGGACTGGGCGGACGGGGCGGTCCGGCTGCTGACCGGGGCGGTGCCCTGGCCGGAGACGGGACGCCCGCGCCGCGCCGGCGTCTCCTCGTTCGGCATCTCCGGCACCAACGCGCACGCGATCATCGAACAGGCGCCCGAGCCGGTGGTGGTGGACTCGACGGCCCAGGTGCCGGTGGTGCCCCTCGTGGTGTCCGGCCGGGACCAGGCCGCGCTGCGGGACCAGGCGGCCCGGCTCGCCGCCCACCTCACCGACGAGGCGTCCGCCGTGGACGCCGGATTCTCGCTCGCCACCACCCGTACCGCCCTGCGGCACCGGGCGGCCGTGCTCGGCCGGGACCTGGCCGAACTGCGCGCCGGACTGTCCGCGCTGGCCCGTGGCGAGAACGCCCCCGGGGTGGTCGGCGGGGTCGCCGACACCGCCGGTGCGACCGCCGTGCTCTTCACCGGTCAGGGGGCGCAGCGGGTCGGGATGGCGGGGGCGCTGATGGGCTTCCCGGTGTTCGCGGCGGCGTTCGACGAGGTGTGCGGTGCGTTGGACGAGCACCTGGAGCGGCCGTTGCGGGAGGTGCTGGGCACGGAGGAGGTGCACCAGACGGGGTGGGCGCAGCCGGCGTTGTTCGCGGTGGAGGTGGCGCTGTTCCGGTTGTTCGAGTCGTGGGGTGTGCGGCCGGACTTCGTGGCGGGGCACTCGATCGGTGAGCTGGCGGCGGCGCACGTGGCGGGGGTCCTCACCCTGCCGGACGCCGCCCGGCTGGTGGCCGCCCGCGGCCGGCTGATGCAGGCGCTGCCCACCGGCGGCGCGATGGTGGCCGTACGCGCCACGGAGGACGAGGTCGCGCCGCTGCTCTCCGACGCCGTGGCGGTCGCCGCCGTCAACGGCCCCACCTCGGTCGTGCTCTCCGGCGAGGAGACCGCCACCCTGGCGGTCGCCGAGGAGCTGGCCGGCGGCGGTCGCAAGACCAGACGGCTCACCGTGTCGCACGCGTTCCACTCGCCGCTGATGGAACCCATGCTCGACGAGTTCCGCGCGGTGGCCGGGTCCGTCACCCACCACCCACCGACGATCCCCGTGCTCTCCACGGTCACCGGCGAGCCCGCCGAACTTACCCCGGAATACTGGGTGCGTCAGGTGCGGGCGACCGTGCGGTTCGCCGCGGCGGTCGAGGCGCTGGCGGCACGCGGCGTACGCACCTTCCTCGAACTGGGCCCGGACGCGGTGCTCACCGCCCTCGGCCGGGAGTGCGTGGCGGACGCCGAGTTCGTGCCCGCGCAGCGCGCCGACCGGGACGGGCAACTGGTGGCGACCGAGGCGCTCGGCCGCCTGCACAACCGCGGCGTACCCGTCGACTGGCCGGCCTTCTTCGCCGGCGCGCGCCCCGTCGACCTGCCCACGTACGCCTTCCAGCGCACCCGCCTGTGGCCGGACGCGCCGGCCGTCGCCGCGCCGGGCGACGACTTCTGGGCCGCGGTCGACCGCGACGACCTGGGCGCGCTGCTGGGCCTGGACGACTCCGCGACCCTGAAGGACGTCGCGGTGGCGCTGGCGTCGTGGCGACGCGGGCCCGCGCCCGGCTACCAGCTGCGCTGGTCCCCGGTCACGGAGCTGCCGGTGGCCGCGCTGCGGGGCGTGTGGCTGGTGCCGGCGGGCGCCGAACGGATCGCCGAGGCGATGACCCGGCACGGCGCCGACGTGCGCGTGTACCGCGACGGCACGGTGGACGAGCTGCTCGACCTGACGCCGGAGCACGTGGCCGCGGGGGTCCTGACGACGCCCGCCGGCCCCACCCCGGCCGCGCTGGTCCGGGCCCTCGACGAGGCGCGCATCGACACCCCGGTGTGGTGCCTGACCCGGGGCGCGGCCGCGGTCACCCCCGCCGAGCGGATCACCGACCTGGACGGGGCGGCGGTGTACGGCTTCGGCCGCTCCACCGCCCTCGCCACGCCCCGGGCCTGGGGCGGGGTCGTCGACCTGCCGGAGACGCTCGACGACCGGACGCTGACCGCCCTCTGCCGGGTGCTCACCCGGGGTGCCGGCGAGGACCAGGTGGCGCTGCGCTCGGCGGGCGTCTTCGCCCGCCGGCTCGTCGCGGCCCCCGCGCCGACCGGTGAGCCGTGGCGGCCGGCGGGCACGGTGGCGCTGCACGGCGGGCCGCTGGCGGACAGGATCGCGGCCCTGCTGGAGGCGGCGGGCGCGACGGTCACCACGGAAGCCGCCGACACCGTGGTCGTCACCAGCGACGCCGACGACGCGGTCGAGACGGCCCTCGCCGCCCGGGCGGAGCGGCTCGTGCTCGTGCACACGGCCGACGAGATGTTCGGCGTCGCCGGCGCCGCCGAGACGGCGGCCGTGTTCGACGCGATCGCCCAGCAGCGCGACGGGGTGGTGTCGGTCGCGGTCGGTCCGGATCTCACCGTGGAGCAGCTCGGCGCGGCGGTGGGCGCGGGCGCGGTCGGCCGGGTCGCCGCCGCCGTGGACTGGGCCTCGTTCGCGCCCGACTACACCCGGTACCGGCCGAGCCCGCTGCTGCGGGACCTGCCGGACGCGATGCGCCACATCACCGAGACCGCCGAGGACACGCTCGACGCCGACAGCCCCGAGGCGTTGCGCCGGCTGCTCGACGGGGCCGACGAGGCCGAGACCCGCGCGGTGCTGTCCCACGTGGTGCGGGCCCAGACCGCGTACACGCTCGGTCTGCCGTCGGCCGCCACGGTCGACGAGAACCAGGAGTTCCTCGACATCGGTTTCTCCTCGCTCACCGCCGTGGAGCTGCGACGCCGGCTGGAGGCTCTCACCGGGCTGGAGCTGACCGCCGCGCTCGTCTACGACCACCCGACGCCTGCCGAGGTGGTCGAGGAGCTGCTGGCCCAGCGGGCCCTCGTCGCATAACAGACCCCCACGCCGAGGAGCGGCCCTTCGCCACCCCTCACGGAAGGAAGCCCTCATGAGCAAGTCCGCCCGGATGAGCAGCCTCATCAAGCCGCCCAAGGTGGCGTGGAACCCGACGGAACGCCGGCTGCTGCGTGCGGCGGGCATCACCGACCTGCGTGCCGTGGCCCGGCGGGCCGTGCCCCGGATGGTGTTCGACTACTGCGACGGGGCGGCCGACAGCGAGCGCAGCCTCAGCCGCGCCCGGGAGACGTTCGCCAACATCGAGTTCCAGCCGTCGGTGCTGCGCGACGTGTCCGCCCTCGACACCAGCCGGACGGTGCTCGGCAAGCGGCAGAAGCTGCCGTTCGCCCTGGCGCCCGTCGGGTTCAACCGGGTGATGCACGCCGAGGGCGAGCCGGCGGTCGCCTCGGTGGCGCAGCAGTTCGGCATTCCGTACTCGGTCTCCACGCTCGCCACCACGTCGCTGGCGGACGTCGCCGCCGCCGCGCCGCAGGGCCGGCACTGGTTCCAGCTGTACTTCGCCGAGGACCGGGCGATGGTCAAGGAGCTGATCGCGCTCGCCGAGGAGGCGAAGTTCGACACCATCCTGCTGACGCTGGACACGCCGATCTCCGTGCCGCGCCGCCGCGACATCCGCAACGGGCTCACCATCCCGCCGTCGATGAGCATCGGCACCATCGCCGAGGCGTTCCTGCACCCGGGCTGGTGGATGCGGCAGTGGCGGGCCGGCACCCCGTCGCCGCAGGTGCTCAAGGCGACCGGCGGGTCCGCGTCCGACATGATCAAGCGGGTGTTCAACCCCCGGTTGTCCATCGAGGACGTCGAGTGGCTGCGCGGCGCCTGGTCGGGCAAGCTCGTCGCCAAGGGCGTGCAGAGCGTCGCCGACGCCAAGCGGGTCGCGGCCGTCGGGGTCGACGGGGTGTGGCTCTCCACGCACGGCGGTCGCAAGCTCGACCGGGCCCCGGTGCCCGTCGAGCTGCTGCCGCACGTGGTCGACGAGGTCGGCGACCGGGTCGAGGTGCTCGTCGACACCGGCATCACCTCGGGCGCGGACATCGTGGCCGCGATCGCGCTGGGCGCCACCGCCGCCGTGGTCGGCCGGGCCTACCAGTACGGGCTGATGGCCGGCGGCCGGCGGGGCGTCGTACGGGCCATGGAGATTCTGAGCCGGGAGATCGAGGTCACCATGAAGCTGCTCGGGGTCTCCTCGGTGGGCGAGCTGAACCGCTCGCACGTCAGGTTTCGCTGACTCCCGCGGTTCCTCGGTTCCCGGATGGACCGTCGCGAAGGGCGGATGGTGGCCGTTCGTGGTGGTCTCTTCACGGGTGGTGAGGGGTGTCGGTAGGGGTTACCCCCTCCCGGAGCCCTTCGTAATGATCGGACTGTCGTATTTCGGGGCGTACGTGGAGGTTATCTGTGGCACGCATGGGCGGGAATGGTCACTGCCGTTCGTTCAACGGGGACGGGAGGATGGACATCATGGTCCGTGACGACGTCACGGGCGAACTGCTGGTCTTCCCGCACAGCGGCAGCTTCCGTGGTGGCGAGACCTTCGGCGAGCCGGTGCTGATCAGCACCGGTTTCCACCCGGAGCGCAACCACGGGCTGGTCCGTCCCATCGACGTCAACGGCAACGGCTACGCCGACGTCATCGGCGTGAGCATGACGCACATGAACGAGACGCACGGGATCTTCCTCTACCCGAACAAGGGTGGGCTGAACGGTCTCGACACCCTCGGTGAACCGATCCGCATCTCCGGCGCCCGGGACGACAAGAAGTGGGAGACCCTGGGCATCGCGGACGTGGACCTGGACGGCTGCGACGACATGTTCGGCCGCGAGCAGAACGCCGGCCACGTCGACGCGTTCTTCAACCAGCGCCAGGTCAAGCAGAACGAGACGTACGACCGCACCGCGCACCGCCTGGTGACGGTCGATGTCGAGGACTTCCCGCTGGCGATGGCCGACGTCACCGGCACCGGCCGGCCCGACCTGCTGGTCCGGCGGGCGAACGGCGACCTGGACCTGTACGAGTTCGCGCACAACACCTCCGGCGAGGGTCCGTGGTGGCGGGGCGAGGGCCGGTGGTTCACGCTCGGCCGCGGCTGGCAGGAGTACGAGATCATCACGGTGACCGACATCGACCTGGACGGCCGCCCGGACCTGCTGGGTCTGCGCGCCGACGGCACGCTCGTCGTCCACCTGCACAACGGCAAGTTCGACCCGGACCGGCCGTTCGCGACGCTGTCCGCACCGGAGGTCGTCGCGACCGGCTGGCAGAAGTACTCGGTGGTGAGCTGACGTGGGTCAGCTCGCGCCGCAACCGGGCGGGCCGCCACGCGCGGTCCCGCGACCCGGCACGGTGGACGTACGACGAGAGGGGCAGTGGTGAGCGCGAACGAGGCCGGCGACCAGGCCGGGTGGCGGTTGGTGGTGGAATCGAAACGCTGCATCAGCTCGGGTTTCTGCGTGGGCAGCGCGCCGGACCACTTCGCGATGGACCCCGTCTCCCGGCCGCTGGCCGACGTGGTGGCGCCGTCCGATCTGGTGGTCGAGGCCGCCGAGTTCTGCCCGGTGGAGGCCATTTCGGTGCTCGACGCGCAGGACGGGACGCTGATCGCCCCGAAGCGATGACGGCGGGGGCCCGCCGGGTGTGACCACGCCCGGCGGGCCGACGCCCACCTCCAGGCCGCCGTGGGCGGCCTTTTTCGTTTCCGGGCGGGTCACCGGGCGGCCCCGGGCCAACTCGACGCGACCCGGCGAGCTGCGCTGACGGACGGGGCGGCGCCGGCAGGCGCCGCCCCGTCGGTTCAGATCTTGTCCAGTTCGTTGTCGAGGATGTCGAACAGGTCGTCCGCGGTGACGGAGGCGAGGTCGGCGCTCTCGACCGGCGCCGGGTTGGACTTGTCGCGCCACTTCGTCAGGAGCCGTTGCAGGGCGGTGGCGATGTCCGTCTCCGCCGCGTCCGCCGTCTCCAGCTCGTCCAGCGTCGCCTCCAGCCTGGCGATGCCGTCGACCAGGGTGCGCAACCGCAGCTTCTCCTGGTTGCCGCCCAACTCCTCGATCAGGTGCTCGACGAGCGCCGTGGGCGTGGGGTGGTCGAACGTCAGCGTCGCCGGCATCCGCAGGCCGGTGGCCTGGTTGAGCCGGTTGCGCAGCTCCACCGCCGTCAGCGAGTCGAAGCCCAGCTGCTTGAACGCCTGGTCCGCCGCGATGGTCTCCACCGACTCGTGGGCCAGCACCGCGGCCACGTTCGTGCGTACCAGGGTCAGCAGCACCTCGCGCTGTTCCGGCTCGGTGAGCCCGGCCAGCCGGCGGGACAGCGGCACCGCGCTGCCGGCCGGGGTGGTGCGCCGGGGGCGGGTGAAGGAGCGCAGCGGTGGCGGCGCCGTCGTGCTCGTGCGCAGGGCGCCCACGTCCAGCCTGATCGGGACCAGGCACGGCTCGTCGGTCCGGCAGGCCGCGTCGAACAGCGCGAGCCCCTCCTCGACGGTGTGCGCCAGCACGCCGGTGCGCCCGATACGGGCGAGGTCGGTCTCGGTCAGCCCACCGGTCATCGCGCCACCGCTGCGCCACAGGCCCCAGGCCAGCGACGTCGCCGTGAGGCCGGCGGCCCGGCGGTGCGCGGCGAGCGCGTCCAGGTAGGCGTTCGCCGCCGCGTAGTTCGCCTGGCCGGCCGTGCCCAGCACCCCGGTCGCCGAGGAGAAGAGCACGAACAGCTCGACGTCGCCGGCCAGCTCGTGCAGGTTGAGCGCGGCGTCGACCTTGGCCCGCAGCACCGTGTCCACCCGTTCCGGCGTGAGCGACTCGATCGTCCCGTCGTCGAGCACGCCCGCGGCGTGCACGACGCCGACCAGGTCGGGCAGGGACGTCAGGAGTTCCGACAGCGCGGCCCGGTCCGCGGCGTCGCAGGCGGCGACCGTGATCCTGGCGCCCAGCGACTCCAGCTCGGCCGCCAGCTCCGCGGCGCCCGGCGCGGCCGGCCCCCGGCGGGAGGTCAGCACGAGGTGCCGCGCACCGTGCGCGGTGACCAGGTGGCGGGCCAGCGCGGCGCCCAGTGCTCCGGTGCCGCCGGTGACGAGCACGGTGCCCGCCGGGTCGAACAGGCGGCGGTCCGAGGCGGCCGCGAACGTCGCGAGCCTCGGCACGGTCGACACCCCGTCCCGGACGGCCACCTGCGGCTCCCCGGTCGCGACGGCCGCGCCGACGAGGGCCGGGTCGTCGGTGTCGACGAGGACGAAGCGGTCGGGGTGCTCGGTCTGCGCGGAGCGGACCAGGCCCCAGACCGCCGCCCCCGCCGGGTTCGTGCCGTCGGTCGCGCCCCGGGACACGAACACCAGCGGGGAGCGGTCGCCGGGCAGCCACTCCTGGACCGCCGCGAGCGCGTCGTGCACGGCGGCCCGTACCGCCTCGGCGTCCGTACCGGTGCCGACCGGGAACACGTCGAACGCGTCGGCGGGGGCCACGGGCGTGGGGACCGGCAGCCACTCCAACCGGTGCAGCCCGTCCGGGCCGGCGGTGGAGCGCAGCTGCTCGATCGTCACCGGGCGCGCGACCAGGGACTCGACCGTGGCCACCGGCATCCCGGTGCCGTCGGCGAGGGCCAGGGCGTACGCGTCCTCAGCGGTGGGGGTGATCCGCACCCGCAGAGCCGTCGCCCCGGCGGTCAGCACCCGTACGCCGTGCCAGCTGAACGGCAGGCGCAGCGGGCCGTCGGTCCCGGTGGCCAGGGAGATCGGGTGCAGGGCCGCGTCCAGCAGCGCCGGGTGCAGTCCGAAGCGACCCGTGGGCGCGTCGGCGGGGAGCGCGACCTCCGCGAACAGTTCGTCGCCGCGGCGCCAGGCCGCCACCAGTCCCCGGAACGCGGGGCCGTAGTCGATGCCGAGGTCGGCGACGCGGTCGTAAAGGTCCTCGACCGGGGCGGGGACGGCGTCGGCGGGTGGCCACTCACCGGCCCAGCCGGCCTCGGGTTCCGCGGCGGCGTCGAGCAGGCCGCTCGCGTGCTGCGTCCACGGCTCGCCGTCGGGTGCGTCCTCGCGTCGGGAGTGCACCCGCAGCGGCCGACGGCCGGCCTCGTCGGGTTCCCCGACCTCCACCTGGATCCGTACCGCGCCGTCCGGTGGCAGCACCAGCGGCGCGTGCAGGGTCAGCTCCTCGATGAGGTCGAGGTCGACGTGCTCGGCGGCCCGCCGCGCGAGTTCGACGAACGCGGCGCCCGGCAGCAGGACGGTGCCCAGGACGGCGTGGTCGGCGAGCCAGGGCTGCTCGCGCAGGGACAGCCGGCCGGTGAGCACGCTCCGCTCCGAGTCGGCGAGCCCCAGCACCGCGCCGAGCAGCGGGTGGTCCGCCGCCCCGAGGCCGAGTCCGCCGGCGTCGCCGGGGGAGTCGTCGGGGACCAGCCAGTACCGCTGGTGCTGGAACGGGTACGTCGGCAGCTCCACCTCGCGGGCGCCCGCCAGGTACGCGCCGGCGTCGGGGCCGGTCCCGGCGGTGAAGAGCCGCCCGACGGCCCTGACGAGGGTCGCGGGTTCGGGTTGTCCGCGGCGCATGGTGGCGATGGCGGTGGTGTCGTCGGTGGCGGCGGCGGTGGCGAGGACGGTGTCGGGGCCGATTTCGAGGAAGGTGTCGACGTTGCAGGTGGTGGTGAGGGTGGTGATGGCGTCGTGGAAGCGGACGGTGTGGCGGACCTGCTCGACCCAGTGGTCGGGGGTGGGGGTGAGGGGTCGGCCGGTGAGGGTGGAGGTGACGGGGATGGTGGGTTGCCGGTGGATGACGGACGCGGCGACGGCGCGGTAGTCGTCGAGCATGGGGTCCATCAGGTGGGAGTGGAAGGCGTGGGAGACGGTGAGGCGTTTCGTGCGGTGGCCCTGTGCGGCGAGTGCTTCGGCGGTGCTGAGGGTGGCGGTCTCGTCGCCGGAGAGGACGAGGTCGGTGGCGGTGTTGACGGCGGCGATGCCGACGGTGTCGGTGAGGTGGTCGGTGACCTGGTCCTCGGTGGCCTGTACGGCGATCATGGCGCCGCCGGTGGGGAGGTTCTGCATGAGGCGGGCGCGGGCGGTGACGAGGGTGGCGGCGTCGGTGAGGTCGAGGATGCCGGCGATGTGGGCGGCGGTGAGTTCGCCGATGGAGTGTCCGGCGAGGTGGTCGGGGCGGATGCCCCAGGATTCGACGAGTCGGTAGAGGGCGACTTCGAAGGCGAACAGGGCGGGTTGGGTGTAGCCGGTCTGGTGCAGCTCGTCGGTGTCGATGACCTCGCGTAGGGGCCGGTCGAGATGCTTGTCCAGGGCGGCGCACACGTCGTCGAACGCGGCGGCGAAGACGGGGTAGGCGGCGGCGAGTTCGGCGCCCATGCCCAACCGCTGCGCACCCTGCCCCGTGAACAGGAACGCCAACCGGCCGGCCCCGGGGGTGCCGGTGACCAGGTTGGCGGCCTCCCGGCCGGCGGCCAGTGCGGCGAGGCCGTCGAGGAGTTCCCGCCGGTCGGTCCCGACGACGGCGGCCCGCTGCGTGAACCGGACCCGGGCGGCCAGGGAACGGGCGACGTCGGCGTCCGGCAGTTCGGGCCGGGTCGCGAGGTGGTCGTGCAGGCGACGGGCCTGCTCCCGCAGGGCCTGCTCCGAGCGGGCGGACAGCAGCCACGGCAGCGCCGGCGGCGGCGTGCCGGCGTCTGCGCCGTCCGGTTCGGCGGGCGGCTCCTCAATGATCACGTGCGCGTTCGTGCCGCTGACGCCGAACGAGGAGACCCCGGCGCGGCGCGGGTGGCCGTTCGGCTGCCACTCGGCGGGCTCGGTCAGCAGCGCGACGGAGCCCGTCGACCAGTCGACCTTCGGGGACGGCTCGTCGACGTGCAGGGTGCGGGGCAGCAGCCCGTTGCGCAGGGCGAGGATCATCTTGATGACGCCGCCGACGCCGGCGGCGGCCTGGGCGTGGCCGATGTTGGACTTGAGTGAGCCGAGCCAGAGGGGGCGTTCGCGGTCCTGGCCGTAGGTGGCGAGGATGGCCTGGGCCTCGATGGGGTCGCCGAGGGTGGTGCCGGTGCCGTGTGCCTCGACGGCGTCGACCTGGTCGGGGGTGAGGCCGGCGTTGGCGAGCGCGGCGCGGATGACCCGCTGCTGCGAGGGGCCGTTGGGAGCGGTGAGGCCGTTGGAGGCGCCGTCCTGGTTGACGGCGGAACCGCGTACCACCGCGAGCACGCGGTGGCCGTTGCGGCGGGCGTCGGAGAGCCGCTCGACCACCAGTACGCCGACGCCCTCCGCCCAGCCGGTGCCGTCGGCCGCGGCGGCGAACGACTTGCACCGGCCGTCGCGGGCGAGGCCCCGCTGCTTGGAGAACTCGACGTACAGGCTGGGCGTGGACATGACGGTCACGCCGCCGGTGAGCGCGAGGGAGCACTCGCCGGAGCGCAGCGCCTGCACGGCGAGATGCAGGGCGACCAGCGACGACGAGCAGGCGGTGTCGACGGTGACCGCCGGCCCTTCCAGCCCGAACGTGTACGCCACCCGGCCCGAGGCGACGCTGCCGGCGGTTCCGGTGCCCCAGAACCCTTCGACCTCGTCGGGTACGGCGCCCGACCGGGCGGCGTAGTCGTGCGTCATGAGACCGGCGAAGACACCGGTGGGTGAGCCGCGCAGCGTGTCCGGTCGCAGGCCGGCGTTCTCCAGCGCCGCCGAGCAGGTTTCCAGGAACACCCGCTGCTGCGGGTCCATCGCCAGCGCCTCGCGGGGGCTGATGCCGAAGAACTCCGCGTCGAACCCGGCCGCGTCGAGCAGGAATCCGCCCCGGTCGACGTAGCTGGTGCCGGGGGTGTCCGGGTCGGGGTCGAACAGGGTGTCCAGCTGCCAGCCACGGTCGGTCGGGAAGCCGGTGATGCCCTCGCGGCCGTCGACCAGCATCCGCCACAGCTCGTCCGGCGAGGTGACGCCACCGGGGTAGCGGCAGGCCATGCCGACGATCGCGATGGGCTCGTCGGTGGGACGGGCGGCGACCGCCGCCACGGCGGGCTGCGGCTCGTCCTCGCGGCCGCCCAGCTCGCCGCGCAGGTACTCGACGAGGACCTCCGGGGTGGGGTAGTCGAAGGTCAACGTCGCGGGCAGGCGCAGCCCCGTCGCGGTGTTGAGTCGGTTGCGCAACTCGACGGCCATCAGCGAGTCGAAGCCGAGCTGACGGAACGGTTCGGCCACGGAGACCGAGTCCACGTCCGGCTGGGCGAGGACGGTGGCCACCTGCGTACGCACGATGTCGAGCAGCAGCCCGCGCTGCTCCTGTTCGCTGCGCCCGGCCAGCTCGCGGGCCAGCGCGGTGGCGCCCGGCCGGGTCGCGGCCTGCCGCCGGCGCGGCACCCGGGCCAGGCCGTGCAGCGGCGGCGCGGCGTGCGTCGCGGCGCGCACCGCGGCGACGTCGATGGTGACGGGCACCAGGTGCGCCTCGTCCGAGCGGCACGCGGCGTCGAACAGCGCGTGCCCTTCCTCGACGCTGTGCGGCAGGAGACCGCCGCGCGCGATGCGGGCCAGGTCGGTCTCGCCGAGCTGGCCGGTCATGGCGCTGGCCTGCGCCCACAGGCCCCAGGACAGCGAGGTAGCCGAGCGGCCCTCGGCCCGCCGCTGTGCGGCCAGGCCGTCGAGGAACGCGTTCGCCGCCGCGTAGTTCGCCTGCCCGGCGGTACCGATGACGCTCGCGACCGAGGAGTAGAGCACGAACAGCTCCACGTCGCCGGCCAGCTCGTGCAGGTTGAGTGCGGCGTCCATCTTGGGCCGCAGGACGGCGTCCAGGCGTTCGGGCGTGAGCGACTCCAGGATGCCGTCGTCGAGCACGCCCGCGGTGTGGACGACGCCCGCCAGCGGCCGGGCGAGCCCGGCGAGCAGCGTGGCCAGCGCCTCGCGGTCGGCGGTGTCGCACGCGACGACGTCGACCGTGGTGGCGCCGAGGGCGGCCAGCTCCTCGGTCAGCTCGGCGGCGCCGGGCGCGTCCGCGCCGCGCCGCGAGACGAGGAGCAGGTGTTCCGCGCCGTGCCGGGTGACCAGGTGGCGGGCGAGCGCGGCGCCGAGCGTACCGGTACCACCGGTGATCAGGACCGTGCCGGCCGGGTCGAAGAGCCCGCCCTCGGGGGCGGCGGAGGTGTGCCGCGCGAGCCGCGGCACGGTCAGCGCCCCGTCGCGGACGGCGAGCTGCGGCTCCCCGGTGGCGATCGCGGCGGCGAGGGCGCGCTCCGACTTGTCGCTGCCGTCGGTCTCGACGAGGACGAAGCGGTCCGGGTGCTCGGTCTGGGCGGAGCGGACCAGACCCCAGGCGGAGGCCCCCGCGAGATCCCCGCGGCGGGTGACCACGGCCAGCCGCCCGGTGCCGGCCGCCGCCTCCTGGACCCTCGCCAGGGTGAGGTACAGGGACCGCCGTACGGCGTCGGCGGTGCCGCCCGCCTCGACGCGGAACACCTCGACGTCGGGCGTGCCGGTGCCCGTCGGGGCGGTCACCGGCACCCATTCCGTGTGGTAGAGGGCCGCGCTGGGGCCGGTCACGCCGGTCAGTCCGCTCGTCGTGACGGGGCGCACCGCGACCGCGTCGGCGCTGAGCACCGGGTTGCCCTCGTCGTCGGTGGTGCTCACCCGCAGGGTGTTCTCGCCGGCCGGGGTCAGCCGGACCCGCACCGCCGAGGCCCCCCGGCGGTGCACCCGCACCCCGCGCCAGGAGAACGGCAGCCACGCCCGGCCCGCCGGGTCCCCGCCGTCGTCGACGTGCAGCACGAGCGGGTGCATGGCGGCGTCGAGCAGTGCCGGGTGCACGCCGTAGCGCACGGCGGCCGGCTCGTCCTCGGCGCGCAGGGTGGCCCGGGAGAACAGTTCGTCGCCGCGCCGCCACACCTCCTGCACGCCCTGGAAGGCGGGGCCGTAGCAGAAGCCACGCGCCAGCAGCCAGCCGTAGAAGTCGCCGATGTCGACGGGCTCCGCGCCGGGCGGCGGCCACTCCTCCACGGCCGGGGCCGGCGTCGGCGCCTCGGCCAGCATGCCCGACGCGTGGCTCGTCCACTCCGCGCCCGGCGTGTGCCCGGCCGGCTGGGAGTACACGCCGAACTCGCGGCGGCCCTGCTCGTCGGGTCGGCCGACCCACACCTGGATGTTGACCCGCTGCTGCTCGGTCAGCGTCAGCGGGGCCTGGAGGGTGAGTTCCTCGATGGTGCCGCTGCCGGTGTGCTCGGCGGCGTGCGCGGCCAGTTCCAGGAACGCCGTACCGGGCAGCAGGACGGTGTCGAGGACGGCGTGGTCGGTGAGCCAGGGCTGCTCGCGCAGGGAGAGCCGTCCCGTGAGCACGAGCCGGTCGGTGTCGACGACGCCCAGCACCGCGCCGAGCAGCGGGTGCCGCGCCGCGGTGAGGCCCGCCGCGGCCACGTCGCCGCCGCCCGAGGGCCGCAGCCAGTACGACCTCCGCTGGAACGGGTACGTCGGCAGCTCGACGGTCCGGGCGCCGGTGAAGTAGCGGTCGGCGTCGGGGGCGGTGCCGGTGGTGAAGAGGTGGCCGACGGCCCTGGCGAGGGTGTGGGTCTCGGGGTGTCCCCGGCGCATGGTGGCGATGCCGGTGGCGTCGCCGGTGGTGGTGGCCAGGACGGTGTCGGGGCCGATCTCCAGGAAGGTGTCGACGTGGTGCTCGGTGGTGAGCCGCTGGACGGCGTCGCGGAAGCGGACGGCACGGCGGACCTGGTCGACCCAGTGCTCGGGGGTGGAGCGCAGGGGTCGTCCGTCGACGGTGGAGATCAGGCCGATGCGGGGTTCGTGGTGGGTGATGGACTCGGCGACGGCGCGGTAGGCGTCGAGCATCGGGTCCATCAGGTGGGAGTGCGCGCCCAGCGGGATCGGCAGCCGCTTGGTCTTGTGGCCGAGCGCGGCGAGCTGCTCGGCGGCGGCGAGCGTCGCGGCCTCGTCGCCGGAGATGACCAGGTCGGTGGGGGTGTTGATGGCGGCGATGCCGACCTGGTCGCTCAGGTAGCCGGTGACCTGCTCCTCGGTGGCCTGCACGGCGACCATCGCGCCGCCCAGGGGCAGGGCCGCCATGAGGGTGGCGCGCGCGGCGACGAGCTTCGCGGCGTCGGCGAGCGACCAGACCCCGGCGACGTACGCGGCGGAGAGCTCGCCGAGGGAGTGTCCGGCCACGAAGTCGGGGCGGATGCCCCACGACTCGACGAGCCGGTGGAGGGCGACCTCGAAGGCGAACAGGGCGGGCTGCGTGTACGCGAACCGGTGCAGGTCGTCGCTGCGGATGATCTCGCGTACCGGCCGGTCCAGGTGCCGGTCCAGCTCGGCGCAGGCCTCGTCGAACGCGTTCGCGAAGACGGGGTACGCGGCGGCGAGTTCGGTGCCCATGCCGAGGTACTGGGCGCCCGTACCGGTGAACAGGAACGCCAGCCCGCCGGAGCCGGCCGTGCCGGTCAGCACGTCGGGCGCGCTCCCGCCGATGGCGAGGGCGGCGAGGCCGTCGAGCATGTCCTGCCGGGTGGCGCCGGTGACGGCGGCCCGGTGACCGAAGGCGACCCGGGTGGTGGCGAGGGAACGGCCGACGTCGGCGACCGCCAGGTCGGGGCGGGCGGTCAGGTGCTCGTGCAGGCGGTGGGCCTGCTCCCGCAGCGCCTGCTCGGAGCGCGCCGACAGCAGCCACGGCACCACCGACGGCGCGGCGTCCGAGGTGGCGGCGGCGTCGGGGGCGGTGGCGTCCGGGGTGGCGGCGGCCTCCGGATCGGCGGCGGGCGGCTCCTCGATGATCACGTGGGCGTTCGTGCCGCTCATGCCGAAGGACGAGACGGCGGCGCGGCGCGGGCGGTCGCCGGCGGGCCAGGCGACCGGCTCGGTCAGCAGCGACACCGCCCCGGCCGACCAGTCCACCTTGCGGCTCGGCTCCGAGACGTGCAGGGTGCGCGGCAGCAGCCCGTTGCGCAGGGCGAGGATCATCTTGATGACGCCGCCGACGCCGGCGGCGGCCTGCGTGTGCCCGATGTTGGACTTGAGTGAGCCGAGCCAGAGGGGGCGTTCGCGGTCCTGGCCGTAGGTGGCGAGGATGGCCTGGGCCTCGATGGGGTCGCCGAGGGTGGTGCCGGTGCCGTGTGCCTCGACGGCGTCGACCTCGTCGGCGGTGAGGCCGGCGTTGGCCAGGGCGGCCCGGATGACCCGCTGCTGCGAGGGGCCGTTGGGGGCGGTGAGGCCGTTGGAGGCGCCGTCCTGGTTGACGGCGGAGCCGCGTACCACCGCGAGCACGCGGTGGCCGTTGCGGCGGGCGTCGGAGAGCCGCTCGACCACCAGTACGCCGGCGCCCTCGCCCCAGCCGGTGCCGTCGGCGTCGTCGGAGAACGCCTTGCACCGCCCGTCGGGGGAGAGGCCGTTCTGCCGGGAGAACTCGGTGAAGGTGTCCGTGCCGGACATCACCGTCACCCCGCCCGCCAGGGCCATCGCGCACTCGCCGGAGCGCAGCGCCCGGACGGCCAGGTGCAGGGCGACCAGCGACGCCGAGCAGGCGGTGTCGACGGTCATCGCCTGGCCCTCCAGGCCCAGGGCGTACGCGATCCGGCCGGACGCCACGCTGCCGTGGGTGCCGGTGATGAGGAAGCCGTCGACCCCGTCCTCCTCGCTGTGCCCGGCCCGGCCGTAGTCCTGCACGTGCAGGCCCGTGAAGACGGCGGTGTCGCTGCCGCGCAGCGAGTTCGGCGGGATGCCGGCGTGCTCCAGCGCCTCCCACGCGGTCTCCATGAGCACCCGCTGCTGCGGGTCCATCGCCAGCGCCTCGCGGGGGCTGATGCCGAAGAACTCCGCGTCGAACTCGTCGGCGTCGTACAGGAACCCGCCGGCGGTCGCGCTGCACGTGCCCGGCCCGTCGCCCGCGAAGAGCGCGGCGAGGTCCCAGCCGCGGTTGGTGGGGAACTCGCCGATGGCGTCCACCCCGCCCTCGACGATCCGCCAGAGGTCGTCGGGGGAGGTGACGCCGCCGGGATAGCGGCAGGCCATGCCGACGATCGCGATGGGTTCGTCGTCGTCGTGGGTCTCGGCGACGGTCGCTTCCGGCTCGGCCGCGCCGAGGCCCAGGGCGTCCAGCAGGTGGCCGGCGACGATGTCGGGGGTCGGGTAGTCGAAGACCAGGCTCGCCGGCAGGTTCAGGCCGGTCGTGGCGCAGAGCCGGCCCCGCAGCTGTACGGCGGTGAGGGAATCGAAGCCGAGCTGGCGGAACGGCGTCTCGCCCTCGATCGTGGCGGGCGCCTGGTCGCGCAGGACCTCGCGCGTGGCGGCCCGTACGACGTCGCGCAGCAGGCCGAGGCGGTCGGGCTCCGGCACGGCCAGCAGCCGCTCGGTGAGGGCGGCCCGGGTGCCCTCGGGGTCGACCTCGGCGGGCGCCACGGGACGCGCGGCGACCACGCAGGGCTCGCCCGCGGCCAGCGCGGCGTCGAGCAGGGCGGTGCGTCGCGCCACGGGCAGTTCGGCGAATCCGGGAGCGGCCCAGGTCACGGAGACGCCGGGCAGGTCGCGCGCGCGGCGGTGCCGCACCAGCGCGTCGGCGACGGCGGTGGCGGCGGCGTCCTGGCCGCCGGTGAGCAGCACGAGCGCGGCGGCGGCGTGCGCGGGCGTCGCCTCGTGCAGCGCCAGCAGTTCCTCGGTCGTGAGGTCCACCGCCATGACGGCGGTGAGCGGTCGGTCGCCGAGCACGGCCGCCAGCGCCTCCCGGTCGAACGGCACGCCCGGGTGCACGGACGCCTCGGCGCCGTACGCCGCCAGTTCGGCCGCCGCGTCGGCGGGAACGTCGTCCGGTCCCACCAGGACCAGGTCGCGGACGTCGTGGGCCGCCACGAGGTGGCGGGCGAGCGCCGCGTCGTACGAGCGGGCGACGAGCGCGACCGTGCCCCGCTGCGGTGCGCCGCCGGCCCGGGTGGGGACGGCCGCGTACCTCGGCAGGAGCAGTTCGCCCGCGCGTACGGCGAGCACGTCCTCGCCGGAGGCCACGGCGGCGCGCAGCACGTCCGTGCTGACCTCGTCGGCGTCCACCAGGACGAGCCGGTCGGGGTGGCGCAGCTGGTGGGCCCGCGCCACCGCCCACGCGATGGCCCGCCGGGGATCCGTGGCGTCGTCGCCGTGGACGGCGCCACGGGTCAGCACGACCAGTCGGGAATCCGCCGGCCGGTCCTCGTCGAGCACCCGGGTCAGCAGCTCGGCCAGCGCGGCGGGGTCGGCGTAGGTGTCGACGGCGGGTCCGTCGCCGGCGAGGCCGGCGGTGAGTTCGGGCGGGCCCGCCACCGACCAGGTCAGCCGGGTCGCGGCGGCGTCCGTGCCGTCCTGCTCCGGGTGATCGGCGGTCGGCGCCGGCTCCCAGTGGAGCGCGTGCAGCGCGTCGTGCCGCGACGCGGCCACGCGGAGCAGGCGGCCGGGCAGCTCGGACAGCCGGTGGCGCGCGGGGCTGCCCATGGCGGTGCGCGGGATCTCCCGCACCAGGTACGTCTCGACCGGCACGGCCGCGGCGGACAGTTCCGTGCGGCACGTCGCCAGCAGGCGGTCAGCGTCCACGTCGGACCCGGCCACGTACGCGACCGGCCCGTCCGAGGAGGCCCGGGTCGCCGCGTCGCGCACCCCGGGCACGGTCCGCAGCACGGTGTCGGTGCGGTCCAGCCGGACCCGCTCGCCGCCGACCTCGGCCACGTCGGCCAGCCGGCCGGTGATCGCGAGGTGCCCGGAGTCGTCGCGGCGGGCCAGGTCGCCCGTGCGGTACCAGCCCCCGCGCAGCGCCTCGGCCGTCTCGGCGGCCCGGTCGTGGTAGCCGCCGGCCATCACGTTCGGGCCGCTGACCCAGACCTCACCCTCCTGGCCGGGGCCCAGGTCGGCACCCGATGCGGGATCGACCACCCGCAGGCTCGACCCCGGCAGGGGCAGGCAGCGCCGTTCGGCGTCGCCGTCCGGCCAGCTCACCGCGATCAGGCCGGACGTCTCGGTGGTCACGTAGCCGGTGAGCAGCGGAGCGGCGAACGCCGCCTCGAAGGGCTGGCGCAGCGTCGCGTCCACCGGGCCGAGGGCCAGCGCGATCCGTACGCCCTCCGGGGCCGGGCCCGGCGCGTCCAGCAGGGCCCGGTGCGTCGGGCCGGTGCCCACCAGCACGGTGCTGCCCTGCGCGGCGAACGCGGCCCGCAGCTCGTCGGGGGAGAGGCCGCCCGCGAGCCGTACCGACGCCCCCGCCGCGGTGGCGGCGAGCAGCTGCCCGAACCAGGCGTGCACGGGCAGCATCCACAGCACCCGGTCGTCCGCGGTGCAGCCGAGTCCGGCCACGTACGCCGCCGCGGCGGCGGGCCACAGCGCGTTGCGCTGCGTGGACAGCACACCCTTGCGGGGACCGGTCGTCCCCGCGGTGTAGGTGAGGAACGCCAGGTCGTCGAGGCCGGCCTCGTCCTGGGGCGGCGACGACGGGTCGGTCGTCGCCAGCTCCTCGAACGAGTGCGCCTCGCCGTCGTACGCGCCGTCGACGACGAGGACCGACACGGCCACCCGCGCCGCGTTGGCCGCGTCGGTGATCACCGCGTCGGCGCCCGCGTCCTCGACCAGCCGGGCCAGCTCGGCGTCGTCCAGGGCCGGGTCCAGCGGCACGGCGATGCCGCCGGCCCGGACGACCGCGAGGACGCCCTCCACCGCCGCGACGCCGTCGAGCAGGACGACGACGCGGTCCGCCGGCCACACGCCGAGATCAGCGAGGTGGCCGGCGAGCCGCGCTGTCCGTTCCGCCAGCTCCGCGTGGGTCACGCTCCGCCGTGGGTCGGCGTACGCGATCCGGGTGCCGGACCGTTCGGCGTTTGTCCGGAGCAGTTCGGGCAGGGGGCGGAGCAGATCGGTACGCGGCATGGTTCAACAACCTCTTGTCGGACAGGAGTTGCGATGCGGGCCGGGAAGGGAAACGCTCAGACCGTGACCGGGAGGGAGACCAGTGCGGGCACCAGCGGCGTACGCCGGACCTTCAGCGACTCCCGAGGTGCGGCGAGCTTGATGTTCGGGAAACGGGTGAACAGCTGCCGCAGCGCGATGGTCGTCTCCATCCGGGCCAGCTCCGAACCCGAGCAGAAGTGGGGGCCGCCGCCGAACGCCACGTGCCCCTTGTCCTCGCGGTCGATGTCGAGCACCTGCGGATCGGGGAACCGCTTCGGGTCGTTGCCCGCCGCGGTCAGATGCAGCAGCACCGTCTCGCCCTTGGCGATCTTCGTGCCGTCGATCTCCAGGTCCTCGGTGGCGAAGCGGCGGAAGCCGTGGTGCACGGAGCCGTGCTTGCGCAGCAGCTCCTCGACGGCCACGTCGAACAGGTCCGGGTCCTTGCGGAGCCGCTCCAGCGTCTCCGGGCTGTCCAGCAGCGCCAGCGCGCCCCGGCCGATCATGCCCGCGGTGGTGTCGTACCCGCCCAGCATCGTCAGCAGGGCCAGGGCCATCACCTGGTAGACGTTGAGTTCGGGCTCGCCGTCGGCGTTCTTGGCGTGGATCCAGTACGAGAAGAGGTCCTCGCCGGGCTCCTTCGTCTTCTCCTCGCGGACCATGTTCATGAAGTGCGACATCTTCGTGCGGACCATCGCGTTGGTCTCGTTGTCGCCGCTGAACACCAGGTCCGCCCAGTGCTTCAGGTCCTTGCGGTACTCCTCGCGGATGCCGAGCACGTCGCAGACGATCGTGATCGGCAGGATGGCCGCGTAGTCCTCGACCAGGTCGCCGCCGCCCGCCGCCTCGATCGCGTCCAGCCGGGCCTCGACCAGCTGGTGCACCCGGGGCCGGAAGGTCTCCAGGTTGCGGGGGAGGAAGGTGAAGTTGATCATCTTCTTGAGCCGCGTGTGCTCCGGCGGGTCGAGGGTGACGATCGTCCCGGTCGCCTCGCCCTCCGGGAAGCGCTTGCTGGTGAAGTCGCCGTTGCTGTACTCGCGGGGCCGCGCGAGGCGCCTGTCGCGCAGCGCGGAGTAGACCTCGGCGTGGCCGGTCACCAGCCACACGGGGCCGTGGTCGTCGAGGCAGGTCCGGTGGACGGCGCCCTTCTCGTGCAGTGACGCGTAGAGCTCGTACGCCGCGTACGGGCTCGCGAAGTAGTCGTCGTCCATCAGCATCTGATGCCCGTGCGCCGGGCACTTGTTCGCCATGTCGTCCTCGCTGTGGTCGCTGAGCAGGAATCGCCGTCGGCCTCCGGTGCGCCAGGCGTCACGGACCGCGCGCGCCCCTGATGTTGCCCGTAACTGGTCCACGCTCGGGTAATCGTGGAAGCGATCGTGGCTGGTGTGGGGTGGGTTAGTGGGTCAGTGCGGGGATCTGGATTTTGGCGTCGTGTTCGAGGATGCGTTGTTGGAGTTCTTGGAGGCTGCGGCCGGGTTCGAGGCCGAGGCCGTCGACGAGGGCTTCGCGGGTGCGTCGGTAGACGCGGAGGGCGTCGACTTGGCGGCCGCTGCGGTAGAGGGCGAGCATGAATTGGTGGCAGAGGCGTTCGCGCATGGGTTCGGTGGCGGTGAGGATTTCGAGTTCGGGGGTGATTTCGCGGTGTCGGCCGCAGGCGAGTTCGGCGTCGAGGCGGTCTTCGAGTGCGGAGAGTCGTTCGTCTTCGATGGCGGCGAGTTCTGACCAGCAGGTGCCGGTTTCGACGAGGTCGGCGAGGGCGCGTCCGCGCCAGAGGGTGAGTCCTTCGGTGAGGAGTTGGGCGGCGCGGTGGGGGTTGCCGTTGGTGGTGGCGTTGCGGCCTTCGCGGACGAGTCGGCGGAAGCGGTAGAGGTCGATGGTTTCGGTGTCGATGCGCAGTTGGTAGCCGGGTGGGTGGGTGCGCAGGGTGGGGTTGGTGGTGGGGTCGGTGTTGTGGGTGAGCATGCGGCGGATGCCGGAGACGGCGTTCTGGACCATTTTGCGGGCGGTGGGGGGTGGGTTGCCGTCCCACATGGCGTGCAGGATCTGGCTGGTGGCGACGACTTTGTTGGCGTTGAGGAGGAGGTAGCCGAGGATTGCGCGTTGTCTGATTCCGCCGAGTTCGAGGTGGTGGCCGTTGTTGGTGACTTCGGTGCTGCCGAGTACGGAGAAGCGCATGGGTTTGCTCCGGGGGTGGGATGTGGCCGGGGTGGTGTGTTTCCGGCGGGGTCCGAGTTTCCCATCGGCGGTCATTGGCGAGGCACCCCTAGGGCACCCCGCAGGAGGTGGGGGTGCATGGTGGGTGTCATTGGGTTGGCAGTGTGGAGTTGCTGGTCAGACATTGTCGGGTGGTGGTGGGGCATGAGACCGTCACGGAGGTCTGATGATCCGCGCACACACGGTGTGGGAACGGCACCCCGCACGTATGCGGATCGGTAACGGCGTGGACCGGGACCGGCTCTCCCGCCGTCGCGTTCCGGCTGTCCCGGGCCACCGCTTACGGGGCGGGCGCGGGAGGGATCGGCGTCCCACGGAAGGCCGCGCCCCGGCGCGCGACGATTCCACGGCCCGCGCGACGCATTGACGCGAGTCGCCGGCCGGCGAATGTGGCGGGGCGGGCGGCCGGGGTCGCGGAATGGTCGACCCTCGCGCCGGGAGTCAAATGACGTCCCCGCGGGGAATCGCACCGACCGGTCAGGTGCGAATGGTGCCATGCCCCGCCGCGGGGCGGAACACCGCGGTCGGGGAACCCGGGCCGGGCCGCGCGGAGCCGGACGGCGGCTGCGCGGCAGGCGGACGGCGGCTGCGCGGCGGCGGGGGCCTGCGTGACGCGCCGGGGGACTGCGCGGCGCCGGAGGGGACTGCGCGGGCGGGTGTCGTCGCCGGTGGGCGGCGTCCGCGGGGCGGGACACGGACGCGGTGGTGCGGCTGCCGCGTTCCGGCGCCGATCACCACCGCGTCCCACGGTCCGTCGTCGACGAGCCGGTCCGTGCGTACGGACCCGGCGTCGACCTTCCGGCCGGGCCGTCAGTTGCCGCTGTTGAGCACGTTCCCGTCGTGCGGGCGCAGGGCCCGGGAGCGCCGGAAGTCGCGGTGCACGAAGATCCGCTGGAGCCACCGGTCGCGGCCGTCGTAGCGGGGCGTGAACTCGGTCCGGCCGTGCAGGGCCAGCCGGTTGTCGACGAACGCGAGGTCACCGGGTTCCAGGATGAACGTCCGGCGGACGGTGCGCAGCGCGTCGCCGAGCATCGACAGCGCCTGTGCCGCCTCGGGGTCGAGCGGGAACGAGCTCTCGAAGTCGACCTGGACGTCCGGGTCCTCGAAGCTGCCGCTGAGGATGCCGTGCGGTTCCGGCGCGCCGCGCAGGTCGCCGAACGACGCCGGCGGTTCGGTGACGAACCGTGGCTCGTGCAGCACCTTGCGGACCTGCTCGGACAGCAGCGGCAGGGCGTTGCGGATCGACGTCACCTGCAACCCGGCCACGTTGTCGTGGTCGTTGCGCAGGCAGTGCAGCCCGACGTAGTCCGGGCGGTAGACGTGGAAGGCGTTCTCCACGTGCATGGACAGCGTCACCGAGCCCGCGTTGCCCTGGAACTTCTCCATGCCCGGCACCGGCACGACGTCCTGCACCAGCGCGCCGGCCTTCTCCTCCTTGAAGGCGATGAGCTCCCCGAGTTGCAGCCCGAGCAGCACCTGCGCGGCGGCGGGCACGGTGGACTCCCGCTGCGCCGAGCCGGCCACCGTGGGCGTGTTGGGCAGCTCGTCGGCGTCCACGGGCAGGTTCCGCACCAGCAGCACGGCGTCGGGTCCGGGATCCCAGGCGAAGCGCCGCACCATCTGGCGCAGGCGTACGGGCAGGTTGCTGGAGAGTTCGCGGGCCGTTTCGAGCCAGGCGGCCGAGTCCACCAGGCGCGGCGGTCGGCCCGCCAGGTAGCGGGCGATCGTGTCGACCTCGATGTTCTCCTCGCGGGTCAGGACGATCGAACGGTCGGTACTGCGTGTGGGCTGGACGTCGACGGTCACGCCGAGCCTCCTCTGCTGAGGTTCGAGACGGTGTGGGGGTTGAGCGAACGGTCAGTCGTCGTCCTCGTCGTCGTCCCAGAACGCGTTCTGCAGGTGCTCCGCGAGCTGCCGTGGCGTCGGGTTGGCGAACAGGTCGGCGAGCTGTACCGGCATCGACAGTTCGGTCCGCACCCGCTGCACGAGCTGGGCGCCCAGCAGCGAGTGGCCACCGCTGGCGAAGAAGTTCGAGTCCGCGTGCAGGCCCGGCCGGTCGAGCATCTCGGTCCAGATCCCCACCAGGGCGACGGTCGTCTCGTCCGGCGGGTCGGCCTCGGCCGACGCCCTCGCCGCGGCGAGGGCGACGAGGGCCGCGCGGTCCACGGTGCCCGCCACGGTGACCGGCAACTGGTTCAGCACGACCAGGTCGGGCGTGAGCGGCAGTGCGGCGCGGGCGTGCTCGCGCAGCCGCTCCGCCACGTCGGGCTTGCGGGACTCGACGAACGCGACGACCGTCACGTCCTGCGCGTCGCCGGTGGACCCGACGGCGGCGACCGCCTCCACGTCCGGGTGGGCGGCGAGGACGGACTCGATGTCGCGGAGGTGGATCCGCTGGCCGGCGACGCGCACCTGGGCCGACAGGGGGCCGACGACGTCGATCCGGCCGTCCGGCAGCAGGCGGGCGAGGTCGCCGGTGCGGTGGAACCGCCCGTACGTGGGGTGCTCGCCGAACCGGGCTGCGGTCAGCTCCGGCCGGCCGTGGTAGCCGGCGGCCAGCGTGTCGCCCGCGACGCACAGCTCCCCGCGTACGCCGATGCCCAGCTCGTGGCCGGTGCCGGGCTCGGTGACGAACACGCGGGCGGCCGGAAGGACACCCGTGGAGTCCCGTCCGCCGTCGAGCGCGGCGTACCCGGCGACGCCGTGCGTGGTGTAGCCGTGGTGCGGCGTGCACCCGGTGGCGTGCAACTGCGCGGCGAGCGGGCGGGGGAGCGGTTCGTGCGACACCAGGACGGCGCGGCCCGCGAGCCGGGCACCCGCCTGCTCGACCACCTGGCGCCACACCGCCGGCGGCGCCTGCGCCACGGTCACCCCGTGCCGCTCCACCAGCTCGCCGAGCGCGTGGCCGTCGGCGCGGGCCCCGTCGGGGGCGACGACGACCCGGCCGCCGGTGGTCAGCGCGACCAGCAGCTCCGTCAGCGCCGCGTCGGTGGCGGCGCTGCCCAGCCAGGCGGTGACGGCCGACCCGGTGGCGGCGACCCGGTCGGCGAGCCGCGCGACGGCGCGGGCCAGGGCCCGGTGGGTGACCGTCACCGCGAGCGGGGCGGGCGCGTCGAGGTGGTACTCCAGGTAGGCCACCGCGTCGAGGCCGGGACCGGACGGCGCGTCGGTGCGGACCGCGTCGGTGGCGCCGGGAACGGCGGGGATGCGCACCGCGCCGGGCACGGGGAGGCCCTCGGCGGCCAGCACCGGGTCGGCACCCGAGTCGGCCAGCCGCGCGGCGAGGTCGGGGATCGGCTGGGTCGGGTCGAGCAGGACGCAGCGCTTGCCCGCCAGCCACACGCCGAGCCACGCGGCGGCCAGCTCCGCGCCGCGCGGCGCCAGCACGGCGACCGTGCTTCCGTCCGAGGCCGCGACCAGGTCCCGGGTGGCGATCGCCGCCGACCACAGCCGGCCGTACGACACGGCGTGCGTGCCGTCCTGCACCGCGACGAGGTCCGGGTTCGCGGCGACCGTCTTGTGCACGGCGTCCAGCACGGACGCCGTGGTGGCCGACTCCGGCGGCGACGCCGGCAGGGCGAGGTCGCCCGCGCCCTGGCGGGACAGCTGCGCCACCGGCCGGTCCAGGTCGTCGCCCAGCTGCACGAGCAGCGCGTCGTACCGTTCCAGCAGCAGCCCGACGTCGGCCGCGTCGAAGGCGTCGACGCAGAACGCCGCGCGGACGGTGGTCGCCTCCTCGCCCGGCATGATGAAGAACTCCAGGTCGAAGCGGCTGTAGCCGTTCTCCACCATGACGTGGCGCACCGGCATCCCGGTCAGTGTGGCGGAGTCGTCGACGGTGCCGGGCACGTAGTTGAACAGGTGCCGGAAGAACGAGCTGCGCCACGACGACGGCGCGTCGCCGAGCACGGCGGGGGACACATGCTCCAGCGGTACGTCGGCGTGGCTGATCGCCTCGAGGAAGGTGCTGCGCGTCTGCTTCACGACGGCGCGGAAGTCGGCGTCCGGGTCGACCCGGACCCGCAGCGGCACCAGGTTCGCGTGGTAGCCGATGGCGCTCATGCTGCGCTGGTCGCGGACGTTCACCGGGGTGCCGATGACCACGTCGGAGCCCGCGCCGTGCTGGGCGAGCAGCACCGAGTACGCCGCGAGCAGCACGACGGCCTCGGAGGCGCGCAGTTCGCGCTGGAAGCGGCGTACCACGGCGCGGGCCGGCGCGGAGAGTTCGTGGTGGATGGTCCGGGCGCGCAGGGACGGCGCCCCGACGGGCGGCCGGGCGCACCACAGGCCCGCCTCGGCGGCCCGCAGCCCGTCGAGGTTCTTGCGCCAGTACGCGACGCTGCGCTCGTCCGGCGCGCGCTCCACGAGCGCGGCCACCGGGGCGTCGTCCGGCCGGCGTCCCGCCGCGAGCGCCTCGTAGCCGGTGAGCAGCTCGCGGAGCAGGATCGTGGTCGACATGGCGTCGAAGTTCAGGTGGTGCACGACGACGCAGCACACGTCGGCGTCCGCGCCCGCGCGGATCCCCGCCCGCAGCAGGGGGCGGCCGTCGATGGCGAAGGGCTCGGCGGCGAACGCGGTCAGGTCGGCGTCCATCCCGTCGTCGCCCGCCCCGATCTCCACCAGGGGCACGTCGACCTCGTCGGGACCGAGCACCTCCCGGGTCAGCGTCGCGTCGTCGGAGCGGAACACCGTGCGCAACACCTCGTGGCGGGCCAGGACCGCCCGCAGCGCCGCCGTGAGCAGCCCGCGGTCGATCCGGCCGGCCACCTCGAAGGCGACCGCCACGTTGTTGACCCCGGTGTCCGGCACCAGCCGCTCGAGCAGCCACATGGCTGCTTCCTTCCTGCTGGCCGCGATGCTCATGCTCACTCGTCCCCTCGGTCGGTGTCGGCGCAGACCTCGGCGAGCCGCGCCACGGTCCGGTTTTCCAGCACGTCGCGCAGCGACAGGCTGAGCCCGCGCCGGCGTGCCTCGTTGACCAGTTGGGCGGCGCCGAGGCTGGTGCCGCCCCGGACGAAGAAGTCGTCGTCGACGCCGATCGAGGAGACGGCCGTGTAGGTGGCGAAGAGCTCGCACAGCAGCGCCTGCAACTCGTCGGCAGGCGCCCGCCCGCCCGGGGTCGCCGCGACCTCCGGCGCCGGCAGGGCCGCCGTGTCGAGCTTGCGGTTGACGGTCAGCGGCAGCGCCGCGAGGCTCACCACGGCGCTCGGCACCATGTAGTCCGGCAGGGTCTCGGCGAGGTCCTTGCGCACCTGCTGGGGGTCGACCCTCGCGCCCTCCGCGGGCACGACGTACGCGACGAGCTGCTTGACCTCCGGGGCGTCGGTGCGGATCACCGCCGCCGCGTGCCGCACCTCCGGGCGGCGCAGCAGCGCCGCCTCGATCTCGCCCAGCTCGATGCGGTAGCCGCGGATCTTGGCCTGGTTGTCGACCCGCCCGCAGAACTCGTACTCGCCGTCCTCGGTGGGCCGGACCCGGTCGCCGGAGCGGTACATGCGCGAGCCGGGCGGGCCGAACGGGTCGGGCAGGAACCGCTCGGCGGTCAGGCCCGGCCGGTGCAGGTAGCCCCGGGCCAGCTGGCCGCCCGCGATGTGCAGCTCGCCGATCTCGCCGGGCCGCACGGGGCGCAGCTCGTCGTCCAGCACGTGGTAGCGCACGTCGGGCATGGGCTGACCGATGGGCAGCGGCCCCGGCGGCACCGGCTGGTCGGGCTCGATGACCACGGTGCTGCACCCGACGGTCGTCTCCGTCGGGCCGTACTCGTTGACCACCCGCGCGCCGGGGTGCCGGCGGCGCCAGGCGTCGACGGTCTCGCCGAGCAGCAGCTCGCCGCCGGCCATCAGCTCCCCGGTCGGGGACGCCTGGGCCGGCAGCGCGGTGAGTAGCGGGATGTGCGACGGCGTCACCTTCACGAAGGTGGGCCGCTGCTGCCCGGCCGGTCCGGCGGCGGGCGTGCCCATCTCCTCCAGGGCGCCGAGGTGCACGCAGCCGCCCGTCATCAGCGGCGCGTAGAACGCGGTGACCGTCAGGTCGAACGCGAACGAGGAGTGCAGCAGCGCCCGGCCGCGTACGCCCGGGTAGGACCGCACGACGTGACGGAGGTACGTGCCGAGCTGGCGGTGCTCGATCACCACGCCCTTCGGGCTACCGGTGGAGCCGGAGGTGTAGATGACGTACGCGACGTTTGCGGGCCGCAGCGGGGCGAGCCGGTCGGCGTCGGTGACGTCGGTGTCCGGCTGGCCGGCGTACGCGTCCGGGGCGTCGAGCAGGACCCGCGGCAGGTCGGCCGCCGGCACCGCGTGCTGGTCGTCGCCGGTGGTCAGGAGCAGCATCGGCCGCGCGTCGGTGAGCATGTGCTCCAGCCGCTGCGGCGGGTAGCTCAGGTCCAGCGGCAGGTAGGCCGCCCCGGCCTTGAGGGTGGCGAGGGCGGCGACCACCAGGTGCGCCGAGCGGATCCCGATCGCCACGAGCCGCTCCGGGCCCGCGCCGAGCGACACCAGCCGGTGCGCGAGCCGGTTCGCCTCGGCGTCCAGCTCGGCGTACGTCCTGCGGTTCTCGCCCCACACGACGGCCGTGGCGTCCGGGGTGCGCCGCACCTGCTGCGCGAACAGGTCGGTGAAGAGCGCGGGCTCGCCGCCCGCCGGGCCCGGTGCCACCGCGCTACCCCGCGATCCGCTGACCGGCGTCCGCACCGGTCATCAGGCCGGAGACCGTCGCGGCGACGTCGGGGTGGCGCAGCATCTGGTCGTGGTCGACGGCGAGCGGGATGGTGCGCCCGAAGCCCGGCCCGCGCTGGGTCGAGTGCGCGGAGGTGATCGCCGTCGCCGTCGCCCACTGCGGGGCGGGGTCGATCTCCGTCGCCGCCCGCAGGTAGCCGACGAAGGACGCGAAGCTGCCGCCCAGTTCGGCCCGGACGTCGTCGTCCAGGCCGAGCCGGCGGCCCGCCACGTCGATCGCGTCGCGGAAGATCCCGGCGAGCGCGGGACCGATGAGGGTGAGGTCCTCGAGCCCGTGCTTCTCCTGCACCGCCTGGCCGTCGGCGTGGAAGGCGGCGATCTCCTCGGGGGTGAGGATGGTCCGCAGCGCGTCCGCGGCGGCGTGGAAGTCCCGGTACAGCCCGACGATGTTCGGCAGCTCCGGGTCCAGCAGGACCAGCCTCGGCGCCTCGTCCTGCGACTCGGCCAGCCGGGACGCGAGGGGGGCGGCGAACACCGCGCCCACGCAGTAGCCGATCACGGTGTCGACGGTGCGTTCCCGCCGGCGTACGCCCTTCGCCCACCGCTCGACGTAGTCCGCGCCGGACATCGTGTCCTCGGCGCCGGAGGCGGGTGCCACGGTCTCCCAGATCTCGCCGGGCGCGCTCAACAGGGGGACCAGGTCGCGGAAGCACGCCTGGGTGCGGCCGGTGCTGGTGAAGTCGACGGTGAGCGTGAGGCCGCCCGGCCCGCCCTTGCGCAGTATCTGCCAGGAGTTCTTCTTCACGATGGGATCCCTCGTCGTAGCGGTGCGTACGTTCGTCGTTCAGGGGGTGCGGCCCGTGCGCTCCCGGTCGCGGGCGCTCAGACGCGGGCGCTGTCCTTCAGGTACCGCAGGATCACGGCGCCGCCGAGCACGACGGTCCAGCCCGCGAGCACCACGGCGGCGAGCCCGAGCCGGGCGGTGTCCTCGAACGGGCTGTGCCCGATCTCGGCCAGCCAGTGGCTCGGCATGATCGCGGACGCCGTCTGCATCCAGTCGGGGAACGCGACCGACGGGACCAGCGCGCCGCCGAGCACGCCGAGCAGCATGTGCGAGACGGAGGTGAGGACCTGCACGCTCTCGGCCGTGGCGACCTGGCCGATGAAGACACCCAGCAGCGCGAACGGCAGCGTGCCGAGCCACACCCCGAGCACCAGTTGGAGCCAGCCACCCACCGGCAGCCGGACGCCCTGCAACAGCGCGCCGGTGAGCGCCACCGCCGTGATCGCCGGCAGCGCCACCACCATCGCCGCGGCCAGCTTCGCCGCCAGGTAGGAGGTCGGGGACAGGGGGGTGATGCGCAGCTGACGCTGCCAGCCCGTGGACCGCTCGATGGCCACCCTGGTGCCGACGTTCAGCGCGACGAAGAGCGCGCCGAAGGCGGCGAGGCTGCCGAGCAGGTGCTCGCTGAAGTTGATGGCGGTGCCTTCGCGGCCTCCACCGCGGAACATGTTGGCCTGCATCATGTCGAACAGGTTGGCCTGCATCAGGTAGAGCAGCGTCGGGAACAGGAACGCGGCGATCCAGAACTTGCGGGCCCGGATCACCCGCTTCACTTCGAGCTTGAGGAAAGCGGCGTTCATCAGGCGGCCCCGCCCTTCGTCGCGGTGAGGGCCAGGAACGCCTGTTCCAGGCCGAGGGCGCCGATTTCGACGTCGTACGCCTGGGGGAAGCGCGCGAACAACTCGCGGGCGGTGGCGTCGGAGTCGGAACTGACGATCTCGACGCGCTCGCCACGGGCCTCGACGGTCATCACGCCGGGCAGCAGGCGTAGCTGCTCGACCGTCGCGTCCGGGACGGTGGCCGACAGCGAGCGCCCCGCCACCACGGAGCGGATCTCCGTGACCGTGCCGTCGGCGATGATCTTCCCGGCCTGGACGAGCACCACCCGGTCGGCGAACTCCTCGGCCTCCTCCATGTAGTGGGAGGCGAACACCACGGTGCGCCCGGAGTCGGTGAACTCCCGCATGGCGGCCCAGAACACGTGGCGGGACTCGACGTCCATCGCCACCGTCGGCTCGTCCAGCACCAGCAGCTTCGGGTCGGACACGAGGGTCATGGCCAGCCGCAGCCGCTGGCGCTGACCGCCGGAGAGCCGGCTGCGGCGGTCGGCGACGTCGGTCAGGTCGGTGCGGCGCAGCACCTCGGCGATCGGCAACGGAGCGGTGTGCAGTGACGCCACCATCGTGAGCAGCTCGCGGATCGACACGTCGTCGAGCAGCGCGCCGTCCTGGAGGGTCGCCCCGATGACGCCCCGGGTGATGGCCTCCCGGGGGGTGTGCCCGAAGACGCGGATCTCGCCACGGTCGGGGCGGGTGAGCCCCAGGATCATGTCGACGAGCGTGGACTTGCCCGCGCCGTTGGGCCCGAGCAACGCGACCACCTCGCCGGGAGCGATCCGCAGGTCGATGCCGTTGACGGCGCGCACGTCGCCGTAGCTCTTGTGCACGTCCGCCACGTCGATCGCCTGTGGGTCCACCGCACCGAGCGTGGGTGTGGCCACGAGGTTCGCGATTGCGTTGCTCATTGATTTCCCCATTTAGATCGGTGCGGGTATGCGAATAGTATTTAGCAGCGCTAGGGAGCGGGGAGCCAGGAATTCCGGGGCCGCCGCCGCGAGAACCGGCGTCCGAGGCGCCTTATTCCGGGGTGGTGAGGGGTGACCGTAGGGGTTACCCCGCGATGGCCGTAAGCGCCATCGTCGGACCTGTCGTGGTCCTGGGCTGCGCATTCCGTGGCCCGTGCGGGGAGGTGTTCGTGGCACGTCAGAGGCGGAACGGTGACGGTCATTCGTCGACCGTCGACGCGGGAACGGATGTCATGGGTCGTGACGACGCCACGGCCGAGTTGTTCGCCTTTCCACACACCGACTTCTTTCGGGAAACTGTGACGGGCACCGAACGGGAATTGGCCGGTAATCGGCCCGTCAATTCCGCCGCGCCGCGAACCGTCGCGACCGGCCGGCCCGGTCACCAGGTGGTGAGCTGACATGGACCGCCTCGCCGCCGCCGAGCGGGCCGACCGGCTCGGGCCGATGCTCGGCACCTTCCTGCACCGCTTCCCGGTCGACGAGCCCGGCACGGACGGGCCGCTGCGTGGCACGCTGATCGGCGTCAAGGACGTCGTCGCCGTCGCCGGCGCGCCGAGCACCTGCCAGAGCGTCGTGCACGACGCGAACTGGTGGGCCGACCGCGACGCGACAGTGGTGGCCCGGCTGCGCGCGGCGGGCGCCGTGATCGTGGGCAAGACCACGATGGCGGAGCACGCGCTGTCCCGGCCGGACCCGGACGCGTCCTTCCCGGTGCCGCGCAACCCGTGGGACCCCCACCGGTGGACCGGCGGGTCGAGCTGCGGCAGCGCCAACGGCATCCCCGCCGGGTTCTTCGACGCGGGTGTCGGCACCGACAGCAACGGCAGCATCCGGATCCCGGCCGCGCTGTGCGGCGTGACCGGGCTGAAGCCGACGCAGGGTCTCCTGCCTGCGGCGGGCGTACGTCCGCTGGCGCGGTCGGTCGAGACGGCGGGCCCGCTGGCCCGCACGGCCCGGGAGTGCGCGCGGCTGCTCGCCGTGATGGCGGACCGGCCCGCGGAGCTGTCCCGGCCGGCGCTCGCCGACCTCGCGGGCGTCCGCGTCGGCGTGCCGGGCGACCTCGTGCGGTACGCCGCCGGGCTGACCGACGACACCGCCGCCGCCTTCGACGCCGCGCTCGACGAGCTGCGGGCCGCCGGGGCGGAGGTCGTCGACGTGCCCTTCGACGAGGCGTTCCCGCTCTTCGCCGCGCAGCTCGTGACGATGCTGGTGGAGGCGTTCGAGGTGCACGGGGCGCAGTTCCGGGCGCGCTGGAACGACTACGGTCGGCCGTTCCGGTGGAACGTCGCGCTCGGCGGCGTGCTCCCGGCGGAGACGTACCTGCGGGCCCAGCGGGTGCGTGGGTGGGGCGCCGAGGCCCTGCGGGCGCGGTTGCGGGACGTCGACGTCATCGCCACGCCCGCCTGGCCGTCCGCCGCCCCCCGCTACGACGACCAGGCCAGCCTCCAGACGATCTCCTTCCTGCCCAGCATCTGGAGCGCGGTCGGCTTCCCCGCGCTGGCGCTGCCGATGGGGGCCGACGGCGACGGGTTGCCGCTGTCGCTGCAACTGGCCGCCGCCCCCGGCCGAGACTTCGAGCTGGCCGCCGTCGCCGACGTCTACCAGCGGCGTACGGGCTGGCACGAGCGCGAGCCGAAGCTGGAGGTCGTGACGGACCTCGCGGCGGTCTGCGCCCCGGAGGCGCCCGCCGACGGTGTCGACCCCGTCCGGCGGGAGCGGCTGGCCGAGGCGTTCGGCGAGCTGGGCGTCCCGCTGGGCGAGGGGGACCTCGACCAGGTGACCATGACGTGGTCGAAGGTCCAGGCTCTCGCGGGAGTGCTGCCGGAACTCCCGGTGGACGTGCCGCCGTTCGTCGCCACCACCGGGTGAGCGCCCGCCGGGGCGGCGCCGCGCACGTGGCGGACGCACGGGTGAGGCATGCGTACGACACGGTCGGAACGTGACGCGGCGGGGGTTGGTTCTGTCGCCGGTCGACGGCAGCCTGTGAAGCATGGATGACGTCGTGATCGAAGTGGACGGGCTGCGCCGCAGCTACGGGGAGTTCGAGGCGGTGCGCGGGATCTCGCTGCGGATCCGCCGGGGCGAGCTGTTCGCCCTGCTGGGCACCAACGGTGCCGGTAAGACCACCACCATCGAGGTCCTGGAGGGACTGCAACCGGCCACCTCCGGCCGGGTCCGGGTGCTCGGGCTGGATCCGGTGCGCGACCGGGCCGCGCTGCGTCCCCGCACGGGGGTGATGCTCCAGCACGGCGGGTTCACCGGTGCGCTGACCGTCCGGGAGACGGTGGAGATCTGGCGCTCCCTCACCGTCCGGCCGCAGACCACCGCGGAGGTGCTGGACCTGGTCGACCTCGGCGGCCGGATGAACGTGGCGGTCGAGCAGCTCTCCGGCGGCGAGGGCCGGCGGCTGGAGCTGGCGCTGGCCGTGCTCGGCCGCCCGGAGGTGCTCTTCCTCGACGAGCCCACCACCGGCATGGACCCGGCCTCCCGGCGCCGCACCTGGGACGTCGTCCGCGAGCTCCAGAAGGGTGGGACCACGGTCCTGCTCACCACGCACTACCTGGAGGAGGCGGAGGTCCTCGCCGACCGGGTGGCCATCATGCGGGGCGGCAGCATCGTCGCCACGGGCGCCCCGGAGGACGTCGTGCGCACCCTGCCCGCCCGGATCAGCTTCCGGCTGCCGGCGACGGACGCCCTGCCCGACCTGCCGCACGCCGCCCGCATGGTCGATGGCGACCGCGTCACGTACGAGTCCCGCCACCTCCAGACCGACCTCACCCGGCTGCTCGAATGGGCCAACGCGGGCGACATCCGACTGGCGTCCCTGTCGGCCCGACCGGCCACCCTGGAGGATGTCTTCCTGGACATCGCCGCCGACCACGACGACCTGACCGACCAGCACGCGGAACCGGAGGCCGCCCGATGAGCGGGACGATGACGACGCAGAGCCCCACCACCACCGCCACCCCGCGCGACCGGGCGACCAGGCCGCTCTGGCAGATGGCCGCGATGCTCAAGATGGAACTGCTGGCGCTGCGTCGCAACTGGACGGCCACCGCCATGTCCGTGGTGACCCCGCTGATGATCGCCATCCTGCTCGTCAGCGAGTACGGCGGCGAGGCGGTGCCCGGCGTCCGCCGGGTCGTCAGCATCACCACCCTGATCATGGTCTTCCTGGTGCACCACCACCTGACCACCGTGTACGCGTCGCGCCGCCAGGAGCTGGTGCTCAAGCGGCTGCGGGCGGGGCTCGCCTCGGACCGCACCATCCTGCTCGGCACGGCCAGCAGCACCGTGGCGATCTTCCTCGCCCAGTTCGTCGTGCTGGCCGCCTACGCCACCCTGGTGCTGGGCCTGCCGATGCCGAAGAACCCGCTGGTCATGGCGCTGGCGCTGCTGATCGGGTCGGCGATCATGGCGGCGTTCTCGGCGGCGCTCTCCGCGATCACCCGCAGCTCCGAGGCGGCCATGCTGACCACCCTGCCGACCGTGGTGATCTTCCTGGCCACGCCGGGTGCGCTGCTGCCGCTCGGCGCGCTGCCGGAGTCGCTGGAACGGATCCTCTGGTTCCTGCCCATGGGGCCGTTCACCGAGATCATGCGCGTCGGCTGGCTCACCCGCACCGACGAGGGCCAGGCCCTGAGCTTCGCCGGGACGCTGGTCGAGACGCTGCCCTCCTTCGGGGTGCTGCTGGTCTGGCTGGCGGTGTCGCTGTTCACGGCCGCCCGGTACTTCCGCTGGGAGCCCCGGCACGGATGATCGAGGTCATCGCGCCACCTGGCATCGGGAGCGTGAGCATGGAGCGGGCGCAGGTCGAGCGTGATGTCGGCCTGCGCCGCGCCCGTGCCGTCACGTTGAGCACCGTCGGCAGCGGCGTCCTGGGCACGCTGCTGCTGGCCGCCGTCGGACTGTCGCGGGAGGAGGATCCCCGCTGGGTGGTCGCCGGGACGGTGGGCGTCGTCCTGTTCGTCGCCGCGCAGAGCGGGGCGCTGTACGGGGCGATCACCCCGTGGCTGGCCGAGCCGACGCGGCGCCGCCTGCTCGCCGGGTTCGTCTGGGCCGCCGTGCTCTCCGTACCGCTGGTCGGGCCCGTGGGCGGGCCGGAGTGGGCGACCTGGGGGTTCCTGGGCGCGTCGGTGATCGGCTCGGTGTCCCTGCTGAGGCAGTGGTGGGTCGCCGTCCCGGCGGTGCTGCTGTCCCTGGCGACGGCCGCCGGGGTGGCGACCTGGAACGGGGCCCCGGTCCGCGGCCAGGTCACCATCGTGCTGGTCGCCGGCCTCTCCATGGCCGCGTGGAACGCCCTGCAGCTCTGGCTGTGGGGGCTGCTCGTCCAGGCGCAGCGGGGGCGGGCCGCCCAGGGCCGGCTCGCCGCCACCGAGGAGCGGCTGCGCTTCGCCCGCGACGTGCACGACCTGCTCGGGCACAGCCTCTCGGTCATCGCGCTGAAGGCCGAGCTGGCGTCCCGGCTGGCGGCCACGGACGCCGGGCGGGCCAGCCGGGAGGCCGCCGAGGTGCAGCGGCTGGCCGCGTCGGCGCTGGTCGAGCTGCGCGAGGTGGTGCACGGGTACCGTGCGGTGGACCTCGGGGACCAGATCGCCGCGGTGGAGCAGGTGCTGCGTTCCTCCGGCATCCGCTGCGCGGTCGCGCTGCCGCCGGACGACGTACCGTCGGAGATCGCCCGGCAGTTCGTCGCGGTGCTGCGGGAGGCCAGCACCAACGTGCTGCGGCACAGCCGGGCCACCTGGTGCACCATCGAGATCAGCCAGGACGAGGACGAGGTACGGATGACCATGACGAACGACGGCGCCGAGGGGGCGTCGCCGGACCGGCACAGCTTCGGGCTGCGCGGGCTGGCCGAGCGGCTGGCCGAGGCCGGCGGGACCCTGCGCCACCGGATCGACGACGGGGTGTTCCGCCTCGACGTGACGGTACGGACCCGCCCGTGATCAGGGTGCTGCTCGCCGACGACGAGGACCTGATCCGGGCGGCGCTGGCCGCCCTGCTCGGTCTGGAGTCCGACCTGGAGGTGGTGACCGAGGCGCCGGACGGGCGGGCCGCCGTGACCGCCGCGCTCGCCCACCGGCCGGACGTCGCCGTGGTGGACCTCCAGATGCCGGCCCTGGACGGGCTGGAGGTGACCGCGGAGCTGGCGCGCGTCCTGCCCGCCTGCAAGGTGGTGATCCTGACCGGGCACGGCCGGCCGCCGCACCTGCAACGCGCGCTGGCGGCCGGGGCCAAGGGGTTCCTGCCCAAGGGCGCGCCGGGCGGGACGCTCGCCGACGTCATCCGCCGGGTGCACGCCGGCGGCCGGTACGTCGACCCGGCCCTGGCCGCCGACGCGCTCACCGCGCCCGAGTGCCCGCTCACGCCGCGCGAGCTGGACGTGCTCCGGCTGGCCGAGTACGACACGCCGGTGGCGGAGGTGGCCCGCCGTACCCACCTGTCGGCGGGCACGGTCCGCAACCACCTCTCCGCGGCGGTCAGCAAGCTCGGGGTGGCCAACCGGGCGGAGGCGTTCCGCACCGCCCGGGACAACGGCTGGCTCTGACGGGCCCACTCAGATGAGCACGCTCCAGGTCACCGGGCCGACGAGGCCGTCGACGACGAGGCCGTTGCGGCTCTGGAAGCTGCGTACCGCGCTGGTGGTGACCGACCCGAAGCCGCCGTCGACGAGGAGGCTCGCCCCCCGGGCGTTGAGCGCGGTCTGCAGGCCGCGCACCAGGTCGCCGGAGTTGCCCTCGCGCAGGGGCAGCACGAGCGCGGTCCAGGTGATCGGGCCGACCAGGCCGTCGGCGTAGAGGCCCCGGCCGCTCTGGAACGACCTGACCGAGGCGGCGCAGCCCGGCCCGTAGACCCCGTCCACCACGACGGAGACGCCGCGCGCCCGCACCAGGTACTGGATCACCCGGGGCACCCACCCCGACGCGCCCTGGCCGACGCTCGGGTAGCCGGTGCTGCCGACGGGAGCCGTCGAGCCGAGGGTGATGCCCCGGTTGGCCAGGAATACCCGGGGGTCCATCGAGGTCAGCCGGGGGTTGTGGATCTCGAAGTGCAGGTGCGGGCCGGTCGAGTTGCCGGTGGTGCCCATCAGGCCGACCAACTGGCCGCAGCTGATCTGCTGGCCGTCGCTGACCAGCACCCGGTACAGGTGGCCGTAGTAGGAGAAGTAGCCGTCGGCGTGGTTGATGTGGACGCTGTTGCCGGTGCGGCCGGCCAGCGGGCCACTCGCCGTGTCGCCGGGGTACGAGTTGGTCTTGATGTCCCGGACGGTCCCGGCGGCGGTGGCGTAGACCGGGGTGCCCTGGCTGTTGGCCACGTCCCAGCCCGTGTGCGTCGGCCGGCTGGGGGTCTTGTAGCCGGAGGTCAGCGTGCCACGCGTCGGGTTGCTCCAGGCGCCGACGGCGGCCTGCGCGGGGCTGGGCAGGCCGACGACCCCGATCCCCACGCCGACGCCGAGCGCCGTGAGGAGGGTGCGGCGCCGGGCCGGTACGTGGCTCAGGCCGGCTGTCTCCGGTGCGTCACACATGTTGCCTCCGATGTTCGTCCCGCAGGGGGCGGTTGGACGATGGAGACCGGATCGTAAATCTTCTATATCAGCCGGGGCAATGGTGAAACTTTCCTACGGCCCGTCACGCACCGTCATCCGTCGGGGTCGGCGAGCCGGAGGCGCTGTGGACCGTATCGTCAACTTGGGGTTGACGGTCGAGTGCCGTCAACCTATGGTTGACGCATGACGGAACCAGTGCAGATGAACAACCCGGTACGTCTGGACGACCTCATCCGGGCGATCAAGAGGGCGCACCCCGACGCGCTCGACCAGCTCACCGACGCGGTCATCGCCGCCGACCATCTCGGCGAGGTCGCCGACCATCTGATCGGCCACTTCGTCGACCAGGCCCGCCGCTCCGGCGCGTCCTGGACCGAGATCGGCCGCAGCATGGGCGTCAGCAAGCAGGCGGCGCAGAAGCGCTTCGTGCCGAAGGCCGACGATCCGCCGCTCGATCCGCAGCAGGGCTTCAACCGCTTCACCCCCCGCGCCCGCAACACGGTGATGGCCTCGCAGAACGAGGCCAGGGCCACCGGGCACGCCGAGATCCGCCCCGAGCACCTGGTGCTGGGGCTGCTCAGCGAGCCGGAGGCCCTGGCCGCGAAGGCGATCGTCGCCCAGGGGGCGCCGCTGGAGCGGGTACGCGAGGCCGCGACGGCGGCGCTGCCGCCCTCGGCCGCCGAGGTGCCCGACCTGATCCCGTACGACGCCCAGGGCAAGAAGGCGCTGGAGCTGACCTTCCGGGAGGCCCTGCGGCTGGGGCACAACTACATCGGCACCGAGCACATCCTGCTCGCGCTGCTGGAGCACGAGAACGGCGCCGGGGTCCTCAGCGGGCTCGGCGTGACCAAGGCCGCGACCGAGGAGTGGGTGGCGGCGGCCCTGCGGGCCGTGCAGATGCGGGAATGACCCGCCTCAGGGCGCGGCCGGGAAGCCGTAGCGGGCGGCGTGCTCGGGGTCCGTCGGGTCGACCTGGCGGATCCCGGCGTCGGCGAGCCGCTTGTTGACCTCGTCGAGCCGCTCGCGCACCAGCCGGGCCTCCTCCTCGGTGACCCGGCCCCGGTGCGGCCGGCCGGCGTGCTCGATCGTGCCGTAGTCGACCCGTTCCGCGCCCTTGCGGGCCTTGGGCGGGCGGACCCGCTCGGCCGTCCTCAGCAGCTGCGCCATCGGCACGTCGGTCGCCATCGCGTCGAACTCGCTCGCGGTCAGCACCACCCGGCGCGGCTCGCCGTCCCCGTGCCGGTCGTGGATCTCGACCACCGCGACGTCCAGCGCGGCGTCGTCGATGCCCTCGACCTCGACCGGGGTGGCGTCCAACCGCACGGGCCCCGCGACCAGGTCAGGGTGCTCCAGGACGACGACGCGGACCACCTCGTCGTCGGGCTGGATGACCGTGCCGCTGAAGTCGGAGACGTGGATCGTCTTCTTGCCCATGCGCGGAGCTTCTCCTGTCGTAGGCCGGGATGCCGGACCAGAAGAAATTACCCGACAGGTGTGCGAAAGCCGCCGGTGGACCGTCCGGGTGTGTCGCGGAGCCGCCCCGCCGCGCGCAGCGGTCAGCGGGTGTTCAGGCCGCCGCGCGAGGAGGCGCCGGCGGGCTGCTTGTTCACCTCGCTCCACGAGAGCGCCTCGGTCCCGGCGCGGTGACCCCGGTACGCCGACTGGGCCGGGAACCGCCCGCCGGCCTCGGTGGCCCGCCAGAGTCGCACGGGGTCCTGGTGGTACCGGTCGTTCGGCTGATTCGGCATGACCATACCGTCCCAAACAAAGTTGTCCATGTATGAAAGTGAATATGACGACCGATCGATGCGTCCGGTTCCCGTGATCTGCCGCCGTCCCACGAATTCGTGGCCATCGGCGTTCCGGTACGTCTACCCGCTCGCCGCGGCACCCAACCCTGGCGCCGGCGCGCGTCCCCCGGGGCCGGGCCCGTCGGGTCGCGGGGCGCCCGGTCGTCCGCCCCGGACGGGTTCCGTCACGCGGGGCCGCCGCGCCCGCGTACGGTGATCGTCGGCGAGGCGGGCCGGGCGTCGGCGGCCCGGCCGCCGGGTGACCACCGACGGCCGCGGGGAGGTGACCGGCGATGTCCGACCGGCGGCTGCACCTGCACCTGGCGAGCTGGCTCGGCCAGTGGCCGGCGGGTCCCGGGCTGCACGTGGTCGGCTCGCACCGACGGACCCGACCGGCCTGGGACGGCCGGCTCCGGCCGGCCGTCGCGGTGACCGCCGGCGCGAGCACCGTGCTCTCGGTGCCCCCCGACCGGGTCGCGGCGGTGCGCGAGTGGGTCCGGCGGCCGGGCGGGCCGCCGCTTCCGCAACTGCCCGCCGTGGTGGCGGGACCCGGCTGGGCGGTGCACGAGAGCGTGTTCCGGTGGAGCGTGGCGCCGGCCCTCCTGCCGGACGTGGGGGAGTGGACACCCCCGAGCGCCGCCGGGCTGCCGTCCTGGCTCCGCGTGTTCGACCGCCCGGTGCTGGTGGTGCGCGACGCCCGGGGGCACTACCTGGCCGGGGTCGGGATCAAGCGGCACGACGCGTACGGCCACGAACTGGCCGTCGGCACCGTGCCGACGGCCCGGGGGCGGGGACTGGCCCGGCGGCTGGTCGCCCAGGCGGCGCGTCGGGTGCTCGCCGAGGGGGCCGTCCCGACGTACCTGCACGACCCCGCCAACACCGCCTCCGCCCGGGTGGCGACCGCCGCCGGCTTCCCCGACCGGGGCTGGCGCTCGTTCGGCGTCTACCCACCCTGAGCGTGAGCGCGGCGGCGGGGCGCGGACCGTGGATCCCGGGCCGGATCCACGGTCCGCAGTCTCCCCCAGGGTCCCGCGGGTGACGTGCGCACCAATCACGCTACGTAACTATCGTGGTGAAGACAAGGCGCCATGGGTGCGATCCGGGTGTCGAGTAGCGGACTTGACCTGCGGCTATTCGGAGGATGGCATCGTGAGGGTCAGTGACGCAGCGTACGAATGAGGTCGAGCACCTGCCGGGTCACCGGGCGCAGCACGCGCAACCGGGACAGCCCCACCAGCCGGTCGACCAACGGCACCGCGCCGTCGATCAACTGCCGGGTGCGGGCCTGGCCGGGCGAGCGGTCGTAGACCCAGTAGAGCACCACCCCCATGTACGCCAACCAGAGCAGCTCCGGCAGGTGCGGGCGCAACTCCGGGTCGACCCGGGCGGTGGAGCCGTCGAGCGCCTCGGCGAAGAGGCCGATCGCCGCCTCGCGCGGGCCGGACGACTCCGCCGAGAAGGGGCTCAGCGGGGAGGTCGGCTCCGCCGCCGTCTTGAAGAAGCTGGCGGCGAAGGCGTGCGACGGGGTGAGCACGTCGATCCCGGCGTGCATCACCCCGGCCAGCCGGGCGGCGAGGTCGGGTTCGCGGGCGAGCACCGGGCCGGCCGCCGCCCGGTGCTCCGTCTGGGCGCGGGCGTAGAACTCCTGGATCAGGTGTTCCTTGGAGCCGAAGTAGTAGTAGGCGTTGCCCACCGCCACCCCGGCCTCCTGGGCGATGGCACGCATGGTGGTCCGGGCGTACCCGCGCTCGCGGAACAGCCGCATGGCGGTGTCCAGGATGAGCTGCCGGGTCTGCTCGCCGCGCGCGGTAGCCGGCTCACCCGCAGCGGTCGTCGGCGCAGTCTGCTCGGTCATCGGGGTCACCGTATCCCGCCAGGTCGTCGCCCGGCTCCGCCCACGGGTCGCGCACGCGTTCGCGGACCGAGGCGGCGGCGGCGACCACCCGCCGGGCGAGGGGGAGCAGGTGCGGTCGGGCCAGCCGCTCGGCGGTGCCCCGGTGGTCGGCCAGGGCCCAGAGGCAGGCGAACCAGGCGCAGTCCCCCGCGTACACCTCGCCGGTGTCCGCGACCACGGTCAGGTCGCGCAGCGTGGCGTCGTGGTCCAGGCCGGGGAAGCGCCGCCGGGCCTCTGCCGAGCCTGCCGGCACGAACTCCAGGGGTACGAGCTGGGCGCGGGACGCCAGCCAGCGCCGGGCGGACCGGCAGAGTGGGCAGTGCGCGTCGTAGAGGACCGTGAAGCCCCGGACGCCACCGCCCCCGTGCGCGGTGGCGTCCGGGAATCCGCCCGACCCGTCGACGGGCCGGGTGCTCATCGGACCGGCGGGCTGCCGGCCGGCCCGGTCTCCGCCCCCGGATCGGCAGGGTGGGCGCTGGCGGGGTGCGGGCCGGCGGGGTGCTGACCGGCGGGGCGCTGACCGGTGGGGTGCGGGCCGGTGGGGTGCGGACCGGCGGGATGGGCGCTGGCGGGATGCGGGCCGGCCGGGTGCGGGCCGACGGGGTGGGCGCCGCGCGGCGCGGGCGGCGGCATCGGCAGCCGGCCGATCGGCGCGAGCGGCGGGTGGGTGGCGAACTGGCGCAGCCGGCCACGGCGGTACCGGCCGAGCGCGAAGACGTTGAAGAAGTGCAGCGCGCCGAGGACCAGCAGCACCAGGCCGATCTTGAGGGAGAGCTCCTCCATGGCCTGGGCGGTGGACCCGACCGGGTCGGGGTGCTTCATCGCCACCGTGACGTAGCCGAGGTTGAGCAGGTAGAAGCCGACGACGAGCAGGCTGTTCACGGCCCTGGCCAGCCGTTCGTCGGCGAAGACCTCCTCCAGGAAGACCAGCCCGTTGCGCGACAGCGCCCGAGCCACCCAGACGGTCAGCCCGATGCTGATCGCCAGGTAGACCAGGTACATCCAGACCTTCGTGTCCATCGCCGACGCCTCTCTTGAACGTGTTCAAATCCTGCCGCCTCAGCGTAGGCGACTTCTTGAACACGTTCAAGTGGCCTGGACGACCGTCGGCGTGGCCCGGCCGGGCGGGGGTCGGTATGGTCGAGTCGCGCCGGTGCCGGCGCGTCCTTCGACGGTGAGGCGGCCATGGACCGGGGCGAGCGGAACGCGGAGCCGGGGCGGGTGGTCCTGCGCCCGGCCGGTGAGATCGACATGGCCACCGCCGGCGAGTTCGAGGCGACGCTCACCGAGGCGCTGCACCGGCCCGGCGTCCGGGAGGTCGTCGTCGACCTCGCCGCCGTGCGGTTCCTGGACTCCAGCGGCGTACGCGTCCTGGTGCACGGCGTCTCCGTCGGCCGCGAGCGCGACGTGACGCTGCGGGTGACCGACCCGCAGCCGGGCGTGGCGCGGGTCCTGCGGATCACCGGGGTCAACACCCTGCTCGGGTTCGCCGACTCCGACTCCGACTCCGACGCCGGTCGGCCCGTCGCGCGCGGGTGGCGCGGGCTGGACTGATCGGCTCAGGGCTCCGAGTTCGCCGACGCGTCGGCGGACCACTCGACCAGCAGCAGGGTCGCGTCGTCCTGCTGCGCCCCGCCCTGGTGTTCCTGCACCGCGTGGCCGAGGCGGCGGAGCGTCTCCGCGGCCGGCAGCCCGGAACCGATGTGCCGTTCGGCGAGGTCCGCGAGGCGGGACAGCCCGAACATCTCGCCCGCCGCGTCGCGTGCCTCGGTCATCCCGTCGGTGTGCAGCAGCAGCCGGTCACCGGGCTCCAGCCGGGTCTGCGCCACCTCGACGCGGCCGTCGGGCAGGCCGAGCGGAAGCCGGCGGCCTCCGGCCAACTCCCGCACGGCCCGTCCCCGGCGCAGCAGCACCGGCGGCGGGTGCCCCGCGTTGACGTACCGCAGCAGTCCGGAGCCGGTGTCGAACTCGGCGAGCACCGCGGTGACGAACCGCGCGTCGTGCCACTGGCCGGCGATCGCGGCGTCCACGGCCCGGACGAGGCCGGGCAGGTCCGAGCCGGCGCGCCGGGCCGCCCGCAGCGCCGCCAGCGCCACCGAGGTGGTGAGCACCGCCGGCAGGCCGTGCCCGACCCCGTCGAGGATCGCCAGCGTCAACCTCCCGTCGTGCACCGCGTAGTCGAAGGCGTCCCCGCCGACCTCGTAGCAGGGCTCGAGCAGGGCGCTGACCACCACCTCCGAGGTGGCGAAGGTCAGCGGCGGGAGCAGGTGCCAGAGCAGCTCGGCGGAGACCCCCATCGGCCGGCTGCGCCGCGCCCGGTGCAGGACGTCCCCGTAGTCCCTCTTGCTGGTGACCAGGTGACCGACCAGGCCGGAGATGAGCCGGCAGCCGTCGCGGAGCGTCTCGTCGGCGAGGTCGGCGTCGGCCGGCGGGAACACCTCCAGCAGCCCCAGCCGGTCGGTGCCGTTGACGATCGGCACCCACAGCCGGGGCGGCGGCCCCTGCCCCGCGTGCACCTCGACCTGGGTGAAGGCACGCCCGGCCAGGCTGGTGTCGATCGGCAGCAGCTCCGGTGCCACCCGCCCCGTGCCGGGCAGCGGGCGCAGGCCGTGCTGCTCGGCGTCGACCAGGTACACGGTCGCGGTCACACCCAGCGGCCGGAGCACGGCGTCGACCGTGGCCGCGAGCTCGTCCGGGGGCAGCCGGTGGGACCGGGACACCAGGTCGGCCAGGGCCCGGTGCCACGGGTCGGTGGTGGTCATGCTGTCGCATACCCCGGCCGGGCCCGGTCGAAGCCGGCCGGGCCCGGCCGTGAGCGAACCGCCACCTGACGGCGCGTACCCGTTGGCGTCAGCCGGCCAGGCCGAGCACCTCGGCGGCCGCGCGGCCGCAGGCGTGGCTCGCGCCGTACGTGGTGACGAACGCCCGCACGCCGGCCGGGCGCCACCGCGAGGGCCAGCCCATCTCGACCACGGTCACCGGGTGCTCGGCGGCCAGCGCGGTCACCAGCTCCGCCCCGCCCGGCAGCCGGTGCAGGTGGCGGCCGACCAGCACGATCGGCCGGTCCCCGGCGAGCTGGCGCAGGACGGCCGGCCCGGTCTCGGTGGCGACCACCCGCAGCTCCTCCGCGCCGTCCAGGTGCGGCCCGAGGCCCCACGGCACCCGCCCCTCGGCGATGGTCGACGCGGCGTGCAGTTGGACGATCAGCGGGCGGTCCAGGCCGGTCAGCTCGCCCTCCACCCGTACGGCGCGGCGCGCCGCCGCGTACCCGAGTCCGTCGGGGGCGGTCGACGTCGCGCCGGCGGCCCGGGTCCAGGCGGCGAGCGCGGCGGCGCGGCCGGCCGCCTCCTCCACCCGTGCCCGGTCCAGGCGGCCGTCGCCGAGCGCGCCGACGATCTCCGCGACCACCCGCTCGACCAGCTCGGCGTCGACCTGGGCGCCGATGCACAGCAGGTCGGCGCCGGCGGCGAGGGCCCGGACGGCGGCCGGGCCGACCCCGCCGGCCGCCACCGCGGCGCCCTTCATCTCCAGCGCGTCGGTGATGACCGTGCCGGTGAAGCCGTACTCGCCGCGCAGCAGGTCGACCAGGACCGCCCGGCTGAACGTGGCGGGGCCGTCGCCGGTCAGCGCCGGCACCCGGATGTGCGCGGTCATCACGGCCCGCGCGCCGGCCGCGACGACCGCGGCGAACGGCGGCAGGTCGCGCCGGCGCAGCACGTCCAGCGGCACGTCCACGGTGGGCAGCTCGTAATGGGAGTCGGCGACCGTCGCGCCGTGCCCCGGGAAGTGCTTGGCGCAGGCGGCGACCCCGGCGGCCTGGAGGCCGGTCACGGCGGCGGCGGAGTGCGCGGCGACCCGGGCCGGGTCGGCGCCGAACGAGCGGGTGCCGATCACCGGGTTCTCGTCGGCGGTGTTGACGTCCACTGTCGGCGCGAGGTTGACGGTGACGCCGAGGGCGGCCAGCTCCGCGCCGATGGCCTCGTAGACCCGGCGGGTCAGCGTCACCTCGTCGATCGCGCCGAGCGCCGCGTTGCCCGGGTACGGGCTGCCGGTGGCGTGCGCCAGCCGGGTGACGTCGCCGCCCTCCTCGTCGATCGCGATCAGCACGTCCGGGCGGCCGGCCCGCAGGGCGGCGGTGCTCGCCGCCACCTGCCCCGGGTCGTGGACGTTGGTGCCGAAGAGGGTGTGCCCCGCGAGCCCCTCGGCGACCAGGTCGACCGCCCAGCCCGGGGGCACCGGCCCCGGGTACGCGGCGAGCAGCGTGCCGAGCGCGAGCCGGCGCAGTCCTGGATCCAGCCCCACGTGATCTTCCCCTTTCGTCCCCGCGGGCACGGAAGTCGTACCGGCGGGGGTCGGTGACGTACCGGGTCGGCCGACCACCCCGCTCCCGGGCGGCCGATACGCTGTCGGCTACCCGCTCGCAGGTCGGTTTACAGTTAGCAAGGTTTACCAAAACTAGAGGACGTGGCATGAGTGCGACCCGGCTGCCCGGCACCCCCCGCCTGTTGCGGGCGCTGAACGACCGCGCGGCGTTGGAGCTGCTGCTGGAGCGGGGGCCGCTGACCCGGGCCCGGCTCGGCGAGCTGACCGGGTTGTCCAAGGTCACCGCCTCGCAGCTCGTGGAGCGGCTGGAGGAGCGGGGCCTGGTCACCCGGGTCGGCGAGCAGGCCGGCGGGCGGGGACCCAACGCCCAGCTCTACGCCGTGCGGCCCGGCAGCGCGCACGTGGTCGGGGTGGACGTGGGCGCCGACCGGGTGGTGGCCGCCTGCGCGGACATCACCGGGGCGGTGATCGGCCGCGTCGAGCAGTCGACCCACGACACCGACGACCCCGTCGGGGTCGTGCACAACGCGGTCGTCCAGGCCGCGAGCAGCGCCGGGGCGCAGTTGTCGAGCGTACGGCGGATCGTGCTGGGCACCCCGGGCCTCGTCGACCCCGGCACGGGCGACATCACGTTCGCCTTCAACCTGCCCCGCTGGCACACCGGTCTGCTCGCCGCGCTCCGGGACGACCTGCACACCCCGGTGGTCTTCGAGAACGACGTGAACCTGGCCGCCGTCGCCGAGGCGCAGTCGGGCGCGGCCCAGGGGCTGACGGACTTCGTGCTGGTCTGGGTCGGCGCCGGCGTCGGCCTGGCGATCGTGCTGGGCGGGCGGCTGCACCACGGCAGCAGCGGCGCCGCCGGCGAGATCGGCTACCTGCCGGTGCCCGGCGCGCCCATCCCGCGTGACGTGTCCCGCCGGGCGAAGCCGGCGTTCCAGCAGCTGATCGGCGCGGACGCGGTCCGCGACCTGGCCCGCGCGCACGGCTACCCGGACGACAGCGGGGCCGCGGCGGTGCGGGCGGCGGTGGCCGACGGCACGGCCGGCGGTCCCATGCTCGACGAGGTGGCCCGCCGGCTGGCGCTGGGCGTGGCGAGCACCTGCGTGGTGCTGGACCCGCCGCTGGTGGTGCTCGCCGGCGAGGTCGGCCAGGCCGGCGGGGCGGCGCTGGCCGAGCGCGTGCAGCACGAGGTCGCGGCGATCACGCTGGTCCGACCCCGGGTCGTGCCGACGGGGCTGACCGAGGAGCCGATCCTGCGGGGGGCGCTGCGTACCGCCCTCGACGCCGTGCGCGACGAGGTCTTCGGCTCGACCGTCGGCTGACCGGGGCCGGCCGCCCGCTGGCGCGGACCGCGCGCCGGTCCCCGCCGACCGGGGTCGGCGGGGTCGGCGGCGGCCGGGCGTCATTGAAGGAATATTTCATCGCTGGACCGGATACTGCAAGGACTTGCCGCGCCCCCGGCCGGGCGTCACATCAGGTCGCGGCGGCGGAACGCCACGAAGGCGGCGGCGGCCAGCGCGCCGGTCAACCCGAGCAGCAACAGCAGCGCCGGCTGCCAGGTCACCACGTAGAGGCCGTCGCAGGAGGCGGTCGACCCGGTGGCGCACGCCCGGTAGTCCCAGAACTCGACCCGGCCGTTGAGCAGGGCCGCCGCGTAGCTGGAGAGCATGTACCGGTCCACCTTGACGACTTCCAGGATCTCCATCACCAGCCGGGCGCCCAGCTCCCACACCACCAGGTAGCCGGCGATCGCGCCGAGCGCCGCCGAGGTGTGCCGGCCCAGGGTGGCGACGGCGAAGCCGACCACGGTGAGCAGCAGCACCAGCAGCATGCCGCGGCCCCAGGTCGCGCCCAACGAGCCCCAGAACTCCCCGTCCAGCCGCCCCGGCCGCCCGGCGAACGCAGCGATCAGCCAGAACGTCCCGAGGTACGCCGCCGAGGCCAGCACGGACAGCAGCGCCGTCCCGCCGAGCAGCGTGCCCAGCTTGGTGCCGAGCACGGTCATCCGCCGGGGACGCCAGAGCAGCAGGTTGACCACGCCGCCGGAGTTCAGGTCGGCGCCGATGTAGGAGGCGCCGACCAGGAACCCGAAGAGCGCGAGGAAGGCGATGAGGAAGTAGAGCAGCGGCCCGGCCTCCTCGGCGAAGGTGAACACCCCGTGAAGGAAGTCGGCCGCCACGGGCGCCCGCTCCATCTGGGCCGGATCCACCTCGCTGCAGTCGTCGGGGACGTACTCCCGCACGTCGTCCGCCTGCACGACACCACGCTGCCGGTCCAGGCAGAGCTGGTGGGTGCGCTCCAGGTCGATCCGCGCCGCGGCGGCGGCGCGCTGGGCGTCGAAGACCTCCTGGGCGGTGGGCCGGTGGGAACTCGCCAGGGTGGTCGCCGCGGTGACGCCGAACGCGAGCACCAGCAGGACGAGCATGAGCTGCACGAAGCGCCGGGCGCCGAGACGCTCCAGTTCGGCACGGACCAGGTTCACGCGTCCACTCCCCGCACGTCGAGGTCGATCACCGGTTCGGAGGGCCCGCCGTCGGGCGACACCGAGTCGTCCACCTGCCGGGGCAGCGTCGGGTGCGCCGCCGTGCCGGTCAGTTCGAGGAAGACGCTCTCCAGGTCGGGCCGCAGCGGGGTCAGCTCGCGTACCCACAGGCCCGACTCGCCGAGGGTGCGGCTGACCTCGGTGGCGTCGTCCACGTCGCCCACCACCAGGTGGTCGTCGTGCCCGGTCGCCGCCAGCCCGGCCGCCGTCAGCAGCTCCACGGCCCGCTGCGGATCGTCCACCCGCACCAGCAGCTCGTGCCGGTCGAAGCCGGCCAGCACCTCGTCGACGCGCCCGGCCGCCACCCGCCGGCCCCGCGAGATGATCGTCACGTGATCGCAGATCAGCTGGATCTCGGCCAGGATGTGGCTGGAGACCAGCACGGTCACGCCGGCCTGCGCCAGCGAGCGCATCAGGTCCCGCATCTCCCGGATGCCGGCCGGGTCCAGCCCGTTCGCCGGCTCGTCCAGGATCAGCAGCTCCGGGTCCTTGAGCAGGGCGGAGGCCACCGCCAGCCGCTGCTTCATGCCCAGCGAGTAGCCCTTGACCCGCTCGTCGCCCCGGTCCCGCAGGCCCACCTGCTCCAGCACCTCGTCGACCCGGGCCGTCGGCACGCCGCCGGCCCGGGCGAGCAGGCGCAGGGTCCGGTGGCCGGTGAAGTTGCCGAAGAACTGCGGGCTCTCCACGATGGCCCCGACCCGCCCGGCCACCAGGGGCAGCCCGTCCGGTGAGGGGACGCCCAGCACCGTCATCCGGCCCGCGTCGGCCCGCACCAGCCCGAGCAGGGCGCGCAACGTGGTGGTCTTGCCCGAGCCGTTGGGGCCGAGGAAACCGTGGATCTGGCCGGCCTCCACCAACAGGTCGAAGCCGTCGACCGCCACCCGGCGGCCCTGCCGCACGCTGTGGAAGGTCTTGCGCAGACCCTCGATCTCGATGACCGCGCTCATCCGCGCGGCTCCGTGCTGCGACCGGGCATGGACCGTCCTCCGGTTGTGGTGACCAACGACACGGCGCCCCACCCTATGGCCGGGACGCCGCCCGTGGGGGGAGCCCCGGCGTTGCGTGGTTGGATGGTCGGGTGACTGGGGACGAGGATCTGGTGGTCAGCCTCGACGGCGTCGGCGTACGCCGGGCTGGCACGGCACTGCTGCACGACGTCGACTGGCGGGTCGAGCTGGACGAGCGCTGGGTGGTGCTCGGGCCGAACGGCGCGGGGAAGACGACCCTGCTCAACCTCGCCGCCGGCCGGCTGCACCCGACCACCGGCACCGCCCACGTGCTCGGCGAGCGGATCGGCCGCACCGACGTCAACGAGCTGCGCACCCGCATCGGGCTCTCCACCGCCGCGCTCGCCGAGCGGGTGCCCGCCGACGAGCGGGTCAGCGACGTCGTCGTCACGGCCGCCTGGTCGGTGGTCGGTCGCTGGCGGGAGAGCTACGACAGCAGCGACGAGGCCCGGGCCCGCGCCCTGCTGGGCCAGCTCGGCATCGGGGGCCTCGCCGAGCGCACCTACGGCACCCTCTCCGAGGGGGAACGCAAGCGGGTGCAGATCGCCCGCGCGCTGATGACGGACCCGGAGCTGTTGCTGCTCGACGAGCCGGCCGCCGGGCTCGACCTGGGCGGGCGGGAGGACCTGGTCGCCCGGCTGGCCGAGCTGGCGTACGACCCCGATGCCCCGGCGCTGGTGCTGGTGACCCACCACGTGGAGGAGATCCCGCCCGGCTTCACCCACGCGCTGCTGCTGCGCGAGGGCGGCGTGGTGGCGCAGGGGCTCCTCGACGACACGCTGACCGGGGACAACCTCTCCAAGACCTTCGGGCTGCCGCTGGTGGTCCAGCGCTCCGGCGACCGGTTCACCGCCCGCGCCGCCTGACGGGGAGCTTGCGATGCGGCAGACCCGGGTCGTCGTGGTGGGCAGCGCCAACATGGACCTGGTGGGCACTGCCCCCGCCCTGCCCCGCCCGGGGGAGACCCTGCTCGGCACCGACTTCGTGATGGTGCCCGGCGGCAAGGGCGCCAACCAGGCCGTCGCCGCGGCCCGGGCCGGCGCCTCCTGCGCCTTCCTCGGGGCGATCGGCTCCGACTCGTTCGGCGTCACCCTGCGGGCGCGGATCACCGCCGCCGGGGTCGACACGGACCAGCTCCGCACGACGTACGGCACGTCGGGGGTGGCGCTGGTGATGGTGAACGCCGAGGGCGAGAACGCGATCCTGGTCAGCCCGGGCGCCAACGCCTCGATGACCGGCCTGACCGAACCGGAACTGACCGCCGTACGCGGGGCGGACGTGCTGCTCGCGCAGCTGGAGATCCCGGTCGCGACGGTGACCGAGGCGGCCCTTGCCGCCCGGGCGGCCGGCACCCGGGTGGTGCTCAACGCCGCCCCGGCCGTGCCGGTGCCGCCGGAGCTGCTGGCGGCCACCGACCTGCTGGTGGTCAACGAGACCGAGGCGCAGGCGCTCACCGGGCGCGGCCGGGACGAGCCGTCGGCCCTGCTCGACCTGGCGGCCCGGGCGGTGCTCACCCTCGGCGCGGAGGGCGCCTGGTACGGGGACCGGGACGGCACCGCCGTGCACGTGCCGGCGGTCAAGGTCGACGTGGTGGACTCCACGGCCGCCGGGGACGCCTTCACCGCCGCGCTCGCGGTGGCCTGGGGCGAGGGCCGGGACGTGGTCGACGCGGTGCGCTGGGCGGCGGCGGCCGGGGCGGCCTGCGCCCGCCGGCTCGGCGCCTCCGTGGCGCTGCCCACCCGGGCCGAGATCGACGAGCTGTACGTCCCCGCCTGATCCGGCCGACCGGCCACGGCCGTACGTCCCAGGGTGCTGTACGCCCCAGGGGTCAGGCCTCGGCGTCGTCGGTGAGCTTCTCGCCCCGGCGCCGGAGCATGCCCAGACCGGGGATGCCGGCGACGGCGAGCTTCAGGTCGCGGGTGACGTCGAGCAGGTCGTGCAGGTCCGGCCCGACCCGGTCGAGGGTGGCCAGGATCGGCAGGATGTCCGCCGTCAGGTGCTGCTTGAGCTTCGGCAGTTCGTCGACGAGCCGGATCGCGGCGTTCACCTCCTCGTGGCTGAGCTGCTCGACGAAGCGGTTCGCCATCGGGGCGCCCCGGCGCAGCGCCGGCTCGTACGCCGTCAGCAGCTCGGCGGCGGTGGCCGCCGCCTCCGCCGCGGTGCCCACGGTGCCGGCGGCCCGTACGGCCACCGCGTCGGCCTCGGCGACCACCGCACCGGCCGTCCGGGACACCTTCTCCGCCTCGCCGACCACGACGGCCGCGGCGGTGGCCACCTCGGTGGCCGTCTCGATCGCGGTGGTCGCGGCGGCGCTGATGACCGCCACCTCCCGTACCGCGCCCTCGGCGTCGGTGAGCACCCGGTCGGTGCGGTCGAGGGTCTGCTCGATCCGGTCCACCACGCCGTCGATGCGGTCCACCATGCCGTCGACCCGCTTCAGCAGGGCCTCCACCGAGTCCAGCACGGCGAACGCGCGGGCCGGCACGGCGGCGAACGAGGCCGCCGAGCCGAGGGCCTGGTCGAGGGCGGAGCGGGTCAGACCGACGACCGCGGCGGGCCGGGGGAGGGGAATCACCATGGCATCCAGTGTGCGTCGCCCGCGCCCGTACCGCCGGACAGGGCGGCGGCCCCCGCGGTCAGGAGTCCGTGTACTGCTCCACCGCGCGCTGCACCGCCCGGTAGATCTGCCCGAACCGCAGCGCGTCCGGGGTACGCAGCAGCAGCACCTCCCGGCCGTGGTGCTGGACCCAGAGCTCGTGCACCTTGCTGCCCCGCTCGTAGGAGCGGTCGAGCCAGCCGAGGGGGATCTCCAGGAAGGGGGCCAGGGCCAGCGCCGCGACGACGCACGCGGCGAGGATGATCAGCGCCAGTTGCCACTCGCCCCGGTCCTGCGCCGACCAGGCCAGCGAGAGCACGCAGACCACCGCGACCAGCGGAGGCAGCGAGAGGAGCAGGACCAGGACGCCGCGACCCAGCACCCGCCCCCGTACCGCAAGCGTCTTCGGCCCCTGCGCGTGCCAGACGTACGTCACGTCGGCGATCGCCACGGCGTGGCCCCCGGCCCGGATCGACTCCGACGTCACCTGCACCGCGTCGTCCCGGTAATAGATGGTCATCACTAAGCCTAACCACTGCCGGGCGGGCCGCGCCGCTCGCGCGGTCCGCTCCGGCGGGGGTGGCGCCGGGCGCGGCGGTGTCAGGTGAGGCAGCGTCGCGCGGAGGTTCATGTCGGGCGGGCCGTGCCGGACCACGTGGTGTCGCGTCGGTCCTCTCGAGCTGAATCGTTCATGACATCGCCCTGTTGGTCGCTGGCGCTCGTCGGGAGGCCGGAGCGGCTGAGTCGTTTGCGTCATCAGCTCCAAAGGGCGCGCGAGGCGTACTGCCGCTGCCGTGTGACGGGTGCGCCTCGTCCGCCTCCGGTCCGACGCTCACCGCAACCGCGATGGAGCGCCACCGCGACGGCGTCGGAGCGGCTTTCGAGAGCCCGCCCGGGCGACTGTCGAGCTGCCCCGTTCGACAGCGCGGGCGGTAGGCCCCTTCGCCTGACGGGCCTCAAGGCCCGCGTCGCCAGCGCGTCGTCCGGCCGGTCCGGGGCCGGTCCGAGTCGGTTCGGGTCGGTATCGTGACCGGTCATGACGGAGCAGGAGCGCAACGTCGAGGTGGTCCGCCGCTACCTGCGGACCTTCGTCACCAAGGACCTGGCGGAGTTGCGCGCGGTGGTCGACGAGGACGTGCTGATCTACGGCTCCGGTGCCGGGGTCCGGGGGCGGCACCACGTCGAGGGGGCCGTCGCCTCGCCGGGGCTGACCGTGCTCGACCAGGAGATCGTCGAGATCTTCGCGGCCGGCGACCGCGTGGTGGTGTCGCTGGCGCAGACCTATCGGCGGGACGCCACCGGCGCGACGGCGGTGCAGAGCGCGTGCAAGATGTACCGGCTGGCCGGCGGCCGGATCGTGCAGTTCTGGGGCGAGCAGGACCTCTTCGGACTGCTGCGTGGCCTGGGCATGCTGCCGGACGGGCCGATCGGGTTCTAGCGGCGGCGGGGCGACACCGGCTGGCCGGCCTCGACGGCCCGCTGCACCGCCCGGTAGATCTGGCCGAAGCGCAGCGCGTCACCGGTGCACAGCAGGCGCACCGGCTGGCCGCGCCAGCGGGCCCAGATCTCCAACTGCCGGCTGCCCCTGGCGTACGAGCGGTCGAGGTGCTCGAAGAGGAAGTCGGCGACCGGGCCGACCGCGAGCCCGATCAGCACCGAGGCGCCGACGATGGCGATGGTGACGGTCAGGGAGCGGTCCAGCCAGAGCGCGAACGCGATGCCGAGCGCGGCGGCGACCAGGGGGCCGGCGAGCGCCGCGCCGATCGCGCCGCGGCCGACGAGCACCCGCCAGGACCGGCTGCCGCGCCGGTGCCAGACCATGCTGATGTCGGCCAGCCGGAAGGTCCGGCCGTCCACCCGGACGGCGGTCGAGGTGACCTGCACGGACCTGTCGTCGTAGTACGTGATCATGGCGGTACTCCCGGTGGCGGGCCTGACACCACACTACTTACCCCAACGATTCGGGCCGTAAGGTTGGCACGCGACTTCGACGAGGAAGTGAGGGCCAGCGTGGGCGAGTTCGTGCGGTTGGAGACCAAGGACGGCATCGGCACCATCCGGCTGGAGCGGCCGCCGATGAACGCCCTGAACACCCAGGTGCAGGAGGAGTTGCGCGCCGCCGCCGCGGCGGCCACCGCCGACCCGGGCGTCCGCGCCGTCATCGTGTACGGCGGGGAGAAGGTCTTCGCGGCCGGCGCGGACATCAAGGAGATGGCCGACATGTCCTACGTGGACATGGCGGACCGGGCTGCCGGCCTGTCCAGCGCGCTCGGCGCGATCTCCCGGATCCCGAAGCCGGTCGTGGCCGCGATCACCGGCTACGCCCTCGGCGGCGGCTGCGAGCTGGCGCTGGCGTGCGACTGGCGGGTGGTGGCCGAGGACGCCAGGCTCGGGCAGCCGGAGATCAAGCTCGGCATCATCCCCGGCGCCGGTGGCACCCAGCGGCTGGCCCGCCTGGTCGGCCCGGCCCGCGCCAAGGACCTGATCATGTCCGGCCGGATGGTCGACGCCCAGGAGGCCCTGCGGATCGGCCTGGCCGACCGGGTCGCCCCGGCGGCCGAGGTCTACGACACCGCGGTCGAGCTGGTCCGCCCGTACCTCACCGGTCCGGCGCAGGCCCTGCGCGCCGCCAAGCTCGCCGTCGACGCCGGTCTGGACATGGACCTGAACTCCGGTCTGGCCTGGGAGAGCCAGCTCTTCGCGGCGCTGTTCGCCACCGACGACCGGCGCGAGGGCATGGCGGCGTTCGTGGCGAAGCGCAAGCCGGACTTCACCGGTCGTTGACCGGTCCGGGCCGGCGGGGGCGACCCGCCGGCCCAGGCGTCGAGCCGAGAACGGTTCACATTCCGCCTACCGGTGAGTAGCGTGTGACTCCGGCCATGCGGACGAAGGGAAGAGCGGCGATGACGGAGCGGATCGAAGGTCACGGCGGGGAGCTCGCACTCGCGGCGCTGCGCGCGTACGGGGTGCGGGAGATGTTCACCCTCTCCGGCGGGCACGTCTTTCCGCTCTACGACGCCGCGCACAAGACCGGCTTCCCCATCTACGACGTGCGGCACGAGCAGTCGGCGGTCTTCGCCGCCGAGGCGGTGGCGAAGCTCCAGCGCCGACCCGGCCTCGCCGTGCTCACCGCCGGCCCCGGCGTCACCAACGGCATCTCGGGGCTGACCAGCGCGTACTTCAACGCCTCCCCGGTGCTGGTGCTGGGCGGCCGGGCCCCGCAGTTCCGCTGGGGTTCGGGCAGCCTCCAGGAGATGGACCACCTGCCGCTGGTCGCCCCGGTCACCAAGCACGCCGAGACGGTGTTCAGCCCCGACGACATCCCGCGCGCGGTGACCGCGGCGCTGACCACCGCGCTCACCCCGCACCGGGGCCCGGTCTTCCTCGACTTCCCGCTGGAGGCGGTCTTCTCGGTCTCCGACGCCGAGCTGCCCGCGCTGCCGGGCATCGCGCCGGTCGAGCCCGACCCCGACGAGGTGACGAAGGCGGCCGGCCTGATCGCCGCCGCGAGCCGCCCGGTGATCATCGCCGGCTCCGACGTCTACGCCGGGGACGCGGTCGACGCCCTGCGGGCCGCCGCCGAGTCGCTCCAGGTGCCGGTCTTCACCAACGGGATGGGCCGGGGCGCGCTGCCGCCGGAGCACCCGCTCGCCTTCGCCAAGGCCCGTCGCGTGGCGTTGAGGGGCGCCGACGTGGTCGTGGTGATCGGCACCCCGCTCGACTTCCGGCTCAGCTTCGGCGACTTCGGCGACGCCCAGGTGGTGCACGTCGTCGACGCGCCGAGCCAGCGGGCCGCGCACGTGCAGCCGGCCGCCGCCCCCGCCGGCGACCTCCGGCTGATCCTCACCGCGCTGGCCGACCACCCGGGCGACCGGGCCGACCACGCCGACTGGATCGCCGAGCTGCGTACCGCCGAGGACGCCGCGAAGGCCCGCGACGCCGAGGAGATGTCCGCCGAGACGGACCCGATCCGGCCCGCCCGGGTCTACGGCGAGCTGCGCAAGGTCCTGGCCCGCGACGCCATCACCATCGGCGACGGTGGCGACTTCGTCTCGTACGCCGGCCGCTACCTGGAGCCCGCGCAGCCCGGCACCTGGCTCGACCCCGGCCCGTACGGCTGCCTCGGCACCGGCATGGGCTACGCGATGGGCGCCCGCGTCAGCCACCCCGACCGGCAGATCTGCGTCCTCATGGGCGACGGCGCGGCCGGCTTCTCGCTGATGGACGTGGAGTCCCTGGCCCGGCAGAAGCTGCCGGTGGTGATCGTGGTCGGCAACAACGGCATCTGGGGCCTGGAGAAGCACCCCATGCGTGCCATGTACGGCTACGACGTCGCCGCCGACCTCCAGCCGGAGCTGCGCTACGACCATGTCGTGAGCGCCCTGGGCGGGGCCGGCGAGACGGTGGCGAAGGCCGGCGACCTCGGCCCGGCCCTGCGGCGGGCGTTCGACTCCGGCGTGCCGTACCTGGTCAACGTGCTCACCGACCCGGCGGACGCGTACCCCCGCTCGTCGAACCTGGCCTGAGCCCGGCCCGCCGCCGTCGCCGGGAGGCCGGCGACGGCGGTGTGGGTTCAGGCGCCGGGCGTGGACCCCTCGGGCCGGTCCTCCTCGCGCGGCGGTTCGCCGTCGCGCCGGCGCATCTCGTCCTCGCGGCGGCGCAGGTCCTCCTCCCAGCGGCGGAACAGCTCCCCGTCCTCCCGCCGGGAGCGCTCGCCCAGCGAGCGGAGGAACTCGGGGTCGTCGTCGGGGGCGACCGGGCGGGGCCGCTCCCGGGGCGGCAGGATCCGGCCCTTCGGCGCTCCGCCGGCGGGGCGCCCGGGGACGCGCTCGCGACCCGCGGCGAACCAGGCGAGGGAGCCGAGCAGCGGGAAGAACAGGATGATCAGCACCCAGGCGATCCGGGGCAGGGCTTTGATCTCGCCCTCCTCGGCGGAGAGGCAGCTGATCAGCGCGCAGACGGCGAGGACGATCTGCACGACGAAGAGGAGGACGTAGAGCCGGGCCATGGGTCAATGATGGCCTACCGGCTCCCGTCAACCCAGTCCGCGCGCCGCCAGGAGGGCGCCGAGCAGCGCGAAGCCGGCGGTGGCGAGGGCGACCAGGGGCAGCGACCGCCCGTAGCCGGGGGGTGGACCGCTGCCGGTGGCCCGCCGCCAGCAGACCGTCAGCGCCGCGCCCCAGCCCAGCACGGCGACCCCGGCGACCAGCGCGCCGAGCGTCCCGCCGGCGGGCGGGCCGGTGAGCGCGAGCCGCACGGTCAGCACCATGATCACGGTGAGCGCCAGCGCCGTACGCCGCCAGGCCAGCCGGGTCCGCTCGGGTTGCAGTCCCGGGTCACGCGCCGGCCGGTCCCGCCGTGGCGGCTCCGTCTGGTGGCTCACGGACCGCCGACCGCCCGGGCCAGCACCGCCGCGACCAGCAGCAGCGCGCCGAGACCGACGGCGAGGGCGAGCACCGCCGGGAAGCGGGAGGCGGGCAACTCCTCGCCGAGCCGGATGGCCCGCTCCGTACGCGCCCAGTTGTCGACCGCCCGCACGGCGACCGTGCCGCCGAGCAGCAGCAGCGCGACGGCGATCACCTCGCGCAGGTGCGCCAGCGGCAGGGGTGGCAGGAACTGCGCGGCGGCCAGTCCGCCCGCGACCAGCGCCAGCCCGGTACGCAGCCAGGCCAGGAAGGTCCGCTCGTTGGCCAGCGAGAAGCGGTAGTCGGGGGTGCTGCCGACCGAGCGCAGTTCGCGCGGGTCGAACCATCGCCTGATCGCCTGCCACACGTGGCTATTATCCGTTTCCGTCCGGTCGTAGCCTGGAGCGGTGACGGATCTTGACGTGACCACGCTGCGGAACGCGTACGACGAGCAGTTGCGGGCGCTGGTGCCCGACCCGTTGCCGGCCGGGGTGGCGGTGGAACGGGACGGCCCGCTGATCCGCATCCTCGGCCTCGACCACGGCGGCTTCCTCGCCTACCGCGACCTGGGCGGGCTGACCGGCGCGGCGCTGGACGAGCTGATCGCCCGGCAGGTGGAGACCTTCCGGGCGCGCGGCGAGTCGGTCGAGTGGAAGCTGCACGGCCACGACGAGCCGGCGGACCTGCCGGACCGGTTGCGCGCGGCGGGATTCGTCCCGGAGGAGCGGGAGACCGTGATGATCGGGCCGGTCGCGCCGCTCGCCGCCGCGCTCCCGGTCGTCCCCGAGGGCGTACGCCTGCGGGAGGTGACCGCCCGGGCGGACCTGGACCGGATCGTGGCGATGGAGGAGGCGGTCTGGAACTCCGACCGCGGCCACCTGGCGACCGGTCTGGAGAAGGAGATCGCCGCCGACCCGCAGTCGATCACCGTGGTGGTGGCCGAGGCGGGCGACGAGGTGGTCAGCGCGGGTTGGGTGCGGTACGTGCCGGGGACGGGGTTCGCCACGCTGTGGGGCGGGTCGACGCTGGCGCCGTGGCGTCGCCGGGGCATCTACCGGGCGCTGGTCAACCATCGGGCCCGGCTGGCGGCCCAGCGCGACCGGACGTTGCTCCAGGTGGACGCCTCCGACGACAGCCGGCCGATCCTTCAGCGGCTCGGTCTCGTCCCGGTCACGACCACCACGCCGTACGTCTACACTCCGTGATCATGGAGCAGCGGTTGACGGAGGACGAGCGGCTGACCCTCAAGACGGGCGCGTTCGGGGCGGTGTTCCTGGTGGCCAACGCGGACCCGGGGATGCTCGCGCTGTTCCGGGAGAGCTTCGCCGCCTCCGGTGCGATGGCCGACAGCAGCGGGGTGGTGAAGGAGGCGCTGACCAGCGGTCCGTTGCCGAAGCTGCCCAAGGACTCGGCGCTGGAGATCGAGTCGGTGGTGCTGCCGGCGTTGGGGCGGTCCGTGCGGATCCTGCGCGAGAAGTCGCCCCGGGACGTGGCGGGCTACCGCGAGGTGGTGCTGTCTGCGGCCGAGCGGGTGGCCGGCGCGCACCGGGGGGTGGCCCCGGCGGAGGCGGCGGCCATCGCGCGGATCAGGGACGCGCTGGATCAGCCGGCGTGAGCCGCTCCGGCGACCAGAGCGCCCGGACGGTGGCCCGCACGCACCGGTCGCGGAGCCGGCCGCAGGCGCACCGGTACGCCTCGGGTCGCGTCCGGCGGCAGCGGTGCCGCGAGACGTCGGGACGGCCGGATTTGGCTTTTTCTGACATTTCGTGACACCTCCTGTTTCGCCAGATTACCCGCCCGCAGGGCCGTCGGTGAGCTGTGTCACCCTGAGGGCGCCGGAGGCGGATGCTACTGGCAGGTAACATTGCGCCGTGGGCAACTGCACAGCACCGCGCGGTTGACCGGCGTCAACGGAAGCGCGAGGCTGCGCCCCAGACCGGGCGAGCGATCGCAACACCAACAGGAGGGTCGTCGAAGCGCGATGAACATCGTCGTACTCGTCAAGCAGGTGCCTGATTCGGGCGCGGACCGCAGCCTGCGTACTGACGACAACACCGTCGACCGCGGTTCGGCGAACAACGTGATCAACGAGATGGACGAGTACGCCATCGAGGAGGCGTTGAAGATCAAGGAGGCGCACGGGGGTGAGGTGACGGTCCTGACGATGGGTCCGGACCGGGCGACCGAGTCGATCCGTAAGGCGCTGTCGATGGGCCCGGACAAGGCCGTGCACGTGCTGGACGACGCCCTGCACGGCTCCTGCGCCGTCGCCACGTCGAAGGTCCTCGCCGCCGCGCTCGGTCAGTTGAACGCCGATCTGGTGTTGTGTGGCAGCGAGTCGACCGATGGCCGGGTGCAGGTGATGCCGCACATGCTCGCCGAGCGGTTGGGCATCGCGGCGCTGACCGGCGCCCGCAAGCTCACCGTCGACGGTGCGACCCTGACCGTCGAGCGGCAGACCGAGGAGGGCTACGAGGTGGTCACCGCCACCACGCCCGCCGTGGTCTCCGTCTGGGACACCATCAACGAGCCGCGGTATCCGTCGTTCAAGGGCATCATGGCCGCGAAGAAGAAGCCGGTGCAGACGCTGTCCCTGGCCGATCTCGGGGTGGCTGCGGCGGAGGTGGGTTTCGAGGGCGCGACCAGCGCCGTGCTGGAGCATTCGAAGCGTCCGCCGCGCTCCGGCGGCGCGAAGGTCACCGACGAGGGCGACGGCGGCGTGAAGCTGGTCGAGTTCCTCGCTGCCGAGAAGTTTGTGTGAGGGGTCTGGACATGTCTGAGGTTCTCGTCGTCGTCGAAGCCACCCGGGAGTTCGGCGTCAAGAAGGTCACCCTGGAGATGCTCACCCTCGCCCGCGAGCTGGGCAGCCCGAGCGCGGTCGTGCTCGGCGGCCCCGGCGCTGCCGAGGCGTTGAGCGCCAGGCTGGGCGAGTACGGTGCGGAGAAGGTCTACGCGGCCGAGAGCGAGGAGATCGACGGCTACCTGGTGGCGCCGAAGGCGACCGTGGTGGCCGAGTTGGTGTCGCGGGTGCAGCCGGCCGCTGTGCTGCTGGCGTCGTCGCAGGAGGGCAAGGAGATCGCCGCCCGGCTGGCGGTGAAGTTGGACAACGGCATCCTGACCGACGTGGTCGGTCTGGCCGCCGACGGCACCGCCACGCAGGTGGCGTTCGCCGGTTCCGCGATCGTCAAGTCGAAGGTCACCCGGGGTCTGCCGTTGGTCACGGTGCGGCCGAACTCGGTCAACCCGACCCCGGCGGCGGCCAGCCCGGCGGTGGAGCAGCTCACCGTCGCGGTCGCCGACACCGACAAGCTGGCGAGGGTCGTCGAGCGGGTTGCCGAGCAGAAGGGCTCGCGTCCGGAGCTGACCGAGGCCGGCATCGTGGTCTCGGGTGGTCGTGGTGTCGGTAACGCCGACAACTTCAAGCTGGTCGAGGAGTTGGCCGACCTGCTCGGTGGTGCTGTCGGGGCGTCGCGCGCGGCGGTCGACTCCGGTTACTACCCGCACCAGTTCCAGGTGGGTCAGACCGGTAAGACGGTGTCTCCGCAGCTTTACGTCGCGCTCGGTATCTCGGGTGCGATCCAGCACCGGGCCGGTATGCAGACCTCGAAGACGATCGTCGCGGTCAACAAGGACGGCGAGGCGCCGATCTTCGAGCTGGCTGACTTCGGTGTGGTGGGCGACCTGTTCAAGATCGTCCCGCAGGCCGCGGAGGAGATCCGCAAGCGCAAGTGAGCTGACGTCCGTCCGCGCGAGGGCCGGGAACCGCGACACGGTTCCCGGCCCTCGCCGTTTCTGCGGTCGCGCCCGGAACGACCCACGGGCCCCGCGCCAGCCTGCGACGATGGAGACGCTCTCCCCGGGTGCCCGGTGCGGCCGTGCCCGTGCGGAACAGGAGTGTGCCGATGCCGGCCAGGACGTCCGAGGGTGACCACCACGCGCTCGCCGTGCACGAGGTCGTGCTGCTGCTCGGGACCGACACCGAGCACGGGCTGACCGACGAGGAGGCGGCGGCCCGGCTCCAGCGGTACGGGCCCAACGTGCTGCCCAGCGCGGCGCGGGGCGGGGCCCTGCGCCGGCTGCTGCGGCAGTTCCACAACCCGCTGATCTACGTGCTGGTCGCCGCTGGCGTGGTCACCCTGCTGCTCGCCGAGTACGTCGACTCGGCGGTGATCTTCGGGGTGGTGCTCGTCAACGCCGTCGTCGGCTTCCTCCAGGAGTCCCGTGCGGAGGCGGCCCTCGACGCGCTGCGGGCGATGGTGCGTACGCAGGCCCGGGTGCTGCGCGGCGGCCGGCAGCGCCACGTGCCGTCGGACGACGTGGTCCCCGGGGACCTGGTGCTGATGGAGGCGGGGGAGAAGGTGCCCGCCGACCTGCGGCTGGTCCGCGCCGCCGAACTGCGGGCCGACGAGTCGGCGCTGACCGGCGAGTCGCTGCCCGTACGCAAGGACGAGCTGGTCGTACCGGCCGAGACGCCGGTGGCCGACCGCCGCAACCTGCTCTACTCCGGCACCCTGCTCACCGGCGGCACGGCGCTCGGCGTCGCGGTCGCCACCGGGGCGGAGACGGAACTGGGCCGGATCCACCGCCTGGTCGGCGGCGCGCAGGTGCTGGACACGCCGCTGACGGTCAAGCTCGCCCGGTTCAGCCGGCTGCTCACCGTCGCGATCCTGCTCCTCGCCGCGCTGACCTTCGGCATCGGCGTGGTACGGGGGCAGGACGCCGGCGAGACGTTCACGGCCGCCGTGGCGCTGGCCGTCGGCGCGATCCCGGAGGGGCTGCCCGCCGCCGTGACGATCACCCTGGCGATCGGCGTGTCCCGGATGGCCCGCCGTCGGGCGGTGATCCGGCGGCTGCCGGCGGTGGAGACGCTGGGCAGCACCACGGTGATCTGCACAGACAAGACCGGCACCCTCACCGAGAACCAGATGACGGTCCAGGTGCTCTGGACGCCGCAGGGGCGCTACGAGGTCGGCGGGACCGGCTACGCCCCGACCGGCGAGATCCGGGACCCCGGGGGCGGCCCGGCCCCGACCGGGGAGGGCGCGCTGCGCTGGTCGCTGCTGGCCGGCGTGGGCTGCAACGACGCCCGGCTGGACGAGCAGGACGGGCGGTGGGTCGTGCTGGGCGACCCCACCGAGGGGGCGATGCTGGTGGCGGGCGCCAAGGTGGGGCTGCACGCGCACGAGGTCGCCGCGGAACTGCCCCGGGTGGCTGCCGTCCCGTTCACCTCGGAGCGGCAGTTCATGGCGACCCTGCACGAGCGTCCCGACGGCGGGCGGATGGTGCTGGTCAAGGGGGCCGTGGAGCGGGTGGTCGAGTGGTCCGGCTCGGCGGCGCGTCCCGACGGCTCGACCGGCCCGCTCGACGCCCCGGCCGTGCTGGCCGCCGCCCACGAACTGGCCGCCGAGGGGCTGCGGGTGCTCGCCACCGCGATGCGGCCGGTCGGCCCGGCGGACGGGCTCGCGGAGGAGGAACTGGCCGGCACCCTGGTCTTCACCGGGCTGCACGCGATGCTCGACCCGCCCCGGGCCGCCGCCGCGGCGGCCGTCAGGTCCTGCCACCGCGCGGGGATCGACGTGAAGATGATCACCGGGGACCACCTGGCCACCGCCAGCGCCATCGCGCGCCGGCTCGGGCTGCTGCGTACCGAGCCCGGCCCGGGCGACGTGCTGACCGGCGCCGACCTGGCGGCGCTGCCCGCCGGGGAGCTGCCCGCGGCGGTACGACAGGCGTCGGTGTTCGCCCGCGTCTCGCCCGAGCAGAAGCTGCGACTGGTGGAGGCGTTGCAGGCCGACGGCCAGGTGGTCGCGATGACCGGTGACGGGGTCAACGACGCCCCCGCGTTGCGCCAGGCCAACATCGGGGTGGCCATGGGCCGCAGCGGCACCGAGGTGGCCAAGGAGGCCGCCGACGTCGTGCTGACCGACGACGACTTCGCCACCATCGAGACGGCCGTCGCGGAGGGGCGCGGCGTCTTCGCCAACCTGACCAAGTTCATCACCTGGACGCTGCCCACCAACGCGGCGGAGGGGCTGGTCATCCTCGTCGCGATCGTGCTCGGCTCGGCGCTGCCGATCCTGCCGAGCCAGATCCTCTGGATCAACATGACCACGGCGGTGTTCCTCGGTCTGACGCTCGCCTTCGAGCCGAGGGAGCCCGGGATCATGGACCGCCCGCCCCGCGACCCGGGTCAGCCCCTGCTGACCGTCGCGCTGGTGGTCCGGATCCTGCTGGTCTCCGCGCTGCTGGTGGTGGGCGCCTGGTGGCTGTTCGAGTGGGAGCGTTCCGGCGGGGCCGACCTGGCGCAGGCGCGCACCGCCGCGGTGAACCTCTTCGTCACCGTGATGGCGTTCTACCTGTTCAGCTGCCGCTCCCTGACCCGCTCGCCCTGGCGGCTGGGCCTGTTCAGCAACCGCTGGCTGATCGTCGGGGTGCTGGTGCAGGCCCTCGGCCAGCTCGCCCTGACCTACCTGCCGGTGATGAACGACCTGTTCCGCACGGCGCCCATCGACGGGCAGGCGTGGCTGCGGATCCTGGGCATCGCCGTCGTGGTCTCCGCCATCGTCGCGCTCGACAAGCGGTTCGGCCGCTTCGGCCGCCGGCTCGGCTGAGCCGCCGTCGGGGGTCGGCGGGGCCGCCGGTCGCCTGGCGGGCAGCATCGCGGCACCGGCCGCCGGAGCGGGCGATGGGAGCTGATCGGCGGGCCGGGGAGCTGAGCCGGCCCGCCGATCAGCCCGTCAGGGTGCCCCTCAACAGGCTCTTGCCGGAGTGGGCGGTGTTGTTGTCGTACGCCTCGGCGGAGACGTCGACAACCGAGTATGCCTGAAGGTCCACGTTCGGCGGCAACGGCAGCAGCTCGTCCGCCGAGTCGCCGAGCACGCCGACCGAGAACATCTCCATGTTCCGCGGGTTGATGAGCCAGACCTCGTAGTACCCCGGGACGTCCGGGAGATTCGCCACGTGCAGGTGCAACCTGCCGTTGTCGAAGACCCGGGCCTCGCCGTTGGCGTCCGGCGGCGTCTCGCCGTACGCCTTCAGCGGCGCGCTGGCCAGCACCACCCGCCGCGGCGCGGGCTCCGGCGTCGATCCGGTCGCGTCGAGCACGGCGACGGTGCCGACGACGCCGATCGCGGCGGCGGCCACCGCGGTCGCGGCGGTCACGGCCCAGCGCGACCAGCGCCCCCGCCTTGGCGCGAGGAGCACCCCGCCCGACCGGTCGGAGGGCGGTTCGCCCGAGGGGCGCTCGTCGGTCGACCGCTCGGCGCGCGGCCCGGGCAGCACCGGGAGGGCCTCCGCCGCCCGGATCTCCGCGACGACGCCCTGCCAGACGCGCTCCGGCGGGTCGGGCAGGTCGTGCAGGCCCTGGGCGCCGGCGCCGAGGCCGGCCACGTGCTGGAGCGTCTCCACCTCCGCCCGGCAGTGCGCGCAGGTGTCGAGGTGGGTGTTCTCTCCGGCGTCCGCCTCGGTCTCACCGAGCGCCAGGAAGACCAGCCGGTCGTGGTCCAGGTGCGGCACCGTCCACCTCCCATCTGCGTTTCAAGCTCGCCATGCCGCGCCGGATGTGGCTCTTGACCGTGCCCAGCGGCACCCCGGTCACCGTCGCGATCTGCTGGTGGGTCAGGTCGTCGAAGAACGCCAACTCCAGCATGCGCCGCTGGTCGTCGGGCAGTCGGGCCAGCTCGTCGGCGACCACGAGCCGGTCGACCACCGTGTCCGGATCCGGGCCGGTCGGCACCGACTCCGGCAGCTGCCGGACCGTCTCGACCACCCGGGTCTCCCGGGCGGAGGCCCGCAGCCGGTCGATCACCTTGCGCCGGCCGATGCCGAGCAGCCAGCCGACCAGCGAGCCCCTGGTCGGGTCGAAGGTGTCCCGCCCCAGCCAGGCGGCGACGAAGGTGGTCTGGGCCACGTCCTCCGCGTCGCTGCGGTTGGCCAACGTGCTGGTGGCCAGGTGCAGGACCGCCCGGCCGTACCGGTCGTACGCCTCCCGCAGCGCCAGCTCGTCGCCCGCACGGAAGCGGGCGGCCAGGTCGTCCACGGGTGGGTCCGGCTCCTGCCGTGCCGCTGTCACAGGGCGGCTCGCCTTCCAGGGGGCATGCCCGACTGTAGCTCCCACAGCCATCGCCCCACCTCTCCGGTCGGTCTGGTCTCAGCAGCTCTTCGCACCGCGGGCGGCGGACGGATGCGGCTGTGACGGACGAAAGAAGTTGCCGCCGGCCGCATCCGGCGGTGGTGGACCGGGCGTAACTCGTTTTGCACACCAGGCCTGACGAACCAGTACCAATCACCAGGAGGCAGACATGCAGCTCTCGTACTTCCGTCGGGTCGCCGCGGGCGGGGCGGTCGCCGCGCTGACGTTCGCCGGAGCCGGCGCCCTCACCGCCACCCCCGCGTACGCCGCCTCGTCCAAGGTCTCCGTCGTGCACGGCATCCCGGACACCCCGGTCGACGTGTACGTCAACGGCGAGAAGACGCTGGACAACTTCAAGCCCGGCGACGTGGCCGGCCCGCTGAACCTCGAGGAGGGCGCGTACGACATCGCCCTCACCAAGCCCGGCGAGCCGATCGCCCAGGCCATCCTCAGCGTCGACGACGCCGCGGTGCCGGGTGGGGCGAACATCAGCATCGCCGCCCACCTCGACGCCGCCGGCAAGCCGAGGATCACGCCGTTCGTCAACGACACCGGCAAGGTCGCCGCCGGCAAGGCCCGGCTGATCGTCCGGCACACCGCCGCCGCCCCGGCGGTGGACGTGCGCGCCGGCGGCACCCCGGTCTTCGAGGGCCTCACCAACCCGAACGAGGCCAAGGGCGACGTCGACGCGGGCACCGTCAAGGCGGACGTGGTGCTCGCCGGCACCGACACCGTGGCGATCGGGCCGGCGGACCTCGACCTCAAGGAGGGCACCGCGACGATCGTGTACGCCATCGGCTCGGCCGAGGCGAAGAACCTGGGCGTCGTGGCGCAGACCATCACCGGTCTGCACTCGGCCCCGGCCGGGGTGCCCAGCGGCGACGGCGGCCGGGCGGGCACCGGCGTCGACACCTGGTGGTACGTGCTGACCGGCGCCGGCGCGCTGCTCCTGGTCGGCGGCGGGGCGCGGGTGGCCACCGCCCGGACCGGTCGCAGGTGACGGTGCGCCACCGCGGGGCGCTGGCGGCCGTGGCCGCCGGCGTCGCCGCGCTCACCGTCGCGACCGTGGTCGCCTGCGGCTCCCGGCCGGCCGGGAACGTCGGCGCGACCGAGGCCGCCGACCTGGCCGGCACCGCCCCGAGCCCGCCGGCCGCCGGCCCGTCGGTGCCGGTGACCCGGGGCGAGCTGCCCGGCGGTACGCGGACCGTCCCGCCCGTACGGCTGGTCGTCCCGGCCATCGGCGTCACCGCCACGGTCGACGCCGTGGGGATCAACGGCGCGACCGGCGAGTTCGAGGTGCCGCCCAGCGTGGACCGGATCGGCTGGTACCGCCACGGCCCGGGGCTGGAGTCGCGGGCGGGATCGGTGGTCGTCGCCGGGCACGTGGACAGCGCCACCCAGGGCGAGGGGGCCTTCTTCCGGCTCCGGGAGCTGGACCGCGGCGACACCCTCACCGCCACCGGCGGCGACGGCGTCCGCAGGGAGTACCGGGTCGTGGCCCGCGAGGAGTACCGGAAGACGAAGATCCCCCTGGACCGCTACTTCGCCCGGGACGGCAAGCCCCGGCTGACCCTGATCACCTGCGGCGGGCCGTTCGACGCCGAGGCACGCCGGTACCGCGACAACATCGTGGTCACCGCCGTGCCGGCCTGACCGGATCCCCGATCCGGTCGCGGGCACGGGGCCGGGGCGGGAGCGCACGCCTTCCGCCCCGGCCCCGCACGGCGTACTCCGGCCACCGCCGGGTCCGGCGCCGGTCGTAGGCTGAACCGTGATGGCTTACCTGGATCACGCGGCGACCACTCCGATGCTCGACGAGGCACTGGAGGCGTACGTCGCCACCGCCCGCGAGGTCGGCAACGCGTCCTCACTGCACGCGGCGGGCCGCCGTGCCCGGCGGCGGGTGGAGGAGTCGCGGGAGCGGGTGGCCGCCGCGCTGGGCGCCCGGCCTTCCGAGGTCGTCTTCACCGGCGGCGGGACCGAGAGCGACAACCTCGCCGTGAAGGGCATCTTCTGGGCCCGCCGGTCCGCCGACCCCCGGCGGGACCGGGTGGTCTGCAGCGCTGTCGAGCACCACGCGGTGCTCGACGTGGTGGACTGGCTGGCCGACCACGAGGGTGCCGGCGTGGGCTGGCTCTCCGTCGACGCCGCCGGCCGGCTCAGCCCCGACGAGCTGCGTGCCGAGCTGGCCGCCCACGGCGACCGGGTCGCCGTGGTGACCGCGATGTGGGCCAACAACGAGGTCGGCACCGTGCAGCCGGTCGCCGAGCTGGCCGCGGTCGCCGCCGAGCACGGGGTGCCCTTCCACACCGACGCGATCCAGGCGGTCGGGCAGGTGCCGGTCGACTTCTCCGTCGGCGGGGTCGCCGCGCTGACCGTGACCGGGCACAAGCTCGGGGGGCCGACCGGGGTGGGCGCTCTGCTGCTCGCCCGCGACGTGTCGGCCACCCCGCTGCTGCACGGCGGCGGCCAGGAGCGCGACGTGCGCTCCGGCACCCTCGACACGGCCGGCATCGTGGCCTTCGCGGTCGCCGTGGAGGCGGCGGTCAAGGGCCAGCAGGAGTACGCGGCCCGGGTCGCCGCGCTCCGCGACGACCTGGTCGAGCGGGTCCGGCACGCGGTGCCCGAGGTCGTCTTCAACGGCGACCCGACCGGCCGGCTGCCGGGCAACGCGCACTTCTCCTTCCCCGGTTGCGAGGGCGACGCCCTGCTGCTCCTGCTGGACGCCCAGGGCATCGCCTGTTCGACCGGTTCCGCCTGCTCCGCCGGGGTGGCCCAGCCCTCACACGTGCTGCTCGCCATGGGCGCCGACGACGACCGCGCCCGCTCCTCGCTGCGCTTCACCCTCGGCCACACCAGCACCCCCGCCGACGTCGACGCCCTCATCGCCGCCCTCCCGGCCGCCGTCGAGCGCGCCCGCCGCGCCGCCGCCCTCCGCACCCCCCGCTGACCCCCACCCCACCTCGCGCCCTCCACCCCTGCGGCGATCATGCAGTTGTGGTGCCCGAAGCGTGACTTCCCGCGGCATTCGTCCACCACCACAACTGCATGATCGGCGGGAGGGCGGGGCGGGAGGGCGGGGTGGGGGTGGGGCGGGGATAGGGTCGGTGGGGTGAAGGGAGTGAGCCGGTGAAGGTGTTGGCGGCGATGTCGGGCGGGGTCGACTCGGCGGTCGCGGCGGCGCGGGCCGTCGAGGCGGGGCACGACGTGACCGGCGTGCACCTGGCGCTGGCCCGAAACCCGCAGACCTACCGCACCGGCGCGCGCGGCTGCTGCACCCTGGAGGACTCCCGCGACGCCCGGCGGGCCGCCGACGTCATCGGCATCCCGTTCTACGTCTGGGACATGGCCGACCGCTTCCACGCCGACGTGGTGGACGACTTCGTCGCGGAGTACGCCGCCGGCCGTACGCCCAATCCCTGCCTGCGCTGCAACGAGAAGATCAAGTTTGCCGCGGTGCTGGACCGGGCCGTGGCCCTGGGCTTCGACGCCGTGGTCACCGGCCACCACGCCCGGCTCGGCGCGGACGGCCTGCTGCGTCGCAGCGTCGACCTGCCCAAGGACCAGTCGTACGTGCTGGCGGTGCTCACCCGCGAGCAGTTGGACCGGTCGATCTTCCCGCTCGGGGACTCGACGAAGGCCCAGGTCCGCGAGGAGGCTGCGCGGCGGGGGCTGGCGGTGGCCGACAAGCCGGACTCGCACGACATCTGCTTCATCGCCGACGGGGACACCCGCGGCTTCCTCGCCGAGCGGCTCGGCGAGGCGCCCGGCGCGGTGGTGGACGCCGCCACCGGCGCGGTGGTGGGCAGCCACACCGGCGCGTACGCGTACACGGTCGGGCAGCGACGCGGCCTGCACCTGGACCGCCCGGCGCCGGACGGCCGGCCCCGCTACGTACTGTCCATCACGCCGAAGACCAACACGGTGACGGTGGGCCCGGCCGAGGCGCTGGAGGTCTCCCGGGTGCGCGCCGCGCGTCCGGTGTGGACGGGCGGCCCGCGCCCCGACGCGTCGCTGGAGTGCGAGGTGCAGCTGCGGGCGCACGGGGACGTGGTGCCGGCGACCGTCGAGCTGACCGCCGACGGGCTGCGCGCCGAGCTGCGCCGCCCCGTCCGCGGGGTCGCCGCCGGCCAGGCCATCGTGGCGTACCGGCCGGACCCGGCCGGCGACGTCGTGCTCGGCTCCGCCACCATCGCCGGCTGACGACTCACCCGCCGATCCGCGGACCGGATAGTCTTCGGCCGTGACAGATCAGGTGTGGCCCTGGCCGGCCGGCGCGGCGACCGGCATCGGTTCGCTTCCCGGCACCGACATCGCCGAGGCGCAGCGGATCGTCCTCGGTGAGCTTCCCGCCCTGCCCCACCTGCCGGAGTTGCCGGCCCGGGGCCCCGGCGCCGACCTCATCGGCCGGACCGCCGGCCTGCTGGTCGAGCTGCCGGTGGAGCTGTACGCCGCCCGCTGGCGGATCGCACCGCGCCCGGGACGGGACGTGCGCCGCGCGCGCGACCTGATGGAACGCGACCTCGACCAGCTCGCGGAGCAGGCCGAGGAGTACGCGGGGCCGGTCAAGGTCCAGGTCGGCGGCCCGTTGACCCTGGCCGCGTCCCTGGAGCTGCCGATCGGCGGCCGGATGCTGCGCGATCCCGGCGCGGTCCGGGACCTCACCAACTCGCTCGCCGAAGGGCTGCGCGGGCATGTGGCGGCGGTCGCCCGCCGGCTGCCGCGCGCCACCGTGCTGCTCCAGCTCGACGAGCCGTCGATGCCGACGGTGCTCGCCGGGCGGGTGCCCACCGAGAGCGGGCTCGGCGCGTACCGGGCCGTGGATCCGAGCGTCGCCGCGTCGCTGCTGCGCACCGTCGTCGAGGCGGCCGGGGTGCCGACCCTGGTGCACTGCTGCGCGCCGGACGTGCCGCTGGAGCTGATCCGCTCGACCGGTGCCGTCGGCGTGGCCCTCGACCTCGGTCTCGTCACCGACCTGGACCCGCTGGGCGAAGCGATCGACGCGGGGCTCGGGCTGCTGGCCGGGGCCGCGCCCACCGGGCCGTCGGCCGCCGGTCGCGCGCCGACCTCGGCGCAGGTCGCCGACCGCGTACGCCAGCTCTGGGACCGCCTCGGGTTCCCCCGCCGGCGCCTCGCGGAGCAGGTCGTGGTGACCCCGGCCTGCGGCCTCGCCCACGCCACCCCGCAGTACGCGCGCGCGGTGCTCGCCGCCTGCCGGGACGCGGGACGGCGGCTCGCCGAGGACTGAGGTTTCCCGTCGTACGGGCGGGGCAGAAGGCCGACATGATCGGACAACTGCGCACCGTGGTCATCGACTGCCCCGACCCCCGGGCCCTGGCCGGTTTCTACTCGGAGCTGCTGGGCCTGCCCGTCGACCCCGACGCCAGCGACGACGGCTGGGTCGTGGTCGCCGGCTCGGGTCACCGGCTCGCCTTCCAGAAGGCACCCGACCTGCGCCCGCCGGCGTGGCCCGACCCGGAACGCCCCCAGCAGTTCCACCTGGACGTGCAGGTGACGGACGTGGAGGCGGCCGAGAAGCGGGTGCTGGCGCTCGGCGCCCGGCGGCTGCCGGGCGAGGGCGACGACTTCCGGGTCTACGCCGACCCGGCCGGCCATCCCTTCTGCCTGGTCTTCCCCGAGTGAGTCGCGCCGGCGCAGCCGACTCCGTCGAGTGGTGCGGGTTGCGGGCGGGCGGCATGATCCGGGAATGATCGACACCTCGCTCCGGCGGGCCGCCGGCTCCCTCTTCGGCCTCGCCTACGGTGACGCGCTGGGCAAGCCGACCGAGTTCCTGACCGTCGGCGAGATCGTTCGCCGCTACGGGCCGGCCGGCCCGCGCGAGCTCGTCGGCGACCCGGCGCTGGTGACCGACGACACGCAGATGGCGCTGGCGGTCGGCTGGGCGCTGCACGACGCGCCCGCGCCGACCCCGGAGGCGGTCGAGCCGCTGTTGCGCCGCCGCTTCCTCGACTGGGCGGCCAGCCCGGAGAACAACCGGGCGCCGGGCATGACCTGCCTGCGCGCCTGCGCGGAACTCGGGCGCGGGGTGCGCTGGCAGGAGGCGACGGTGGCCGGCTCGAAGGGCTGCGGGGCCAACATGCGGGTCACCCCGGTCGGCCTGGTCGACGTCGACCTGGACACCCTCGCCGGGCTGGCCCAGCTCCAGGCGGGGCTGACCCACGGTCATCCGACCGGCCTCGCGGCCAGCGAGCTGACCGCGTACGCGGTGCGGCTGCTGCGCGACGGTGCGGCGCTGGCGGAGCTGCCCCGGCTGCTCGCCGAGCGGGCCCGCGACCAGCGGCGGGTCTACCGCGCCGACTGGCTCGGCGACCTGTGGCAGCGCCCCGGCGTGGACGCGCCGGAGGACTTCATCGCCCGGGGCTGGGACGAGTGCCTCGCGGTCCTCGGCCGCCTCGACGCCGCCCTCGCCGGACCGGACGACGGCGGCGACCCGTGCCGGCACACCGGCGAGGGGTGGATCGCCGAGGAGGCGCTTGCCACGGCCCTGTTCTGCGCGATCCGGCACGCCGACGACCCGGTGGCGGCGTTGGCCCGGGGCGCCACCACCGCCGGCGACTCCGACTCGATCGCCGCGCTGGCCGGCGCCTTCGTCGGCACCGCGCTGGGCATGGCGGCCTGGCCCGCGCCGTGGGCCGCCCGCATCGAGTACGCCGACCAGCTCACCACCCTCGCCCGGGCCTGGGACTGACCCCGCCAGGCCTGCGCCTCCACCCCGGTCGGACGGGCGGAACCGTCGCTCCCGGGGTGCGCGGACGGGATCCGTCGCGCCCGGGGCGCTGCGGGCGCGGTCGGCCCGGTCGGGGTGCGCTGCGCTCAGGCGCCGGGCAGGTGGGGCAGGCGGCGGATGCGGCGCCACAGGGCGGGATCGCAGGCGCCGGCGTGGCGGGAGAAGTCGGCGAGCGGGACGTGCGCCGGCTCGGCCAGGTCGACGAAGCTGTCGTGGTCGGCGTCGGGGTCCCACTCGCGGGTCGGCATGCGGACGTGGTCGTCCCGGGCGCTCTTGTCCTGACTGGTGATCTTCAGGACGTCGGCGCCCCGGTTGTCGGCCCGCAGCACCAGGCAGGGCCGCACCTTCGAGCCGGTGCCGTCGGCGTACGGGACGTCGGCCCACCAGATCTCGCCGGGACGCGGCGCCCCGGCGGGGGACCGTTCGGCGGTACGCGGACGGGGTGGCGCGGTGGAGCGGCCGGGACCGCCCGACGGCGTCCTGCGGCCGGGCCGGGTACCCGGCCGCCGGGGTGGACGCGGAGCGGCGTCCCGGCCGCCCCGCCGCCAGTCGTTCCACGCCCAGCCGGCGGCCACGGCCAGCACGATCGCCGCCGCCCAGAGCAGCCATTCCGGCATCCGTACCCCCGCCTGGTCAGTGGGCGCGGCGCGGACGCCGCGGGTGTGACGGCGGGAGCGACCCGCCCCCGCGGCCCCGCCGTCCGGCGATCCTCGCACGGCCGGGGCCCCGGCGCCGGCCGGGCGCGACGGGTGGCCGGCGGATTGTCCCACCGGACCGCTACGGTGCCGGGGTAGCGGAATCACGGGAGGTCGCACGGTGTCCGAGGAAGCCATTGCCCAGCAGGTCACTCCGGCACAGGAGGCGGCGGCCGGTGCCGAGCCGACCCCCGACGCCCGGGAACGGCACGCCACGCTCAGCCAGGAGCTGACGGAACACCAGTACCGCTACTACGTGCTGGACGCGCCGACCATCCCCGACGCCGAGTTCGACCGGCAGCTGCGCGAGCTGGAGGCGTTGGAGGAGCAGTTCCCGGCGCTGCGCACCCCCGAGTCGCCCACCCAGCGGGTCGGCGGCACCTTCTCCACCGACTTCACCCCGGTGGCCCACGCCGAGCGGATGCTCTCCCTCGACAACGCCTTCGCCGACGAGGAGCTGGCGGCCTGGGCCGAGCGGGTCGAGCGCGACGCGGGCGGGCCGGTGCCCTACCTCTGCGAGCTGAAGGTCGACGGGCTCGCCATCAACCTCACCTACGAACGCGGTCGGCTGGTCCGGGCGGCGACCCGGGGCGACGGCCGCACCGGCGAGGACGTCACCGCCAACGTGCGCAGCATCCGCGACGTGCCGGGCCAGCTCGCCACGTCGGCGGAGTTCGGCGACGTGCCGGAGTTCGTCGAGGTCCGCGGCGAGATCTACTTCCCGGTGGCCGCCTTCGCCGACCTCAACGCAGGGCTGGTCGAGCAGGGCAAGGCCCCGTTCGCCAACCCGCGCAACGCCGCCGCCGGCAGCCTGCGCCAGAAGGACCCGCGGATCACCGCCTCCCGGCCGTTGCGGCTGGTGGTGCACGGCATCGGCGCCCGCCGCGGCTTCAAGCCGGTGACGCAGTCCGAGTCCTATGCGGCGCTGAAGGCGTGGGGGCTGCCGACCAGCGACCGCTGGCGGGTGGTGCCCGACCTGGCCGGTGTCGCGGAATACATCGCCCACTACGCCGAGCACCGGCACGACGTCGAGCACGAGATCGACGGCGTGGTGGTCAAGGTCGACCCGGTCTCCATCCAGGGTCGCCTCGGCTCGACCAGCCGGGCACCGCGCTGGGCGATCGCCTTCAAATACCCGCCGGAGGAGGTGAACACGAAGCTGCTCGACATCGACGTCGAGGTCGGGCGCACCGGCCGGGTCACGCCGCGGGCCGTCCTCCAGCCCGTCAAGGTGGCCGGCTCCACCGTCGCGTACGCCACCCTGCACAACGCCCGCGAGGTCGAACGCAAGGGCGTCCTGATCGGCGACACCGTGGTGCTGCGCAAGGCCGGCGACGTGATCCCCGAGGTGCTCGGCCCGGTGGTCGACCTGCGCCCCGCCGACGCCCGGCCGTTCGTCATGCCCACCACCTGCCCGGCCTGCGGCACGCCGCTCGCGCCGGCCAAGGAGGGCGACGTCGACATCCGCTGCCCCAACTCCCGCACTTGCCCCGGTCAGCTGCGCGAGCGGGTCTACCACCTCGCCGGCCGCAAGGTGTTCGACATCGAGGCGCTCGGCCACAAGGGCGCGGCGGCGCTGCTCGACGCCCAGGTCATCACCGACGAGGGCGACCTGTTCTCGTTGGACGAGAAGCAGCTCGCCCGCTCGCCCTTCTTCGTCAACAAGGACGGCACGCTCGGCAGCAACGCGATCAAGCTGCTCGACAACCTGGCCGTGGCCAGGGAGCGCGACCTGTGGCGGGTGCTGGTGGGCCTGTCCATCCGGCACGTCGGCCCCACCGCCGCGCAGGCGCTCGCCCGGCACTTCCGCTCCGTCGAGGCGATCGACCGGGCCAGCGAGGAGGAACTCTCCTCGGTCGACGGCGTCGGGCCGACGATCGCGGCGAGCATCCGGGAGTGGTTCGCCGTCGACTGGCACCGCGAGGTGGTCCGCAAGTGGCGCGAGGCCGGCGTACGGATGGCGGAGGAGGCCGTCGACGAGGGGCCGCGCCCCCTGGAGGGGCTCACCGTCGTGGTGACCGGCACGCTGCCCGGGTTCAGCCGCGACCAGGCGTCCGAGGCGATCCAGAGCCGCGGCGGCAAGGTGAGCGGATCCGTCTCCAAGAAGACGTCCTTCGTCGTGGTGGGCGAGAATCCCGGCTCGAAGGCCGACAAGGCGGCCAGCCTCAAGCTGCCGGTGCTGGACGAGGACGGCTTCCGGGTGCTGCTCGACGCCGGCCCGGAGGCCGCCCGGGAGGTCGCCCGCACCGAGGAGTGACGACCGGGCGGGAGCCGCCACCGACCCGGCGGGGGCAGGTCGAGATACCAACTTAATTACGACTACGACCGATTCGCGACTGTCGTGCCGGGCATTGCGACACGGAGGGCGTTTCATTGGTGGCACGGCGTGCGACCGGTCACGCCCGTGGACCGAGCGCTCGGGAGGTGTGATGGAGTCCGCGGACTCGCGAAACTCCGTTCCGCCTGGCCGGGCACGCCCGTTCTTCGCCTTCGTCTGGTCGGTGGTCGCGCTGGCGGCGGTGCTCTGCGTACGCCCGCTGCTCGACCTCCCGGCCGAGTTGCCGCGACTGCCGGTGGCGTTCTGGGTGATGGCGGCCCTGGCCGTCGGCTGCGACGCGCGCCCGTTCGTCCCGCCCGGCCGCCGGCAGACCTCCGCGGTCTTCCCGTCCACCTGCTTCACCTTCGCCATCCTGCTCGGCTGGGGGTTCGGCCCGGCGGTCCTGGTGCAGGCGGTGGCCGTCGTCGTCTCCGGCTGGCGGATGGGCCACGCCCCGTGGCGGACGGCCTTCAACGCCGCCCAGTACGCGGCAGCCCTGGGTGCCGCGTACGCGGTGACCTGGCTGGGGCCCGGGAGCATCTTCGACGACGGCCGGCTGCGCGGGACGGACGTGCTGGCGGTGGGCGGCGCGACGGTGGCCTGGTTCGCCGTCAACTACGCGCTGGTGAGCGCGGCCGTGCGGTTGCGCTTCGGCGACCGGTGGTGGCCCAGCCTGCGGCAGGGGCTGGGCTTCGAGCTGCTCTCCACCGGCTCGCTGCTGCTGCTCGCCCCGGTGCTGGTCGCGGCGGCGCGCGCCAGCGCGGCGCTGATCCCGCTGGTGCTGGTGCCGTTGTTCGCCGTCTACCGGATGGCCCGGCTCAGCGTCGAGCAGCAGCAACTCGCCGCCCTGGACCCGCTCACCGGCCTGCCCAACCGCAAGGCGCTGCTGGCCGAGGTCGGCGAGCAGGTGCACGTGCACGCCGAACGGGCGGCCCGCGGCGAGCCCGGCGCCCGGCTCGCCCTGCTCCTGATCGACCTCGACCGGTTCAAGAACGTCAACGACGCGCTCGGGCACGCGGTGGGGGACCGGCTGCTGGTCGAGGTGAGCGCGCGGCTGACCGACGTGGTCGGTGAGGGCATGGTCGCCCGGCTGGGCGGGGACGAGTTCGCCATCGTGATGACCGGCCTGGCCGACGTCGACGAGGCCCGGGAACTCGCCGGCCGGGTGGTCCGGGCGCTGGCCGAGCCGGTGTCGCTGGACGGGTTGCCGCTCGACGTGGGCGGCTCGATCGGCATCGCGCTCTTCCCGGAGCACGGCGAGGACTTCGCGACCCTGATGCGCCACGCCGACGTGGCGATGTACGACGCCAAGCATCGCAACGACACCGTGGCGGTCTACGCGGCCGAGTCCGACCACAACTCCGCCGAGCGGCTCGGGCTGCTCGCCGACCTGCGCCGGGTGCTGGAGGCGGGCCGTCCCGCGACCGCCCCGCCCGCCGTGGACGGTGCCGGCGTCCCGCCCGGCGGGGACGTCGACGCTTCCCCGGGCGACGGTTCCCGGGGCGACGGGGCGGTGACCGTCCCGGCGGGACCGACGCCGGGCGGCCGGCTGCCGGGTGACGGGCGGGCCGGCGGCGCGCGGGGCGGGGACGGGGCCGAACTCCCGGCCGACGTCGCCGGCCTTACCGCCGGCTCCGGCCGCTGGCGGCTGCGCCGCCGCCGGCAGCGACCCGGTCCGCCACCCGGCGACGAGCTGATCGACCGGATCGTGACCGCCGCGGACCCGATCCGCCGCCGGGCGTTGGCCGCGGGGGAGACCGGCCCCGACCGGGGCGACGGCCCCGGCCGCCGCAACGGCGCCGGGCGTCCCGGCGGGCAGGGCGGCGCGGTCGTACGCCGGCAGGGCCCGCCCGTCGACGACGGCGCGGGGGATCGCGGCGGCGACCGCGCCCCGACGGGCCGGCGGGGGGCCCGGCACGACGCGGCCGGCCGGCGGGACGCGGACACCGCTCCGGCCGTCGACGCGGGCGAGATCACCATGTACTACCAGCCGCAGATCGCCATCGCGACCGGCGAGGTGGTCGGGGTGGAGGCGCTGCTGCGCTGGCGGCACCCCCGACGGGGGATGGTGGACCCGGAGGAGCTGATCCGGGTCGCGGAGCAGAGCGCGGTGATGCGGCTGCTCACCCGTCGGGTGGTGGACGACGTGGTGGAACAGCTCGCCAAGTGGTCGGCCGCCGGGATGGGCCTGCCCGCGGCGCTCAACGTCAGCGTGCGGGACCTGCACACCGGGGAGATCGCCGACCAGATCGCCGACCGGCTCGCCCGCTACGGCGTGCCGCCGCAGCGGCTGCAACTGGAGATCACCGAGGGCGCCCTGATGGCCGACCCGCGTCGGGTGCTGGCCACCATCACCCGGCTGCACCGGATCGGTGTGGGCATCTCGCTGGACGACTTCGGCACCGGCTACTCCTCCCTCCAGCACCTGCGGCGGCTGCCGCTGTCCGAGGTGAAGGTGGACCGCTCCTTCGTGCTGGGCATGGCCGAGGACGCCGACGACGCGGCGATCGTCAAGTCGACGATCGAGCTGGCGAAGGCGCTCGGGCTGCGGGTGGTCGCCGAGGGCGTCGAGGACGAGCGCACCTGGCGCATGCTGTACGCGGCGGGCTGCGACGCGGCGCAGGGCTGGTTCTACGCCCGGCCGATGCCGGCCGAGGAACTGGTCGGCTGGCTGGCCCGCTACCGGCCGGTCCGCCCGACGCCCAGCCCCGACGCGGAGATCCCCCGCCGGCACGCCCGCTGAGTCGCCGCCGCGCCCGGGTGCGACCGCCGGTGGAGGGCGCTCGCCGCGCCGGAGGGGGAGTCGGGGACGCGCCGCCGGGGCGGAACAATAGACTCGCTCCGGTCACCGCGCGTCACGCACGTCGGCCGCGCGGCCGACACCCGGTCCGACCCGCAGCACCGTCACGAAGGGGGCACCGATGGCCGCCATCTCCCGCGAGGAGGTCGCGCATCTGGCGCGACTGTCGCGGCTCGCCGTCACGGAGGAGGAGCTGGACACCTTCGCCGGCCAGCTCGACGTGATCCTCCAGGCGGTCGCGCAGGTCGGCGAGGTCACCGCGGCGGACATCCCGCCGACGTCGCACTCGGTGCCGCTGACCAACGTCCTGCGGGACGACGTGGTGGTGCCCGGGCTGACCCCGCAGGAGGCGCTGTCGGGTGCGCCCGACGCCGAGGAGCAGCGGTTCCGCGTACCGCGGATCCTGGACGAGGATGTGGCGTCATGACCCAGACCGACCTGACCAGACTGACCGCGACGGAGATCGCGGGGCTCGTCGCCACCGGTGAGACCTCCGCCGTCGAGGTGACCCGGGCGCACCTGGACCGGATCGCCGCCGTCGACGAGCGGGTGAACGCGTTCCTGCACGTCGACTCCGAGGGCGCGCTCGCCGCCGCCGCCGAGGTCGACGCCCGCCGCGCGGCCGGCGAGGAGCTGGGCCCGCTGGCCGGCGTGCCGGTCGCCGTCAAGGACGTGCTGACCACCAAGGGCGTGCCGACCACCGTCGGGTCGAAGATCCTGGAGGGCTGGCGCCCGCCGTACGACTCGACGATCGTGCAGCGGCTGCGCGCCGCCGGCACGGTGATGCTCGGCAAGACCAACATGGACGAGTTCGCGATGGGCTCCTCCACCGAGTACTCGGCGTACGGGCCGACGCACAACCCGTGGGACCTGAGCCGCATCCCGGGCGGCTCGGGCGGCGGCAGCGCGGCGGCGCTGGCCGCGTACGAGGCGCCGCTGGCGATCGGCTCCGACACCGGCGGCTCGATCCGCCAGCCCGGCGCAGTCACCGGCACCGTCGGCGCGAAGCCCACCTACGGCGGCACCTCCCGCTACGGCCTGGTGGCGTTCTCTTCCTCCCTGGACACTCCCGGCCCCTGCGCCCGCAACGTGCTGGACGCGGCGCTGCTGCACGAGGTGATCGGCGGGCACGACCCGCGCGACTCCACCTCGATCCCGCAGCCGGTGCCGGACGTGGTGGCCGCCGCCAGGCTCGGCGCGACCGGCGACCTGACCGGCGTGAAGCTCGGCATCGTCAGCGAGTTCGTCGGCGAGGGCGCCGAGCCGGGCGTGATGGCGGCGTTCCGTGAGTCGGTCGACGCGCTGACCAAGCTGGGCGCCGAGATCGTCGAGGTGTCCTGCCCGCACTTCCGGTACGCGCTGCCGGCGTACTACCTGATCGCCCCGAGCGAGGCCTCCTCCAACCTGGCCCGGTTCGACGGCGTCCGGTTCGGCCTGCGGGTCGGCGACGACGGCAACCGGTCGCTCGAGGAGGTCATGTCGCTGACCCGGGAGGCCGGCTTCGGCGCCGAGGTCAAGCGCCGGATCATGATCGGCACGTACGCGCTCTCGTCGGGCTACTACGACGCCTACTACGGGCAGGCGCAGAAGGTCCGCACCCTGATCACCCGGGACTTCACCGCCGCCTTCGAGCAGGTCGACGCGCTGATCTCGCCGACCACCCCGTTCGTGGCGTTCCCGCTCGGGGCGCGCACCTCCGACCCGTACCAGATGTACCTGGCCGACCTGTTCACCATCCCGACGAACCTGTACGGCGGGCCGGGCATCTCGGTGCCGTGCGGGCTCTCCGACGGGCTGCCGGTCGGCTTCCAGATCATGGCCCCGACGATGGCCGACGACCGGATGTACCGGGTCGCCGCCGCGCTGGAGAGCGTCGTCGGCACCTTCACCCCACCGGCACTGTGAGGCAGGAGCTCAGATGACGACGACACTGCCCGCGTACGACGAGGTCGTCGCGCGCTACGAACCGGTGATCGGCCTGGAGACCCACGTCGAGCTGGGCACGAACACCAAGATGTTCTGCGGCTGCCCGACCGACTTCGGTGGCGAGCCGAACACCCGGGTCTGCCCGGTCTGCCTGGGCCTGCCCGGCTCGCTGCCGGTGGCGAACCGGGCCGCAATCGAGGCGACCATCCGGATCGGCCTGGCGCTGAACTGCTCGATCGCCGAGTGGTGCCGGTTCGCCCGGAAGAACTACTTCTACCCGGACATGCCGAAGGACTTCCAGATCAGCCAGTACGACGAGCCGCTGTGCTTCGAGGGCTACCTGGACGTCGAGGTGAACGGCGAGCTGGTGCGCATCGGCATCGAGCGGGTGCACCTGGAGGAGGACACCGGCAAGACGCTGCACGTCGGCGGCGCCACCGGGCGCATCCACGGCGCCACCGAGTCGCTGGTCGACTACAACCGGGCCGGCATTCCGCTGGTGGAGATCGTCACCAAGCCGGTCCCCGGCACCGGCGCGCTGGCCCCCGAGGTGGCCCGCGCGTACGTCACCGAGCTGCGCGACGTGATCCGTTCGCTGGGCGTCTCCGACGTGCGGATGGAGGAGGGGTCGCTGCGCTGCGACGTGAACACCTCCCTCAACCTGCCCGGCGAGGAGTGGGGCACCCGGACGGAGACCAAGAACGTCAACTCGCTGCGGTCGGTTGAGCGGGCGGTCCGGTCGGAAATCATCCGGCAGGCGTCCGTACTCGACGCGGGCGGCCGGATCACCCAGGAGACCCGGCACTTCCACGAGGACACCGGCGACACCACGCCGGGCCGCTCCAAGGAGACCGCGACCGACTACCGGTACTTCCCGGAGCCCGACCTGGTGCCGCTGGCGCCGGACACGGCCTGGGTCGCCGAGCTGAAGGCCGCCCTGCCCGAGCTGCCCCGGCTGCACCGCCGCCGCCTCCAGGAGCAGTGGGGCCTCTCCGACGCGGACATGCAGTCGGTGCTCAACGCCGGCGCGGTCGAGCTGATCGAGCGGACCGTGGCCGCCGGCGCCTCCCCGGCCGCCGCCCGCAAGTGGTGGCTGGGCGAGCTGTCCCGGCGGGCCAACGAGAGCGGCGTGGAGCTGGCCGACATCGGGGCCACCCCGGCGCAGGTCGCCGAGCTCCAGGGACTGGTCGACGCCGGCAAGCTCAACGACAAGCTGGCCCGCACCGTCCTGGAGGGCGTGGTGGCCGGCGAGGGCTCGCCGACCGAGATCATGACCAACCGGGGCCTGGAGGTCGTCTCCGACACGGGCGCGCTCACCGCCGCCGTGGACGAGGCGATCGCCGCCAACCCGGACATCGCCGACAAGATCCGCAGCGGCAAGGTCGCCGCGGCCGGAGCGCTGGTCGGGGCGGTCATGAAGACCACCCGCGGCCAGGCCGACGCCAAGACCGTCCGCGAGCTGATCCTGGAGCGCCTCGGCGCCCAGTCCTGACCCCCACCCCACCCCCACCGCCCACCCCCTCAACCACCCCCTCAACCACCCCGTCGATCATGAGGTTGGCGGCAGTTCGAAGATCGACGGCTGCCGCGAACCTCATGGTCGACACAGGCGGGTGGGCAGGTGGGCGGGGCGGCACCGCACACCCCTCGGCAGGGCGTCAACGGCGACGCCCGGATGGAGCCACCGTGAACCAGCCCGACCTCGACGTCCTCGACGAGATCCAGCAGCGGGTGCTCTGGCTCGCGACCCGGATCGTGGACGCGGCCAACCACGACCGGGACACCGGCGACGGGGTGAAGGTGGGCGGGCACCAGGCGTCCAGCGCCTCGCTGGTCACCGCCATGACGGCGCTGTGGTTCGCGCACCTGGACGCCGAGGACCGGGTGGCGGTCAAGCCGCACGCCTCGCCGGTCTTCCACGCCATCCAGTACCTGCTGGGCAACCTCGACCGCTCCTACCTGACGATGCTGCGCGCCCGGGGCGGGCTCCAGTCGTACCCGTCGCGGACCAAAGACCCGGACGAGGTCGACTTCTCCACCGGCTCGGTCGGTCTCGGCGCGGCGGCGCCGCTCTTCGCGGCCGTGACCCGCCGCTACGTCGACGCGCACTTCGGCGCCCGCCCGCGCTCCCGCTTCGTCGCGCTGATCGGCGACGCCGAGTTGGACGAGGGGAACATCTGGGAGGCCGTCGCCGATCCGGCCACCACCGGCCTGGGCAACGTGACGTGGCTGGTCGACTTCAACCGGCAGTCGCTGGACCGGGTGGTGCCCGGGGTGCGGATCAACCAGTGGCGGGGCCAGTTCGAGGCCGCCGGCTGGCACGTGGTCGAGGTCAAGTACGGCCGCCGGCTCGCCGAGGCGTACGCCCGGCCGGGCGGCGAGGCGCTGCGCGACTGGATCGACGCGATGCCCAACGAGCAGTACCAGTCGCTGTTCGGGGTCACCGGCGAGGCGCTGCGCAAGCAGTTCCTCGACGGCGCGCCCGAGGGCCTCGAGGCGTTCATCGCCGACGTCGGCGACGACGAGCTGGGGCCGCTCGTGACCGACCTGGGCGGGCACGACATGGCGGCGATGCTCGACGCGTACGCCCAGTGCGACGCGGTCACCGACCGGCCCAGCGTGGTCTTCGCGTACACCGTCAAGGGGTGGGGTCTGCCGATCGCCGGCAATCCGCGCAACCACTCGGCGCTGCTCACCACCGAGCAGGTCAGCCCGTGCGCGCCGCGCACGGGCTGACGCGCGAGACCGAGTGGGACCGCCTGGACCCGGCGTCCCCGGCGGGCATCCGGGCCGGCGAGCGCCGGGAGGCGCTGTCCCGCGCGCCCCGCGAGCGGGCGCTGGGCGTCACCGTCCCGGACACGACGCGGGTACGCGCGAACAAGCCGATCTCGACGCAGGAGGTCTTCGGCCGGGTGCTGGTCGAGCTGGCCCGCAACCCCGAGGTGGGCCGCTACCTGGTGACCACCGCGCCGGACGTGGCGACCTCCACCAACCTGGCCGGGTTCATCAACAAGACCGGCGTCTTCGCCCCGACGGAGCAGCGCTCCTGGACCGAGGACCGGATGCTGCGCTGGACGGAGAGCCCCGCCGGCCAGCACATCGAGCTGGGCATCTCGGAGATGAACCTGTTCCTGCTGCTCGGGCAGCTCGGCCTCGCCTGGGACCTGTCGGCGCAGCCGCTGCTGCCGGTCGGCACGGTCTACGACCCGTTCGTGCTGCGCGGCCTGGACGCGTTCCTCTACGGCACGTACTCCGGCTCCCGGTTCGTGGTCGCCGGCACCCCGTCGGGCATCACGCTCGCCCCGGAGGGCGGTGCCCACCAGTCGACCATCACCGCCTCGGTGGGTCTGGAGCTGCCCGGGGTGACGTTCCTCGAACCCGCGTACGCGGCCACTCTGGACTGGCTGCTCTGCGACGCGCTGGGCCAGATCGCCGGCGGGGCGGCCCCGGCGGCGACCGCGGCTCCCGCCGAGGACGGCGCGTACTACTTCCGGCTCAGCACCCGCCCGATCGACCAGGCGCCCTTCGAGGCGGCCCGGGCCCGGCTGGGCGACGCGGTGCTGCGCCGACAGGCGGTCGCCGGGGCGTACCGGCTGGTGGACGCCCACGAGGCGTACCCGCACCTGGCCGACGCCCCGGTGGTGCAGCTCGCCGCCTCCGGTGCGGTGCTGCCCGAGGTGCTCGCGGCGGCGGCGGAACTGGCCGAGGAGGGCATCGCCGCGCACGTCGTCGACGTCACCTCACTGGACCGGCTCTACCGGGCCTGGCAGCGCACCCTGCGTCAGGGCGTACGCACGGCCACCGTGCCGAGCGTGCCGGGCGCGCTGCGCTCGGCGTTCGCCGACCGGGTGCCGGTGGTGACGGTGCACGACGCCGCCTCGCACGCCATGGCCTGGCTCGGCTCGGCGCTCGCCGCCCCGGCGGTGCCGCTGGGCGTGGACGAGTTCGGCCAGTCCGGCAGCGTCCACGAGCTGTACGACCTGCACGACCTGCTGCCCGGCAGCATCGTCAACGCCGCCCTCGCGGCCCTGTCCCTGCGCTGACTGCGAGCCCGGTGGGGCGGTTCACTGGTGGCGAGCTGATGGCTGGCAGCGGTGGGTGGGCCTGGTGCGAAGGCCGTCCATTGCGTCGGGGCGGTCGGCGGCGGCTGCGGTGGGCGGCCGCGGTGGGTGGCTGCGGTCGGCTGCGGCGGGCGTGCCGGTGCGGGCACAGGAGCGCGGTCGGGACCCCGGACGCCCCGCCGTGCAGCTGCGGCACGATCGCGAGTCGCCGAGCGAACCTCCGGACCTTCACGGTCGCCGGCGCGTAGCCAGCCGACAATCACCGTCGATGTAACCGAAAGTGGTTACCGCGCTGTGTGGCGGAGCGTGATGGTGGGTGAAAGGCTGGCGCTACCCGCTCCCGCCCTTTGCTCTGCAGCCACGGACGCACCATGCCGCTGACCAGCTACAACGCCAAACGCGTTCATGGAGGGCCGGCAGCAGGCCGCTACGTCGGGTTACTGGTGCGTCCATGGCTGCAGAGCAAAGCGTCCGAGGGCGTGGTCGGCCGAGGGCGGGGGTTGTTACTCTCCGTGGCAGTCGCGGGGTGGGTGGGCGCAGCGCGGTGAAGGCCAGGACAACCGCTCGGCACATGGGACCAAGGCCAGAGCGTCAGGGACAGGGCAGTCAGCGGCGAAACGGTCATGGGCAGGCGCAGGGCAGGGCAGGGCAGGGCAGTCAGCGACGGTCAGGCCGGGGCCGGGGCCAGAGGGCCGGGTCAGCGGGTCGGGGTGGGGGTGACCGGGACGGGAGCGCCGGCCTTCGGGTCCTCCACGACGTGCCGCTCCAGGTTCACCTGCGCCTGCCCCGTGCCGCCGACGGTGATGTCGTCGTACGCCTGGAGCAGCTTGTCCTTGTCGAAGTAGAGCACCGTCATCGACAGCGGGGTGGGCTTCTCGCCCTCCAGGCCGCGCAGGCCGGCACCGCCCGTGGACCCCTGCACCATCAGCTGCGTGGGTCCCTTCCCGGGCACCTCGGGCAGCTTTGAGACCTGCCGGTCGTGGGTGTGCCCGGCGAGCACCAGCGGGCACGTGCCCGACAGCGGGCCGGCGGAGGCCGGGTCGTGCACCAGCGCGATGTCCACCGGGCGCGGCGAGCTGCCTACCGTGGCCGCGAGCTGGTCGCCGACGCCGATGAGCTGGTCCGCGGTCTGCTGGGTGAGCCCGCTGCCCGCCGGCGAGGTGTTCTTGTCGGGGGTGAAGCGCGGGTCGCCGATACCGGCGATGGTCAACCCCGCGACCGTGGTGGTCGTGTTGCTCAGCACGATCGCGTTCGGCTGGCGGGCCACGGCCGCCGCGGTCCGCCCCGAGTCGTGGTTGCCCCGGATGTAGACGTACGGCTTCCTGAGCAGGCCGATCGAGCCGACGTACGAGGCCTCCGGCTCGGAGCCCCAGTCGGTGATGTCCCCGGTGTCGATCACCACGTCGATGCCGAACTGCTCGACGACGGTGCGGATGAGCTGCCAGCCGGTCGGGTTGAGGTGCATGTCGGAGACGTGCAGTACGCGGGTCGTGCCGGGGGCGGGCTCGTAGACCGGCAGCGACGACACGGTGGTGTAGAGCTGGCTGACGTTGCCGACGATGCGCTGGAGCTGCTCGGCGTACCGGCTGTAGTCGTTCGCGATCCGCCGGGCGTCACCGACGATCGCGGGGGCGTTGACCAGCAGCCCCTCGTAGCGCGGCTCCTCGATCGACTCCGGCCGGATGGTGGCCGCGGCGGCGCCCAGGCTGCCGGCGGTGATCACCAGCGCCAGCCCGCCCGCCCAGGCCGCCCGCCGGGTGTCGCGGAAGAGCAACAGCGCCAGCAGCAGGGTGACCAGCACCGCCGAGGCGAGCGTCCGCAGGCCGAGGCGCAGCACACCCTCGCGGACGTCGTCGACGGCCGACTGGCTGGCCCGGTTGATGCTCGCCGGATCGTCGAGCAGCGCCTCGGTGCGGCTCTGGTCCAGCGCGCCCAGTTCCACCGTCAGGTGGGTCGGCCCGTCGTGGCTGTCGAGCAGCAGCGCACCCAGCGGCGGGATGTCGACGGTGGTGCCGCCGCCGATCGCCGGCGCGACCGTGAGGTCGGCCTGGAACGGGCCGATGTCGGTGCTGACCCGCCCGCCGGCGAGCACGCCGATCACCACGCCGACCAGGGCGACGACGAGGACCGCCAGGGTCACCCCGGTCGCGCGGAGGGCGCGCCGACCGGTCCGGTCGGCACCACCCCGCCGCAGCGCCGTGCGTGGGGCAGGACCGGTCACCGGGGCGTCCTCGTCCCGGTTCGCGTGCTGTTCGTTCTCCTGGCCGTCCATGGTGAGATTCTGACCTGCCCACTGAAGGATCTTGGGAAACCCGGATGAGCCGGTGCGTCAGCTCCGGCCGGCCCCGCCGCCCGCGAAGACCAGCCGCAACAGCCGGTCGTCCTCGGGTGCGGGCTGGCCCCGCCCGTCGTGGTTGGAGGTGCTCACCCAGATCGAGCCGTCGGGAGCGGCGGCCACGGCCCGCAGCCGCCCGAAGCGGTCGGTCAGCAGCTCGCGCGGCTGGCCGAGCACGGTGCCGGTGTCGGTCAGCTCTACCAGCCAGAGTCGCTTGCCGCGCAGGCACGCGGTGACGAGCAGCCGGTCCACGGCGGTCAGGCCGGAGCAGGACGCGTCCGACGTCGGCCACTGGGCGATCGGGTTGACGAAGCGCTTGTCGTCGTCGCGCCCCTCGACCGTCGGCCAACCGTAGTTGCGCCCCTTGGTCACCTGGTTGATCTCGTCCCAGGTGTTCTGGCCGAACTCCACGGCGTACATCCGCTTGCCGGCGTCCCAGGCGATGCCCTGGACGTTGCGGTGGCCCAGCGACCACACGGGGGAATTCGGGAACGGGTTGCCGGGCGCCGGCTTGCCGTCCCTGGTGATCCGCAGGATCTTGCCGCCGAGGCGCTTGACGTCCTGCGCCTGCGGCCGGTCGCCGGCGTCGCCGGTGCTCGCGTAGAGCAGGCCGTCCGGGCCGAAGGCCAGGCCGCCACCGTTGTGGATGCCGGCCTTGGGGATGCCGGTGAGGATCGGGCTGGGCGTGCCGCCCAGCTCCAGCCGGACGATCCGGTTGTCCCGCTCGGTGGTGTAGTAGACGAAGACCGTCTTGTCGCGCTGGTAGTCGGGCGAGACGGCGATGCCCATGAGCCCGCCCTCGCCGGAGGCCGCCACGTCTGCGATGGTCTGCACGGGGGTGACCTTCAGCCCGTCGGGCCCCGACTCGGGGCCGACCCGCAGGATCCGGCCGCTGTCCCGCTCGGTGACCAGCGCCGCGCCGTCGGGCAGGAAGGCGATCGCCCACGGCACCCGCAGGCCCTTGGCCAGCACGGTGGTGACGACCTCCTGGCCGGCGCCGCCGGGGCTCGCCGTCGCCGACGGCGTAGGGAAGGTGGGCGGCTCACCAGCGGGGTCGGGCTCCGGCTCGCCGAGGCTGCAACCGGCGGTCGCCAGCAGCAGCGCCGCGCACGAGGCCGCCAGGGCCGCCCGGAGACGGTGGGTGCGGGGGTACGGGGGACGGGCGCTCACCCGGCCCAGGGTAGTCCGCCGGGGCGCCCCACCGGCGTCGACGGATCGGACCGACTCGGTGCGCCGGTCAGATCGCCCGGACGGCGAGCAGCGCGACGTCGTCCTCCCGGTGGGGCGCGGCGGTCAGCAGCAGGTCGCAGAGCTCGCCCAGCGGCAGCCGGTCCGTGCCGCCCAGCCGGGCGACCAGCTCGGTCATCCCCTCGTCGATGGACCGGTCCCGCCGCTCGATGAGGCCGTCGGTGTAGAGCAGCAGGGTGTCGCCGGTGGCCAGGTGGGCGTGCCGGCTGGTCCGCCGCACCGGACGGTTCAGCCCGAGCAGCGGCTCCGGCGTCCCGGCGAGCACCTCCACCCTGCCCCCGGCCCGGACCACGAGCGGCGCGGGGTGGCCCGCGTTGCACCAGGTGACCTGCTGGCCGCCGGCGTCGTCGGCGTGCAGCCGTACCAGGGTCGCGGTGGCCGCGGCGGGGATGTGCAGCCCGCGGATCGTCTCGTCGAGGCGGCTCATCAGCTCGCCGACCGCGTCGGGCCGGCCGTACGCGTTGCCCCGGACGAGGTTGCGCAGCTGTCCCATGGTCGCGGCGGCCTCGATGTCGTGCCCGGCCACGTCGCCGATCGCCGCGATCAGCTCCCCGCCGGGCTGACGGAAGGCGTCGTACCAGTCGCCGCCGACCTCGACCCGGTCCGCCGCCGGCTGGTAGCGGGCGGCCAGCTCCAGGTCGTCGGTGCCGGGCAGCTGCGGCAGCATGCTGTGTTGCAGGACGTGCGCGACGTGCCGCTGTTCGCCGTACATCCGGCTGTTGCCGATCGCCTGTCCGGCCCGGCGGCCGACGTCCTCGGCGATGAGCAGGTCGCTGTCGTCGAAGTGCCGCCGTTGCGGCCCGTTGATCAGGGTGATGCAGCCGAGCACCCGCCCGGCGTCGGTGATCGGCACGCTGAGGTGCGAGGAGAAGCCGAGGCGGGCCGCGATCTCCGGCATCTCCTTTCCGATCGTGCCCCGCCGCACGTCGGCGAGGGTGGCGGCGCCGCCCAGCACGGGCCGCCCGGTACGCAGCACCGCCCGGGTGATCGAGTCGGGGCTCAGCCGCGTGCGCATCAGCTCGGCGAAGCGGGCGACGTCGGGGGCGCGGGCCGGGTCGCGGTGCGCGGCGGTCACGTCGCGCGGCGCCCCGTCGGGCCCGACCAGGGTCACCAGCGACCAGTCGGCCAGCAGCGGCACCATCGTGTCGCGCAGGTGGCGCAGCGCGGTGGCCACGTCGAGCGTCCCGGCCAGTGTCCCCGCCAGCCCGGCCAGCAGCTCCAGCCGCCCGTTGGCCTCCTCGGTGCGCCGCCGGGCCTGCTCGGCGCCCTCCAGGGCGATCCGCAGCCGCAGCTCGGAGGAGCAGGCGGCGGCCAGGTCGGCGAGCGTCCGCAACTGCTCGGCGGTCCAGTCGCGCGGCTTGTCGTCGATCGCGCAGAGCGACCCGAGGACGCGTCCCTCCAGATCGGTCAGCGGCATCCCGGCGTACGCCACCACGCCCAGCTCGGGCACGGCGAAATTGTCCCGCAGGGCGGGATGGAGCCGGGCGTCCGGCAGCACCATCGGGGTGCCGAGGTCGACGACGTGCTGGCAGAACGAGTGGCTCAGCGGGGTCTGCCGCCGGACGGCCCACGGCCGGGCCAGGCCCACCTCGCCGGGGAAGAACTGGCGTTCGGCGTCGACCAGGGACACCAGCGCGACCGGCACGTCGAGCAGGTCCCCGACCAGCCGGGCGAACCGGTCGAACGCCTCGTCGGGGGCGGCCGTCAGCCGGGTCTCGGCGAGGGAACGCAGCCGGTCGGGATCGCGGAGCGCCGGGATCGGGTCGGCCCGCTCCGGGGCGTCGTCGCGGGAGCCGTCGGTCATTGACCACCTGTCCGTGCCGGATGGAGGCCGACCGGCACTCCGGTCCTCCCTTATACCCCCTCCGGACCGGAATCGACGCGGTCGCCGGACCGTCGCCCTGATCACCTCACCCGCGTCGGGCGGGCCCGTCCGGGTGCCGGGGGCCGCCCCGCGCGGCGGGCATCCCCGCCGGCGGCTATCGTCGGCGGGCGTGAAGGTATGGATCCCGCACCAGGCCGGCCGGACACTCCTCGGTGAGGTGCCGCCGGAGGTCACGGTCGAGGTGGCCGAGGACGTCTCCCGGCTCCCCTCGGACGCCGCCGGCGTCCGGTTCTGGGTGCCGCCCTTCCTGGCCGGCGGGGACGCCACCGCGCTGCTGCGCGAGCTGCCCGACCTGGCGGTGGTGCAGCTCCTCTCCGCCGGGGCGGACGCGTGGGCCGGCCGGGTCCCGCAGGGGGTGACGCTCTGCGACGCCAGGGGGGTGCACGACCCGTCCACCGCCGAGTGGGTGGTCGCGGCGATCCTGTCCCAGCTGCGGGGCTTCCCGGCCCTCGCCCGCGCGCAGGCCCGGCGCGACTGGGCGTACGACGAGGTGGCCCCCACCGACGAGTTGACCGGCAAGCGGGTGCTGATCGTCGGGGCGGGCTCCATCGGCACGGCGGTACGGGACCGGCTCGCGCCCTTCGAGGTGAGCTTCACGTTGGTGGCCCGGACCGCCCGCCCGGAGCAGGGCGTGCACGGCGTCGAGGAGCTGCCGGGGCTGCTTCCCGAGGCCGACGTGGTGGTGCTGCTGGTGCCGCTGACCGAGCACACCCGGGGGCTGGTCGACGAGAAGTTCCTCGCCGCGATGCGGGACGGCGCGCTGCTGGTCAACGCCGCCCGTGGGCCGGTGGCCCGGACTCAGGCGCTGGTCGCCGAGCTGCGTACCGGCCGGATCTCCGCCGCGCTGGACGTCACCGATCCCGAGCCGCTGCCCGCCGACCACGAGCTGTGGACGATGCCGAACGTGCTGCTCACCCCGCACGTCGCCGGATCGGTGCGCGGCCTGCTGCCGCGCGCGTACCGGCTGGTCGGCGACCAGGTCCGCCGGTTCGCCGCCGGCGGGCCGCTGATCAACACGGTGGTGGACGGCTACTGACCGGTGCCGGCGCGGCGGTGCTCAGCCGGCCGCGCCGGGCAGGGTCTGGCCGGTGGCCGAGACCAGCCGGGGCAGGTCGGTGCCGCGTACGGCCGGCAGCGTGACGCGCTGGCCGTCGTCGAGCCGGGCGACCGCCCGACCGCGCGGGTCGGCGGCCAGCTCGACGACGCGGTCCCAGCTGATCCGGCGCTGCCCGACCAGCGCCCGCAGGCGCAGCTCGCGGGCGTCCGCGTCGGTGCCGGCGCGCCACGCCCACACCGTGACGGCGAGCGGGACGAGCAGCACCGGCAGCAGGTACCACCGGGCGCCGGCCACCGGCAGGGCGCCGAAGAAGGCGACGATCGCGGCGGCCAGGATGGCCTGGTTGTGCCGGAAGTGGACGGTGTCGGAGCTGCTCACCCCCCGATGATCCCACCCCCGCCGGCCCCGGTACGCGCCGGGCGGCACCGGGGCGCACCGCGAGCGTCAGTGACGGGGATCACGGTCGACCCGGCGTCACCGCCTTCCTGTCCGCTCGTTGGCGACTGGTGGGCAGCGGACCAACCCCGGGTCCGGCGCCCCGCACCGTCGCACCGCCCGTGCCCCCTCACGAAGGCGACCGCCGTGCCCCTCGCGTACCCGCAACGCGTGTCCATCCCCCGCCCCGCACTGCCGGACACCCTTGTCCTCGCCGCCGTCGCGCTGCTCCTGCTCGCCGGCGCGGCCGGTCGGGTGCCCGCCCTGGCCGTCGTGGCGCTGGCCGGCGCGGCCAGCTGCGCCCTGGCGGGCGCGCGGCTCTCCCGGCTCACCGCCGCCCCGCCGCCGGCCCCCATCCCCACACAGGTCCCGACCCGGTCCCGTGCCGCCCGCCGGCGCGCGGCGCCGCCCCGCCGCGTCGCCGCGCTGCTCGACGCCGCGGTCGTGACGGCGGGGCTCACCGCCGCCGTGCTCCCGCTCGCCGAACCGGGCCAACGGTCCGCCGTCGTGGTGTCGGGGCTGGCCGCCTCCGCCGCGTTGTTCGTCGCGGGTCTGCCTCGGGTGGCGCGGCGGCCCCGCCCGTCCGCCCGGGTCCGGCTGCGCGGGGCCGTCGACGCGACCGCCGCCGGCCTGGGGCTGGTCCTCGCCGGCTGGCTGCTGCTGCCCCGTGACCCGCTCGACCCGCCGGTGCGGTTCGCCGTGGCCGTGGCCCTGGGCGGGCTCGCGCTCGCCGTGCTCCTGGTGCTGACCGGGCCGCACCGGCGTACCGGCGCGGCCCGTTGCCGGGGCGGGGCGGCGCTCACCCTGTCCGGGCTGGTGGTGCTGGCCGCGGTGCAGACGGGCACGGCCCCGGAGCGGGCGGCGCTGGTGGCCGTACCCCCGCTGGTGGGTGGGGTGCTGCTGACGGCGGCGGGGGCGCGGCGGGCGACCCGCCCGGAGCCGGACCTGCCCGCCCCGCCGACCAGGGTGTGGCCCCGGGCGGTGGTCCCGGCCGTCGCGGCCGTGGCGGCCGTCGGGTGGCAGCTCCGCGACGGCGGGCCGCCGGACCTCACCGCGGTCCTGCTCGCCCTCGCGCTGGCCCCGCCGCTGGTGCTCCGCGACCTGCTCCGGGCGGACGACCCGGCGCGGTCGACCGGCCCCGACGGCCCGCCGGTCCGGCACCGCCCGCCGGACCCGGACCGCTCCGGCGCGCCCGTGGACCGGGCCGCGCTGCTGCGGGCCCTCGCCACCCTCCGCGACGCGCCGGGCCCCGCCGGCGCGCTGCTCGTCGTCGACCTCGACGGAACCGGCCCCGCCGCCGAGGCACACCAGGGCCGCGAGGGCGTGCTGGCCGAGGCCGTCCGGCGGGCCCGCACGGTCGTCGGCCCCCGCGACCTGCTCGCCGACGTCACCGCCACCGGCTTCGCCGTGGTCACCGAGGTCGGGCCGGTGCTGGCGTACGCGCTGGGCACCCGGCTGCTCGCCGCGCTCACCGAGCCCTACGAGGTGGCCGGTGCGGTGCTGCGGCTGCGGGCCGGCATCGGGCTGGCCGAGATCGGCAACGGCGGCCCGGAGGACGTGCTGCGCCAGGCGGACCTGGCCCGGCGGCGGGCCGTGCAGCTCGGCCGGGACCGGGTCGAGTGGTACGACGCCTACCTGGAGGAGCAGCTCGTCCGCCGGCTCGACCTGGAACGGGAGCTGCCCGGGGCGGTCGCCCGGGGCGAGCTGGACCTCGTCTACCAGCCGGTGCTCGACCTGGCCGACCGGCAGCCGGTGGGCACGGAGGCGCTGCTGCGCTGGCGCAGCCCGGTGCTCGGCACGGTGCTTCCCGCCGAGTTCCTGCCGGTGGCCGAGGACCTCGACATCGTGGGCGAGCTGGGCTGCTGGGTGCTGGACCGGGCCTGCCGGCAGCTCGCCGCCTGGTCGGCGGGCAGCCGGCAGCTCTGGATGGCGGTCAACGTGACCGTCCGGGAGCTGGTCTCGCCCGACTTCGTGCCGCGCACGGCGGCCGTGCTCGACGCGTACGGGTTGTCGCCGGACCGGCTGGTGGTCGAGGTGGCGGAGCCCCGGGTGGGCGCCGAGCTGCCGACCGTGGTGGCCCGGCTGGCCGGGCTGCGTTCGCTGGGCGTGCGCACCGCGCTGGACGACTTCCGGGCCGAGCACGCCTCGCTGGCGCAGCTGCGCCGGTTGCCGATCGACCTGCTCAAGGTCGGCCCGCAGCTGGTGGACCCGGCGGACCCGCAGCGCCCGCTGATCGACGTGGTGGTGAACGTGGGGGACCGCCTGGGTCTGGACATCGTGGCCGAGGAACTGGAGTCGGCCAACCTGGTCGAGGGCGCGCGGCGGGCCGGCTGCCGGTACGGGCAGGGCTTCGCGCTGGCCCGCCCGGCCACCGCGGAGCGGGTCGAGGCGTACTTCGAGGAGTTCCCCTCGGCCTCGCGCTGACCGGGCGGCCCACGGGCCCCGCCCCGCCTGGTTGACTCTGACACCGTGTGAGGGCCGAACGTGTGAGGGGCCATGTTCACCATCGGAGACTTCGCCAGGCTGGGCCGCGTGTCGGTCCGCATGCTGCGCCACTACGACGGCATCGGGCTGCTCCGCCCGGCCGCCGTCGACCCGCACACCGGGTACCGGTCCTACCGGGCCGAGCAGCTGCACCGGCTCAACCGGGTGATCGCCCTCAAGGAACTGGGGCTCACCCTCGGACAGGTGCAGGCGATCCTCGACGACGCCGTCGAGGTCGCCGAGTTGCGCGGCATGCTGCGGCTGCGCCGGTCCCAACTGGAGGCCCAGATGGCGGCCGACACCGCCCGGCTGGCCGGGGTCGAGGCGAGGCTCCGCATGATCGAGACGGAGGGTCGGATGACCAGCCAGGACGTCGTACTCAAGGAACTCCCCGCGGTCCGGGTGGCGGAGCTGACCGGGGTTGCCCGCAGCTACGAGGTTCCGGACATCTCCACGGTGATCCAGCCGCTCTACCCGGAGCTGTTCCGGCGCCTCGGCGCGGCGGGTGTCGCGCCCTCGGGCCCGGCGCTGGCCTGGTACGAGCCGGCGGGGGAGGGCGAGGCCGTGGTGGTGCACGCCGGGGTGACGGTGGCCGCCGACCCCGCGGCGGCCCGGGACTTCGCGGTCGTCGACCTGCCCCCGGTGCCCGCCGCCGCGACGATCATCCACCACGGGTCGATGGACGAGGTGGAGGGCAGCGTGCAGGCGCTCGCCGCCTGGATCGAGGCGAACGGCTGGCGGGCCGACGGGTACGCCCGCGAGCTGTACCTGGACTACTCCCCGGACGAGCCGGAGAAGGGCGTCACCGAGCTCCAGTTGCCGGTGACGAAGGCCAGGTGACTCAGCCGGTTCAGCCGGCGCGCGGCGGCGCCGTGCTGCCCCGGGGGGTCAGGTGGGCCGTCTCGTCCTGGACGCGGCTGGCCGGTGCGCCGCCGATCACCGCGAGCAACTGCCGGGCGGCGTGCGCGCCGTACGCCGGGATGTCCCGGCCGAGCGCGGTCAGCGGCGGGTGCACCAGCTGGCAGAGCGGCGAGTCGTCCCACGCCACGATGGACACCTCGCCCGGCACGGCGAGGCCCATCTCCTGGGCCACCGACAGCCCCGCTATGGCCATCACGTCGTTGTCGTAGATCACGGCGGTGGGGCGGGCGGCCGAGCTGAGCAGCCGCCGGGTGGCGCGGGCGCCCTCCTCGCCGGTGTAGTCCGACGGCACGGTGACCGCGTCGGCCAGGCCGAGCCGGCGGCACACCTGGGTGAACGCCTCGGTGCGGATCTCGGTGTGCAGCAGGGCGGGCAGCCCGCCGACGCGGGCGATGCGGCGGTGGCCGAGGGCGACCAGGTACTCCACGGTCTCCACCAGCGCCGCCGCGTCGTCGGACCAGACGCTGGCGAGCCCGCCGGTGCCGCCCGGGCCGCCGATCACCACGGCGGGCAGGCCCAGCTCCTCCAGCACCGGCACCCGGCGGTCGTCGGCGCGCAGGTCGCAGACGAGGACGCCGTCGACACGGCGCTCGCCCCACCACCGGCGGTAGACCGCGACCTCCGCGTCCTGGTCGGCCACCACCTGGAGGGTGAGGGCGTACGACCGGGCGGAGAGTTCGGCCTCGACGCCGCTGATCAGCTCCATGAAGAACGGCTCGATGCCGAGCGTGCGGGCCGGGCGGCACAGGGTCAGGCCGACCGCGTCGGCGGTGGCCCCGGAGAGGGAGCGGGCGGCGCGGCTCGGGTTGAAGCCGATCTCGGCGGCGATGGCGAGGATCCGCTGCCGGGTGGCCTCGGAGACCCCGGGCTGGCCGTTCAGCGCGTAGGAGACCGCCCCCTTGGACACCCCGGCGCGGCGGGCGACGTCGGCGATCGTGGGCCGCTTCACCGGCGTACTCCTCCACTCTCCCGCCCGGGCGGGTGTCACCACGAGGCCGGGGCGACCGGCGGCGGTCCACGCTACTGCACCGTTCCCACAGCGGGCTGGCGCGACCGGGGCGCGCCGCCGGGCCGGTCGCCGACTTTCCCGGTTAAGTGATCGTGAGGTGGCTCGGACCGTGCCGCTGGCGCGCGTCCCAGGTCTTTCACCGAAATGGTTCCACCTCCCATGATCGCGCTCCCACGTCGGTGCAGATTACCGCGAGATGCCTGCGGTGACTGCCCGTTGACACTGCCGAAACCGGACCGTACGGTGGCGGAACTTATCCGGTTCAGTCAACGGCTCTCGATGTCGGGAGCGATCCCATCTGGCGCGGAGGATGACATGAGACGGTCCTTGACGCACTGGGCCAGGGCGGCCGCCGTCGGCGCGGTCGGCCTGGTCATGGTCGCGGCGTGCAGCGGCAACAGCGGGGGTGGCGGCGACTCCCAGGCGGGCGGCCCGGTCACCCTCAAAATCAACTTCTGGGGCGACTTCGGGCTCGACGAGCTCAAGACGAAGTACGAGGACGCGAACCCGAACGTCAAGATCAGCCTGAACACCGGCGAGTACAACGCCCAGCACGAGGACCTGCAGAAGAAGCTCGTCGCCGGCTCCGGCGCGCCGGACATCGCCGCCGTCGACGAGGGCTTCGTGGTCCAGTTCCGCGGCCAGGCCGACAAGTTCGTCAACCTGCTCGACAAGGGCGCCGGCACGTACGAGCAGAAGTACCTGCCGTGGAAGTGGAAGCAGACCCTGACGCCCGACGGCAAGGCCCAGATCGGCCTCGGCACCGACGTCGGCGGCCTGGCCATGTGCTACCGCACCGACCTGTTCGCCGCAGCCGGCCTGCCCACCGCACGCGACCAGGTCTCCGCGCTCTGGCCCACCTGGGACAGGTTCATCGAGGTCGGCCAGCAGTACACGGCACGCAGCGGCAAGAAGTTCATCGACGCCGGCACCAACGTCTTCAACCCCGTCCTCGGGCAGCAGCCGGTCGGCTTCTACGACGAGAGCGAGGCGCTGAAGATGGACGGCGGCCCGAAGGTCGCGTTCGACGTGGCGGCCCGGACCATCGCCGCCGACCTCTCGGCCAACCTCACCGCGTTCTCCCCCGAGTGGAACAGCGGCTTCGTCAAGGGCAACTTCGCCGTGCTCGCCTGCCCGGCCTGGATGCAGGGGCACATCAAGAACACCGCCCCCGGCACCAGCGGCAAGTGGGACGTGGCCGCCATCCCCGGCGGGGGCGGCAACTGGGGCGGCTCGTTCCTGACCATCCCCAAGCAGGGCAGGAACGTCGACGAGGCGTACAGGTTCGTCGAGTGGCTGATCCAGCCCGAGCAGCAGATCGAGATCTTCAAGAAGGTCGGCAACCTGCCCTCCCAGCCGGCGCTCTACCAGGACCCGGCGATCAGGGACTTCACCAACCCCTTCTTCAGCGACGCCCCGGTCGGCCAGATCTTCTCCAGGACGGCGGAGAACCTGACCCCCCAGTACCTCGGCCGCCGGAACGGCCCGACCCGGGTGGCGGTGGAGAACGTGCTGAACCGGCTGGCCACCGGAAACCTGAAGGGCAAGCCCGACCAGGCGTGGACCGAGGCGGTCAAGGAAGCCGAGAAGGCCGCCAAGTCCTGACCGTACGCCGGTCGGGGCGGGTCGCCCCGTCCCGACCGGCCGTCCCACCCGGTCCCCTGGAGGTCCCCCGATGTCCACCACCCGCGCCGCCCCCGAGACGCCCCGGCCCGGCCGGGACTCCGGCGCGACGGCCAGCCGCCGCGACCGCCCCTACGAGCCCGGCCCCTGGCGGACCCGGCTGCACCGCTTCGACATGCGCTACGTGCCGTACCTGCTGATCGCCCCGTTCTTCCTGCTCTTCGCCGTCTTCGGGCTCTTCCCGATCGTCTTCAACGGCGTCGTCGCCCTGCGCCACTGGCGGCTCGACGACCCGACGCTCACCGGCTGGGCCGGGCTGGAGAACTTCCGCCGCCTGTTCACCGACGACGACTTCTTCAACGCGCTCTCCAACACCTTCGGCATCTTCCTGCTCTCCACCGTGCCGCAGCTGCTGCTGGCGCTGGTCGTCGCGTCGCTGCTGAACCGGAAGCTGCGGGCCCAGACCTGGTTCCGGGTCGGGGTGCTGCTGCCGTACATCACCCCGGTGACGGCCTCCACGCTGATCTTCTCCGTGGTCTTCGCCCGGGACACCGGCATCGCCAACTGGGCGCTGTCGCTGCTCGGGATCGGCGAGACCGCGCCGATCGACTGGCGCTCCGCCAAGTGGTCCTCGTGGATCGCCATCGCCACCATGGTCAACTGGAAGTGGATCGGCTACAACGCGCTGCTCTACCTGGCTGCCATGCAGTCCATCCCGCGCGACGTCTACGAGGCCGCCGCCGTCGACGGCGCCGGGCCGTGGCGCCAGCTGTGGCGGATCACCGTGCCGATGATCCGGCCGGTGGTCATCTTCACCGTCGTGCTCTCGACCATCGGCGGCCTGCAACTGTTCACCGAGCCGATGCTCTTCGACGCCAACCCGGCCCTGGGTCTCGGCGGCGACGACGGTCAGTGGCAGACCGTCGCGCAGCTCATCTACAAGGTCGGCTGGCGGGACCTCAACCTCGGCTACGCCGCCGCCATGTCCTGGGCCCTCTTCCTGGTCATCCTGCTCGTCGCGGCGATCAACGCCCTGATCACCAACCGCCTGGGAGGGGGTCGAAAGTGAAGGTTTCGAACTCCCGGCGGGCGGCGCTGGCGGGCCGGGCGCCGCAGCACATGCCCGGCAGCGTCTGGACCTACCTGTTCCTGAGCGTCGTGATCGCGTTCTCGGCGTTCCCGCTCTACTGGATGTTCGTCATCGCCACGAACACCGACGAGGCGCTGGCGAAGATCCCGCCCCAGGTGCTGCCCGGCGGTCAGCTGGTCACCAACCTGCGGGAGGTCTTCTCCATGCAGGACGTGTTCTTCCTCCAGTCGCTCGGCAACAGCGTGATCGTGTCGTCGGTGGTGACGGCGTCGGTGCTCTTCTTCTGCTCGCTGGCCGGCTTCGCCTTCGCCAAGCTGCGGTTCAAGGGGCGCAACGCGCTGATGGTCATGGTCGTCCTGACCATGACCGTGCCGAACCAGCTCGGTGTCGTCGCGCTCTACATCCTGATGGGCCGGATGCCCGGCGAGGGCGGCTGGAACGGCACCCTCCTGGCGGTGATCGTGCCCGGCCTGGTCACCGCGTTCGGCGTCTTCTACATGCGGCAGTTCATCCTCGACGCGGTCCCCGACGAGCTGGTCGAGGCCGCGCGGATGGACGGCGCGAGCACCATGCGGATCTTCTGGAGCGTGGTGGTGCCGGCGGTCCGGCCCGCCATGGCGGTGCTCGGCCTGCTGACCTTTGTCGCCACCTGGAACGAGTTCCAGTGGCCGCTGATCACCCTCGGCGGCACCGACTATCCGACCTCGATGGTCGCCCTCTCCGACCTCGCCAGCGGCAACTACGTGCTGTACCGGCGGGTGCTGGCCGGCGCCCTGGTCGCCACCCTCCCGCTGCTGGTGATGCTCTTCGTCGGCGGCCGTCAGATCGTCCGCGGAATCATGGAAGGTGCGGTGAAGTCGTGACCCGGCAAGCGTTGCACGAGGGCTGGACCCTGCGGGCGGTACCGGGACCGCAGGTGCCGCCCGCGGTCGCGGGCCGCGCGGTGCCGGCCACCGTCCCCGGCTGCGTGCACACCGACCTGCTCGCCGCCGGCCTGATCCCCGACCCGTACCTGGACGACAACGAGAAGGCGCTGGCCTGGGTCGGGCGCACCGACTGGGTCTACGAGACCACCTTCCGCCACGAGCCGGGCGACGACGAGCGGGTCGACCTGGTCTGCGCCGGCCTGGACACCGTCGCCACGCTCACCCTCAACGGCGCCGAGGTCGGCCGCGCCGAGAACATGCACCGCGGCCACCGCTTCGCCGTCCGGTCGCGGCTGGTCGCCGGGTCCAACACCCTGGCCGTACGCTTCGACTCCGCCTACCGCTACGCCGAGGCGCAGCGGGACCGGCTCGGGGACCGGCCGAACGCCTACCCGGAGCCGTTCCCGTTCATCCGCAAGATGGCCTGCAACTTCGGCTGGGACTGGGGGCCGACCCTGGTCACCGCCGGCATCTGGCAGGAGATCGGGCTGCACGCCTGGTCCGCGGCGCGGCTGGCCGTCGTGCGTCCCCTGGTGACCGTCGAGGCCGGCGACGGCCGGGTGGAGCTACACGTCGAGGTCGAGCGGGCAGGGGACGCGCCGCTGACCGTGCGGGCGAGCGTCGCCGGCACGCGGGCCGAGGCGACGATCCCGGCCGGGCAGCGCACGGCCGCGCTGACCCTCACCGTCCGCGATCCGGCGCTGTGGTGGCCGCGGGGGTACGGCGATCAGCCCCGCCACCCGCTGGAGGTGACGCTGCACGACGCCGCCGGCCGCCCGCTCGACGCCTGGTCCCGGCGGATCGGGTTCCGCTCCGTACGCCTCGACACCGCCCCCGACGCGCACGGCACCCCGTTCGCCCTGCACGTCAACGACACCCCGGTCTTCGTCCGGGGGGTCAACTGGATCCCCGACGACGCGTTCCCCACCCGGGTCACCCGCGAGCGGCTGGCGCACCGGTTCCGGCAGGCCGCCGACGCGAACGTCAACCTGCTGCGCGTCTGGGGCGGCGGCCGGTACGAGTCGGACGACTTCTACGACCTCGCCGACGAGCTGGGGCTGCTGGTGCAGCAGGACTTCCTCTTCGCCTGTGCCGCCTACCCCGAGGAGGAGCCGTTCCGCGCCGAGGTGGCCGCCGAGGCCGCCGAGCAGGTGGTCCGGCTTGCGCCGCACCCGTCGCTGGTGCTCTGGACCGGCAACAACGAGAACATCTGGGGCTGGCACGACTGGGACTGGCAGGAGCCCCTCGCGGGGCGCAGCTGGGGGCGCGGCTACTACCTGGAGCTGCTGCCCCGGATCGTGGCCGAGCTGGACCCGACGCGCCCGTACTGGCCGGGCAGCCCGTGGTCGGGCAGCGAGGAGATCCACCCCAACGACCCGGCGCACGGCACCACGCACATCTGGGACGTCTGGAACACCGACGACTACACGAAGTACCGCGAGTACGTGCCGCGCTTCGTCGCCGAGTTCGGCTACCAGGCCCCGCCCGCGTACGCGACGCTGCGCCGGGCGCTGTCGGACGAGCCCCTCGCGCCCGACTCGCCCGGCATGGCGCACCACCAGAAGGCGATCGACGGCGACGCGAAGCTCCGGCGGGGGCTCGACGCCCACCTGCCGCCACCGGCGGACTTCGACGACTGGCACTGGCTGACGCAGCTCAACCAGGCGCGGGCGATCCAGCTCGCGGTGGAGCACTTCCGCTCCCACCGGGACGTCTGCGCGGGCACGATCGTGTGGCAGCTCAACGACTGCTGGCCGGTGACCTCGTGGTCGGCCGTCGACGGCGACGGCCGCCGCAAGCCGCTGTGGTACGCGCTGCGCCGGGCGTACGCGGACCGGCTGCTGACCGTCCAGCCCCGCGCGGGCGGCCTGGCCCTGATCGGGGTCAACGACGGGGCGACCCCGTGGCGGGCGACGGCATCGGTGACCCGGCTGACCCTGACCGGCGAGCCACGGGCCAAGGTCACGCTGGAGCTGGACGTCCCCGCGTACGCCAGGATCGAGCTGGCGCTGCCGGCGGAGCTGGCGCGGCCGGACGAGGCCCGCCGCGAGCTGCTGGTGGCCGACGCGGGCGGCACGGCCGAGCGGGCGCTCTGGTTCTTCGCCGAGGACCGCGACGCCGACTGGCCGCCGGCCGGGTACGACGCTGCGGTCGAGTCGGTCGACGGCGGGCACCGGGTCCGGGTCACCGCCCGCACGGTCCTGCGCGACCTGACGCTCTTCCCGGACCGGCTGGACCCCGCGGCGGAGGTCGACGAGGCACTGGTCACCCTGCTACCCGGCGAGTCGACCACGTTCACGGTGCGCACGAACGCCCCACTGGCCCCGGCGGCCCTGACCACCCGCCCCGTCCTGCGCCACGTCAGCGACACCGTCGCCGACTGACGGTCGACGACGGAGATCTTGGCAAGAAACGGCCCCTGGAGGGGCCGTTCCGTACCAAGATCTCCGTCGTGCTGTCAGGGGCGACGGCTCGTCACCCTCGCTGGTTCTCTGATCGCGGTTCCCGGCCGAAGTCGGGGGTGTCCTGGGACGAGATGGCGGTGGAAATCAAGCTGGCGGCCACGGGCTCCGCCTGCTCAACCTCTTCCGGGGCGCGCAGGCGCGGTGGCGTCGGCATCCAAGGCTTGAGGTTCTGGATGACCTGTTCGTAGAAGTCGTCGATGGCGTTCAGCACCGAGTCGATGAACGCGCCTCGGCCAGTACCGCGTTTGGTGCCGGATGCGGTGGACCGGGCCACGCGGAAGGTGCGCAGCTCGCGGGTGGGGTCCATGATCAGAACGGTCGGGTCAGTACGCACCTCGCGGAGCAGTTCGGTGGCGCCGCCTCCGCGAGAGTGCATGACGAAGGCCTCGATCCGTGTCGTATCGGGTGCGTCCTTCAACTGGCGTACGAGCCAGTTGACCCGAGTCGTCGGCCGACCCGCACGTGGGGCGTCGACGTCAACGTGGCAAATGATCTGCCCTGCGCGAAGGTCTGCTGACACGTGGAGCGAGCCCACCGAGCCGGGAATCTTGATGCCACCGGTCAGGGTCCCGGTCGAGGCCAACTGGCCGACAAGCGACTGCGTCCGCGCGTTCGGGTCCGCAACGTCCCTCCGGCTCAGGGCGGGCGTCACCTCGGTGCCGAGGCGTCTGCCCAGCCGCAGGCAGGCGTATCGGATCAGGGCATCGAACCGGCCCGCGATCTCGGCCGCGCCGCTGTCGGTGGCGCGGAGGGTGCCGGTGGAGACGCCCTCGCGCACCTGAACCCAAGCGGGCCCCATGTCACTGAACTCCATCGCGCCTGAGCGCGGGTGCTCCAGGTACCGGATCAGCTCCCCGAGGACCCACGCCTGGTCAGGGTCGGCGACACCCCGGTATTCCTTCTGAATGACGGCGTGCGTGAGGATCTCGGTCCACGGCAGATGGTGCAGTGCGACCTTCCTCAACTTGCGTCGGTCAACCGGCGTCGGATGTTGGCCAGCGACAGGTGCTATCTCATTGGAAATGGTGATCAAGGCGTCGAAGCCTTGCTCGCGAGCCACATCCAGGTAGGCCTCAAGCTGTTCGGTCTTCAGCGTGTTGTTGCCGGTCTTCACCTCGACCAGTGCGGTCCATTGCCGTTGGCCCCGACTGACGCGAATCAAGCCGTCCGGGAACAGTTGCTGGGTGCCGAGCTTGAAGGGCACCTCGATGAAGGTCTGCACTGTCCCGGCTGGAGCGCCGACCGACTGTGTGATCACCCGGCCGAACTCGCGCACCGCGCTCATGACCGCAAGCAGGGCGGAAGTTGCTCGGCGCTCCTGCTCCTCAGCCCCATTGATGCCTGACGTAGGAATCAAGCGAGCGGTAAGCCAGGTTTCCTCAGACATGCACGAACTCCTCGTAGCGGTGGTGTACGAGAAGCTACCTGCTATTTGTTCGGATACCGGTCGGACCGGCTGCCCTTCCGCACACGAAGATCCGACCGCGTAGGAGGTCCTTTCGTCTGTTGGCTATGCGTCTTTGTCTGGCGGTTGGTCAACCCCTCAGCGGTATGGACCTTTGTGGAAGTAATCCGTGCCGGATGTCAGCCAGGTGACTGCTCGAGATGCTGTCGTCGTGCCATGGCGGCGGGGCTCGGTCGCTGAGGTTGGCGCTCACCTCAGGTGCCCGAGGGGAGTCGGCCCGAGCATCCCCGAGCAGCTCACCGCCCCCGGTGGCAGACGGTCCGCTCCTCGGGGCGAGGATTAACCAAGATCGGGTGGCCGCTGCGGCGAGAGCCCGACGCCGCATCACCCAGGGGAGAACCATGATCGCGGAACACGTTCGTGACGCGTCGGGCACGGCGGTGGTGTTCGGCTTCTTCGCGTCCAGCTGGTTCGGCTGGGCCCAGGAGGCGCCGCCCAGGAGTTGGCGACCGTTCCTCGGCGTCGGATCGGTGCTGTCGCTGCTCACCGCGGTCGCCGGCGGGACCATCACCTGGCGGCGCTGGTCCGAAGCGACGGCCTTCGACGCCGACACCAGCCGCGCCTTCGGCGTCGTCGTGGGCATCGAGTTCGGCATCGCCGCACTCGGTGCCGGGCTGCTCGCCCTGCGGCGCCGACGGGACCTGATCCCGGTCTGGGTCGCCCTCGTGGTGGGGGTGCACCTGTTCCCAGTCGCGGCGCTGCTCGACTATCCGCTGATCCACGTGGTCGCCGCCCTGGTGACGGCGGTGGCGCTGGCGGCGGCCCCGGTGGCCCGGGCCCGCACCGTCGCGGCGAGCGCGGTGGTCGGCGTCGGCACCGGCGCGGTGCTGCTCGCCGCCGCGGTGTCGTCGCTGGCCATCGCCCTAGTCGCGTACTGAGGGGGCGGCCCTGCCGCGTGTGCAGCGGTAGCCGGGCCGTCTGACGCCCACGCCGGCACGCGCCGGTGGCCGCCAGAGCCGGTCGCCCGTCGGCTGCGGTCGTCGCGGTGAGGGGCGGGCTCGGCCCCGGGCGGACACGATCGGAAGCACCTCGGCGCGGACCACGTCGCCGTCCACGCCGCGACACGAGTTGAAGAATTCTGCAAGTGCTAAAGTCGGCAACGATATGACGTGGCGCGACGGAGGCTGACGTGTCGGTACCGCTCTACCAGGCCAAGGCGGAGCTGTTCCGCACCCTCGGCCACCCCGTCCGGATCCGGGTGCTGGAGCTGCTCCAGGACGGGCCGAAGCCGGTCCGCGACCTGCTGGCGGCGATCGACGTCGAGGCGTCCAACCTGTCGCAGCAGCTCGCGGTGCTGCGCCGGGCCGGCATGGTCACCTCCCGCCGGGAGGGGCCGCTGGTGATGTACGCGCTCAGCACCCCCGACGTGGCGGACCTGCTCGCCGCCGGTCGGCGCATTCTCGGCGCGGTCCTCACCGACCGGGACGCGCTGCTGGACGAGCTGCGGTCCGCCGGGACGCAGCGGTGAGCCAGGCACTCAGGCTGGGCGAGCGCTTCCTCGGGCTGCTGCCGCCGCGCGCAGACTGGCAGGCCGTCCGCCGCTCGCCCCGGCGCGACCTGCTCGCCGGGCTGACCGTGGCGGTGGTGGCGCTGCCGCTGGCCCTGGCCTTCGGCGTCACCTCCGGCCTTGGCGCCCAGGCCGGGCTGGTGACGGCGGTGGTGGCCGGCGCCGTCGCCGCCGTCTTCGGCGGCTCCCACCTCCAGGTCTCCGGGCCGACCGGCGCGATGACCGTGGTGCTGGTGCCGGTGGTCCAGCAGTTCGGCCCCACCGGTGTGCTGATGGTCGGGGCGCTGGCCGGGCTCGTGCTGATCGCGCTGGCCCTCGCCCGCCTCGGCCGCTACGTCCGCTACCTCCCCGTCCCCGTGATCGAGGGCTTCACCGCCGGCATCGCGGTGGTCATCGCCCTGCAACAGGTGCCGGCGGCGCTCGGGGTGACCGACGCGCACGGCGACCGCGTCTGGGCCGTGGCCGCCGACGCGGTCGCCCGGTTCGTCGCGGACCCGCGGCCGGCACCGGTGACGATGGCCCTCGGCGTCGCGGCGGTGATGCTGCTCGGCGCCCGCTGGCGTCCCGGGTGGCCGTTCTCCCTGCTCGGGGTGGCCGTCGCGACCGTCGTGGCCGAGACCGCACCGGTCGAGCTGGCCCGCATCGGCGCACTGCCCACCGGCCTGCCCGCGCCCTCGCTGGCCTTCCTCGACCTCGACGCCGTCGGGGTCCTGCTGCCATCCGCCCTCGCGGTCGCCGCGCTGGCCGCCCTGGAGAGCCTGCTCTCGGCCACCGTGGCCGACCAGATGACCGTGGGCCAGCGCCACGACCCCGACCGCGAGCTGTTCGGTCAGGGGCTGGCCAACCTCGCCGCCCCGGCGTTCGGCGGGATCCCCGCCACCGCCGCCATCGCCCGTACGGCGGTGAACGTGCGCGCCGGCGCCAGCTCGAAGCTGGCCGCGCTCACCCACGCCGTCGCCCTCGCGGGGATCGTGCTGGCCGCCGCCCCGCTGGTCGGTCGGATCCCGCTCGCCGCTTTGGCCGGCGTCCTGCTGGCCACCACCGTCCGGATGGTCGAGGCCGGGTCGCTCTGGGCGCTGGCCCGGGCCACCCGGGGCGACGCCCTCGTGCTGGTGCTCACCTTCACGGTCACGGTGGCGCTGGACCTGGTGACCGCCGTCGCGGTCGGGGTGGGCGTGGCGATCGTGATCGCGCTGCGCGCGGTGGCCCGCACGGCCCGCGTGGAACGGGTTCCGCTCGACCCCGGCGAGCACAGCGCCGAGGAGCGGGCCCTGCTCGCCGACCACATCGTGGCCTACCGGCTGGACGGCCCGCTCTTCTTCGCCGCCGCGCACAGCTTCCTGCTCCAGCTCTCCGACGTGGCCGACGTGCGCGTGGTCATCCTGCGGATGTCGCGGGTGACCACCCTCGACGCGACCGGCGCGCACGTGCTCGGCGACGCGATCCTCCGGCTTCAGGAGCGCGGCATCACCGTGCTGCTCTCCGGCATCGCTCCCGGCCACGACCAGGTGCTCGCCACCCTCGGCGTCGCGGAGCGGCTGCGTCGCGACGGCCTGGTCTTCCCCGACACCCCGACCGCCATCCGGTACGCCCGGACCGTCGTGCTGCCGGGCGGGGAAGGCCTGACTGGTGACGCCGCTCAGGAGGCCGCCAGGGCCGGCTGAGCGGCGTCGTCACGGTCACGTCTGCTGGAAGAAGCTGCGGGCGGAAGCGACGAGGTCGGGGTTCGGGTGGCCGGTGTTGAGGAGGTCGATGCTGCGCACCGTGGGGCGTTGATCGCCGTCTGTGTCCGTGACGAACAGCACGGGGTGCCAGGCGGGATTGACAGCGGCGATGCTCGCCCGGACGCGGCGGTCACCCAGGGCGTCTTCGAGTGTCGCGCGGGCCCGCTCGCACCATTCGCCGTGAGCCTTGGCATCTTCGCCGAGAGAAAGGTGGGTGTCGAACATGTCCCGGCTGATCTGGGCCGTCGACTCGACACCCTGTTCGGGCGTCCCGTCGTCATCGGCGACAACCCACTCGTCGGGCCACCAGCGGTAGTCGTCGGCATACTCGTCGTCGACATCGACAAGCAGCCTGAGGGCTTCTTCGGTGTGCGTCGCCAAGCGGACCGTGATGACGTCGCTGTCCGTGGTGAGCGCCACCGCGTACAGCTCCTCCGTCGCACGTCGCTCCAACATCGGGCCGATCGTCGCGCAGATGTGGACGACGATCCGCTCGTGCAGTGCGGGCATGTCGACAATGGGCACCGCGTTTCTCCCCGGGGCTGAGCCCCGTCGCCGGGACGCCAGCCGCCCCGAAAAGACGCAACGTAGCATCGGCGCCACCCGCCGACGCACGCCTGCTCGCCGATCACCGAGCCACCGCGCCGATCCTGGTAGGAGAGCGCCCCTGGAGGGGCCGTTTCCTGCCAAGATCCGCCGGGGGCGGGGCGGGGCGGGGCGGGGCCGGGCTAGTCGGGCACGCGGCGGTAGGCGCCGTCGCTGGCCGAGGTCGCCATCGAGGCGTACGCGCGCAGCGCCGCGGACACCGGCCGCTGCCGGTCGACCGGGGTGTACGGCTTGTCGCGCTTCTCCTGCGCGACGCGGCGGGCCTCCAGCACGTCGGGGGCCACGTTCAGCTCGATCGACCGGCCCGGGATGTCGATGACGATCTCGTCGCCGGACTCGACGAGGGCGATCAGCCCGCCGGAGGCCGCCTCCGGTGAGACGTGCCCGATGGAGAGCCCGGAGGTGCCGCCGGAGAAGCGCCCGTCGGTGAGCAGCGCGCAGGAGCGGCCCAGGCCCCGGCCCTTCAGGAACGAGGTCGGGTAGAGCATCTCCTGCATGCCGGGGCCGCCCTTCGGCCCCTCGTAGCGGATCACCACCACGTCGCCGGCGACGATCCGCTTGTTGAGGATCGCCTCGACGGCGTCGTCCTGCGACTCGTAGACCTTGGCCGGGCCCCGGAAGGTCAGGCACTCCTCGGGCACCCCGGCGGTCTTCACCACGCAGCCCTCCGGGGCCAGGTTGCCGTGCAGGATGGCCAGCCCGCCGTCCGCGCTGTAGGCGTTGGCGAGGTCCCGCACGCAGCCCTCGGCCGCGTCGGTGTCCAGCGACGACCAGCGGTTGGTGGTGGAGAACGGCTCGGTGGTGCGCACCCCGCCCGGGGCGGCGTGGAACAGCTCGACCGCCTCCGCCGTCGCCGACCCGCCCCGGACGTCCCAGTCGGCGAGCCAGCGATCCAGGCTGGGGGAGTGCACCGCGTGCACGTCCCGGTGGAGCAGGCCGGCCCGGTCCAGTTCGCCGAGGATGGCCGGGATTCCGCCGGCCCGGTGCACGTCCTCCATGTGGTACTGCGGGGAGTTCGGGGCGACCTTGGCCAGGCAGGGCACCCGGCGGGAGACGGCGTCGATGTCCGCGACGTCGAAGTCCAGCTCGGCCTCGCGGGCGGCGGCGAGCAGGTGCAGGATCGTGTTGGTCGAGCCGCCCATCGCCACGTCCAGGGCGACCGCGTTCTCGAACGCGGCCCGGCTGGCGACGGCGCGCGGCAGCACGGAGGCGTCGTCGCCGTCGTACCACCGCTTGGCGATCTCCACGACGGTGCGGCCGGCCTCGACGAAGAGGGACCGGCGCGCGGCGTGGGTCGCCAGCGTCGAGCCGTTGCCCGGCAGCGCCAGGCCGATCGCCTCGGTGAGGCAGTTCATCGAGTTGGCGGTGAACATGCCGGAGCACGAACCGCAGGTCGGGCAGGCCGACCGCTCGATCTCGCCGAGCTGGTCGTCGGTGACGGCCTCGTTGGAGGAGGCGATCATCGCGTCGATCAGGTCGATCTTGGAGTGCACGACGCCCTCGATCGCCACGGTCTTGCCGGCCTCCATCGGCCCGCCGGAGACGAAGACGGCCGGGATGTTCAGCCGCAGGGCGGCCAGCAGCATGCCCGGAGTGATCTTGTCGCAGTTGGAGATGCAGACCAGGGCGTCGGCGCAGTGCGCGTTGACCATGTACTCCACCGCGTCGGCGATCAGCTCCCGGCTGGGCAGGGAGTAGAGCATCCCGCCGTGGCCCATGGCGATGCCGTCGTCCACGGCGATGGTGTTGAACTCGCGGCCCACCCCGCCGGCCTCCGCCACCGCCTCGGCGACCAGGCCGCCCATGTCCTTGAGGTGCACGTGACCGGGTACGAACTGGGTGAAGCTGTTGGCGATGGCGACGATCGGCTTGCCGAAGTCGTCGTCGGTCATCCCGGTGGCCCGCCACAGGGCCCGGGCGCCGGCCATCGTCCGACCGTGCGTGGAGGTCTTCGACCGCAGCTCAGGCATGCCCACCAGTGTGACACCGCCGCCGGGACGGCCGGCCGCCGTCCGCGCCGTGTCCCAAAGGATGCACACCCGGGCCCCCACGCCGCGCACGTATCCGGCACAGTTGGAACGTGCAGTTCCCCCCGGGCATGGTCGCGGTCGCGGTGCTGTGCGGGCTGGTCGCCGCGGCGGCCACCGCGCTGTCGGCCGTCGGCGTCCTGCGCCGCGCCGGTCCGCACCGGCAGGCGTACCTGCTGCTCGCCGCCGCGTCCGGGGTGGCGCTGGTCACCCTGCTGGTCGGGGTGGCCGTGGCGCTCTCCGTCGCCGGGCACGCGGGGCAGGCCCCGGACCGGCGCATGGGCTGGGCCGGCGTCGTGTCGATCGGCACGGCGGTCAGCGGGCTGATCTTCTCCGCCGGGCTGCTCCGGCTGCCCGGCGTGGCCGCCACGGCGGCGGCCACCGCCCGGCTGGCGCTCGACGGCCTGGTGATGGCGACGGCGTTCTGGTTCGTCGGTTGGGTGATCTTCTCCGAGCCCACCCGGCTGCTCGGCGACGCCACCCCGGTGGCCTGCGTGCCGATCCTGCTCGCCACGGTCAGCGCGGCCCTGACCGCCGGGCTCGCCCTGATCGTGGCCTTCCGTGCCCCGCCGCCGCGCGGTCGCGCCGCCTGGGGCGGCGCCGGGGCCACCGCCGTCACCTGCGGCGGGCTCGGCATCGCCACCGGTCTCTGCCAGGCCGGGCCGGGCATGGCGCTGGTCGGGGCGGGCGTGCTCGCCGCCGGCCTGGTCGCCGCCGCGTCGGCCGCCCGCCGGCCGGACGCGGCGGACCGGCCGGCCACCGACCTGATCCGCCGCGACGGCGCGTACGCGTTCGTCCCGATGTTCGCCATGGCCGCCTCGGCGATGTACCACCTGCTCCAGGACGGCCGGTTCGACGCGCTGGGCATCGTCGCCGGCAGCGTGGAGGGCTTCGCCCTGGTGACCCGGCAGTACCTGACGCTGCACGACGTGCGCGGCTACGCCCGGCGGCTGGCCGAGCGGGAGGCGCACTTCCGCGAGCTGGCGCACACCGACCAACTGACCGCGCTGGCCAACCGGCGGGGGCTGTTGCAGGCGCTGCACCGGTGCGCCGAGGCCGGCTCCCCCTGCGTGCTGCTCGGGCTCGACCTCGACGGCTTCAAGCACGTCAACGACATGCGCGGCCACGACGTGGGCGACGCGGTGCTGGCCGAGGTCGGCGAGCGGCTGCGCGCCAACCTGCGCCCCGGCGACGTGGCGGCCCGGCTCGGCGGCGACGAGTTCGCGGTGCTGATGCACGGCCAGCCCGCCGACGCGGACCGGGTCGCCGAGCGCCTGCTCGGCGTGCTCGGGCGCGCCTACGACCAGCCGGAGGGGCCGGTCTTCCTGTCGGTGAGCATCGGGGTGGCCGGCTGGACGGGCGAGCCCGACGTGGAGCTGCTGCTGCGCCACGCCGACCTGGCGCTGCGCTACGCCAAGCAGCGCGGCAAGAACCGGATCGAGCGCTACGACGCCGCGTACGACCAGCTGCTGCGCCGGCGTACCACGCTGGAGCACGAGTTGCGCGGCGCGATCGAGCGCGACGAGCTGCGCCTGGCGTTCCAGCCGGTGGCGTCCCTGCCCTCGGTGCGCCCGGTCGGCGCGGAGGCGCTGCTGCGCTGGCGCCACCCGGTGCTGGGCAACGTCGGCCCGGACGAGTTCATCCCGCTGGCCGAGGAGTGCGGGATGATCGCCAAGCTGGGCGCCTGGGTGCTGCACCAGGCGTGCCACCAGCTCTCCCGCTGGCTGGCCGACGGCCACGACGTCTGGGTCTCGGTCAACGTGTCCCCCCGCGAGCTGCACGCCCCGGAATACGTGGTCCAGGTCGCCGAGGCGCTGCGCGCCCACCGCGTGCCGCCGCAGCGGCTGGTGCTGGAGGTCACCGAGCACGCCGTCGCGACGGACCTGGACGAACTGATCCGGCGGCTGACGGCGCTGCGGCTGACCGGCGTCCGGATCGCGTTGGACGACTTCGGCGCCGGATACTCGTCGCTCGGCCAGCTGCGCCGCCTGCCGATCGACATCCTCAAGATCGACCACGGCCTGGTCGCGGAGCACGAGCCGGTGCGGCCGGTGGGCAGGGACGGCCCGGCGTTCGCGCCGATGGTCGACATCGTCATGCGACTCGGTCACCAGCTCGGTTTGGAGGTCATCGCCGAGGGGGTGACCACGCCGACGGAGCTGGCCGCTGTGGTCGCCGCCGGCTGCCGGTTCGGCCAGGGAGCGCTCTTCGGCTGGGGCGTGCCGGCCGAGCACCTGGAAGCCATGCTGGAGGCGGCCACGTCCCCGGGGGCCCGCCCGGCCCAGGCCCCGGCGCCGGCCGGCTCGCCCGCGTCGCCGCCGCCCCGGCGGCTGCCGACGCTGCCCGCCCCACGCCCCTCCGAGCACAGGTCCGCGCAGGTGGAGCGGGGTTCCTAGCGTCCCGGACGGGTGAAATCCGACGCTCCGTCAACCAACATGTGGGATCAGTTGACTCATCGCGTGAGATGCGTCAGGCTTGCCGCATGTCGTCGTACCGGTCGCTGCGAGTACTTACCTGAGCGCACTCTCCATGTCGAGAGTGCGCTGGCCCCGTGCATCCTGCACGAGGGCTTTTTTGTTGCCGTCGGACCCATCGACGCCGGGCGTCGCCCGCGTCACCCGCTCGAACAGCCGCACCCACTCCAGCCGAAGGCCTGAACCGCCATGACGAGACCCACGCCAGAGACACTCGCCCACTCCGCCCGGCGGGCCCGCACGGTCGCCGAGCCCGCGAGCGACGCCGAGCACGCCGGCGCCGCCCGTGCCGCGGCCACCCCGGCCGTCCCGGGGGTACGCTCACCCGCCCCGGCCCAGGTCAGCGGTGCTGGCTCGCTCGTGCGGTCCCTCGAGGCGCTCGGCGTCGACATCGTCTTCGGCATCCCGGGCGGCGCCATCCTGCCGGCGTACGACCCGCTCTACGACTCCACCGTCCGGCACATCCTGGTCCGGCACGAGCAGGGCGCCGGGCACGCGGCGACGGGCTACGCCCAGGCGACCGGCCGGGTGGGGGTCTGCATGGCCACCTCCGGGCCCGGTGCCACGAACCTGGTCACCCCGATCGCCGACGCGTACATGGACTCGGTGCCGATCGTGGCGATCACCGGGCAGGTCGCGCGGCCCTCGATCGGCACGGACGCCTTCCAGGAGGCGGACATCCAGGGCATCACCCTGCCGATCACCAAGCACAACTTCCTGGTGCAGGAGGCCGAGGAGATCCCCCGGGTGCTGGCCGAGGCGTTCCACCTGGCCGCCACCGGCCGACCCGGGCCGGTCCTGGTCGACATCCCCAAGGACGTCCTCCAGGCGCCCACCACCTTCACCTGGCCGCCGACGCTGGACCTGCCCGGCTACCGCCCGACCCTGCACCCGCACGGCAAGCAGATCCGCGAGGCGGCCCGGCTGATGGCCACCGCCCGGCGCCCGGTGCTCTACGTCGGCGGCGGCGTGCTTAAGGCCGGCGCCACGGAGGGGCTGCGCCGGTTGGCCGAGCTGACCGGGATCCCGGTGGTCACCACGCTGATGGCGCTCGGCGCGTTCCCCGACTCGCACCCGCAGCACCTGGGCATGCCTGGCATGCACGGCACGGTCTCCGCGGTCTACGGCCTGCAGAAGGCCGACCTGATCGTGGCCCTGGGCGCCCGCTTCGACGACCGGGTCACCGGCAAGCTGGACTCGTTCGCCCCGGACGCGGCGGTGGTGCACGCCGACATCGACCCGGCCGAGATCGGCAAGAACCGGCACGCGGACGTCCCGATCGTCGGCGACGCCCGGCACGTCATCGACGAGCTGATCGCGGCGGTGACCAACGAGCAGGCGGCCGGCCGGCGCGTCGACCTCGCCGACTGGTGGACCCAGCTCGACGACCTGCGCAACCGGTACCCGCTGGGCTACGAGGAGCCGGCCGACGGCACCCTCTCCCCGCAGTACGTGATCAAGCGGCTCGGCGAGCTCGTCGGCCCGGACGCGATCTACGTGGCGGGGGTCGGCCAGCACCAGATGTGGGCCTCGCAGTTCATCTCCTACGAGAAGCCGTACACCTGGTTGAACTCGGGCGGCCTCGGCACGATGGGCTACGCGGTGCCGGCGGCGATGGGCGCCAAGGCCGGCAAGCCGGACACGGTGGTGTGGGCGATCGACGGCGACGGCTGCTTCCAGATGACCAACCAGGAGCTGGCCACCTGCGCGCTGGAGGGCATCCCGGTCAAGATCGCCGTGATCAACAACGGCAACCTCGGCATGGTGCGGCAGTGGCAGACCCTGTTCTACGGGGAGCGCTACTCCAACACCGACCTCGGCACCCACAAGCACCGCATCCCCGACTTCCTGAAGCTCGCGGAGGCGCTCGGCTGCGTGGGCCTGCGCTGCGAGAACGCCGAGGACGTCGACCGGACCATCGCCGCCGCGATGGCCATCGACGACGCACCGGTGGTCATCGACTTCGTCGTCGGCAAGGACGCCATGGTGTGGCCGATGGTCGCCGCCGGCACCAGCAACGACGAGATCATGTTCGCCCGGGGCGTCCGCCCGGCCTTCGACGAGGATGACATCTGACATGAGCGAGCAACGCGAGCGAATCATCAGGCTCAGTCCCGTGCCGCGTCAGGGCACGACCGAGCGGAGCGAGGTCGTGGCATGACAATGCACACGCTGAGCGTCCTGGTGGAGAACAAGCCGGGCGTCCTGGCCCGGGTCTCCGGGCTGTTCTCCCGGCGCGGCTTCAACATCGACAGTCTCGCCGTCGGGGAGACCGAGAACCCGGACGTCTCGCGGATCACCATCGTGGTCAACGCCGAGTCGTCCCCGCTGGAGCAGGTCACCAAGCAGCTCAACAAGCTGGTCAACGTGCTCAAGATCGTCGAGCTGGACCCGCAGGTCTCGGTCGCCCGGGAGCTGCTCCTGGTCAAGGTGCGCGCCGACCGCGCGGCCCGGGCCCAGGTGCTGGAGACGGTCGGCCTGTTCCGGGCCCGGGTGGTCGACGTGGCGCCGGACACGCTGACCATCGAGGCCACCGGCACCCCGGACAAGCTCGACGCGCTGCTGCGCGACCTCGAACCGTTCGGGATCAAGGAGATGGTCCAGTCCGGGCTGGTGGCGATCGGGCGCGGCTCGCGCTCCATCACCGCCGGGCCCTCGCTCCGGGCCGCCTGACCCCGACCCGGCCGGTGCCCCGCGCCGGCCGGGACCGCCCGACCAGTGCCGGCGCGTCGCGCCGCCTGGGACCGCACAGATCCACGACGGGCCGCCCGGGCCGCCGTACGAAAGGGAAATCATGAGCGTTGAGGTGTACTACGACGACGATGCCGACCTGGGCCTGATCCAGGGCCGGAAGGTCGCGGTGATCGGGTACGGCAGCCAGGGCCACGCCCACGCGCTGTCGCTGCGCGACTCCGGAGTCGACGTGGTGATCGGTCTGCCGGAGGCCTCCAAGAGCCGGGCCAAGGCCGAGGAACAGGGCCTGCGCGTGCTCACGCCGGCCGAGGCGGCGGCCGAGGCCGACGTCATCATGATCCTCGCGCCGGACACCGCCCAGCGCAGCATCTACGCCGAGTCGATCGCGCCGAACCTGGCCCCGGGCAAGGCGCTCTTCTTCGGCCACGGCTTCAACATCCGCTACGGCCTGATCAAGCCCCCGGCCGACGTCGACGTGGCGATGGTCGCGCCGAAGGGCCCGGGTCACCTGGTGCGCCGCCAGTACGCCGACGGCAAGGGCGTGCCCTGCCTGGTCGCCGTCGAGCAGGACGCCAGCGGCGGCGCCCTCGCGCTGGCCCTGTCGTACGCCAAGGGCATCGGCGGCACCCGGGCCGGCGTCATCCGGACCACCTTCACCGAGGAGACCGAGACCGACCTCTTCGGCGAGCAGGCGGTGCTCTGCGGCGGCGCGGCGGCGCTCGTGCAGACCGGCTTCGAGGTGCTCACCGAGGCGGGCTACGCCCCCGAGGTGGCCTACTTCGAGTGCCTGCACGAGCTGAAGCTGATCGTCGACCTCATGTACGAGGGCGGCATCGCGAAGATGCGCTACAGCATCTCCGACACGGCCGAGTACGGCGACCTCTCCCGCGGCCCGCGTGTCATCGACGCCCGGGTCAAGGAGGAGATGCGCAAGATCCTCAGCGAGGTCCAGTCCGGCGAGTTCGCCCGGGAGTGGGTGGCCGAGGACGAGGCCGGCCGGCCCAACTTCAGCAAGTGGCAGGCCGAGGGCGCGGCGCACCCGATCGAGGAGACCGGCAGCAAGCTGCGCGGCATGATGAGCTGGGTCGACCGCCCGATCACCGAGACTGCCTGAGACACACCCCCGGCGGCCCGGCCCGGGCGCTCTCCCCGGCGCCCGGACCGGGCCGCTCCCTGTCCGCACCACCACGCCGCTCGCGCAGGCCGTGTCCGCCCCGGCTCGCCGCGCGACGGGCCGGGCCGAACCGGCCGGGCCCGACCGACGCACCCGCCACGCCGGGGCGACCCCACGCGCCCGTCACGCGCCGTTCACCGGCGGGCCGTCACCCGTTGTGAGGGCACTCACCCCGTAGTCCGGGACATGCCGGCCGGCCGGGCCCCTACGATCGCGGGGTAGGTGCGTAGCCGGCACCTGACGGCCATGGCCCGGATCAGCGCAGGGCGCAGCGCGGCGTCCCGCAGCCCGGCCCACCGCTCTGACGACAACTACGAGGACCAATGACTCCTGTCGTACTGATCGCCGAAGAACTCGCCCCCGCCGCCATCGAGGTGCTGGCCCACGACTTCGACGTCCGGCACGTCGACGGCACCGACCGTCCGGCCCTGCTCTCGGCGCTCTCCGAGGCCGACGCCGTCATCGTGCGCAGCGCCACCCAGATCGACGCCGAGGCGATCTCCGCCGCGCCCCGACTGAAGGTCGTCGCCCGGGCGGGCGTGGGTCTGGACAACGTCGAGGTGCCGGCCGCCACCGCGCGGGGCCTCATGGTCGTCAACGCCCCCACCTCGAACATCGTCTCCGCCGCCGAGCAGGCCCTCGCGCTGCTGCTCGCCGTGGCCCGCAACACCGCCAGCGCCAGCGCCGCGCTGAAGGCGGGGGAGTGGAAGCGGTCGAAGTACACCGGCGTCGAGATCCAGGGCAAGACCGTCGGCGTGGTCGGCCTCGGCCGCATCGGCGTGCTCTTCGCCCAGCGGATCGCCGCCTTCGGCACCCGGCTGATCGCGTACGACCCCTACATCCAGCCGGCCCGCGCGGCCCAGCTCGGCGTCCGCCTGGTGGGGCTGGAGGAGCTGCTGCGGGAGAGCGACTTCATCTCGATCCACCTGCCGAAGACCCCGGAGACCGTCGGCCTGATCGGCGAGAAGGAGCTGGCCGTCGTCAAGCCCGGCGTCCGGATCGTCAACGCCGCCCGGGGCGGGCTCGTCGACGAGCAGGCCCTGGCCGACGCGATCGCCGAGGGCCGGGTCGCCGGCGCGGGCGTGGACGTCTACGCCAAGGAGCCCTGCACCTCCTCGCCGCTGTTCGCCTTCGACAACGTGGTCGCCACCCCGCACCTGGGCGCCTCCACGGGCGAGGCGCAGGACAAGGCCGGCCTGGCCGTGGCCAAGAGCGTGAAGCTGGCGTTGCAGGGCGAGTTCGTGCCGGACGCCGTGAACGTGCAGGCCGGCGGTGTGGTCGCCGAGGACGTGCGGCCGCTGCTGCCGCTGGCCGAGAAGCTCGGCCGGGCCTTCACCGCCGTCGCAGGCGGGGTCGCCGCCAGCGTCACCGTCGAGGTGCGCGGCGAGATCGTCAACCACGACGTGTCGGTGCTGAAGCTCGCCGCCACCAAGGGGCTGTTCAGCTCGGTGGTCGAGGAGCAGGTCACCTACGTCAACGCGCCGCACCTGGCCGCCGAGCGCGGCGTCGAGGTCACGCTGGTCGCCCAGACCGACGCGGTCGACCACCCCAGCCTGGTCACCGTCCGCGGCGCGCTGCCCGACGGCCGTACGGTCAGCGTCTCCGGCACGGTGACCACCGCCGGCGGTCGCGACGTCATCAAGCTCACCGAGGTCGACGGCTTCGACGTGGAGATCGGCGCGGAGGGCATCCTGGTCTTCCTGCGCTACGTCGACCGCCCGGGCGTGGTCGGCACGGTCGGCACGCTGCTCGGCGAGGCCGGCGTCAACATCGCGGCGATGCAGGTGGCCCGCCGCGAGGCGGGCGGCGAGACCCTGATGACCCTCACGGTCGACCAGGCGCTCGGCGCCGACCTGCTCACCTCGGCGGCGGACTCGATCGGCGCGGTCGCGGCCAGCGCGGCGGACCTGCGCGACGAGTGACCTGAACGCGCGACAGGAGGGGCCCGGCGGATCCGCCGGGCCCCTCGTCGTACTCGGGGAGTGGTCAGCCGGGCAGTCGGGCCGGCGGCGGATAGACCGAGCCGTCCTGCGCGTCGAAGAGCATCAGGTCGTACGCGCCGGCCAGCCGTTCGATGTCGAGCAGCACCTGGTCCTCGCAGGTCGGGTGCAGGTTCAGCTCGACGTGGTCGCTGGCCGCGTGCAGCGGCGCCACCGCCCACGGGGTGCCGGGGCCGGCCGGCCGGTCCGGGTAGCTGCCGGTGATGGCGCGGTAGAACGCCACCACCCGCGGGTCCGGGTACCGGTCGACGTGCTGTCCCTGCCGGCACCGCAGCACCGCCGCCCGCACGTCCTCGGGTGTCGCCCCGTCCGCCAGGGCCCACACGCTCAGATCGAAACTCACGGCGGACAGCGTGCCATTCGCCGTTCACCGCGTCGAAATCGGCCCGCCGTCGGATCGGCACGCTCCTGTCGCGACGGTCCGCTGTGGAGACCCTTGCGTTGAGTTGCGTCGATTCGCTAGCGTATCGGTGCGGTCACTGGCCGAGCTCGCGGCGTGGGCCCGTCTTCGGGTGGCGAGGTCGACGTCCGGCCGTCCGGCCCGCACCCCTCGATTGCGCGAGCCACGCGCACTCGTCGCTGACCGGCCCTCACGGTCGTTGCCGAGACCGTGGGGGCCGATCGCGCGTCCGGCCCGCTCCCCAAGGCGACGCGGGGCCGGCTCAGCGGCGGTGGGCGAAGAGCGCGCGGTAGTCCGACCCGTCGCGGAACCAGTCCAGCCCGGCCGGCCCGGCGGCGTAGAGCGCGGTGGCGTAGGCGTCGGCGACGGCGAGGTCCGGCCCGACCACCGTCGCGGCGACCAGCTGGTCGGCGGGCTCCCCGGTGTGCGGGTCGATCACGTGCCCCTGCCGGCCGCTCACCCCCGAGGTGCCGACCGCGCCCGCGGTCATCTCCAGCACGAGCGGCGCCCGGTGCTGGTCCGTCGGGTGGTGCATCGCCACCCGCCACGGACCGCCGTGCGCCGCGTGCCCGCGGACGACCAGGTCGGCGCCGGTGAGCACGGCGTAGTCGTGGACGCCGGCGGCGCGCAGCCGGGCGGCGGCGCGCTCGACCGCCCACCCGCCGAGCAGGCCGCCGGGGTCGAAGCCGCCGGGCACCGCCCAGGCGTCGAACCAGCCGTCGGTGGCCGCCCGCATCGCCGCGCAGCGGTCCACCAGGTCGGCCAGCGGCGGGTACGAGTCGGGGCTGATCTCACCCCGGCGCAGCCGGGAGACCAGGCTCTCCGGCCGGGTCGGGCCGTAGGTGAGGTCGATCGCCCGCAGCTCCGCCACCGCGTCCCGCAGCGCCTCCCCGACACCGCGACGGCCCAGCCACTCGGGGGCGTTGAGCAGCAGCGAGTATTCCGCCGTGGAGGTCCGCACGGTGTGCTGGACGGCGATCCGGTCCTCGCCGACCGTGCCGGGCCGGTCCACGCGGTGACTGCGGGCGCCCAGCCGCAGGTCCGGCCGGCGCGGCTGGAAGGCCGACTGGTCCACCCATCGGGTCCGTGGCTGCTGGTCGATCCGCATGACGCTGCTCCCTCGCTGACGCCGGCCGCGCCCTCGCGGCCTCCGTCACGGGCCCCCGTTGACCCGCTCGTCATCACGCTAGGCAGCGGAGATGACCCCATCATGAATGCCACCTGGGAGGATCCTGTGCATCCTCCTTTCCCGCATTCTGGAAGGATCGTACCGGGAGGCGGGACGGCGGCGTACGGTCGGACGAAACGGCGAGGCGAGGGAGCACAGGGACGTGGCACGGATCGCGGTGGTGGCCGGGGACGGGATCGGACCCGAGGTGGTCGCGCAGGCCCGCAAGGTCATCGACGCCGTGCTGCCGGGGGTGGACGCCACCGAGTACGACCTCGGCGCCGCCCGCTGGCACCGCACCGGCGAGGTGCTGCCCGACTCGGTGCTGACCGAGCTGGCCGGGCACGACGCGATCCTGCTGGGCGCCGTCGGCGACCCGACCGTGCCGCCGGGAGTGCTGGAGCGGGGCCTGCTGCTGAAGCTGCGCTTCGCCTTCGACCAGTACGTCAACCTGCGCCCGTCGCGGCTCTGGCCCGGCGTGGCCGGGCCGCTGGCGAGCGTCAAGCCCGGCGAGGTCGACCTGGTGGTCGTCCGCGAGGGCACCGAGGGCCTCTACGCCGGCGCCGGTGGCGCGCTGCACCGGGGCACCCCGGCGGAGGTCGCCACCGAGGAGAGCCTGAACACGCGGCACGGCGTGGAGCGGGTGATCCGCGACGCCTTCGCCCGTGCCGCGCGCCGGGAGCGGCGCAAGGTCACCCTCGTGCACAAGACCAACGTGCTCACCCACGCCGGTTCGTTGTGGGCGCGCGCGTTCGAGGCCGTGGCGGCCGAGCACCCCGACGTGGTCACGGAGTACCAGCACGTCGACGCCGCCGCGATGTTCCTGGTCACCCAGCCGCAGCGCTACGACGTGGTGGTCACCGACAACCTGTTCGGCGACATCCTCACCGACATCGCCGCCGCCGTCACCGGCGGGATCGGGCTGGCCGCCAGCGGCAGCATCAACCCCGAGGGGACGTACCCCTCGATGTTCGAGCCGGTACACGGCTCGGCGCCGGACATCGCCGGGCGCGGCGTGGCCGACCCGGTGGCGGCCGTACTCTCGGCGGCCCTGCTGCTCGACCAGCTCGGGCACGCCGACGCCGCCGCCCGGGTCACCGCGGCGGTGGGCGTGGAGCTGGCCGGGCGGGCGCCGGGCGCGGCACTGCGCACCGAGGAGGTCGGCGACCGGCTGGCCGGTTACGCCACCTCCTGAGGCCGCCGGCCACCCCGTCCCGAAGTTCCGACCACGCCGCCCGGCCGCACCTTGGCCCGGCGGCGTACACCCGTCCGGTGCTGCCGGTACGCCCGGGCGGCGCTACCCGCTGAACGACCGTTCGGGGTAAGTTTCTCGCACCAGATTTCTCGGCAGGCGGACCCGCGTGCCGTAGTCCCGCAGGGAGGTCAGCGCGATGAGCGGTGGTGACAAGCTCGACTTCGAGATCCGTCCGAATCCCGCGCCGGTATCCGTCGCCGACCGGGCCGCCCTGCTGGCCAACCCGGGTTTCGGCCGGGTCTTCACCGACCACATGGTCACCATCCGCTACGCCGACGGCAAGGGCTGGTACGACGCCCGGGTCGAGGCGCGGGCGCCGATCCCGATGGACCCGGCCGCCGCGGTGCTGCACTACGCGCAGGAGATCTTCGAGGGGCTGAAGGCCTACCGGACGGCCGACGGCGGGGTCACCATGTTCCGCCCGGAGGCCAACGCCGCCCGGTTCGCCGCCTCCGCCCGGCGCATGGCGATGCCGCCGCTGCCCGAGGAAGCGTTCGTCGACTCGCTGCGTCAGCTCGTGGCCACCGACCAGGACTGGATCCCCGAGGGCGCGGACGGCAGCCTCTACCTGCGGCCGTTCATGTTCGCCAGCGAGGTGTTCCTCGGCGTCCGGCCCGCCAACGAGTACCTCTACGTGGTGATCGCCTCGCCGGTCGGCGCGTACTTCTCCGGCGGGGTGAAGCCGGTGACGGTCTGGGTCTCCCCGGACTACACCCGGGCCGCCCCGGGCGGCACCGGCGCGGCGAAGTGCGGCGGCAACTACGCCGCCTCGCTGGTGGCCCAGGCCGAGGCGATCGAGCACGGCTGCGACCAGGTGGTCTTCCTGGACGCGGTGGAGCGTCGCTTCGTCGACGAGCTGGGCGGCATGAACGTGTTCTTCGTCTACGACGACGACACCGTGGTCACCCCGCCGCTGACCGGCACGATCCTGCCCGGCATCACCCGGGAGTCGGTGCTCACGCTGGCCGCCGACGCCGGGCACCGGATCGAGGAGCGGCCGGTGAGCTTCGCCGACTGGCAGGCGGACGCCGCGAGCGGCCGGCTCCGCGAGGTGTTCGCCTGCGGCACCGCCGCCGTCGTCACCCCGATCGGGCGGGTGCGCTTCCCCGACGGCGAGTTCCTGGTGGGCGGCGGCGAGCCCGGCCGGGTCACGACGGCCCTGCGCCAGCAGCTCGTCGACCTCCAGCGCGGCAAGGTCGACGACCCGCACGGCTGGGTCCGCCGCATCCTCTGACGGTGGGGCCGGCAGGCCGCCAACCGGCCTCGGTGTCGTCACGACAACGGCCGGCAGCGCGACCGCGGTCTCCACACGGCGCTGACGACCGCACGGTGTCTGGCGGACACAATGTGCCGGTGATGCTGTCGTTGCAGCGGTGTGCCCTGGTCCGGCTCTGGCGGGTCGGACTGTGGCTGTGCGGAACCGTCCTGGTCGTCGTCGGCACGACGAAGGTCCGTCCGGACGACGGAGAGCGGGCCGTCGACGCCCTGGCCCACCTCGCGGTGGCCGGCGCCTGTGCGGCTGTCGCCGTGTCGTGGCGCTGGCCGGTCCAGGCAGCGGGCGCGGTGGCGGTGACCCTGCTGCTGTACACCGGGCGGCACTATCCGGACGGGCCGGTGCTGTTGGCGGGTCTGGTGGTGCTGTACGGGCTCGGCTCCGTGCGGTCCAGGCGGCTGGCCTACGGGTTCGCGGCCGGCACCGCCGTCGTGGTGGTGGCGGCCGGCGCCCTGGTCGACGGCGGGCCGGGCGTGGTGGACCTGGCGTTCGTCGGGTGGGCGGCGGCGGCCGTGTTCGCGGCCGACGCCGTGCGCGGAGTTCGGGAGCGGCGGCTCGCGCAGGAGGAGCGGACCCGGCTGCGGACGCAGGCCCGGCAGCGGGACGAGGAGCGCCGCCTGGCCGAGGAGCGGCTGCGGATCGCCCGGGACCTGCACGACACCGTGGCCCACGCGATGGCGACGATCAACGTGCAGGCCGGCATGGCCGGGCAGGTGATCGACAGCCGGCCGGACCTGGCCAGGGAGGCGTTCGAGGTGGTCCGTGGCGTCAGCGGCGCGGTCCTCGACGAGTTGAACGCCATGGTGCGGGTGCTGCGCGCGGGTGACGAGCGGTCGCCGTTGCGCCCGGTGCCGGGGCTGACGGACCTGGCCGCGCTGGCGCGCTCCACCGAGTTGGCCGGCACGCCGGTCGAGCTGCGGGTCACCGTGCCACCCGGTCGGGTGGCGCGACCGGTGGCGCTCGCCGCGTACCGCATCGTGCAGGAGTCGATGACGAACGTGACCCGCCACGCCGCAGGCGCGCGGGCCCGCGTGACCGTGACCTACGACGACGCGGACGGGCTGCGGGTCGCGGTCACGGACGACGGGGTCGGCACCGCGGGTGGCGCCGGGCGACCCGGGGGGCGGGTCGGCGTGATCGGGATGCGGGAGCGGGCCGCCTCGACCGGCGGCTCCCTGGCGGTCGGCCCTCGGCCGGGTGGCGGGTTCGCCGTCGCGGCCCACTGGCCCGCTGCGGCGGCTCGTGCCGTAGAGGGAGCGGACCGGTGATCCGGGTGGTGCTCGCCGACGATCAGCTGCTGGTCCGGGCCGGCTTCCGGGCGCTGCTGGCGGTGGAGCCTGACATCACGGTGGTCGGTGAGGCCGACGACGGCGCGTCCGCCCTCGCCACGGTCGTCGCCACGGTCCCGGACGTGGTCCTGATGGACGTGCGGATGCCCGGGACGGACGGCATCGCCGCGACCCGGCGGATCGTGGCCGACGACCGCCTGTCCGGCGTCCGCGTGTTGATCCTGACCACGTTCGACCTCGACGAGTACGTGTTCGACGCACTGCGCGCCGGGGCGAGCGGGTTCCTCGTCAAGCACACCCATCCGGCGGAGCTGGTGCGCGCGGTGCGGGTGGTGGCGGACGGTGACGCCCTGCTGTCGCCGGGGGTGACCCGACGGTTGATCGCCGAGTACGCGGCGCGGCCGGCGCCCACCGCCGTCCCGCCGTCGATGGCGCTGCTGACCGACCGGGAGCGGGAGGTCGTGACGCGGGTCGCCGAGGGCCTGTCCAACGACGAGATCGCCGCGCGGCTCTTCGTCACGCCGGCGACCGTGCGGACCCATGTGAGCCGGGCGATGATGAAGCTGCACGCCCGGGACCGGGCCCAGCTGGTGGTGTTCGCGTACCACAGTGGCCTGGTCCGGGTGCCACGGCGCTGAGTGCGTCTGCACATCTGACGTAGGGCGATCTCCACGGCATGCGGACGACGTGCGGCGGCTGGTCGCCGAGGCTGTACGCCATGACGATCACATCCCCGCCGGCGCCGCCGGACGCGGCGGTCACCCTCGACGGCTTGACCAAGCGCTACGGTGCCCGCACGGCGGTCGACCAGCTCACCATGCACATCCCGCGAGGATCCGTCGCCGGGTTCGTGGGCCCCAACGGCGCCGGCAAGACCACCGCCATGGCCATGCTGCTCGGCCTGGTCCGTCCGTCCGCCGGCACCGCCACGGTGCTCGGTCACCCGATCTCACAGCCCGCGCGCTATCTCGGTCGGGTCGGCGCGCTGATCGAGACCCCCGGGTTCTACCCGGCGCTGACCGGGCTGGAGAACCTGCGGGTGCTCGCGGCCATGGGCGGCCACGACGTCGCCCGGATCCCGCGCGTGCTCGAACAGGTCGGCCTCGGCGGCCGCGGAAGCAGCCGGTTCGGCCAGTACTCGTTGGGCATGAAGCAGCGCCTCGGCATCGCCGGCGCGCTGCTGGGCGACCCCGAGCTGGTGATCCTCGACGAGCCGACGAACGGCCTCGACCCGTTGGGGATGTCCGAGATGCGCGAGCTCATCGCCGGTCTCGCCGGGCAGGGGCGTACGGTCATGGTCTCCTCCCACCTGCTCGGGGAGCTGGAACAGGTCTGCGACTGGTTGCTGATTCTCGACCACGGCGAGCTGGTCTACCAGGGTGCGACCGAGGCGTTCGCCGTCGGCGTCGAGCTCAGCGTGGCGGCCGAGGGCAACGCGGACACCGGGCGCCTGGCCGAACTGCTGGTCGCCGCGGGGTACCCCGTGCGGCGGCGCGGCGACGAGCTGGTCGTGCAGCTCGGTGACCGTGACGGGCGGACGGCGGCGGCGCACGTCAACCGGATCGCCCACGCCGGCGGCGTCGTCCTGAGCGTCCTGCACCGGCGCCGCCCGAGCCTGGAAGACCAGGTCCTGGCGCGCACGGGAGGCAACCGGTGACGCGTGCGTTCCGCGCCGAGTTGATCAAAATCGCCCGTCCCCGGATGCTGTGGGTCACCGCAGTCGTGGCGGTGGCGTTCGCGGTAGGCTCGGCTGCGGCGGGAATCCTCAACGCCGAGCCGGCCGCCGTCGGCGGACCGGCACCGGAGGACTTCGCCCGGGCGGGCGGCGGCACCCTGTCGTTCACCGTCGCGGCGTCCTTCGCCGGCGCTTTCCTGTTGGCCGTCTTCGCCGGCGCCGTGGGCGTGGAGTTCTCCCGTGGCACCCTGCGGACCCTGCTCATGCAGCAGCCGGGCCGCCTGCGCCTGGTCGCCGGCAAGCTCGCCGCGTTGTTGCTGTTCGCCGCCGTCACGGTCGCCGTCACCCAGGCGGTCAGCGTGGTCGCCGCCGTGCTCTTCGCCGCGGCGAAGGACATCTCCACGGCCGAGTGGTTCACCGCCGCGGGGTGGCGGGCGATGGCCGGCGACTACGGCAGTGCGCTGCTCGCCGTCACCGGCTGGGCGCTGCTCGGCACGGCCCTGGGGGTGCTGGTGCCCTCGGTGCCGGTCGCCGTCGGCATCGGCGTGGGTTGGGCGGGGCCGGTGGAGCAGGTGCTCGGCGAGGCGTGGGGGCCGGCCGCCGAATGGTTTCCGGGCCTGCTGCTGGAGAGCCTGCTCGACCCGGAGCCGGGCGGGCCGGGCACAGCCCGCGCCCTGGTCACCTTGGCCGGCTACTGCCTGGTCGCCGCCTGCGCGGCCGGGATCGCCCTGACCCGCCGCGACGTCACGTCCTGACCGTGGCCCGGGGCCGTCGCCCATTCCCGAGTGACGGCCCTGGCGCGGCGGGGTCAACCCAGCAGGTGGTCGCGCAGCGCGGCGAGTTGGGCGTCGGTGACGCCGGCGTGGCGCAGGTAGCCCTCGACCGAGCCGTGGGCCTCGCGCAGCTCGGCGAGGAAGAGCGTCATCGCCTCGGCGGGGCAGGTCAGCACCGGCAGGGTGTGCCCGGCCTGCCGGCCGGTGGCCTCGAACCAGGCGCGGTAGCGCTCGCCGGCCTCGGTGCTCAGGGCGTAGTCGGCGGCGATGTCGTCGTCGGCGACGCCGAGCACCGCGAGGGTGAGCCCGCAGACGATGCCCGTGCGGTCCTTGCCGGCGACGCAGTGCACGACCACCGGGGCGTTGGCGGAGTCGGCGATCAGCCCGACCGCCTCGGCGAGCCCGGCGCCGCCGGTCCCGGCGAGGTCGGCGTACCGGTCTGCCAGGTAGCGGGCCAGGTCGGTGCCGGGACGGTAGGGGCGCTCGCCCCACTCCGCGTGCTCCGGGTGGATGTTGCGCCAGGTCAGGCCGTCGAAGTGGGGGACGCGGCCGTCGCGCTCCACCTCGTACGGGCGGCGCAGGTCGATGACCGTGCGGACGCCGAGGGCGGTGAACGCCTCCCGGTCGGTGTCGTCGAGGCGGTGCAGCGAGTCGGAGCGGTAGAGCCGCCCCGGGCGCACCGTGCGGCCGTCGTGGCCGACGTGGCCGCCCACGTCGCGGAAGTTGAACATCGCGGAGAAGGGGATCCTGCGACCGACCTCGATGGAGTCCACGCTGACACGGTAACGGCCTCCCGCGATCCGCGGGAGGCCGTCGCGTGCCGGTGCCGGCTAGCGGGCGGTGCCGGGCGGGATGGCCGAGTACGTCTCGCCGTAGTAGCCGCCGAGGCGGTCGCGGTAGGTGGGGTCGGTGTCGGCGGTCTCGTCGTACTCCGGGGCGGCCTTGATCTGGTCCTTGCTCCGGTCGACGTACACCTTGCGCTCGTCGTGGTCGACGTGGTTGACGGTGCCGGCCGGGACCATGACCTTCCGGCCGAAGATCCACGGTCCGGTGTCCACCACGAGGTAGCTGTCGTTGACCTCGTGGCTGGCGCTGTCGATTTTGCCGATGCCGCCGTCGGTGGCCTCGACCTTGTAGCCGACCAGGTCGGCGTCGGCGACCCTCGCGGTGTCGCGGTAACGCCACGGGTCGAACGTGCCGGCCGGGGCGCCACCGGCGAACTCGCCCTGGCCGCCGCCGCGCAGCGGGTCCGGGCTGCCGTGGGTGCTGTGCGGGTCGAGCCTGTCCATCTGACAACTCCTGCCCCGACTGTCGCCAGTCGTCTCGCCGGTCCGGTGTCTCGTCTCCTCCGAGGAGCTACCCGGGCCGTCGCCACCGGAAACGGCGGGGGCCGGTGCCGGAGACGACGGGGGGCCGGCGCCGCACCGCGGCACCGGCCCCCCCGTGGCGTACCCGTCAGGCGAGCGCGGCCTGGGCGTCCAGGGTCACCGCGGCGGCGTGCACGACGGCGGCGATGCGCAGCCCCTCGTGCACCTGCTCGCGGCTGAAGCCCGCGTTGCGCAGGGTCTTCTCGTGCGACTCCAGGCACACCCCGCAGCCGGTGATCGCCGAGACCGCCAGGCACCAGAGCTCGAAGTCGGCCTTGTCCACGCCCGGCTTGGCGATGATCTGCATCCGCAGCCGCGCCGGGATCGACTGGTACTGCTCGTCGCCGATCAGGTGCTTGGCCCGGTAGTAGACGTTGTTCATCGCCATGATCGCGGCGGCGCCCTTGGCCGCCTCGACCGCCTCCGGCCCGAGGTGGGTGGCCGCCTCGGCGGCGATCTCGCGCAGCACCACCGGGTTGCGCGCCGCGACGGCGCAGGCCAGGGCGGTGCCCCACGCCTGCTCCGGCTTCAGCGTGCTGGTGCCGATGGTGGAGCCGAGGTTGAGCTTGATGTCCTTGGCGTACTCCGGCAGGGCCGCCTTGACCGCGTCCAGACCCATGGTCAGGCCCCGGCGCCGGCGAGGAGCTTGGTGGCGTCCAGGGTCTCGCCGCCCTTGTTCCAGTTGCACGGGCAGAGCTCGTCGGTCTGGAGGGCGTCGAGCACCCGCAGCACCTCGGAGACGTTCCGGCCGACCGAGCCGGCGGTCACCATGACGAACTGGATCTCGTTGTCCGGGTCGACGATGAAGGTCGCCCGCTGGGCCACGCCGTCCTCGCCGAGCACGCCGCAGGCGGCGGTCAGCTCACGCTTGACGTCGCTGAGCATCGGGAACGGCAGCTCGCGCAGGTCCGGGTGGTCCTTGCGCCACGCGTAGTGGACGAACTCGTTGTCCACCGACACGCCGAGGACCTGGGCGTCCCGGTCGGCGAACTCCTCGTTCAGCCGGCCGAACTCCGCGATCTCGGTCGGGCAGACGAAGGTGAAGTCCTTCGGCCAGAAGAAGACGACGCGCCACTTCCCCTGGTGGGACTTGTGGTTGATCGACTCGAACGCCTTGTCGGCGTCCAGCGACACGCAGGCGGTGAGTTCGTACTCGGGGAAGCGGTCACCGACAGTGAGCACAGGTCCTCCTTGACAGCGGCACGAGGCCGGTAACTGGATCGGTTCCAGATACTTCCGCAGTCCCGTTTCCGCCGGATGGCGGCCGGGTGACTTGTGAAGTCGATCACGAGCGGCGGGTTGTGCCGGCGACCCGGCCACCCGTGCGGTACCGGGACCCTCCGTCACCGTCCCGCCATGTGGATTACGCCTCCCAAAACCGGGTTCCAAGTGGCAGAGTGGCGATCGTGACCAGCACCGACCTGATTATTCGCAGCTAGCGCGCCGGCCTCCCCTCCGCCGAGCGCGCAGACCTCCCGCATCCGCCGGGGGGTCTTTTTGTTGCTCCCCGAAAGGACTCCCTGATGACGTTCCAGGTGTACGACACCACGCTGCGCGACGGCGCCCAGCGCGAGGGGCTCAGCTACTCGGTGGTCGACAAGCTCGCGGTGGCCCGCCTGCTCGACGAGTTCGGGGTCGGCTTCATCGAGGGGGGCTGGCCGGGCGCCGTGCCGAAGGACACCGAGTTCTTCCGGCGGGCGCGCACCGAGCTCGACCTGAAGCACGCGCTGCTGGTCGCGTTCGGGGCCACCCGGCGGGCCGGGGTGGCCGTCGGCGATGATCCGCAGGTCCGCGGCCTGCTCGACGCGCAGACGCCGGCGATCGCCCTGGTCGCCAAGGCGGACCTGCGGCACGTCGAGCGGGCGCTGCGCACCACCGCGGCCGAGAACCTGGCGATGGTCCGCGACACGGTGGCGCACCTGGTGGCCGAGGGGCGGCGGGTCTTCGTCGACGGGGAGCACTTCTTCGACGGCTACCGGTCCGACCCGGCGTACACGGCCGCCGTCGTGGAGACCGCCCTCGCCGCCGGCGCCGAGCGGGTGGTGCTCTGCGACACCAACGGCGGGATGCTGCCGTCCCAGGTCACCGCCGCCATCGCCGACCTGACCGCGCGGCTCGGGGTCGGCCCGGAGCTGCTCGGCATCCACTGCCAGAACGACACGGCCTGCGCGGTGGCCAACACCGTCGCCGCCGTGGAGGCGGGGGTGCGCCACTTCCAGGGCACCGCCAACGGCTACGGCGAGCGCCCCGGCAACGCCGACATCTTCGCCGTGGTCGCCAACCTCCAGCTCAAGCTCGGGCTGCCCGTCCTACCGGAGGGCTGCCTGGGGCAGATGGTGCGGGTCGCCCACGCCATCGCCGAGATCGCCAACATCGCCCCCGACACCCACCAGGCGTACGTCGGGGCCGCGGCCTTCGCCCACAAGGCGGGGCTGCACGCGAGCGCGATCAAGGTGGATCCGCTGCTCTACAACCACGTGGACCCACAGGTGGTGGGCAACGACATGCGGATCCTCGTCACCGAGATGGCCGGCCGGGCCAGCGTCGAGCTCAAGAGCCGTGAACTCGGCCTGGACCTGGCCGGCCATCCGGAGGCGCTGTCACGGGTCACCCGGCGGGTCAAGGAGCTGGAGGCCGGCGGCTGGTCGTTCGAGGCCGCCGACGCGTCGTTCGAGCTGCTGGTCCGCTCGGAGCTGGACACCGCCCCCGCCAGGCCTTTCGCGCTGGAGTCGTACCGGGTGCTGGTCGAGCACCGGGAGGACGGCGCGGTGGTCTCCGAGGCGACCGTCAAGATCCGCGTACGCGGGGAGCGGGTGATCGCCACCGCCGAGGGCAACGGTCCGGTCAACGCCCTGGACGAGGCGCTTCGGGTCGGGCTGGCCCGGCACTACCCGGAGCTGCGCGACTTCGAGCTGGCCGACTACAAGGTGCGGATCCTGGAGGGCACCCACGGCACCGGCGCGGTGACCCGGGTGCTGCTGGAGACGGTCGACGGCAGCAACCGCGACTGGACCACGGTCGGCGTGCACCCCAACGTCGTCGAGGCGTCCTGGCACGCCCTCGTCGACGCGCTCACCTACGGCCTCGACCGCGCCCGGGTCTGAGCCGCCCCGGCCACCCGCGCCACCGGCGGCGGCGGGACGGCCCGGGCGTCACCGCGCCGGGAGGCGCAGCTCGGCCAGGACGGCGCGGTGGTCGCTGCCCCGCACGCGGTGCACGCTGACCGCCCGCACCGCGATCCGCCGGTCGACCAGCACGTGGTCGATGGTCACCGGCGGGATGGGGTCCCCGTCGTACGGGCCCCAGGTGCCGACCAGGCCCGCGCCGGCCTGGTCGGCCGCGTCGACGTAGCCGGTGTCCAGCAGGGCGCGCAGCGGGGAGTGGTCGAGGGTGGCGTTGAAGTCGCCGGCGAGGATCCGCAGCGGTCCGTCCGGGGTGGCGGGCGGCTGCGCCGCCAGGTCGGTGCGCCAGTGGCCGACCTGGTCCACCGCGTACGGGGCCGACGGGTGTGCCGACTCGACCCGGACCGCCGGCGCCCCGGGGACCGCCACCGTGCCGTAGGCCTGGTCGAAGCCCCAGCCGCCGCGATTGTGCCGGACGCCGCCGTCGCTGATCGGGAACCGCGCGTAGAGGCCGGAGCCGACGGTGCCGATCTGCGGATGGAGCTGCCGGTGGGGGAGCAGCCCGGGCAGGCCGAGCCGGTCCAGCTCCGCCTCGGCGTCCGGGGTGAACTCCTGCACGGCGAGCACGTCGACCCGGTGCCGCCGGACCAGGTCGACCAGCGCCCGCGCGTCGCCGGCCCCGGCGAGCAGGTTGGCGGTCAGCAGCCGCACCGTCGGCCCGGTGGCCGAGGGCTGGCCGGACGGCAGCGCCCGGGGCGCCACCACGGCCACCAGGACCGCCGCGACCAGCGCCGCGGCCACCGCGGGCGCGCGGCGCCGCAGGGCGAGCGCGAGCACCAGCGGCAGCAGGCTCCCGGCGGCGGCGTACGGCGTGAAGGCGAGCAGCTGCACCAGCGGTCCCCGGTCGAGCCCGCCCAGCCGTACCGCCGCCCAGGCGACCCCGGGTGCGACGGCGGCCCAGCAGAGTGCGGTGCGCAGCCGCGCCGCCCGGCGACCCGTCGCCGGCCGCGCGGTCTCGATGATCACGGCTGGAGGGTAGCGTCTCCGCGCCCGTCCGGCGGTACCGGACGCGCGCCCACGCCGGACGGCCCGGACGCTTCCGCATCGCGCATTCGTGAATGGCCCAGCGCTCGCTTCTCACAATTCGGCGACCTCAGATGAAGCGATTGGCCCAGCGAGATCAACTATTGACGCCCGGCATTTTGCAGTGCTACCTTCCAGTGGGTTGAGACGTCGAAACTCTGAGTAGTAATAGCTGCTCAGAGCCGGTGAAAAATCGTTGAAGCGGCAACATTAAAGGTGCGGCCTGAAGGCGTGATCTCCAGGCGGTTGTCGCTATTTCCCCGGCCCGAAAAATGGAAATCAACCGTCCCGCGTTCGGTGGGACCGGTCGAATCCGCACGGTCAACAAAAGGGAGACCTGTCATGACCACACTCTTCCGACGCAAGGCGGTGGCGGTGGCGTTCGCCGCGCTGGCGCTCACCCTGGCCGGGGGCGGGATCGCCGTCGCCCAGCCGGCGGCGCAGGCGCCCGCCGAGGTCGCCCAGCCGGCCGCCCGCCAGCCCGGCTCCGGCAGTCAGCCGGCGGTGACCCCCGCCGAGGCCCGCAAGGCCAAGGCCGCGCTGGCGCAGGGCCCGTCCGCGCTGGCGACGGCGCCGGGCACCGTCGCCTCCGCCGTCGTCACCAGCGGCGGCACCCTGCTCCGCGGCTCCCCCGAGGTGGTCTCCGCCACCCGGTACGGTCCCGGGGAGTACCAGGTGCTGTTCAACTACAACGTCTCGCTGAAGACGTTCGTGGCCACCATCGGCACCACCGACCCGTACAACGTGCCCCCGGGCGGCGAGATCTCCGTCGCGCCACGGCTCCAGACGCCGAATGCGGTCTTCATCCAGACCCGCAGCTCGTCGGGGAACGTGGCCGACCGGCCGTTCCACCTGGTCGTCGCCAACTGAGCACCCGCTGACGACGCCGGCCCCCATCTCGTGTGGGGGCCGGCGCCGCACCGTCCCGCCCCGCCCGCCCCTTCGCAGGTCGATCATGCGGTTGTGGTGGGAGTTATGCCCCGAATGCGCCTTGTGTGGGCACCACAACTGCGTGATCGACGCCCGCTCGGGCGTGCCCGTTCCGTCACCGCCCGACCGGGAAGCTCGTCCCGGTTCGGGCCCCTTAGGGCCGCCCCGGCGCCGATAATCCGACGTTTGTCCGACCGCCGGCACGGGAAGCAAGCACCGTGACGGACATCTCGGACACCCTGGCCAGCGTGCCCAGCCCGGCCGATCCCGATGCGACCCCGGCCGACCTGGAACAGACGCTATTCGAGGTCAAACGCGTGATCGTCGGGCAGGATCGGCTCGTCGAGCGCCTGCTCACCGCCCTCATCGCGGACGGGCACTGCCTCCTGGAGGGCGTGCCCGGGGTGGCCAAGACGCTCGCCGCGCAGACCCTGGCCACCGTGGTGGGCGGCACCTTCTCCCGGATCCAGTTCACCCCGGACCTGGTCCCCTCCGACATCGTCGGCACCAGGATCTACCGCGCGTCGCGCGAGGACTTCGACATCGAGCTGGGCCCGATCATGGCGAACCTGGTGCTCGCCGACGAGATCAACCGGGCCCCGGCGAAGGTGCAGTCCGCCCTGCTGGAGGCGATGGCCGAGCGGCAGGTCTCCATCGGCGGGCACAGCTATCCCGTGCCCGAGCCGTTCCTGGTGCTGGCCACCCAGAACCCCATCGAGTCGGAGGGGGTCTACCAGCTGCCGGAGGCGCAGCGCGACCGGTTCATGATGAAGGTCGTCGTCGACTACCCGAGCGACGCCGACGAACTCGCCATCCTCTACCGGATGAGCGCCGACCGGCCCGTCGCCCGGCGGGTGCTCGACCCGCAGCGACTGCGGGACCTCCAGGCCCGCGCCGCCCACGTCTTCGTGCACCACGCGATCGCCGAGTACGTGGTTCGGCTGATCTTCGCCACCCGCGACCCCGGCCGGTTCGGCCTGCCCGAGATCGCCCCGCTGCTCGCGTACGGGGCCAGCCCCCGGGCGACCCTCGGCCTGGTGCGCGCCGCGCGGGCCCAGGCGCTGCTGCGCGGCCGCGGGTACGTGCTGCCCGAGGACGTCCGCGAACTCGCCGTCGACGTGCTCGCCCACCGGCTGGTGCTCTCCTTCGACGCGGTCGCCGACGGGGTGGCCGCCGAAGCGGTCATCCGGCGGCTCGTGGAGGCCGTGCCGCCGCCCCGCGTCGCCACCGCCCACCCGGAACACGCGGCCGACCTGGCGGCGGCATGAGGTGGCGCGGGGCCACCGCGCCGGCCCCCGTGCCGGCCGACCCGGGACTGGCCGACCTCACCGCGGACCGTCGCCTGCGCCGGCTGGAGCTGACCGTCACGCGCCGCCTCGACGGGCTGCTGCACGGCCGGTACCGCGGCCTGCTGCCCGGGCCCGGCAGCGAGACCGCCGGCAGCCGGGAGTACCGGCCCGGTGAGGACGAGGTACGCCGGATGGACTGGGCGGTGACCGCCCGCACCACGGTCCCGCACGTGCGCGAGGTCGACGCCGACCGGGAACTGACCACCTGGCTGCTGGTCGACGCGAGCCCCAGCATGGAGTACGGCACCGCCGAGCTGGACAAGCGTGAGCTGGCCGTGGCCGCCGTCGCGGCGGTCGGCTTCCTCACCGGCGGCGTGGGCAACCGCCTCGGCGCGCAGGTGCTCGGCCCGGACGGGCTGCGCCGGTTCCCGCCCCGCAGCGGGCGTACCCACCTGTTCGGGCTGCTCCGGGCCCTGCTGGCCGCCCCGCGCGTCGGCGGCCACGACGGGGACGGACCGGTGCCGGCGGGCCCCGACCTGGCCGACGGGCTGGCCGCCGTGCACCGGGTGGCGCTGCGCCGCGGCCTCGTCGTGGTGGTCTCGGACTTCCTCGACGGGCTGCCCGACGAGGAACGGCAGGCGCCGTCCTGGGAGGCGCCCCTGCGCCGCCTCGCCGCACGGCACCAGGTGCTCGCCGTGGAGGTCACCGACCCCCGGGAGCTGGAGTTGCCCGACGTCGGCCTGGTCACCCTCGTCGACCCGGAGACCGGGCGGCGGCGCGAGGTCTGGACCGGCGACCGCGCGCTGCGCGAGCGCTACGCCGCCGCCGCGACCGCCCAACGCGAGCAGGTACGCCAGGCGCTGCGCCGCAGCGGGGCCACGCACCTGCCGCTGCGCACCGACCGGGACTGGGGCGCCGACATCGTGCGGCACGTGCACGCCCAGCGGCGCCTCGCCGCCGCCCCGGCGCGGGCGGCCCGGGGAGGTGCGGCGTGATCTGGCAGTCGCCCGTCCGGCTCTGGCTCCTGCTCGGGGTGCTCGCCCTGGCCGTCGGCTACCTGCTGATGCAGCGCCGACGCAGCCGGTACGCCGTCCGCTTCACCAACCTGCGGCTGCTCGACCGGGTCGCGCCGCACCGCCCCGCCTGGCGGCGACACGTGCCGGCCGGGCTCTTCCTGGCCATGCTGGCGCTGCTGGTGGTGGGCTTCGCCCGGCCCACGGCGGAGGTCCGGGTGCCCCGCGAACGGGCCACGGTGATGGTCGCCGTCGACGTCTCCACCTCGATGCTCGCCGGCGACGTGGAACCGGACCGGCTCAGCGCCGCCAAGGAGTCCGCCCGGCGCTTCGTCGACGGCCTGCCGGACGAGTTCAACGTCGGGCTGGTCGCCTTCGCCGGCAGCGCGGCGGTGCTGGTGCCGCCGAGCACCGACCGGGAGGCGCTGCACGAGGGCATCGAGCGGCTGGTCGAGGGGGCCACCGGCGTGCAGGGCACCGCCATCGGCGAGGCCATCAGCACCTCGCTCGGCGCGGTGAAGGGCTTCGACAGCCAGGCGGCGAAGGATCCGCCGCCGGCCCGGATCATCCTGCTCTCCGACGGGGCGAACACCTCCGGCATCGACCCGATGGAGGCGGCGTCCGAGGCGATCGACATGGAGGTGCCGGTGCACACCATCTCCTTCGGCACCCCGGGCGGCACCGTGGACCGGGGCGGCCGGCCGATCCAGGTGCCCGTCGACGGGCAGACCCTGCGCGCGGTCGCCGAGGAGACCGGCGGCGTGTTCCACGAGGCCAGCACGAGCGACGAGCTGCGCGCCGTCTACGAGGACATCGGCACCTCGGTGGGCTACCGCACCGAACGGCAGGACGTCTCGGCCCGCTTCATCGGGCTCGGGCTGATGTTCGCCATGGGCGCCGCGGCCGGCTCGATGCGCTGGTTCGCCCGGCTGCCCTGAACCTGTCCGGCCACCGTCGAGAAGGACACGTGAGGAGCGTACGCATGGCAGTGCAGACCGGGCTGGGCGAACCGCGCGGCCCCTGGTTCATCTCCCCGGAGCTGGATCCGGACGGGCGGGCCCGGTGGGACGGGCCCGGACCGGACGGTGGTCCGGGCCGGTGGCACCCGCGCGGGCGGGTGCTGGCGGCGCTGGCGGTGGTGGCCCTGTCGACCGCCTCCGGCGCGGTGGCCGGCGGCATCGTTGCCGGCCGCGACGACGCTCCGGGCCCGGCGGCGGCCTCGGCGGCCCCGGTCCCGGCGGAGCTGGTGACCGCCGCCGGCAAGACCGTGCCGGGGGTCGTCTCGGTGCTGGTGGGCGGGGCCGGCGGCGCCTCGGCCACCGGCTCCGGCTTCGCCGTCGACGACCAGCAGCACATCATCACCAACGACCACATCCTGGCCAAGGGGCGCGGCGGCTCGGTGACGGTGGAACTGCCCGACGGGCGGCGGTTCGCCGCCGAGGTGGTCGGGCGGGAGCCGCGTAGCGACCTCGCCGTGCTCCGGGTGCCGCCGTCGGCCGGCCTGGCGGCGTTGCCGCTGGCCAAGCCGGGATCCACCCGGGTGGGGGAGCCGGTGCTGGCGGTCGGCTCGCCGCTCGGGCTGCCCGGCACCGTCACCGCCGGCATCGTCAGCGCCCTGGACCGGCAGGTACGCCTCGGCGACAACCGGCACACCGCCGTGCAGACCGACGCCTCGATCAACCCGGGCAACTCGGGCGGCCCGCTGGTGAACGCGCGCGGCGAGGTGGTCGGGGTGAACACGGCCATCGCCACGATCGACGGCAACGGCTCGATCGGCATCGGCTTCGCCATCCCCATCGAACAGGTGCAGCAGACCGCCGACACGATCATCGGAAAGGGCGGCTGAGCTGCGATCTTGCCCCGTCGGACCGCTCGGGAATGTGAGAACTGTCGGATACCCGGCGCGAAATGATCGGCCAATGGAAATATCACGCTGAGTATGGATACTGGCGTGGGTGGAGCGTCCTGAAATCGTGGTCCTCCTGCTGGTGGGCCTGTTGATCGGTACCGGTGTGGGGTCGGCGTACGCCCGGGCACGACGCGGGTGGGCCGACTACCAGACCGTCAGGAAGACCGTGCCCGGCGCCCGGCGCGCCGCGTGGCTGCTGATCAAGGTGGCCACCACGAAGATCGGGGTGATCGCCCTGCTGCTGGTGGGCGCGGTCGCGTACGCCGCCGCCGGCTCCGACGGCAGTCCCGCCCCACCGGGGGAGACCCCGAGCCCGGCCGCGACCCCGAGCGACCGGCAGGGGCGCTAGCCTCGGGGGGTGGACGACGGACTGCGGGTGAACGACCGGTGGACCGTGCCCGCCGCCGAGCTGCGGGAACGCTTCTCCCGTTCGTCCGGGCCCGGTGGGCAGGGCGTCAACACCACCGACTCGCGGGTCGAGCTGAGCTACGACCTGGCCGCCTCGCCCGGCGTGCCCGAGCCGCTGCGGGCGCGGGCGCTGGAGCGGCTCGCCGGCCGGCTGGTCGACGGCGTGCTGACCGTCACCGCCAGCGAGCACCGGGCGCAACTGGCCAACCGGGAGGCCGCCCGGGAACGGCTGGCCGCGCTGCTGCGCGAGGCCGCCGCCCCACCGCCCCCGCCCCGCCGGCCCACCCGCCCGTCGCGCGGCGCGAAGGAACGCCGGCTGGCCGAGAAGAAGCGCCGGTCACAGCGCAAGCGCGACCGCCGCGTCGACGGCGACTGACCCGGAGCGGGTCGGCCGCTCACCCGTCGACGGTCGACAGCAGCCGGTCGCACTCGGCGACCAGGCGCGCCCGCAGCGGTGCGGCCCGCTCCGCGAACGACCGCTGCGCCCGCACGTACTCGTGCCGGCCCTCGACGGTCTCCACCCGCACGGGTGCGTAGCCGAGGGCGCTCAGGTCGTAAGGCGAGGCGCGCATGTCCAGCGTGCGGATCTCCCGGGCCAGCTCGAACGCGTCCGCGACCAGTTCGCTCGGCACCAGCGGGGACAGCTTGTAGGCCCACTTGTAGAGGTCCATGTTGGCGTGCAGACAGCCCGGCTGCTCGTGCGCGTGCTGCGTCTCGCGCGTCGGGCTGAGCAGGTTCAACGGCCGGGCCGGCGCGGTGAAGAACCGGAACGCGTCGAAGTGGCTGCACCGCACGCCGCGCTCCTCCACCAGGGCGGCGGTCCGCTCCGGGCTGAGCCGCAGCGGCCAGGCGTTGTGGCGTACCTCCTCCTGGGTCTGCCGGTAGACCATGGCCCACTCGTGCATCCCGAAGCAGCCGAGGTGCGCGGGCCGGTCGGCGGTCGCCGCGAGCAGCGCCCGGATCCACCCGATCGACTCGGCGCGCCGCGCGCGTACCGCCTCGGTGTCGAGGGTGACCCCGGCGGCGGTGGCGCGGTAGTCCCGGCCGAACCCGGCGGGGTCCGCGTCGCGCAGCACCACCCCGGCGCCGGGGTGCCAGCGGCGCAACTGGGCCGGGCGGTGCGAGTAGTAGGTGAAGAGGAAGTCCTCCACCGGGTGCTTTCCGCCCTGCCGGCGGCGCGCCAGGTGCGGGGTGAGCCAGGTGTCGACCCGCTCCTCGTGCGCCCTGCGCCGGGCCTGCCAGCGCGCCGCGTCGAGCACGGCGGCGGTCGGGGCGAGGGCGGCGGTCACGGACCCCAGGGTACGACCGCCGCCCGGCGTCCCGTCAGGGCACGTCCACCCGGACCCCGGCGGAGAACACCCCGCTGCGCAGCTCCAACTGCTCCGGCGGCGCCTGTCCGTCGACGGTGAAGACCAGCGGCAGCACCGTCCGGCTGCCGGCCGCCATCGGCTGGGCGAAGACGTCCCGGCCCTGGTTGGCCGTCCGCGTCGCCTGCTCGTCGGTGCTGACGAAGTTGCCGTCGGGCAGGTAGGCCCGTTGCAGCCGGCCGTGCCAGCTCTGCTGCTCCGGGGTGAGGTTGCGCACCCCGACCGTGGCCTCGCACTGCCGGGCCGCCGCGCCGGGCTCGCACGCGACGCGGTACACGGTGAACTCGAACGCCGACTCGCGCAGCGGCTCACCGACGGTCCCGTTGACCCCCTGACCCACCCACGCGCCGCTGGTCGGCTGGCTGCCGGTGTCGACGGCGGCGACCTCCCGGGTGGCCGTCCAGGCCGCCGTCCCCACCGTGCCGGCGAGCACGGCGGCGGCCACCGGGACGATCAACCAGACGGACGGCTTGCGGCGGACCTGTTCCGGTCGCGGCACGGCCGGGCGCGGGTAGACCGTCCCCGGCCCCTCGCCGGAGAGGGCCGCGGCGACCGGCCGGCGGCGCCGGCGCCAGGTCCAGGCCCCGCCCACCGCGAGCACCGCCACCGTGGCGAGCCCGGCCAGCAGCACCGGCGTCCGGCGCCACGGCGGCGCCTCGGAACGCTCGGGCGCGGCGGCCGGCACGCCCGCGCTCCAGGTCGCGGTCGCGCAGTCGTACGGCCGGCTGCCGTCCCGGGCGAAGGCACAGGCCGGCGCGGTCATCGGCCGGGCCGGGGCGGCGGTGCTGAGCGCCGTGCCCAGGGTGGTGGTGCTGCGGGCGGGAAGCTTCAGCTGCCAGGTCACCTCGGTGGCCGACTGCCCGGCGCCCCGGGTGGCCCGACCCCCGTCGGTGATGGCGGTCGCCGAGGCCCCGGGCGGCAGCTCCTGCCGGACCGTGGTGTCCACCGGCGTACCGCCGCTGTTGCGGACCTGGATCCGGTAGCGCGGCGCCGGCGAGCGCTCCGGCACCACCGCGACCGTGACCGGCGGCTTCGCCACCGGCGGGGCGGCCCGGGTCGGGGTGGGCACCGCCGGCGGCGCCGATGGCATCGCCGGCTCCGGGGTCGGCGCGAGCACCGGTGGTGGCGGCGCGGCCGCCGCGGGTGGGGCCGCCGTGGGCAGTGCCGGCACGGCGGCGAGAATGCCGAGGCAGTGTACGAACACTGCGAGGGCCCTGTGGTGTCGTGTCGATGCAGGCATACGAACGAACCTCCGGAGCCGACGCTAGGGGCGCGACGACGCCGGGCGGGTACGAAGTCGCGAACTCCGCCCCCGCGAGCGGGCGCTGGCGTAGGGTGCGCCCTCGCGGGTCTGCGGGCGTGCCGCCGGCCGTGCCGGTGCGCCTCCCCGCGGCCTCGGCCGGGGCGCGGGTCGCCGGGGCTAGATTGGCCTGGTGCGTATCGCTCGTTTTGCTCATGCCAAGGGAATGTCGTTCGGGGTCGTCGAGGGCGAGCCGGAGGCGGGCCCGCAGGGCCTGACCGTCGCCGAGATCGAGGGCCACCCGTTCGGGCAGATCACCTTCAGCGGTGCCCGTTGGGCGCTGTCCGACGTCCGCCTGCTCTCGCCGATCCTGCCCAGCAAGGTCGTCTGCGTCGGCCGCAACTACGCCGAGCACGCCGCCGAGCACGGCAGCGAGGTGCCGAAGGAGCCGCTGCTCTTCCTCAAACCGTCCACCTCCGTGATCGGGCCCCGCGACGCGATCCGGCTGCCGATCTTCTCCAAGCAGGTCGAGCACGAGGCCGAGCTGGCCGTGGTCATCGGCGCGCCGGGCGCCCGCCGGGCCGACCGGGCCGCCGCGGAGCGGGCCATCTTCGGCTACACCTGCGCCAACGACGTCACCGCCCGGGACCTCCAGCGTTCCGACGGCCAGTGGACCCGCGCCAAGGGCTTCGACTCGTTCTGCCCGATCGGGCCGTGGATCACCACCGGGCTCGACGTCCGCGACCTGGAGATCCGCTGTGAGGTGGGTCGCAATCCCGAGGAGATGGAGGTCCGCCAGCTCGGCCGGACCAGCGACATGGTCTTCGACGTGCCGGCCCTGGTGTCGTACGTCTCGCACGTGATGACGCTGCTCCCCGGCGACGTGGTGCTCACCGGCACGCCGGCCGGGGTTAGCCCACTCCTGGACGGGGATACGGTCACCGTGCGGATCGAGGGGATCGGGGACCTGACCAACCCGGTGGTACCCGTCGCCTGATCCGCGTCGAGGCCCCGTTTCCGCAGTTCAGGGGCGGTTTGGGGGGGCTCGATTTGGCCTGCTGGCACCGGGAGGGTAAAGTTTGATCCCGGCACCGCAAGGGGCCAATGGGGTATGGGGTAATTGGCAGCCCGACTGATTCTGGTTCAGTTAGTCTAGGTTCGAGTCCTGGTACCCCAGCGCAGCCGAGGTTCGGAAGAGCTTCGGGCGCTGGATCTCGTAGGAGACGACTCCGGTTCCCGGCAGGGGATCGGGGTTCTCTCTGATAGAGTCCAGCGGCACCGTTCTGCGGAGCGGTGCCGCAAGTAGTTCTGGCCCCGTCGTCTAGCGGCCCAGGACGCCGCCCTCTCAAGGCGGTAGCGCCGGTTCGAATCCGGTCGGGGCTACATCTCGAACGGCCCGTTCCACTCCGGTGGGGCGGGCCGTTTCGCATGTCCCGCGTCGTGCCGTCGGCCCAGCGGACACCCGACTGGCAGGCGGTCGCGCGGCCCTGCCGCCCGCTGGCGTTGACCACTGGGTGGTCCCGGTGGCGCTGGCCACTGGGCGGGCTTGATGGTGCTGGCCGCTGGGCGGGCGAGACCTGGTTCCGCTGGCTGGCTCGGCCCGACTGCTCGACTTCTCGACTGTGTTGACCTGTGAGGGCTCCCGCCAGGTTGACCTGTGAGGGCTCCCGCCAGTGCCCTTGCAGACCCCGTCTCGGCGAACCCGATCCGGGTCGGTTCGATTTCGCCGAACCGGTCTTGACTGGTCGATCCCGGTCGGGCCGGCATCGGTCGCCCCGATTTCCGTCCCCCGAGGGGACGCCGCTAGACTACAGCCGCACCGCTCGGAAGGGTGGTGGAAGCAGTGAAAGTCTTGGCCCCGTCGTCTAGCGGCCCAGGACGCCGCCCTCTCAAGGCGGTAGCGCCGGTTCGAATCCGGTCGGGGCTACATCTGGAACGGCCCGTCCCACCCCGGTGGGACGGGCCGTTCCGCATCCCGCCCTCCACCCACCCCCACCTTCGAGCGGTGATCATGAGGTTGGCGGTGAAGATGATCTCTAACCCTGCCGCCAACCTCATGATCACCGGTGCGGGGCGTCCGGGTCGGGCTGTCGGGGCCAGGTCGGGCTGTCCGGGCCGGGCCCGGCTGTCCGGGCCGCCCGGGCTGGGCGGTGGCCCCTGGCGCCGTGGCGCTCCGAATCGGGCGATCAAGAAGTTTGCGTCCAGATTTGGCGCCGGACCAGACGCAAACTTCTTGATCGCCCGGCAGTTGCGCGCTGGCCTGGACGGCAGGGCAGGGCCGGGGTGGGCGCAGGCAAGCCGCAGGGCAGGGCAGGGGTGGCGTAGGTAGGCGGGCAGGGGTGGTGGGTCAGAGGCCGGAGAGGCGTTGGCCGGCTCGGACCACGGCCATCGCGTGGCGTTCGCCGGGGCGGCGTCCGAGGCGCTCGATCGGGCCGGAGATGCTGAACGCGGCGATGACCCGACCGGTACGGTCGCGGATCGGCGCCGAGACGCTCGCCACACCGGCCTCGCGCTCGGCGACGCTCTGTGCCCAGCCCCGGCGGCGTACCTCGGCCAGGGTGCGGCCGGTGAACTTCGACCGGGGCAGTAGCGGCATCACCGCCTCCGGCGGCTCCCAGGCGAGCAGGATCTGCGCCGCGGAGCCCGCCGTCATCGGCAGCACCGAGCCGACCGGCACGGTGTCCCGCAGGCCGCTGGCCCGCTCGGCGGCGGCCACGCAGATGCGCTCGTCGGCGCGGCGCAGGTAGAGCTGGGCGCTTTCGCCCGTCGCGTCCCGGAGCGCCGCCAGCAGCGGCTCCGCCGCCGTCAGGAGCACGTCCGGCGCGGCGTTGGCGAGCTCACCCAGGCGCGGGCCGGGACGCCAGCGCCCCTGGGTGTCCCGGACCAGCATCCGGTGGATCTCCAGCGCCTGTGCCAGCCGGTGCGCGGTGGCCCGGGGCAGCTTGGTGCGTTCAACGAGTTCGGCCAGGCTGGCGCCGTCGACGCAGGCGGCCAGGATGACCACCGCCTTGTCGAGAACGCCGACACCGCTCATACTGTGTCCCACAAGCCGAAACTTACCTCCCAGAATTTAGGATGTCCAGATGGTGGGAGTCACTACTACCGAGCCGAGGACCCTGGCCGAGAAGGTCTGGGACGCGCACGTCGTGCGGTCCGCCGAGGGCGAGCCCGATCTGCTCTTCATCGACCTGCACCTGCTGCACGAGGTGACGAGCCCGCAGGCCTTCGACGGGCTGCGCCTCGCCGAGCGCCGGGTGCGCCGCACGGACCTCACGCTCGCGACGGAGGACCACAACACCCCGACGGGGTACGCCGACCCGTCGTTCCAACGGCGGCGCGGCGACCTGCTCACCATCGCCGACCCCACCTCGCGTACGCAGATCGAGACGCTGCGCCGCAACTGCGCCGAGTTCGGTGTGCGGCTGCACCCGCTGGGTGACGAGAACCAGGGCATCGTGCACGTCATCGGCCCGCAGCTCGGCGTCACCCAGCCCGGCATGACCATCGTCTGCGGGGATTCGCACACCGCCACCCACGGCGCGTTCGGCGCGCTCGCGTTCGGCATCGGCACGAGTGAGGTCGAACACGTGCTGGCCACCCAGACGCTGCCGCAGAGCCGGCCGAAGACGATGGCGGTGAACGTGACGGGGCGGCTCGCCCCCGGGGTCACCGCCAAGGACCTGGTGCTCGCGCTGATCGCCCAGGTGGGTACGGGCGGCGGCCGTGGGCACATCGTCGAGTACCGCGGCGAGGCGATCCGGTCGCTGTCCATGGAGGGGCGGATGACGATCGCCAACATGTCCATCGAGTGGGGCGCCAAGGCCGGCATGATCGCGCCGGACGAGACCACCTTCGCGTACCTGAAGGGGCGGCCCAACGCCCCCAAGGGCGCCGACTGGGACGCGGCGCTGGCCTGGTGGCGGACCCTGCCCACGGACGAGGGCGCGACCTTCGACGCCGAGGTGACCCTGGACGCCGGCGCGGTCACCCCGTTCGTGACCTGGGGCACCAACCCGGGCCAGGGCGCGCCGCTGAGCGCGGTGGTGCCCACGCCCGAGGAGTTCGTCACCGAGGCCGAGCGGACCGCCGCCCGGCGCGCGCTGGAGTACATGGACCTGCGTCCCGGCACCCCGCTGCGGGACCTCGCGGTCGACGTGGTCTTCGTCGGCTCCTGCACCAACGGCCGGCTGGAGGACCTCCGGGCCGCCGCCGACGTGCTGCGCGGGCACCGGGTCGCCGACGGGGTGCGGATGCTGGTCGTACCCGGTTCCGCCGCCGTCCGCGAGGCGGCCGAGGCGGAGGGGCTGGACAAGGTCTTCAGCGACGCCGGCGCCGAGTGGCGCTTCGCCGGCTGCTCCATGTGTCTGGGAATGAACCCGGACACGCTCTCGCCGGGCCAGCGCTCCGCCTCCACCTCCAACCGCAACTTCGAGGGCCGCCAGGGCCGGGGCGGACGCACCCACCTGGTCTCCCCGCCGGTCGCCGCCGCCACCGCCGTGGCGGGCCGGCTGGCCGCTCCCGCCGACCTGTAGAAGGGCACCCAGATGGAGAGGTTCACCACCCACACGGGCACCGCCGTGCCGCTGCGGCGCTCCAACGTGGACACCGATCAGATCATCCCCGCCGTGTACCTCAAGCGGGTGACCCGGACCGGTTTCGCGGACGGCTTGTTCAGCGCCTGGCGCGAGGACCCGGAATTCGTGCTCAACGATCCCGTCCATTCCGGTGCGTCGATTCTTGTGACCGGTCCGGAGTTCGGCACCGGCTCCTCCCGCGAGCACGCCGTCTGGGCGCTGCGCGACTGGGGCTTCCGTGCCGTGATCGCACCCCGTTTCGGCGACATCTTCCGGGGCAACGCCCTCAAGGAGGGTCTGCTCCCGGTCGAGCTGGAATTGAAGGCGATCGAGCAGATCTGGGACCTGGTGGAGGCTGACCCGACCACCCCGGTCACCGTGGACCTGACCGCCCGCGAGGTGCGTGTCGGCGAGGCCACCTGGTCGTTCCCGATGGACGACTTCAGCCGCTGGCGGCTGCTGGAGGGCTTGGACGACATTGGACTCACCCTCCGCCACGAGCCGGAGATCAGCGCCTTCGAGGCCACCCGGCCGCCGTTCCTGCCCTCGATCGCATAGCCGTACGCCCGATCCCACAGCGGTTTCCGCCCCCGCCGGTCTCACCGGTGGGGGCGAATCCGTTGCGACACAAGGGCTTTTTTCGACCGAATGTTTGTGTCCCGGCAGCACAGGGCATACCGTGCGCGCAGAATGGCTCGCGTCGAGTCAGTTGCACAATCGGGAGGAAGTCGTGAACAAGGCCGAGCTCATCGAGGCGCTCGCCGTTCGCCTGGGGGACCGGAAGACGGCGACGGCCGCGCTCGACGCGGTCCTCGCTGAGGTCCAGGCGGCGGTCACCAAGGGCGAGAAGGTGGCGATCACCGGATTCGGAGCGTTCGAAAAGCGCGTCCGGGGCGCCCGAACAGCGCGCAACCCGCGGACCGGCGAGGCGGTGAAGGTCAAGAAGACATCCGTCCCGACCTTCCGGCCCGGCGCCGGATTCAAGGAGATGGTGGCCAGCGGCAAGGTGCCGAAGGCCACGGCGGCGGCGAAGAAGACCACGGCGGCCGCCGCCAAGACCACGTCCGCCGCCAAGACCACCGCGGCGGCCAAGACGACGGGTGCCAAGGCCACCGGGGCGAAGGCCACCGGAGCCAAGGCGACCGGGGCGAAGGCCACCGGGGCCAAGGCGGCGGGCGCGAAGGCGACCGGGGCCAAGGCGACCGCGGCGGCCAAGAAGGCCCCCGCGGCGAAGGCGACCAAGACCACCGCGGCGAAGAAGACCGCGACCACCAAGGCCGCCCCGGCGAAGAAGACCACCGCGGCGACCAAGTCCACGGCGGCGAAGAAGACCGCCGCGACGGCGAGCAAGAGCGCGGCGGCGAAGAAGGCGCCGGCCAAGAAGGCGCCGGCCAAGAAGGCCGCGACCAAGCGCTGAACCCAGCGGTACGGCAAGGGCGTCCACCGACGGTGGGCGCCCTTCGTCGTGTCAACCCCCAGCCGTTGACCCCGACCGTGCCCCGCCCGCAGAATCGCCGCACCCCTTCCGGTCGGCGAAAGGCAGCCCGGTGCGCTACCGCCACCTCACCACCGTCACCCTCGCCCTGGGCGCCGTGCTCCTGGTCGACGTGCTGCGCGTCTTCCTGCCGGCGGTCATCACCATCTTCGGTCAGGCCGCCTCGACCCCCGCCGAACTGCTGGGGGCGTTCGCGTTCGGCTGGTTCCTGCTCGCCCTGGCCGCGCCCGCGCTGATCCGTCGGGTGGGCGCCCGCCCCGTCACGCTCTTCGCCGCGGTGCTGCTGGTGCTGGCGCGGCTCGCCGTCAACGGCCAGCCGGGCGGGCGGCTCCAGCTCTGGCTCGCCACGGCCGGGCTGCTCGCCGGGCTGGTCTGGCTCGCCGGTGTCGCCGCCGGCACCGACCGCCCCGTGCCAGGGTTGGCGCTCGGGCTGGCGGTCGGCGCCCTGCTGCACACGGTGCTGGACACGTACCGCTCGGCGTTCTTCGGGGACTGGCCGGCGTGGCTGGCGGCCGTCGGGGTCGCGGGCCTCTTCCTCGCGGGGCAGGCACGGCCCGCGTCGCCAGCCGGCGCGGGCGGCGTACGGAGCTGGCTGCTGGCCGGGCCGGCGCTGCTGCTCGCCGGCATGGTGGCGCTCTCCCCGGCGGTCGCCCGGACGGCGACGTCGTACCAGTTCGGCCTGCTGCGGTCGGATCCCGCCGACGAGGTGGGCGTGGCCACGGTGCCGCTGTTCGGCCCCGCCCCGCTCGCCGTGGCGGTCGGCGGGTTCCTGCTCGCCGCGCTGGCCCCGCCCCGCCGGGGCGCCTGGCGGTGGCTCGGGCCGGCGGCCCTGGTCGGCGGGGCCGTCCTCGTCGCCCTCGGCCGCGGGGAGTTGCTGCTGCCGGCCGTCCTGCTCACCGCCGTCGGTCTCGGCGCGTGCCTGGCGTCGGCCGGCGCGGCCGACGGACGGGGCGGCAACGGCGCCGACGAAGCCCGGGCCCAGGTCTCCGACGGCGGCGGGCCGGACCCGACCCGGGCGGCCGGCGGCGGGCACGACCCGGCACGGGCGGCCGGGCGACGCGGGTACGCCGCCGTCGCCGGGATGCTCGTCTTCGCCGTCGCGGCGGTGGCCTACTACTCCGCCTACGACCTCGGCCACCCCAACGCCTGGGTGCCGGTGGCGGTGGCGGTGCTGGTCGCCGCCGTCGCCCTGGCGACCCGGCCCACCCCGGGGCCGGTCCGGTCGCCGTTGCCGCCGGTGTGGACGGCCGCCTCGGCCGCCGTACTGACGCTGCTGGCCGCGGTCGCGAGCGACGAACTGCTGTCCGCGAGCAACCGGGAAGGGCCGCCGGAGACGGTGCGGGTGGCGGCGTACAACGTCCGGATGGGCTTCGGGATGGACGGCCGCTTCGACCCGGACGCGCTGGCGCGGGCCGTCGCCGGGGCCGACGTCGTGGCACTCAGCGAGGTGGACCGGGGCTGGCTGCTCAACGGCGGCCACGACACGCTCGACCTGCTGGCGGAGCGGTTGGACATGCCGTACGTCTTCGCGCCGGCCGCCGATCCGCTCTGGGGCGACGCCGTGCTGAGCCGGTGGCCGCTGGACGCGGCGCGGACCCGGCCGCTGCCGGCGGTCGGGGCGCCCACCGGGGCGCAGGCCCTCGGCGTCACCGTCGACCTCGGCGCGGGCGTCCGGCTCGCGGTGGTCGCCACCCACCTGCAACCGCCGCCCGGCGAGGACCCGGTGGTCCAGGCCCGCGCGGTCGCCGACTTCGCCGTGCGGTACGCGGCCGGCCGGCCCCTGGTGGTCGCCGGCGACCTGAACACCGAGCCGGGCGACCCGGCGTTCGTCGAGTTCACCCGGGCCGGTCTGGTCGACGCGCTGGCCGCCGCCCGCCCCCTGCCGACCAGCCCGGCGAACGCCCCGCGCCAGCAGATCGACCACGTCTTCGTCACGCCCGACCTGGCCGCCGGCGACGCGGCGGCCCCGTCCGGGACGGCCAGCGACCACCTGCCGGTCGCGGTGACGCTGACCCTGCCGCCGGCCTGACCCGCCGCCCGCCGGGGCGGTCAGGAACGCCGGGGCGCCCGCGGTCGCGCGGTCAGAGGCGGTCGCCGGCGAGTAGGCGGTCACCGGCGAAGGCGAGCAGCCAGCCGCCGCCCTTCGGGGTGGTGAAGTCGCCCGGCCGCCCGCTGAGTCGGGCCAGGGCGCCCGGGATCACCTTGCCCTGGCTGCACACCCCCACCGGCTCGCCGGTGGCCGCCAGGGCGGCCAGGCGGGCGGCGGCGGCCAGCGCGCACTCGTCGGGCTGCTGGCCCGGCCGAGGCTCGTCCAGGTCGCCGTCGACCTCGATCGGCAGGTCGAGCAGCGCCGCCGCCGGGTCGAGGGTCTGTACGCAGCGGCGGGCCGAGGCCGACAGCAGGCGTACCGGCCGGACCAGCGCCACCAGCGGGGCGAGCGCGTGGGCCTGTGCCCAGCCCCGGGCGTCGAGCGGCCGGCCGGTGTCCGGGCCCGACCAGGTGGCCCGCTTGCCGGCGTGGGCGTGCCGGACCAGCGCCACCGTCGCGGTGACCGTCGGCAGGGCCGCGAACGCGGCAAGCACCTCGGCGTCGTGCGGGTAGCTGACCAGCCGGATCGCCTCGTCCACGCCGAGCCAGCGCACGTCGTCGACCTCGGTGGCCGGTTGGAAGCCGCCGGTGGCCGCCGCCCGCATCGACCAGTAGTCGACCACCTTCGGGCGGCCCTCGCTGCGGTAGCGCACGGTGGGCAGCCGCACCTGCGGCACCGCCCGGACGTCGGTCTCCTCGGCCACCTCCCGCACGGCGGCGCGCAGCGGATGCTCGCCCGGCTCCAGCTTGCCCTTGGGCAGCGACCAGTCGCCGTAGCGGGGCCGGTGCACGAGGCAGACCAGCACCCCGCCGCGCGGCACGGCGGCCGTGCTCCCCGCGGCCGGTCCCTCGACCGGCCCGGGGTCGTCGGCGGGGCGCCACACCACACCGCCCGCCGCCCGGATCGGGGGCGTGGCGTCGGGGAACCCGGCCAGCCGACCCCGGCCGGGGCCGGCCGCGTCCCGCTCATCCAGCATCAGGTCAGCCTATGCGGGTACCGGTCAGCCCGCCGTGCCACCGACGCGACGCAGCAGCAACTCCTGGAGATGGACCCGCGGCTCCTCCGCCGTGCCGGTACGCCGGCTCCAGGTGCCGTCCGCCGCCAGCTCGAACGCGTCCACGTCGGGGCTCATCGCGGCGCTCATCACGTGGTCCAGCTCGGCCCGGGCGACGGGGTCGCTCACCCGCACGAGCGCCTCGACCCGGCGGTCCAGGTTGCGGTGCATCAGGTCCGCCGAGCCCATCCAGAACTCGGCGTCGCCGTTGTTGCCGAACCGGAAGATCCGGGAGTGCTCCAGGAACCGGCCCAGGATCGAGCGGACCCGGATGTTCTCCGACAGGCCGGGCACCCCCGGTCGCAGCGTGCACATGCCCCGGATCACCAGGTCCACGTGGACGCCGGCCCGGGAGGCCCGGTAGAGCGCGTCCGTGATCTCCTCGTCGACCAGCGAGTTGACCTTGATCTGCACGAGCCCGGGCATGCCCAGCCGCACGTGCGCGATCTCCCGCTCGATCCGTTCGATCAGGCCGCGGCGGATGCCCTGCGGCGCCACCAGCAGCCGGCGGTACGCGGTCTGCCGGCTGTAGCCGGTGAGGACGTTGAACAGGTCGGTCAGGTCGGCCCCGATCTCCGGGTCGGCGGTGAGCATGCCGAAGTCCTCGTAGAGCCGGGCGGTCTTCGGGTGGTAGTTGCCGGTGCCGATGTGGCAGTAGCGACGGATCTGGTTGCCCTCCTGGCGTACCACCAGGGCGGTCTTGCAGTGCGTCTTGAGCCCGACCAGGCCGTAGACGACGTGGCAGCCGGCGCGTTCCAGCTTGCGCGCCCAGCCGATGTTGGCCACCTCGTCGAAGCGCGCCTTCAGCTCGACCAGCACCACCACCTGCTTGCCGGCGGCCGCCGCGTCGACGAGCGCGTCCACGATCGGGGAGTCGCCGCTGGTGCGGTAGAGGGTCTGCTTGATGGCCAGCACGTCCGGGTCCGCGGCGGCCTGCTCGATGAAGCGCTGCACGCTGGTGGCGAACGAGTGGTACGGGTGGTGCACCAGGATGTCGCCGTCGCGCAGGGTCGCGAACACGCTGCGCGGCACCTCGCCCTCGGTGAGGCGGGGATGGGTGGCCGGCACGAACGGCGGATCCTTCAGGTCCGGCCGGTCGGCCTCGTCGTAGAGCTGCCAGAGCGCGGAGAGGTCGAGCAGGCCGGGCACCCGCAGCACCTCCTGGTCGTGCATGTCCAGCTCGCGCACGAGGGTTTCCAGCACGTGGTCGGAGATCGAGGCGGCCACCTCCAGCCGGACGGGCGGGCCGAACCGGCGCCGGGCCAGCTCCCGTTCCAGGGCCTGGAGCAGGTCCTCGTCGCGGTCCTCGTCGACCTCCACCTCGGCGTTGCGGGTGACCCGGAACAGGTGGCACTCGACCACCTGCATGCCGGAGAAGAGCTGCCCCAGGTGCACCGAGATCAGGTCCTCCACCGGCAGCATCCGCACGCCCGGCAGGCTGCGGTGCACCCGGACGAAACGGGGCACGTTGTTCGGCACCTTCACCCGGGCGAAGAACTCCGAGCCGCCGTCCGGGTCGCGCACCGCCACCGCGAGGTTGAGCGACCGCCCGGAGATGTACGGGAAGGGATGCGCCGGGTCCACCGCCAGCGGGGTCAGCACCGGGAAGATCTGCTCCCGGAAGTACGCGCGCAGCCGCTCCCGTTCGGGGTCGTCCAGGTCGGCCCAGCGCAGGATCCGGATGTCCTCGGCGGCCAGCTTCGGCAGCACCTCGTCGGTGAAGCAGGCCGAGTGCCGGGCGACCAGCGTGGCGGCCTTCCCGGCGACCAGTTCCAGCTGGGTGCGCAGCGGCATCCGGTCCCCGCCGCGGACCGGCAGGCCGGCCTGGAGCCGGCGCTTCAGCCCGGCGACCCGCACCATGTAGAACTCGTCGAGGTTGCTGGCGAAGATGGCCAGGAACTTGGCCCGCTCCAGCAGCGGCGTGCGCGGATCCTCCGCGAGCGCCAGCACCCGGGCGTTGAAGTCGAGCCAGGAGAGCTCCCGGTTGAGGAAGCGGTCCTCCGGCAGCGGCTCCGCCGTGGGGGGCTCGTCCCCGAGGTCGGGCGCGGGCGGCGTCGCCGCCGCCGCTTCGGCGGGCGGGCCGGGCGCCGGGTCCAGCACCTCCTCCAGGCCGGCGGAGGCGCTCGCCGCGTCGGTCCCGGCGGCGTCCGGCGCGGAGCCTCCGGCGGGTGCGTCGGCGTGGAAGCGGCCGTCGGCGCCCCGGGACCGGGTGCCGTTGCGGGGGGCGGCCGGGTCGGTGGACGGGCGGCTGGCGGAGGGCTTGCGAGGGGTGCTCACCTGCCCATAATCACCCGGATGCGGTTAACGCAAAATGAACTTCGACCAGCCGCTCAGGCCATCGTCGGCAATGTCACCCGGACCACCGCGCCGGTGGCGTCGGTCTCGACGCGCAGCCGCTGGCCGAGGCGGAGCAGCCGCAGGCCGGAGGCGTCGAACGCCCGGGCCGGGAAGGCCAGCTCGGTGCCGTCGTCGAGGAGCAGCGTCCCGCTGCGGGTCGCCGCGTCGTAGGTGGCCACCGTGCCCTGCATGCCCCGCACGCTACACGCCCCTGAGGCCGGGCAGCCGGCGGCCAACGCGGCCGTGCGGGGCCCCAGCCCGAGCCGGGCCGCCGCCGCCAGGTCGTCGGCGGTGTCCACGTCCCGACGCAGGCTCGGCCAGTCCCCGGTGAGGGCGAGCGCCCCGCTCGCGGCGTGCGCGTCGGCCGAGCCGACCCCGAAGCGGGGATCCAGGGCCACGCCCGGCGGCGCGGCCAGCAGCACGGTGCCCTGGCCGGGGGCGTCGGCCACGTACCTGCGTACGCCCGGGGGCGCGGCCTGCGCCGCCCGCAACGCCGCCGCCAGCTCGGCCGGGCGCAGCGCGGGCAGGTCGGCGGTGAGCCCGGCCACCCAGCCGCCGCCCGCGGCCGACGCGCCGTGCCGGAAGGCGGCGTTCAGCCCGGCGCCGGGGGCGTCGGGCAGCGTCCGGGCGCCCGCGCGCCGGGCGGCCTCGGCCACCCGGGCGTCGTCGGTGACGACCAGCACCCCGGCCACCGCCGGGCAGGCCCGCACCGCGGCGACCGTGTCGGCGGCCAGGGCCAGCGCCAGTTCCTCGTGCGGTACGGCCGGCAGCGCCCCCCGCAGCCGGCTCTTCGCGGCGGCGAGGCGCTTCACGGGCACCACCACGGTCCACCTCGGCTGACTCACACCGCCATCCTGCCAGCCGTACGGCGGTACCCTCTCTGGCCGGACCCGGGTCGAGCAGGCATGATTTCCGCTGCGGGCGTCACCGGGTGCGGATCCGGTGCGGGTCGGGGCGGCACGAGGAGGCGCGGGTGACACGGCGGAGGCTGGGGTTCTGGCAATGGTTCGCCGTGGTGCTGGTCAAGCCGGTGATGACCGTCTGGACCCGGCGCACCTGGCGCGGCATGGAGCACCTGCGCCGCGACGGCGGCGTGATCATCGTGCCGAACCACATCTCGCACGCCGACCCGCTCGTCGCGGCGCACTTCGTCTACGACTCCGGACGCTGGCCGCAGTTCCTCGGCAAGGCCAGCGTGTTCCGGGTCCCGGTGGTCGGTTGGATCCTGCACCGGTGCCGGCAGATCCCGGTCGAGCGGAACACGGTGGACGCGGTGCGGTCGCTGGAGCACCTCGTCGCCGCGCTCGACCAGGGCGGCGCCGTGGTGATCTACCCGGAGGGCACCATCACCCGCGAACCGGAGCTGTGGCCGATGAAGGGAAAGACCGGCGCCGCCCGGCTCGCGCTCGCCACCGGGGCGCCGGTCGTCCCGGTCGTCATGTGGGGCCCTGAGCGGATCTTCGACCCGCGCCGGTCCCGACTGAACCCGCGCCCCCGGATCCCGGTGACCGTGGTCGCCGGGCCGCCCGTCGACCTGGGCCGGTGGGCCGGGTCGACCCCGACGAAGGCCGTCCTCGAGGAGATGACCGACACCATCATGCTGCGCCTTCGTGACATGCTCACCGAGATCCGGGGCGGCACCCCGCCACCACTGTGGGAACGGACGGCCCGCCCTGCCGGCGAGCGGCGGCGGCCGGAGGCGGCGGCGTGAGCGGGCACGTCGCGGTCCTGGGTGCCGGCTCGTGGGGCACCGCGTTCGCCAAGATCCTCGCCGACGCCGGTCGGGACGTCACCGTCTGGGCCCGCCGGCAGGCGGTCGCCGACACGATCCGCGCCGAGCGGCGCAACCCGGAGTACCTGCCGGACGTGCTGCTGCCGTCCCGGGTCACGGCGACCGGGGACGCGGCCGAGGCGATCACCGGGGCGGAGGTGGTGGTGCTGGCCGTGCCGTCGCAGACGTTGCGCGGCAACCTGGCCGAGTGGACCGCGCACCTGCACCCCGACGCCACCCTCGTGTCGCTGATGAAGGGCATCGAGCTCGGCACCACCAGGCGGATGAGCGAGGTGATCGTGGAGACCGCCGGGGTGGCGGCGGACCGGGTGGTGGTGGTCTCCGGCCCCAACCTGGCCCCGGAGATCGCCGCCGAGCAGCCCGCCGCGACCGTGGTCGCCTGCACCGACGCCGACCGGGCGACGCTGGTGCAGCGCTCGATCACCACGCCCTACTTCCGCCCGTACACCAACGACGACGTGATCGGCTGCGAGCTGGGCGGCGCGGTGAAGAACGTGATCGCCCTGGCGTACGGCATCGCCGTGGCGATGGGCTTCGGCGACAACACCCGGGCCATGCTCGTCACCCGGGGACTGGCCGAGACGGCCCGGCTCGGGGTGGCCCTGGGCGCCGACCCGCTCACCTTCGCCGGCCTGGCGGGGATGGGCGACCTCGTCGCGTCCTGCTCGTCGCCGCTGGCCCGTAACCGCACCTTCGGCGAGCACCTGGGCCGGGGCGCGACCCTGGAGGAGGCCCGCGTCGCCACCCGGCAGACCGCTGAGGGCGTCAAGAGCGCGCTGGCCCTGCGCGACCTGGCCCGGGCGCACGCGGTGGAGATGCCGATCACCGAGCAGGTCGAGCTGGTCTGCCACGAGGGCATGGACCCGCGGCTCGCCGTCGAGGCGCTGATGAGCCGCACCACCAAGCCGGAGTGAGCGACATGCCCGAGCACCAGGACGGCACCCGCTGCGTCCGCGCCGGCCTGCCCGAGCCGGCTCCCGGCCAGCCGTTCCTGCCCGGGCCGGTGTTCGCCGCGCCGTACCATCTGGACCCGTGGGCGGGGCCGGCGGCGGCGCCCGACGGCTACGGCCGGCCGGACAACCCCACCCGGCGGCTGCTGGAGGCGGCGGTCGGGGAGCTGGAGGGGGGCGACTGCCGGGTCTTCGCCAGCGGGCAGGCCGCGATCACCGGGCTGCTGCTGACGGTGCTGAGGCCGGGGGACACCGTGGTGCTCCCGTCGGACGGGTACTTCGCCGTCCGGGCCTTCGCCGCCGACACGCTGCAGGGCGTCGGGGTACGGGTGCTTCTCGCCCCGACCGCCGGCCCGCACCCGGCCTTCGACGGCGTACGCCTGGTGCTGCTGGAGACCCCGGCCAACCCGGGCCTGGACGTCGCCGACGTGGCGGCGCTGGCCGCCCGGGCGCACGCCGCCGGCGCCCTGGTCGCGGTCGACAACACCACGGCGACGCCGCTCGGGCAGCGCCCGCTCGACCTGGGCGCCGACGTCGTGGTGGCCTCCGGGACGAAGGCCCTCACCGGGCACTCCGACCTGCTGCTCGGCTACGTCGCGACCCGCTCGGCCGAGCTGCGGGACGCGGTCACCACCTGGCGGAACCTCACCGGGGCGGTGCCGGGCGCGTTCGACGCCTGGCTCGCGCACCGGTCGCTGGCCACCCTGGACCTGCGGCTGGCCCGGCAGACCGCGAACGCGCAGGCCCTCGCCGGGCTGCTCGCGGGGCGCGACGACGTGACCGGGCTGCGCTGGCCGGGGCTGCCCGGCGACCCGGCCCACGCGGTGGCGTCGGTCCAGATGCGAAGAGTCCCCGGGGTGCTCTGCTTCGACCTCGGCGACGCCGGGCGGGTGGCGCGGTTCCTCGACGCGGCCCGGCTGGTGGCCGCGGCCACCTCCTTCGGCGGCCTGCACACCACCGCCGACCGGCGGGCCCAGTGGGGCGACGACACCCCGCCCGGCTTCGTCCGGCTCTCCTGCGGGGTCGAGGACGCCGTCGACCTGGTCGCCGACGTGGCCGCCGCGCTGGACGCGAGCCGCGGCGCGTGACGGTCGTTGCGTTCCGCCCCGACCGGCCCGCCCTCGTGCGCCGGCTGCGCGCCGCCGGTTGCGTCTACGCCGAGGACGAGGCCGAACTGCTGATCGCCGCCGCCGACTCGGCCGAGGCGCTGGCCGGCCTGGCCGACCGCCGGATCGCCGGGCTGCCGCTGGAGCACGTGCTCGGCTGGGCCGAGTTCTGCGGCGAGCGGATCGCCGTCGACCCCGGCGTGTTCGTGCCGCGTGCGCGTACCGCCCTGTTGGTCGACGCCGCCGTCGCGGTGACCGGCCCGGCGGCGGCCGTGGTGGACCTGTGCTGCGGCTCCGGCGCCACCACGGTGGCGCTGGCCCGCCGGCTCGCGCCGCGCTGGCTGGCCGCCGCCGACGTGGACCCCGCCGCCGTGGCCTGCGCGCGGCGCAACCTCGACCCGCTGGCCGTGCCGGTCTTCCAGGGCGACCTGTACGACCCGCTGCCGGTGCGCTGGCGGGGCCGGCTGGACCTGGTGCTGGCCAACGCCCCGTACGTGCCGACGGCGGCGGTGGCGCTGATGCCGCCGGAGGCCCGGCTGCACGAGGCGCCGGTGGCCCTCGACGGTGGGACGGACGGGCTGGCGGTGCTGCGGCGGGTCGCCGAGGGCGCGGCGCGCTGGCTGGCCCCGGGCGGGCACCTGGTGGTGGAGGCGGGGGAGACGCAGGTGGACGCCCTGCTGGCGGCGCTGACCGCCGTGGGCCTGCACCCGTGGGTGACCCGGGACGACGACCGGGACGCCACCGCCGTCACGGCCCGCCGCCCGGGCTGACCCGCGGCCGTCCCTCCCCAACGCGTTGACCCGGCCGCCACCGTGACCCCGGCGCCAGCCGTCACCCGGTGTCAGCCGCGCGGCCTGGCGGGGGCGGGGAAGGGGAACTAGCCTCACGGCAGGCGTGGCGGCGGAAGGCGGGTTGTCGTGGGTGGTGCGGACGTGCCGGTGGTCGTCGGGCTGGACAACGGGGGCACCAGCAACAACGCCACGGTGCTCACCGTGGACGGCCGGTTCCTCGTGGACGGTCTGGTGGAGAACCCGAGCGAGGTGCGCGCCGGTCCGGCGGCGGCGATCGAGGCGCTGGCCCGCGCGTTCGACGGGGTGCTGGCGCTGACCGGCGTGCCCCGCGCGGCGGTGCGCGCGGTCGGGCTGGACACGCCGGGGCCGGCGAGCGCCACCGGCGTGATCTCCTCCCGCGGGTCGACCAACTTCTCCCAGCCGGCCTGGCGCGGCTACGACGTGCGTACCGCGCTGGAACGGCGGCTCGGGCTGCCGGTGGTCTACCACAACGACGGGAACGCCGCCGCGCTCTACGCCCACCACGCGCACTTCGGCGCGGAGGCGATGCGCCGCTCGTCGGTGTCGGCCATCGTCGGCACCGGGCTGGGCGGCGGTGTGGTCGAGGCGGGCCGGGTGGTGGCCGGGGCGGCCGGGATGGCCGGCGAACTGGGTCACGTGCACATCCCGCTGACCGGGCTGCTCGCGCCGGACCAGCCGGTGCCCACGTGCGCCTGCGGCTTCGCGGGGGACGCGGAGAGCGTCGCCTCGCTGACCGCCATCGGGCGGAACCTGCTGCCGTACTGGCTGGGTCGGTTTCCCGACCACCCGCTGGCCGTCGAGCCGCCGGAGCGGGCGGCGAAGCTGGTCCGGGGCTACGGGGAGCGCGGCGACGCGTTGGCCCGGGAGGTGTTCACCCAGCAGGCCATGGCGCTGGGTCGACTCTTCACCGTGGCGGCCAACTTCACCGATCCGCACGCGTACTTCGTCGGGGGCGGGGTGGTGGAGGCGGCCCCGGAGTTCCGGGACTGGTTCCTCGCGACCGTGCGCGAGCACACCGTGCTGCGCGAGGAGCAGGCCGCGTCGGCCACCTTCGCCCTGGTGCCCGAGCGGGACATGGCCGGTGCCCGGGGGGTGGCCATCGCGGCGCTGGAGGCGCTGCGCGCCGGCCCCGCGCCGCGCCCGGTGGTCGCGGGCTGACCCGCCGCTCTCCGCCGCGCAGACCGTCCACCGCCTCCGCCGGGGCGGACGAAGGGCCGCCCCCGGGCGGGCGGCACCGACCCCCGCCGGGCGGCGGCCCCACCGGCTCCCAACGGTGGGACCGCCGCCGGCGAGGCACCGGCGCGACGGGTCAGCGGGCGCGCCGGCGCCTCCGGAGGGGGAGGTCAGTGCCCGGGCGGCGCCCCGACGAAGGCGGCCCAGGCGGCCGGCGGGAAGAGCAGCGCGGGGCCGGACGGGTCCTTGGAGTCGCGGACGGCGACCGTGCCCGGGACCACCGCCATCTCCACGCACGCTCCCTCGTCGCCGCTGCGGCTGCTCTTGCGCCACCGCGCCACGGCCAGCGCCGCGCTGATCGTCGGTGTCATGGTCCTACCGTCCCTTCAGAAGTTGGAGGAGCTGGTCGCGGCTGTCCGCCGGGCTGAGCGCGACGGTCCGCAGATGCTCCATGATCTTGGTGCAGGTACGCAGGTCGCCCGGCCGGTCGAGGACCATCTGCCCGGCCACCGTCTCCACCGAGGCGATGATCGGGTCCTCCGGGTCTGCGAACTCCAGGATGTGCAGCGAGCCCCGGGTGCCCCGGTGGTAGCCGGCGGCGAGCGGGATCACCTGGACCGTGATGTTGGGCAGCTCGCCCATCTTGACCAGGTGGTGCAGTTGCGACTCCATCACCGACCGGTCGCCGACGGGCCGCAGCAGCGCGCCCTCGTCGATGATGGCGTCCAGGATCGGCGGCTGGTCGCTGATGAGCCGCTGCTGCCGGTCGAGCCGGAACTGGACCCGCTGCTCCACCTCGTCGTCGCGGAGGGTGTGCGGGCCGCCGCGCATCACGCCCCGGACGTAGTCGGCGGTCTGCAACAGGCCCGGCACCACGGAGGGCTCGAAGTTGGCGATGCCGGTGGCCTCGGCCTCCAGCGCGATGAAGTCGATGGTGCGCCGGTCCAGCAGGTGCGAGTACGACACCCACCAGCCGGGCTTGCGGGCGTCCTTGGCGAGCTGCACGGCTGCGGCGACCTCGTCCGCGCCGACCCCGTAGAGGGTGAGCAGGGCGCGCACGGTGGCGGGGCTGACCAGCGTCTGCGCGTTCTCGTAGCGGGACAGGGTGCTGCGGGTGCTGCTGATCTCGTCCGCCGCCGCCTCCAGCGTGAGGCCGGCGGCTTCCCGGTGGGTGCGCAGCGCGATGCCCAGTCGCCGGGCACGGGCGGTCTTCGGAGCCATGCATCGATCATCGCACATCTTTCCGGGAAGGTGTAGATGAGAGAACGTCGATGAGAGTTGCATTCATGGCTGTGGACATGTCAATCTGTCATCGCGTCCTCACCGCCGGTTGTCGTGGCGACGGTGGTGGTGAGTGACCGGAGGGGATGGGGCGCGCGGCGATCGGGTTTCTCCCCCGTACCCGATCGCCGCGTGCCACGCCCCGTGGCCCGCCAGCCGGAAGGGACTCGACGTGCGTACTGCCCGACAGGCCCGCACCGACCGCCCCGGCGGGCACCGATGACGCGGTTCCTGGTGGTCCTCACCGACGTACGACCGGCCGAGGGCGCCGGCCGCGACGAACGCAACTGCCCCGAGCGCCGCCGTCAGGTGGTCGGGGCGAGCAGCCGGGAGGCGGCGGACCGGATCGCGGGCGCGTTCATGGCGCTGGGCATGGTGCGGGCCGGCCGGCAGCGGGTGAAGGTGATCGCCATCGGCCGGCGGCACGCACGCGGCTGACGCCGCCGAGGGCGGTGCGGTCGCCGGAGGCGGCCCCGCCGGGTGGAAGGGCCGCCCGGCAGGAGGCCCGGCCCGGCGGGAGGCGCGGCCCGGCGCCCCGCCGGGCCGTCCGGCGTCAGAGCATCCTGCGCCGCTTCAGGTAGGCGACCAGGTCGTCGTAGACGCCCCCCTCGTTGGCGAACATCGCCACGTTGCGGGCGGTGGCCATCCACGGCTTCGTCGACGGCCGGACCTCCTTGACCGCCCGCTCCAGGTCCCGGTGCTCGATCATCCGCACCTCGCCGGTGCGTACCGAGTCGGCCATCGCGAACTCGGCGGCCGTCTCGCAGAGGTGGGCCAGGTCGGCGCCCGAGTAGTCCTCGGTGGCCGCGACGATCTTCCGCAGGTCGATCCCCGCGATCGGCCGCTCCCGCAGGTGGTACTCCAGGATGGAGCGGCGCGCCTCGGCGTCCGGCGGCAGCACCAGCACCACCCGGTCGAGCCGCCCCGGGCGGCGCAGCGCCGGGTCGACGTCCCACGGGGTGTTGGTGGCGGCCAGCACGAAGACCCCCTCGTTGCTGCCCTCCATCCCGTCCAGCTCCGCCAGCAGTTGGTTGCCCAGCGTCCGCATCGAACTGGAGCCGACCTGCGAGCGCTTGTGCCCCAGCGCGTCGACCTCGTCCAGGAAGAGCACGCAGGGCGCGTTGCGGCGGGCCGCCTGGAACAGCTCGTGCAGGTTGCGCTCCGAGTTGCCCATCCACATGTCCAGCACGTCGACGATGGACAGCGAGATGAACTTCGCGCCCATCTCCCCGGCGACCGCCCGGGCCAGGAACGTCTTGCCACAGCCGGGCGGGCCGTAGAGCATCAGGCCGCCACGGAGGCTCTTGCCGTACATCCTGCGCAGTTCCGGGTTGCGCAGCGGGCCGAGGAAGGCCAGCTCCAGCCGCTCCTTGACCGCCGACATGCCGCCCACGTCGGCCAGCCGGATGCCGGAGGTCTCCACGTCGTACGCCCGGTCGGAGTGGCCGGCGACCGGCTCCGGCTCGTCGCCGGCGCGGGCGAACCGCGGCGGCACGACGTCGGCCAGTTCCTGCTCGTAGGCGGCGAGGGGGTCGTGGTCGGAGGTCGCGGCGGCACCGCCGGGCCCGGCCGGCGCCGGGCGCTGCGCCGGCGGTCGCGGGTCCGCCGGGGGCGGCGTCGGCGGCGGGGGTACGGAGCCGCCCAGCGCCCGCTGCATCAGCGCCTGCGCCTGGCCGTTGCCCGGATCCCGGGCGAGGGCCTGCCCGACCTGCGCGATCGCCTCCCCGGCCCGGCCGGCGTCCAGCAGCAGCGCGGCCAGGTGCAGGCGCAGCGGCAGGTCGTCGGGGCGGGCGTCCAGGGCCGCCGTCAGGGACTGGATGAGGGGATCAGCGCTCATAGGACGTGCAGCGTAGTGGGCGCCCGGTGTCGTCACCGCCCCGTACGGGCGATTACGGAACGTATATCCTCCGTTGACCGAATGCCGCGACGCTTCGGCTGTCCCCGGGTATCGGCATCCGGCGCCCGCCACGCACAGTAAGGTCAACCGGGTGAGCGCCACGACCGGAGCAGTCGCGTACGAAGAGGTGACGCAGTGACCACCCCAGGCAGGACCCGCGTGGCGATCGTGTTCGGCGGCCGCAGCCCGGAGCACGGCATCTCCTGCGTCAGCGCCGGCAGCGTCCTCGGCGCCCTCGACCCGGACGAGTTCGAGGTGGTGCCGGTGGGCATCACCCGGGCCGGCCGGTGGGTGCTGACCAGCGGAGACCCCGGCCAGTTGGCGATCAACGCGCGCCGGCTGCCGGAGATCACCGCCGATTCCGGCACCGACATCGTGCTGCGCGCCGACCCGACCGGCAACGGGCTCATGGTGCTCGACCCCACCGAGGGGCCCCGGGCGCTCGCCGACGTCGACGTGGTCTTCCCGGTGCTGCACGGCGCCTACGGCGAGGACGGCACCATCCAGGGCATGCTGGAGATGGCCGGCATCCCCTACGTCGGGGCGAACGTCTTCGCCTCCGCAGCCGCCATGGACAAGGAGTTCACCAAGAAGCTCTGCGCCGCCGAGGGCATCCCGGTGGGCCCGTACGCGGTGCTGCGCAACGGGATGACGCTGAGCGAGGCGGACAAGGAGCGACTCGGCCTGCCGGTCTTCGTGAAGCCGTCCCGGGCCGGTTCGTCGTTCGGCATCAGCAAGGTCGACGACTGGGCGGACCTGGACGCGGCGGTCGCCACCGCCCGGCAGATCGACCCGAAGGTGCTGATCGAGGGCGCGGTCGTCGGCCGCGAGATCGAGTGCGGCGTGCTGGAGGGCGAGGCCGGCGGCGCGCCGGAGGCGTCCGTGCTCGCCGAGGTGCGGGTGGTCGGCGACTACGACTTCTACGACTTCGAGGCGAAGTACATCGACTCCGAGTCCGCCTGCGAGTACGACATCCCCGCAGGCCTGCCGGAGCGGGTGACCCGTCAGGTCCAGGAGTACGCCGTCCGCGCCTTCACCGCGCTCGACTGCGCCGGGCTGGCCCGGGTCGACTTCTTCGTCACCCCGGAGCTGGACGTCTACCTCAACGAGATCAACACCATGCCGGGCTTCACCCCGACGTCGATGTTCCCGCGGATGTGGGCGGCCTCCGGGTTGGAGTACCCGAAGCTGGTCAACCGCCTCATCCGCACCGCCCTGCACCGCGGCGTCGGCCTGCACTGAGCCGCTCGCGCGGGGAGGGGCACCTTCCCGACGAACGGTGCAACGGGAGGACGCCCTTCCCGGCCCCTGCCCGCGCACGCGGGGCGGGGCGGGGGCGGTGTCAGGCGCGGCAGCCGCTCGGGGTGTCGGCGACGGAGGGCACCGAGGCCACGATCGTGTCCGAGACGGGGGCCACCCACTGCAACCCCTGCCCGTAGAAGTGCGGCACGCGGACGGTGACGGCGGTCTCCCGGTCCATGGTGGTGAGCACGGTGGCGTCGCGTTCCTCGCTGGCGTACCAGCACACCCGGTTGACCGTCCAGACGTGGTCCGTGTCGTCGACGGCCGGCTTGGCCCCACCGCAGGCGACGGTGACCGCCGGGTCGCCGTACGCGGCGTTCTGTTCCGGGCCGGCCGTGACCGGGCGCTGGGGGAGGTCGTTGACCGTGGGCGGCAACTGCGAGAGCAGGGCCCGGCAGACCGTGGCGGGCCGTTCGGCCAGCGCCGGCGCGGCCATCTCGACCGGGGCGGTGGAGCGCGGGCCGGCGCTGGTGGCGGTCGCGCTCGGCGTGGCGGCCGGCTCGGCCCGCTCGTCGGGGGAGAGTTGGGCGAACGCGAGCCCGCCCACCAGCACGGTGACCGGCAGTGCGACCAGCGTCGCGATCAGCGCGGCGCCGCGCGTCGTGCGGTCGCGGACCGGCCGGTCGGGGGTTACCTCGTCCGGCTGGGCGGAATCGGTCACGGGAGAGTCAGTGATCTTGTCCACTTACAGGCGCACCACCGAACACGTGAGGGTGCGGGTGATGCCGGGCACCATCTGCACGTTGCTGACGATGAGTTTGCCGAGCTCGTCGACGGTGTTCGCCTCGGTGAGCACGACCACGTCGTACGGCCCGGTGACGGCGTCGACGCGTACCACGCCGGCAAGGTCCGAGATGAGACCGGCCACGTCACGCGCCCGTCCGACCTCGGTCTGGATGAGGATGTACGCCTGTACCACGACTCGACCTCCGTCCGTCGCCGCCCTGGAGCGGCCCGAAGGGAGAAAGTACCTTACGGACCAGGTCTGATCCCTATCGGTGGTCAAGGAGAAGCGGTGAGCGAGCAGGACGGCGGAGGGCCGGCATGAGTGTCGCGGGAGTCGGCGAGTTCGGCCTGATCGACCGGGTGACCGCCCGGTTGTCGTACGGATCGACCGTTCTGCTCGGTCCCGGGGACGACGCGGCGGTGGTGGCCGCCCCGGACGCCCGGGTCGTGGCATCGACCGACGTGCTGGTGGAGGGGCGGCACTTCCGGCGGGACTGGTCCGGCGCGCGTGACGTCGGCCACCGGGCGGCGGCGGCCAACCTGGCCGACATCGCCGCGATGGGGGCGCAGCCGACCGCGCTGCTGGTCGCGCTCTGCATGCCGCCCGAGCTGGCGCCCGGGTGGGCCGAGGAACTGGCCGACGGGCTCGCCGCCGAGGCGGCGAAGGTCGGCGCGAGCGTGGTGGGCGGGGACATGTCGGCCAGCCCGACGTTGACGATCGCGGTCACCGCCCTCGGCGACCTCGGCGGCCGGCCGCCGGTGACGCGCTCCGGCGCGCGGCCCGGGGACGTGCTGGCCCTGGCCGGCCGCACCGGGTACGCGGCGGCCGGGCTGACCGTGCTCTCCCGGGGCTTCCGCACGCCCCGGCTGCTGGTCGAGGCGTACCGGCGGCCCGAGGTGCCCTACCCGGCGGGACCGCACGCCGCCCGGCTCGGCGCCACCGCCATGATCGACGTGTCGGACGGACTGCTCGCCGACCTCGGGCACGTGGCGAAGGCCAGCGGGGTCGCCGTGGACGTGCGCCGGGACGCCTTCGAGGTGCCCCGGCAGATGCGCGACGCCGCCCAGGCGCTCGGCGTCGACCCGTACTCCTGGCTCCTCGCCGGGGGCGACGACCACGCGCTGGCCGCGACCTTCCCGTCGGCGGTGGCGCTGCCTGCCGACTGGCGGCCGATCGGGCGGGTGACGGCGGGTTCGGGCGTCACGGTCGACGGGCGGCCGTACGACGGACCCGCTGGCTGGGACCACTTCCGGTAAGGGGCCGATCGGCGTCGTACCCTTTACTGCGTGAGTGAGATCGAGATTTGGGTCGAGCGCTTCGACTCGCCGGTGGCGCAGCGGCTGATCCGCGCCGCGCTGGCTGACCTCGGCGCCCGGTACGGCGGCAGCGGCGACGAGACCCCGGTCGACCCGGGGGAGTTCGAGCCGCCCGCCGGGGCCTTTCTCGTCGCCCACCTCGGCGGCGAGCCGGTCGGCTGCGGCGGCTGGCGCAGCCACGGTGACGAGGGCGACACCGCCGAGCTGAAGCGGATGTACACCGCACCGGCGGCCCGGGGCCGGGGCGTGGCCCGGGCGGTGCTGGCGGCGGTGGAGCGCTCGGCCCGGGAGCACGGGCGCAAGCGGATCGTCCTGGAGTGCGGCGACAAGCAGCCTGAGGCCGTCGCCATGTACACGGCGGCCGGCTACGAGCGCATTCCGAACTTCGGCTACTACCGGGACGCCCCGGGCTGCATCTCCTTCGCCCGCACGCTCTGATCCGTCCCGCGCCGGGGGCCGTCGGGGCTCCCGGTGCGGCCCACCCCGATCGCGCCGCCCGCGGAGGGGCGTCGGGCGGCCCACCGCCGGAGTGCCCGTCGTGCTGGCGTTGTCGGCCGTGGCCGCCGGGACGACCGACGCTCACCTCGGTGCTTCGGGCCGGTCGCCGGACCCGGCAACGAGCCGCGGACGGCGTCGCCCGGACACGACAGAGCCGGCGGGCCGTGACGGCCCGCCGGCAATGACGAGTGTGAAGGGTGGGGCCTACCGCGTCAGGCGCGGGTGACCTTGCCAGCCTTGATGCAGGAGGTGCAGACCTGCATCTTCTTGGTGTTGCCGCCACCGGCCGGGGTACGCACCGACTGGATGTTCGGGTTCCAGCGGCGGTTGGTCCGCCGGTGCGAGTGGGACACGTTGTGGCCGAAGCCCGGTCCCTTGCCACAGACGTCGCACACGCTAGCCACGGGATACTCCTGGGATTGAAACGTTCATGGGGTCGCCGCCAGGCGCAGCCCGGGCAACCTGGCCAGGTTACCCGATGACCCGGGGCCCGACCAACCGGCCCCGGACGCCGGCCCGAGGTGGGGGGCCGTCGCCGCGCGGCGCGGTCCCGGTCGCCCGGCCCGCGCCCGTCCCCCGCGCGTGGGGACGCGCCACGAGGATAGTTGGGTGCGCGTGGCCACCGGACACGCCGTGGGAGTCGCGCCGGCCCCGGCGCGTGTCGGTGCGCGCCAGTAGGCTTCTCGCCGTGCTGGACACCCTCGACGCCGCCGCGGTCCGCCGTTGGTGCGCGGGCGGGCTGGTCGCGCTCAAGCGTCACCAGGGCGAGATCGACGACCTGAACGTCTACCCGGTGCCCGACGGCGACACCGGCACCAACATGGTGCTCACCCTCACCTCCGCCCAGCAGGCGCTCGCGATGGACCTCGGCACCCTCCCGGAGGACGGGTCCACCGCGCACGGGCACGCGTTGCGGCTGATGGCCCGGGGCGCGCTGCTGGGCGCGCGGGGCAACTCGGGGGTGATCCTGTCGCAGATCCTGCGCGGCTTCGCCGACGCCGTCGCCGCCGCACCCGCCGTGCGGGGGCGCGAGCTGGCCGCCGCCCTGCGCGACGGCACCGCCGCCGCCTACGCGGCGGTCGCCCGCCCGGTCGAGGGCACGCTGCTCAGCGTCGTCGCCGCGGCGGCGCACGCCGCCGAGCGGGCCGACAGCGACGACCTGCGGGCGGTCGTCCGGGCGGCGGCGGGCGGGGCGGCGCACGCCTTGGCGCGCACCCCCGAGCAGCTTCCGGCGCTGGCCCGGGCCGGCGTGGTGGACGCCGGCGGCCGGGGCCTGTGCCTGCTGCTCGACGCCCTGGTCGAGGTCGTGACCGGCGAGAGCCCCGAGCGGCCCGCGCCCGCGTCGCGCCCGGCCCGTCCGCCGGCCACCGCCGTGCGCGAGACCGGTTCCGAGGAGTACGCGTACGAGGTGCAGTTCCTGCTCGACGCCGGGCCGGAGGCGGTGGCCCGGCTGCGGATCGAGCTGGCGGCCCTGGGCGACTCGCTGGTGGTCGTCGGCGACGGGAGCGCCGGCGCGGGCACCTGGAACGTGCACGTGCACGTCAACGACGTGGGCGCGGCGATCGAGGCGGGCGTGGTGGCCGGCCGGCCGCACCGCATCTCGGTGACTCGCTTCGCCGACCAGGCCGCACCGGTGTCGCCCCCCGTGGCGGCGGACGGGCGGGCCGCCGTGGTGGTGGCCGCCGGCGCGGGCATCGCCGAGCTGTTCGCCGGCGAGGGCGCGACGGTGGTGCCCGGCAACCCGTCGATCGGCGAGCTGCTGGACGCGATCCGCGTCACCGGGGCGGCGCGCGTGGTGGTGCTGCCCAACGACCCCGACACGCAGGCGGTGGCGAGCGCCGCCGCCCGGGAGGCGCACGGGCTCGGCCTCAGGGTCAGCGTGGTGCCGACTCGCTCGCCGGTGCAGGCGCTGGCCGCCCTCGCGGTGCGCGACCCGGGGCGGCGCTTCTCCGACGACGTGATCGCGATGGCCGAGGCGGCCGGCGCCTGCCGCTACGCCGAGGTCTGCTACGCCCGCCGCGAGGCGCTGACCGTCGCCGGCCCCTGCCGTCCCGGCGACGTGCTGGCGCTGGTCGAGGGGGAGGTGCACCTGATCGGGTCCGATCTGACCGACACCTGCGCCGCCGTGGTCGACCGGATGCTCGGCGGCGGCGGCGAGCTGGTGACGCTGCTCTCGGGGGCGGACGCCCCCGACGGGCTGGCCGACGCGGTCCGCGAGCACGTCGGGCGGCGCTGGCCGTTCGTCGAGGTGCAGGCGTACCCGGGCGGGCAGCCGCACTATCCGCTCCTGGTGGGGGTCGAATGACGTCCGAGCCGGCCACGATGGACACGCCGCTGAAGAAGCTGGTCGGCGAGAAGACCGCGAAGGCTCTCGCCGGGCATCTCGACCTGCACACCGCCGGCGACCTGATCTACCACTTCCCGCGTCGCTACGACGAGCGCGGCGAGCACACCGACATCCGCGCGCTCGACGTCGGCGAGCAGGTCACCGTGCTGGCCCAGGTGCAGCGCACCGCCGTACGCCCGATGCGCCAGCGCCGAGGCAACCTGCTGGAGGTGACGGTCGGCGACGGCTCGGGCGGCACCCTGACGCTGACCTTCTTCGGCAACCAGGCCTGGCGGGAGCGGGAGCTGCGCCCCGGCCGGTGGGGGCTCTTCGCCGGCAAGGTCACCGAGTTCCGGGGCAAGCGGCAGCTCAACGGCCCGGAGTACGTCCTGCTCGGCGAGGGCGGCGACGGCGAGGCGGCGGTCAACGAGGAGATCGAGGAGTTCGCCGGCGCGCTGATCCCGGTCTACCCGGCCGCCGCGGCGGTGCCCACCTGGGTCATCGCCCGCTGCGTCCGGGTGGTGCTGGACACCTTCACCGCGCCGGAGGACCCGCTGCCCGCCACCCTGCGCGCGAGCCGCAAACTCGGCGGCATCGGCACCGCGCTGCGCGAGATCCACCGGCCGTCCAGCAAGGAGGCGCTCTACCGGGCGCGGCACCGGCTCAAGTGGGACGAGGCGTTCGCCGTGCAGCTCACCCTGGTGCAGCGCAAGCGCCGGGCCGCCGCCTCGCCCGCCCGGCCCCGCCCGGCGAAGCCCGGCGGCCTGCTCGACGCCTTCGACGCCCGGCTGCCCTACGTGCTGACGCCCGGCCAGCGCGACGTGGGCGTGGAGATCGCGGCGGACCTGGCCACGGCCCACCCGATGCACCGGCTGCTCCAGGGCGAGGTCGGCTCCGGCAAGACGGTGGTCGCGCTGCGCGCGATGCTCCAGGTGGTCGACGCGGGCGGGCAGGCCGCGCTGCTGGCCCCGACCGAGGTGCTGGCCGCGCAGCACCACCGGGGCATCCTCGACCTGCTCGGGCCGCTCGGGCGGGCCGGCGAGCTGGGTGCGGCCGACGACGCCACCAGGGTCGAGCTGGTCACTGGCTCGCTGGGCGCGGCGGCCCGCCGGCGCGCGCTGGCCGAGGTCGCCAGCGGCGCCGCCGGCATCGTGCTCGGCACCCACGCCCTGCTCTACGAGGGCGTCGACTTCGCCGACCTCGGCCTGGTGGTGGTCGACGAGCAGCACCGCTTCGGCGTCGAGCAGCGCGACGCGCTGCGCGCCAAGGCCGAGCAGCCGCCGCACGTGCTGGTGATGACGGCCACCCCGATCCCGCGCACCGTGGCGATGACCGTCTACGGCGACCTGGAGACCTCCACCCTCTCCCAGCTGCCGCAGGGCCGCTCGCCGATCGCCTCGCACGTGGTGCCGGCCGCCGAGAAGCCGGCCTTCCTGGACCGGGCCTGGCGCCGGGTGCGCGAGGAGGTGGCGGCCGGGCACCAGGCGTACGTCGTCTGCCCGCGTATCGGCGAGGGTCCGGCGAGCGAGGAGGAACCGCCGCCGGAGGACGACAACGGGCGGCGGCCGCCGATGGCGGTCACCGAGGTGGCGCCGCTGCTCGCCGAGGGGCCGCTGCACGGCCTGCGCATCGGCGTGCTGCACGGCCGGCTGCCGGCCGACGAGAAGGACGCGGTGATGCGCTCCTTCGCCGCCGGCGACCTCGACGTCCTGGTCGCCACGACCGTGGTCGAGGTGGGCGTCAACGTGCCGAACGCGACCGTGATGATCGTGCTCGACGCCGACCGGTTCGGCGTCTCCCAGCTGCACCAGCTGCGCGGCCGGGTCGGGCGGGGCTCCGCCCCCGGCCTCTGCCTGCTGGTCACCGAGGCGCTTGAGGGCACGCCCGCGCGGGAGCGGCTCGACGCGGTGGCCTCCACGACCGACGGGTTCAAGCTCGCCGAGCTGGACCTGGAGCAGCGCCGGGAGGGCGACGTGCTGGGCGCCACCCAGTCGGGGCGCCGCTCGCACCTGCGGCTGCTCTCGCTGCTGCGCGACGCCGACCTGATCCGCGACGCCCGGGTCGAGGCGATCGCCCTGGTCGAGGAGGACCCGGAGCTGGCCCGGCATCCGGCGCTGGCCGCGTCGGTGGCCGCCCTGGTAGACGAGGAACGCGCGGAATACCTGGAGAAGGGCTGACGCTGGCCCGTCGCTGGCGGTGTTGCGGGCCACGGCGAGCAGCTGGCGATCGACGGCGGTCCCGTAACGGGTGAGGGCGCGCCGACCACGCGGTCGGCGCGCCCTCACGGGTCAACTCGGTCCGGCTCAGGCGGTGAAGCGCACCCGACGCCGGCGGGCGACGACGAACAGCACCGCGCCCAGGGCGAGCAGGGCGACCGCGCCGGCGGCGATGCCGCCGGCCGCCGCGCCGGTGACCGGGAGGCCACCGCCCTCGCCGCCGTCGTCGCAGCCGCCCTCGGGAGCGGTCCACGCGATCGGCTTCGCCGACTCCAGGTCACCGGTGAAGACGACGCTGAGCCCCTCGGCGGCCGGGAACGTCACGGTCTTCGTGGTGCCGGGCGCGAAGGTCACGGTCTTCGGCTCGCCGGTGCTCGGGGTGAAGGTCGAGGTGAGGCTGATGCCGTTCTCCGGGTTGGCCACCTTGAGGATCAGCTCCTCGCAGGTGGTGGCGTGGGAGATCGTCGGCTTGCCGACCTCGGGCTGCTGGCAGTCCTCGGGCTGCTTCCAGCCGCCCTGCCAGGTCTTCATGCCCTCGGCCGCGACGGTGATCTCCTTGGCCTGCGCCTCGGTCAGCTCGAGCTTCTCGAACTTGCCCGCCGCCACGGTCACCTTCTCGGCGAGCTCGCCGCTGCCCGTGACCGCGAAGACCGCCGCCACGTTGCCCCGGTTGACCAGGGTGAGCGTCGCGCTGCCGGTGCAGTCGTACGTGGCCTCGACGGCGGGCTCGGCCACGCAGGTGCCCTCGCCGCCGTTGTACCAGGCGGCCGGGCCCTCGGAGCGGGCGCCGATGCCGGCAGGGCTGCCGACCTTGCGGTTGTCGTAGCGCTTGCCGCCCTCGACCAGCGGGTCGATGATCTCGCTGCCGAAGACGAAGTCGACCTGGGTGAAGCAGGTCGGTACGGCGACCTTGAACTCCAGCTTGGCGACGGTGCCGATCTCGCCGTCCGGCACCGGGGCGAAGGCCTTGACGGACTTGTCGAACAGGTACTGCGGCACGGCGAACTTCGCCGACGGCGCCACGTAGGACACCAGCGCGAAGTCCTGCTTCTCGCCCTCGCAGAGCGGGCCGTTGGTCAGCGTGATCGACGCCTCGCCCCTGGCCCCGTCGAACGTGTGCGTGTAGCGCGCGTCGGCGGCGCTGACGCAGGTCGGCTCCTGGGGGGTGGACGACCGGGTCGGCTCGGGGGCGGGGGCGGTCGCGCTCGCCGAGGCCGAGGGCGACGGGTTGGTGGCGATCGCCGGCGACGAGACCGCGAACGCCGTGACGAGACCGGCCAGGGCGGCGGCTGCCACGGTGAGCGGTCGCCGCGGCGACAGCGGGGGACGGATCACGCGTACTCCCGGGGTGTGAGGAAGCGTCGGAGGAGCGGCGCGGAAGGGAGCGGTCGGGCGGCTCGACCGAGCGCGCGCGGCGACGCGGACGCCCCCTCGCGCCGTGGAGCCGGCGGGGCACCCGCCGGCACCGGCAGACCCTAGCGAGGTCGCCGCGTGCGGCACAACGCTCAGCGAAGACCGAGGATGTTGTTATGAATGCGAGATCATCGATATACGCAGGGTGGTCGCCCGGGTCGGTCGGAGGCACGCACCGTGTCGACGCCGACCGTCTCCGCGTCGCGTAGCGTCGTGCGCATGAGCAGGAGGAGACGGTGACCCGGATCGTGGCCGGGACCCTCGGTGGGCGCCGGCTCGCCGCGCCGCCCGGCGCGGGCACCCGGCCCACGTCGGACCGGGTCCGCGAGGCGCTGTTCAGTGCCGTGCAGGCCGAGGTCGACCTGGCCGGCGCCCGCTTCGCCGACCTCTACGCCGGGTCCGGCGCGGTCGGCCTGGAGGCCCTCTCCCGGGGTGCCGCGCACGTGCTGCTGGTGGAGTCCGACCCCCGCGCGGCCCGGGTGATCCGGGAGAACGTGGCGACGCTGCGCGCCGCCCCGGCCGCCCGGCTGGTCACCGGGAGGGTCGCCACGGTGCTGGCGGCCGGCCCGGACGGCGACCCGTACGACGTGGTCTTCGCCGACCCGCCCTACGCGGTGCCGGACGCGGAGATCACCGCGATGCTCGCCGCGCTGGTCGACGGCGGCTGGCTGGCCCCGGACGCCCTGCTGGTGGTGGAGCGGTCCAGCCGCACCGGCCCGGTCGGGTGGGTGGAGGGCGTCACCGGCGAGCGCAGCCGCCGGTACGGCGAGACGACCCTTTGGTACGGTCGCCGATCATGAGACGTGCGGTGTGTCCCGGCTCGTTCGATCCGGTCACCAACGGGCACCTCGACATCGTCGGCCGGGCGAGCCGGCTGTTCGACGAGGTGATCGTGGGCGTGCTGGTCAACCAGTCGAAGAGCGGCCTGTTCACCGTCGAGGAGCGGATCGACATGCTCCGCGAGGTGACCGCCTCCTACGACAACGTCCGGGTGGAGTCGTTCCGCGGCCTGCTGGTCGACTTCTGCCGGGCGCAGCAGGCGAGTGTGCTGATCAAGGGCCTGCGGGCGGTCAGCGACTTCGACTACGAGCTGCAGATGGCGCAGATGAACATCGGCCTGGCCGGCGTGGAGACCCTGTTCATGCCGACCAACCCGCTCTACTCGTTCCTCTCCTCCAGCCTGGTCAAGGACGTGGCGAAGTGGGGCGGCGACATCTCCGCCCACGTGCCCGACCGGGTCGGCGCGGAACTGCGGGCCCGACTCTCCCCGCCGCCGCGCGACTGACCTCCCGCGGCCATCCCCCACCCCGCCGGAGCGTGCCCGGCGGGGATCACGTCGTCGCGCACCGCGACGCGCCGGGCCGGGGTGAGCGGCGCGGTGTGGTCGGGGCGCGACATGATGTGTGGAGCGGGAAACCGGCCGTAGCCCGCATCATGTAGATCGGCCCGACGAACGACAGGAGTGAGGTACCGGTGGACCCGCTCGATCGCATCGACGAACTGATCGCCATGGTGGAGCAGGCCCGCTCCGTCCCGATGTCGCGCAACAACTGCATGGTCGACCGGGGCGAGTTCATCGCGGCCCTCGACGAGCTGCGCGCCGAACTCCCCGCCGACCTGCGCCGAGCCGCCGCGCTGCTCGAGGAGCGGGACAAGATCATGGAGGCCGGCAAGCGCGAGGCCGACCGGATCATCAGCGAGGGTGAGGCGGAACACGCCCGGCTGGTCTCGGTGAACGAGATCACGGTCTCCGCCGAGCACGAGGGCGCGCGGATCATCGCGGAGGCCCGCGCCGAGGCGCAGCGCCTGCGCGAGGAGGTCGACGACTACGTCGACACCGCGCTGGCCAACTTCGAGCAGTTCCTCACCCGGGCACTCGCCTCGATAGAGCGCGGCCGGGACAAGATGCACGCGCTGCGCGAGATCGGCACCTTCGGTGGGGAGGAGGCGGAACGCCCGCTACCCTTCTGAGCGGCACCTCACCAGCCGGCAGACGGGGCGGGCGCCGCCCCCGGTTCGACGGTCCGGCGGTCGCCCAGGTAACCTCTTTTGTCGGCCTCTCACCGGCCGGAGTCTGACTATGCCCAAACACACGCCATCGACACTCGACCCCAGGTCGCCGCTGGTCCTCGACACGAGGGAGCTGCCGCGCCGGCCTGGTGCCTTGCGTACGGTCAAGCGGGTGGTGCCGGCACCGGCGGACCTCGGCGGCGAGATGATCGCCGTGCCGGAGGGCGCGGACCTCGACCTCGATCTGAGGTTGGAGTCGGTGTCCGAGGGCGTGCTCGTCTCGGGGACCGTCAGCGGTACCGTCCGGGGCGAGTGCGGTCGCTGCCTACGCGAGATCGACGACTCGCTGGCCGTGCGGATCCAGGAGCTGTACGCGTACGAGAACAGCACCACGGACACCACGACCGACGAGGACGAGGTGGGCCGGATGCAGGGCGATCTGATCGACCTGGAGCCGGCGCTGCGGGACGCGGTGGTGCTCACGCTGCCGACCAACCCGCTCTGCCGGGAGGACTGCCCAGGCCTGTGCCCCGAATGCGGGGTGCACTTGGACGATCTGCCGGCCGACCACAGTCACGAGCAGATCGACCCGCGTTGGGCGGGCCTGTCGCAACTGAACCGTAAAGAGGAGTAGGAACCGTGGCCGTCCCCAAGCGCAAGATGTCGCGCAGCAACACCCGCGCCCGCCGGGCGAACTGGAAGGCGACCGTGGTCGCGACCGTGGCCTGCCCCCAGTGCAAGTCGGCGAAGCTGCCCCACGCCGCCTGCTCCGTCTGCGGCACCTACAACGGCCGCCAGGTTCTCGAGGTCTGACCTGGACGCCGAGTGACGCCCCCGACCCCTGGTCGGGCGGCGCGCGCACCCTGGCAATCGCCCGGTGTCCCGGCTCTCTCCGACGCCGGCCGGTCCGTTCCGGCCGGCGTTCCGATGGAGCCGGGCACCGCGCGGATCGCCGTTGACCTCCTCGGCGGGGACGACGCTCCCGCCGTCGTGGTTGACGGCGCTCTGCGGGCTGTGCGCGCCGACCCGGACCTGCATCTGCTGCTCGTCGGCCCGGCCGAGGCCGCCGGCGAGGTGATCCGTGCCCTCGACCCGGCGCAGCGCGCCCGGGTCACCGTACGGCCCGTCCGCGCCGCCGTCGGCATGGCCGACCACCCCGTGGCCGCCCGCGCCGACAGCACCGTCCGCGCGGCGGTGCACGCCGTCCGCGACGGCGTCGCCGACGCGTTCGTCTCCGCCGGGTCCACCGGCGCCACCGTCACCGCAGTCGCGCTCGGCCTCGGCCGCTGGCCGGACGTGCGCCGTCCCGCGCTGGTCGCCACCCTGCCGGCCGTCGCCGGCCCGGTGGTGCTGCTGGACGTCGGCGGCTCGCTGGAGCCACGCCCGGCCACCCTGGCCCGCCACGCCGTGCTCGGCGCCGCCTACGCGGCGGTGGCGCACGCCGTCGCCGCGCCCCGGGTGGGGCTGCTGTCGGTGGGCACCGAGGCGGGCAAGGGCGACCGCGCCCGCCGCGTCGCCGATCCCGTCCTCGCCGCCGCGTCGCTGCCCTGCGACGGCCGCTACGTCGGCCTCGTCGAGGGGTACGACGTCTCGCTCGGCGCGCGCGCCGATGTGGTGGTCACCGACGGGTTCACCGGTAACGTGCTGCTCAAGGCGATCGAGGGCGCGTACGCGATGGCCGGCGGGCCCCCGTCCGGCGGCGGCGCCCCGCGCGCGGCGGCCCTGCTCGGGGTCGCCGGGACGGTGGTCGTCTGCCACGGCGCCGCCCGCGCCGAGGACGTCGCCGCGGGCATCGCGCTGGCCGCCCATCTCTGGCGACGGCGCGCCACCGACCAGGTCCGCGCGCTGCTCGACGGCGCCGAAACGGGCGACCGCGAGGAACGCACGGACCGCTCCACCGACACCGAGGTACCCACATCATGAGCAACGACAAGCGGCGGCGGGCGTCCGTCGGCCACCTGGAAGCCGCGTTTGGCGTCAGCCTGGATCCGGAGCTGCTGGAGCGCGCGCTGACCCACCGCTCGTACGCGTACGAGAACGGCGGCCTGCCCACCAACGAGCGGTTGGAGTTCCTGGGCGACTCGGTGCTCGGCGTGGTGATCACCACCGCGCTCTTCCACAACCACCCCGACCTGCCCGAGGGGCAGCTGGCCAAGCTGCGGGCCAGCGTGGTCAACATGCGCGCCCTCGCCGACGTGGCCCGGGGCCTCGGCCCGGACGGGCTGGGCGCCTACCTGCTGCTCGGCAAGGGGGAGGAGACCACCGGCGGGCGGGACAAGGCGAGCATCCTCGCCGACACCCTGGAGGCGCTGCTCGGCGCGATCTACCTCCAGTACGGGCTGGACACCGCCGCCATCGTCATCCACCGGCTGTTCGACCCGCTGATGGCCGAGTCGGCCGGCCGGGGCGCGGCCCTGGACTGGAAGACCAGCCTCCAGGAGCTGACCGCGGCGCTCGGGCTCGGCGTCCCCGAGTACCGCATCGAGGGCACCGGGCCGGACCACCTCAAGACGTTCACCGCCTGGGTGGTCGTCGCCGGCAACCGCTACGGCGGGGCCGACGGGCGGAGCAAGAAGGAGGCCGAGCAGCGGGCGGCCGAGGCGGCCTGGCGGACGCTCACCGAGCAGGCGGAGCGGGAGCCGGTCGGGCCGGTGGGCCCGGCGGCCGGGGACCCGACGGCGCAGGTCGCCGAGGCGGGCCTGGGCCGTGCCTGAGCTGCCGGAGGTCGAGACGGTCCGGCAGGGGCTGGCCCGCTGGGTCACCGGCCGGCGGATCTCCTCCGTCGAGGTGCGCCACCCCCGCGCGGTACGCCGGCACACGCCCGGCGGCGGGCACTTCGCCGACGTGCTGGCCGACCGGACGGTGCTGGACGTGCGCCGGCGCGGCAAGTACCTGTGGCTGCCGCTGGACAGCGGCGACGCCGTGATCGGGCATCTGGGCATGTCGGGTCAGCTGCTGGTGCAGCCGGCCGACGCCCCCGACGAGACGCACCTGCGGGTCCGGTTCCGGTTCTCCGACGACGGTCCCGAGCTGCGTTTCGTCGACCAGCGCACGTTCGGCGGCCTGTCGGTCTCCGCGGGGGGCGCCGAGCTGCCGGCGGAGATCGCGCACATCGCGCGGGACCCGATGGACCCGCAGTTCTCCGACGCGGCGTTCTTCGCCGCGCTGCGCCGGCGGCGTACCGAGGTCAAGCGGGCGCTGCTGGACCAGACGCTGATCTCGGGCGTGGGCAACATCTACGCCGACGAGGCGCTGTGGCGGGCGCGGCTGCACGGCGCCCGCCCCACCGACGCGCTGACCGGCCCGGCCGCGCTGCGGCTGCTGGGTCACGTCCGGGACGTCCTCGGCGAGGCGATCAAGTCCGGCGGCACCAGCTTCGACGCCCTCTACGTCAACGTGAACGGGGAGAGCGGCTACTTCGACCGGGCGCTGAACGTCTACGGCCGGGAGGGGCTGCCGTGCCACCGGTGCGGCGCACCCGTCCGTCGTGAGGCGTTCATGAACCGTTCGTCGTACAGCTGCCCGCGCTGCCAGCCCCGCCCCCGGGGGTCCCTCCGGGGCTGACCGGGCGGCGTCGCCGTCGGCGAGGACCACGCGGGCAGGCGCCGGTGGTCAGTACGACGGGCAGGGGAGCCGCCACGCGTCGAGCCGGCGTTCCTTGCGCATCGAGGAGAAGCCGTAGCCCACCGTGGTGACGCAGAAGTCCGTCGTCGAGCCGGCGTACTCCACGTGGAACACCGGCTTGCCCGCCTCGACGAACGGCAGCAGCCGGGCGCACTGGTCCAGCCGTACGCACTCCTCGTTGACGGCGAAGTCGAAGTCCGGGGCCAGGGCGGCCACCTGCCCCAGGTCGTTGACCAGGCCGGGGGAGAGGCTCAGCGAGCGGGCCAGCGCGGCCAGCCGGCGGTTGAACCGCAGCTGGTCGTCGAAGCCGAGCGGGAAGCCGGAGCGGTGCGCGTACCCGTCGGCGTCGGCCAGCGCGACCGCCCCGAAGCCCTTGCCCCGGCAGAGCCGGAACCGGTCGGCGAGCACCGGACGCAGCGCGTCCCACTGCCGTACGTCGAGCCAGCGGCCCTGCGGCCGACGGGACACGGCACCCCGTACGGCGGCCGGGAAGCGGTCCGCGTCCGGGTCGGTCGGCAGGACGGAGCCGACGTGCACCTGGCAGACCAGGCGGCGGTCCCGGGAGCGCAGCTCGGCGGTCTGCGCGGCGGTGGTGGCGACCGGGTCGAGCAGGAAGACGTCGGCGTCGACGGTGGGGTCCAGCACGCCGCTGAGCTGCCACTGCCACTGCCACCGGCCCGTCGACGCCGCCGGCCAGCTGGTCGGGGCGCCGGGCGCGGTGAGGTCCGGCCGGCAGGCGGCGAGCACGCTCAGCAGCGCGAGCGCGACGCAGGCCGGCAGGGTCCGGCGCAGGCTCCGCCCGACGGCGCGCGTACGCGGCCGGATCCGCATCGGCAGCTCCGCAGGTCGCGGGCGGCGGCACACCGCCCGGAGCGGGTACGCCGCGTCGGCGTACCTCACCCCGTCAAACGAGCGCGGACCCGGCCACGACTCGCGTTCAGCGCGGCGCGGCGAAGACCTGCGTCCAGTACGGCCCGTTGCTGTTGGCGACGCCGACACCGATCTCGGTGAAGGCGCAGTTCAGGATGTTGGCCCGGTGGCCGGGGCTGTTCATCCAGGCGTCCATGACGGCGGCCGGCGTCTTCTGGTTCCAGGCGACGTTCTCGCCGTAGGTGCGCCAGGAGTAGCCGACCCGGTCCAGCCGGGTCCCGACGTTGCTGCCGTCACTGCCCGTGTGCGACATGTTCCGGTGGTCGGCCTGGTCCTGGCTGTGCCGCTGGGCGGCGGTCGTCAGCTTGTCGTCGACGCTCACCGCGCCGCAGCCGGCCTTGGCGCGCTCGGCGTTGACCAGGTCGACCACCTCGCGGGCCTGGCTGCTGGCCCCGCTGCTGACCGGGGCCTTCGTGCCGCCGCCGGCCGGCGCCGTGCTCCGCTCGGCGGTGCGCCGCGAGGCCGCGGTCGTACGCGACGGCGCCGGCGTCGGCCTGGTGGTCGTCGTGGCCGACGGGGTCGGCCTGGCGGTGGTCGGCGCGGTGCTGGGGGTGGTGCTCGGGCTGGGCGGGGCCAGCGCGTCGCCGGGTGCCGACCCGCCGCCCGGCAGCACCGGGGCGGCGGCGATCGTGTCGTCGACGGCGGTGGGGTCGGTCGCCGGGCCGTCGCCGGTCAGCGCGACCGCGCCGACACCGAGGCTCACCACCAGCGTGGCGGCCGCGGCGGCACCGCCGATGACCAGTGGGCGGGAAAACCGGCGGCGGGGGCGGTGGCGGCCCTCGGCGGTGGCCGGCGTCGCCGCGGCCGGGGCGGCCCGGAGCGCGGAGAGGTCGACGGGGGCGGTCGGGTCGTCGACCGGCCAGGCGCCAGCGGTCCGGTCGGCGGGGAGGTGACGCTCCGCCCGGTACGGCCCGTCCACCGGGTGGCCGGATCCCTCGGCCCAGCGGTCGTCCGACCCGGCCTGCCAGCGGTCGTCCGGCTCGGGCCGCCAGGCCGCGGTGGGTCCGGTGGACCGCGGCTGCCAGGTCGCGGTGGGCTCGGTGGGCTCGGGCTGCCAGCGGGCGGTCGGCTGGTCGCGGTGCCACTCGTCGGCGGGCTGCTCCGGGTCGTCCCCGAACAGGTAGGCCGACCTCGGCTCCGGACGGTCGGTGAGCCAGGCCGGCGGCTCCTCGCCCAGCGGCTGCTCGTGGTGCCGGGCGGCGCCGTCCGGGTCGTTCGGGTCGGTCCAGCCGTACACGCCTCTGCCTCCAGGGGGTCGGTTGCGGGCCGGGGTGACGCTACGTGGCGGGCGTGAACAGCGGCAACGTGGCTAAGGAAGAGTTAAGGGGAAGCCGGACGGCAGGGTGGGGACTTCCCGGGATCCGAGGCGTAGAGTCAAGGTGTCCGGACAGAGTGTGTCCGCGCCTTGTGGCAGCCCCCCGGCAAGTGGACAGGTCGACGTGGAAATGATCTACGGCCTGCGAGAACTTGACGAAAGAGGGGGTGTCGGCTCAATATGTAGGTGTCGCCAGTCGCGCCCGGTCATGCCCAGAATCGTCTGGGGTGACAGCCGCGTACACATTTGGGCGCGCGTTGGCCGGCCCTTCCGGCAGCGCATATCAAGGAGTCAACATGGCTAAGGCCCTGTACGGCCACGTAGGTGCGGCGCCCGATCGGCGTCTGCTCGACGAGGTCACCCGACTGCGTGCCACGGTTCGGGCTCTGGAGTTCGAGATCACGCGGCTGCGTGCCGAGAACGATCGGCTCGCGGCGGCTGCGGCGGAGGCGGACGATCTGCTCCGTCTGGCCGAGCCCGCGCTGACCTGATCTCCGGATCGCAAAACTGAATCGCATCACGCAAAAAGAGCGCGCCGACACTTCTGTGCCGGCGCGCAGCTCTGTCCGCACCTCTTATCGCCGCACCAATTCCTGATCTTGCGCGGCCCGCCGCGACGATTCCCGCGCGGCTCCCGGCCGACGGAAAGGCGCACGGGAGCACGCCGGCCGGCGGATCGACCCGCGCCACCTGGGACGAGCGCCGGGTGGTCGCCAGGCGGGTCGCGTGCCCGGCGGTCCCCGGTCCCGGGTTAGTCTGCGGGTTCACCCAGGTCCGCGCAGCCGGCGACGGTACGGCGGCCACCGGACGAGGATCGAGAAGGTGCATCTCAAGAGCCTGACGGTGAAGGGCTTCAAGTCCTTCGCCTCCGCGACGACGCTGAAGCTGGAACCGGGGATCACCTGCGTGGTCGGCCCGAACGGCTCCGGCAAGTCCAACGTCGTCGACGCCATCGCCTGGGTGCTCGGCGAGCAGGGCGCCAAGGCGCTGCGCGGCGGCAAGATGGAGGACGTCATCTTCGCCGGCACCGCCGGCCGGGCCCCGCTGGGCCGGGCCGAGGTGACCCTCACGATCGACAACACCGACGGCGCGCTGCCGATCGAGTACACCGAGGTGTCGATCACCCGCCGGATGTTCCGCTCCGGCGAGAGCGAGTACGAGATCAACGGCGACTCCTGCCGGCTGCTCGACATCCAGGAACTGCTGTCGGACTCCGGCATCGGCCGGGAGATGCACATCATCGTCGGCCAGGGGCGACTCGACGGGATGCTGCACGCCAAGCCGGAGGACCGGCGGTCGTTCATCGAGGAGGCGGCCGGCGTCCTCAAGCACCGCAAGCGCAAGGAGAAGGCGCTGCGGAAGCTCGACGCGATGCAGACGAACCTCAACCGGCTCACCGACCTCACCGCCGAGCTGCGCCGCCAGCTCAAGCCGCTGGGCCGGCAGGCGGAGGTGGCCCGCCGCGCCGCCGCCATCCAGGCCAACCTGCGCGACGCCCGGCTGCGGCTGCTCGCCGACGACCTGGCCACCCTGCGGGCCACCCTGGACCGGGAGATCGCCGACGAGACCGCGGTGCGCGAGCGGCGCGAGCAGGTCGAGGCCGAGCACACGGAGGTGCAGGCGCGGCTGGCCGAGCTGGAGGCGGCCCTCGCCGAGGACGCGCCGCTGCTGGCCGCCGCCCAGGACACCTGGTACAAGCTCTCCGCCCTCTCCGAGCGGTTCCGCTCCATCGAGCAGCTCGCCCGGGAACGGCTGCGGCACCTCAGCGCCACCCCCGACGACGAGCGCCCCGGCCGCGACCCCGAGCAGTTGGAGGCCGAGGCCGAGCGGATCCGCGAGCAGGAGGAGGAGCTGCGCGGCGCGCTCACCGACGACCAGATCCGGCTGGCCGAGGCCGTCGAGCACCGCCAGGAGCTGGAACGGCAGCTCGCCGCCGCCGAACGCGAGCTGGTCGCCGCGGCCAGGGCGATCGCCGACCGGCGCGAGGGCCTGGCCCGGCTGACCGGCCAGGTCAACTCCGCCCGCGCCCGGACCACCAGCGCCGGCGAGGAGATCGAACGGCTCGCCACCGCGCACGCCGACGCGCTGGCCCGGGCCGACCAGGCCCAGGCCGAACTCGACGCGGTCGCCGAGCAGTCCACCGAGGCGGACCGGGACAACGCCGACCTCGACGCCCGGCACGCCGAGGCGGTCGCCACCCAGGAGCGGGCGCAGGCCACCGTGCGGTCGCTGACCGACGCGGAGCGGGCGGCGGAGAAGGACGCCGCCACCTGGAAGGCCCGGGAGGAGGCGCTCGCCCTCGGTCTGCGCCGCAAGGACGGCGCGGGCGCGCTGCTGGCCCGCGCCGACGAGGTCCCGGGCCTGCTCGGCAGCCTCGCCGGGCTGCTCACCGTCGCGCCCGGGCAGGAGGCCGCGCTCGCCGCCGCGCTCGGCGGGCTCGCCGACGCGGTCGCGGTCAGCGGCGTCGACGAGGCGGTCGAGGCCATGCGGCTGCTGAAGATCTCCGACGCCGGGCGCGCCGGCCTGCTGGTCGGCAGCCCCGCCGGGCCGGGCATGGACGGCCCCGCCGATGCGCTGCGGCCGAGGCTGCCCGACGGCGCCCGCTGGGCGCCCGACCTGGTGGAGTGCTCCCCGCAGATCCGTCCGGCGGTGCACCGGGCGCTGCGCGACGTGGTGCTGGTCGACGATCTCGCCTCGGCGGCCGAGGTGGTCGCCGGCAATCCGGAGCTGCGCGCGGTCACCCCGGACGGCGACGTGGTCGGGGCGTACGCGGCGGCCGGCGGGTCAGCCAAGGCGCCCAGCTTCATCGAGGTGCAGGCCGCCGTCGAGGAGGCCCGGTCGAACCGCGTCGCCGCCGAACGCACCGGCGCGGAGCTGCGCGAACAGCTCGTCGACGCCCGCGCCGAGGTGGCCGCCGCCAAGGAGACGGTGCAGCACGCCGCCGCCGCCAAGCGGGAGGCGGAGAGCCACCGCAACGCCGCCGCCCGCCGCCTGGCCGAGCTGGGCGCGGCGGCCCGCTCCGCGAAGGCGGAGACCGACCGGCTCGGCGAGTCCCGGGCCCGCGCGGAGGCGGCCCGGGAGCGGGACCTGCTCACCCTCGCCGAGCTGGAGGAGCGGCTGCGGCTGGCCGAGGAGACCCCCGTCGACGCGGAACCCTCCACGGAGGAACGCGACCAGCTCGCCGCGATGGTGCCGCAGGCGCGGCAGAACGAGATGGAGGTCCGCCTCGCGGTGCGTACCGCCGAGGAGCGGGTCTCCTCGATCGCCGGCCGCGCGGACTCGCTGCGCCGGCAGGCCACCGCCGAGCGGGCCGCGCGGGAACGCGCGGCGGCGCGGCGCGCGGCGCGCACCCGGGGCGCGGGGATCGCCCGGGCCGTGGCGGGCGGGGCCCGGGAGGCCCTCACCCGGCTGGCCACCTCCATCGCCGCGGCCGAGGAGCACCGTGACGCCGTGGCGCGCGAGCGCGCCGCCCGCGAGGCCGAGCTCCAGGAGGTACGCGGCGCCGCCAAGCGGCTCGGCGCGGAGCTGGAGCGGCTGACCAGCCAGGTGCACCGCGACGAGGTGGCCCGCGCCGAGCAGCGGCTGCGCATCGAGCAGTTGGAGGCGAAGGCCGCCGAGGACTTCGGCCTGGACGTGGAGACCCTCGTCGCCGAGTACGGCCCGACCCAGGCCGTCCCGCCCACCCAGGCCGACGTGGCGGCGGCCGAACGCGACGGCCTGCCGGTGCCCGAGCCGGTCCGCTACGAGCGGCCGGTGCAGGAGAAGCGGGCGGCCAAGGCGGAACGGGAACTGGCCCTGCTCGGCAAGGTGAACCCGCTGGCCCTGGAGGAGTTCGCGGCGCTGGAGGAGCGTTACAAGTTCCTCTCCGAGCAGCTGGAGGACCTCAAGGCCACCCGCCGCGACCTGCTCACCGTGGTCAAGGACGTCGACGACCGGATCCTGGAGGTCTTCGCCAGCGCGTTCGAGGACACGGCCCGGGAGTTCCAGCAGGTCTTCACCGTGCTCTTCCCCGGCGGCGAGGGGCGGCTGGTGCTCACCGACCCCGACGACCTGCTCACCACCGGCGTCGAGGTCGAGGCCCGCCCGCCGGGCAAGAAGATCAAGCGGCTGTCGCTGCTCTCCGGCGGCGAACGTTCGCTGACCGCGGTGGCGATGCTGGTGGCCATCTTCCGGGCCCGGCCCAGCCCGTTCTACATCATGGACGAGGTGGAGGCGGCGCTCGACGACGTCAACCTGGGGCGGCTGATCACGCTGCTGGCCCAGTTGCGGGAGAAGAGCCAGCTCATCGTCATCACGCACCAGAAGCGGACGATGGAGGTCGCCGACGCCTTGTACGGCGTGACCATGCGCAACGGGGTGACCCAGGTGATCAGCCAGCGGCTCAACCGGGCCGACGGAGACGAGCGGCGTGGCCGCGGCGAGGAGAACGAGTAGTGGGTCGGGAACGGGCGACGGCGCTCCTGGTGGACTTCGACGGGGTCCTGCGGCGGTGGGACCCGGCGGTGGCCGCCGGGGTGGAGCGGGAGTACGGCCTGTCCGAGGGCGTACTCACCGAGATCGCCATGCAGTGGGGGCGGCTCCAGCCGGTGCTGACCGGCCGGGTCAGCCACGCCGAGTGGATGACCAGCGTGGCCGACGCGCTGGCCGACTCCGTGGGCGGCCCCGAGCGGGCCCGGGCCGCCGTGGAGCAGTGGCAGCGCTACCGGGGCGAGGTGGACCCCGAGGTGCTCGCCTTCGTCCGCGAGGCGCGGGCCGGCGGCATCCGGGTCGGCCTCGGCACGAACGCCACCGACCTGCTCGACGCCGACCTCGCCGCGCTCGACCTGACGGACGAGTTCGACGCGGTGGTCAACTCGTCCAGGATCGGGGTGAACAAGCCGGCGAAGGAGTACTTCCAGGCGGCCTGCGAGGCCCTGGAGACCCCGGCGGCCCGGGTGCTCTTCGTCGACGACGAGGACTGGGCGATCCGGGGCGCCCGCGTCGCCGGCCTGTCGGCGCTGCGCTGGAGCGGCCCGGCCGACCTGCGGTACGCGCGGGCCGCCCTGGCGTACTGACCGGCTGAGCCGCCCACCCCCGGGGCGGGCTACTCGCCTGTGGCGCCGTCGATGCGTTCGCGGATCAGGTCGGCGTGGCCGTTGTGCCGGGCGTACTCCTCGATCATGTGCACGTAGGCCCAGCGCAGGTTGAACGTGCGGCGCTTCGGGCCGACCTCGGTGAAGGTCTCGTCGAGCGACCGGCCGGCGGTGGCGGCGCGGGCCAGCGCGACCTCCCGGTGGAAGGTGGCGAGGTCGGCCTCGGCGTCGGCGGTGCTGACGTCGTGGTCGGCGTCCGGGTTGTCGGGCGTGAAGTAGGGGTAGTCGACCTGCTGGCCGGCGAAGTTCTCCCGGAACCACCAGGCCTCCACCTCGGCCAGGTGCCGGACCAGGCCGAGCAGGGTGAGCCCGGAGGGCTCGACGCTCGGCGTGCGTAGTTGCTCGGCGGTCAGCCCGGCGCACTTGAGCAGCAGGGTCTGCCGGTGGTAGTCCAGCCAGCCCTCCAGCATCGTGCGCTCGTCGCCGACGTGGGGCTCGGGGGTCCGGGTGATCTCCGGTGCTCGCCATGTCATGCCGGTCATCCTGGCCGGCAGCTCCGACATCCGGCGAGCGGTTATCGGGGCGCCGCGACCACCGGCGGTGCGCCGGCGGTGGCCGCCCGTCGCGAGCGGGCCGGCCGGGGCCCGGCGAGAGGTTCAGCCGCCGGGGGTGAGGCGCTGCCGCATGACCTCGCGCAGGTGGCCGTCGCTGGTGGTGCCCTCGATGGTCACCTCGGCCGTCCGGCCGGCGTGCACCAGCGTGGCGACGGCGTTGCCGAAGTACGGCCCGGCGAGCCGCTTCCAGCGGAAGGGTGGGCGGCGTACCCCGGCGGTGCGGGCCAGCGCCCGGGTGGCCCCGGACGGCCCGGACGACCAGCCGAGCTTCATCAGCGGGCGCATCCCGGCCGGGACCTGGTTGTGGATGGGCGAGCAGGTGAGCTGGTGCACCGGGGTGACCACGCTCCGGTCGTCGAACCGGGCCCGCGCCACGTACGAGTGGTGCACGTCGCCGGAGAGCACGCTGATCGACGCCGGTGGCGCGTACGCCGGGCCGGCCCCGACGCGCTCGCCGGGGGTGCCGGGGGTGCCGCTGCCGAGGCGGGCGAAGAGGGCGCCGAGTGCGTCGAACGAGCGGCGGAACGCGGCCCAGTGCTCCAGGTCCAGCCCCCGGCGCAGCTTCTCCGACAGCCCGGCGACCCAGCGCCGCCGGGAGTCGGCCAGCTTCTCGTTCCACGCCTCCACGTGGTGGATGCCGGGCGGCAGCAGCCAGGGCAGGGAGGCACCGACCACGAGGTGGTCGTAGACGCCGTGGGCGCGGTCGAGGAACCACGACCACTCGCCCGGGGGCAGCATCGCCCGCTGGCCGGGCTCCAGCACCCGGCTGCACCGGTTGTCCAGCATGACCAGCCGGGTGCGACCCAGGTCCAGCGCGTAGCTCCACTGGTACTGCACGGCCCGCCACCGCTCGGTGTCGTGGGCGAGGTCGGCCTCGGTGTCGACCCGCTGCCCGAACTCGCGCAGCACCCCGGTGGCGTCCTCCGCCGCGACGACCTTGGCGTAGACCGGGTCGGCGGCGATCTCGTCTGGGGAGAGGTTGCCCAGGTGCTGGTAGACCCAGTACGAGGCGAGGCCGCTGGCGATCCGCTCCGCCCACCAGGGCTGGTCGCGCATGTCGGCCCGCCAGGGGGCCGAGGTGTTCCAGTCGTCGATGATCTCGTGGTCGTCGAAGATCATCACGCTCGGCACGGTGGAGAACAGCCAGCGGATCTCCGGGTCCCGCCAGGACTCCAGGTAGAGCTTCGTGTACTCGTCGAAGCTGACCACCTGGTCGCCCGGCGCGCCCTTGGGCCGCCGGCGGCGCCGCTTCAGCAGCCGCCGGACCGTGGGGGAGGTCACGTCCGCGTAGACCTGGTCGCCGAGGAGCACCAGCAGGTCGGGCACGTCGGCCGGGTCCGGGTCGGCCATCAGCCGTCGGGCGTACGCGTCGAGGGCGTCCGGGGGCAGCCGCCTGGTGGTGGCGTGCTGGGTGGTCTCGCGGCAGGAGCCGAAGACCAACCGGACCGGCTGGTCGAGGTCGTCGGCCGCCCGGGTGCGGATCATGCTGGGCGGGAACGTGCTCTTCGGCACCGGCCAGGCGACCTCGTCGTCGATCAGCACCTCGTAGGTGGTGGCGCTGTCGGGGGTGAGCCCCTCCACGACGACGAGCGCGTAGTGGTGGTCGTACGCCGAGAAGGTGGGGGCGGTGCCGCCGGCGCCGTCGGCGGTGCGGACGGTGACCACCGCGGGCGCGCTGGTCTCGACCCAGATGGTGGCCCTCGTGCCGACCACCCTGCGGAGCAACGGGCCGATGAGCAGGTGTGCCGCGGGCATGGTCGACCTCCAGATGAGCGGACTTCATCTTTACTACCCGGCCGGCGGTCGCACCACTGCTGGCTGTGACGGAGCCTACCGCCGGCCTCCCTGGGCCCGGTCGGGAGCGGTGGCTGGGACAGCTTCGCCGGCATCTGACAGGATTCCGGCATGACCGAATACCTCCTCATCGCGCTCGCCCTGCTCGGCGTGCTGATCCTTGGCGGCATCGGGCTGGTCGTGCCGCGGCTGCGCCGGCGACCGGAGCCGCCGCTGCCGAAGACGGAGGTCGAGACCCGGGCCGAGGAGGACCTCGCCGGCCCGCCGGTGGAGGCGCCGGAGGCCGAGTTGTCCACCGGAATCCTGGTGGAACCGCCGGTCGTGGAGGCGCCGGCCCCGGTGCTGGAGGTCCCCGAGCCGACCGCCGGGCGGCTGGTCCGGCTGCGCTCGCGGCTGTCCCGCTCGCAGAACGCCTTCGGCAAGGGCCTGCTCGGCCTGCTCAGCCGCGACCACCTCGACGAGGACGCCTGGGAGGAGATCGAGGACAGTCTGATCACCGCCGACGTCGGCATCGACGCCACCCGGGAGATCGTCGACCGGCTGCGCGAGCGGACCCGGGTCCTCGGCACCCGGTCCGCGGGCGAGCTGCGTGCCCTGCTCGCCGCCGAGCTGGTCAACGCGCTCGACCCGACCCTGGACCGGTCCCTGCGGACCGCGCCCAAGGAGGGCGTGCCGGCGGTCGTGCTGGTCGTCGGCGTCAACGGCGCGGGCAAGACCACCACCTGCGGCAAGATCGCCCGGGTGCTCGTCGCCGACGGCCGCAGCGTGCTGCTCGGCGCCGCCGACACCTTCCGGGCCGCCGCCGCCGACCAGCTGGAGACCTGGGGCGGGCGGGTCGGCGCGGAGACCGTGCGCGGGCCCGAGGCGGCCGACCCGGCCAGCGTGGCCTTCGACGCCGTCAAGCGGGGCATCGACACCGGCGTCGACACCGTGCTGATCGACACCGCCGGCCGCCTCCAGAACAAGATCGGCCTGATGGACGAGCTGGGCAAGGTCAAGCGGGTCGTGGAGAAGCACGGCCCGATCGACGAGACACTGCTCATCCTCGACGCCACCACCGGGCAGAACGGGCTGGAGCAGGCCCGGGTCTTCACCGAGGTGGTCAACGTGACCGGTGTCGTGCTCAGCAAGCTCGACGGCACCGCCAAGGGCGGCATCGTGATCGCCGTGCAGCGCAAGCTGGGCATCCCGGTCAAGCTGGTCGGGCTCGGCGAGGGCAAGGACGACCTGGCCCCGTTCGACCCCGCCCAGTTCGTCGACGCGCTGCTCGGTACCGAGCCGCTCGCCCGGGACGCGTAACCTCGCAGTGACGACCGACGATCGCGCCTACGCCGGGTGGCGCGACCCCAGCCACCCGTCGACGGGCCTCGGGAGACCGTACGTGACTTCGCAGGAGATCCCGCTGCACGGCGGGAACGTCAGCACCGTCGTCCGGGTCGGCGACACGGTCCGGCGCAACGCCGGGCCGTGGACGCCCTCGGTGCACGCCCTGCTGCGCCACCTGGAGTACGTCGGGTTCACCGGCGCCCCCCGCGCGCTCGGGATGGACGAGCGCAACCGGGAGGTCCTGTCGTACCTGGAGGGGGAGTGCGGGGAGTACCCGCTGGCCCCGCACTGGGTCACCGACGAGGCGCTGGTGACCGTCGCCACCATGCTGCGGATGTTCCACGACGCCCAGTACGGCTTCGTCCCGCCGCCGGGTGCGGTGTGGCGCTCGTTCGGCCCGCCGCCGCCGGACACCGAGGTGATCTGTCACCACGACGCCGCCCCGCACAACGTGATCTGGCGGCCCGACGGCACCCTCGGGCTGATCGACTTCGACCTCGCCTCGCCCGGCGCCCGGATCTACGACGTGGCGTACGCGGCCTGGACCTGGGTGCCGATCTTCTCCGACCGGGACTCGATCACGCTCGGCTGGAAGCACCCCGACCGGCCGCGCCGGCTGCGCCTGTTCGCCGACGCGTACGGGCTGATCCCCCGGGACCGGCACCGGCTGATCCGGACCATCCGCAAGCGGATCGTGGACCACGTGGAGGGCATCCGCCGGATGGCCGCCGCCGGCGAGCCGGCCTTCGTCCGGATCGTGCACAAGGGGCACCTGCGCCGGCCGATGCGGGACCTGCGGCTGCTCGACTACGAGCGCAACGCCCTGGAGTACGCGCTGCGCTGAGCGGTCGTGCCGTCGGCCGCGCCGGCCGGCGGTGAGGTTCTCTTCACACGTCCGAAACAACCCGTCACCATCCGGAAATCGACGGGTGACGCTGGGGGAAACAGGAGGCGAGCAGGCTTCCGCCCATCCGGCGTACGGGCGACGCTGCCCCGGAAGCCGTGAAGGAGGGAACTTCACCTTTAGGAGGCCAGCGTGCCTGAGGCACCCACGATCGATTCCGGCAACACCGTGTGGTTGCTGGTGTCGACGGCGCTCGTGCTGCTCATGACGCCCGGACTGGCGCTGTTCTACGGCGGCCTCAACCGGTCCAAGGGTGTACTGAACATGATGATGATGAGCTTCTCCGCGATCGGGCTCATCTCTGTCTTGTGGTGGTTCTACGGTTTCAGCATCGCCTTCGGCAGCGATGTCAACGGCCTCTGGGGCGACCCGGGCGCCTACCTCGGCACCAAGACGTTCCTCGCCGAGACCGACCTCTGGGGGGCGACGGCGGAGAACCCGAGCGGCATCGGCGTTCCGCTCTACGTGTTCATGGCCTTCCAGATGGTCTTCGCCGTGATCACCGTCGCGCTGATCAGCGGCGCGGTCTCCGACCGGGCGAAGTTCGCCGGCTGGCTGCTGTTCGCGTTCGGCTGGGCGACGCTTGTCTACTTCCCGGTCGCGCACTGGGTGTGGGGCGGCGGCATCATCGGCGGCGACCTGCACGCGCTCGACTTCGCCGGCGGCACCGCCGTGCACATCAACGCCGGCGCGGCGGCCCTGGCGCTGGCCCTGGTGCTGGGCAAGCGGCTCGGCTGGCCCCGGGAGGGCATGAAGCCGCACAACATCCCGCTCGTCGCGCTCGGCGCCGGGCTGCTCTGGTTCGGCTGGTTCGGCTTCAACGCCGGTTCCGAGCTCACCGTCGACTCGGTCGCCGGCCTGGCCTTCATCAACACCCAGCTCGCCACGGCCGCCGCGGTGCTCGGCTGGATCGTCGTCGAGTGGATCAAGGACAAGAAGCCGACGCTGGTCGGCGCCTCGTCCGGCGCCGTCGCCGGACTGGTCGCCATCACCCCGGCCTGCGGCTTCGTGGCCCCCTGGGCGGCGGTGCTGCTGGGTCTCGTCGCCGGGGCGGTCTGTGCGCTGGCGATCAGCCTCAAGTACAAGCTCGGCTACGACGACTCGCTCGACGTGGTCGGCGTGCACTTCGTCGGCGGCTGGATCGGCTCGCTCTGGCTCGGCCTCTTCGCCACCAACTCGGTCAACGGCGCGATCACCGACGTGATCGGCGCCTCCGACGGGCTCTTCTACGGCGGCGGGGTGACCCAGCTCGGCCGGCAGGCCCTGGCCGGCCTGATCGTCACCGCCTGGTCCTTCGCGGTGGCCTGGGTGCTCGCCTTCGCCATCGAGAAGACGATCGGCTTCCGCCTGCGGGCCGAGGACGAGGTCGGCGGCATCGACATCGCCGAGCACGCCGAGAGCGGCTACGACCTGTCGCCGGCCGCCGGCAGCGGCGGGGGCAGCGCGTTCGCCATGGCCGGGCTGACCGGCACCAGGCCGGCGACGGAGCCGGCCACCGCGCCCACCGCTCCCGCCGAGCCGGTCGCGCCCGCCGGGCCGGCCGCCGAGTCCGCCGCCGAGAAGGTCGCCGGTTAACGTTCCTGGGATGGAGGGGTTGGACATGAAGCTGGTGACCGCGGTCATCAAGCCGTACCAGCTGGACGCGGTGAAGGAGGCCCTGCACGCCCTCGGCGTGGCCGGCCTGACCGTCAGCGAGGTCCAGGGCTACGGGCGGCAGAAGGGGCACACCGAGGTCTACCGGGGTGCCGAGTACACGGTCGAGTTCCTGCCCAAGATCCGGGTGGAGGTGCTCACCGACGAGATCGACGTCGACAAGATCGTCGACGCCGTCGTCGGCGCCGCCCGGACCGGCAAGATCGGCGACGGGAAGGTCTGGGTGACCGCCGTCGAGGAGGTAGTCCGGGTCCGCACCGGCGAGCGCGGCCTCGACGCGCTCTGACCGGCCACCCACCGACATGACCTCGTCGACCAGGAAGAACGCGTCGGGACGCACCGGCGACGGTGCCGCCGGACTCCTGGTCGACGAGGTCGTCGGCGTCAACGGCGGCGTCGGGGAACCGGCGCGGGCCGCGCGGGCCGACGCGTACGACCGGTGGCTGCGCGGGCTGCTGCCGCGGCGGCCCGGGGTGGCGCTGATCGCCGTCGGCGGGCTGGGCCGCCGGCAGTGCGCGCCGCACGGCGACCTCGACCTCGTCCTGCTGCACGCCGGGGTGCCCGGCGTGGACGAACTGGCCGCCTCGGTCTGGTACCCGGTGTGGGACGCCGGACTGCGGCTGGACCACTCCGTACGGACCGTCCCCGAGGCGCTCTCCGTCGCCCAGGACGACGTGAAGGTGGCCCTCGGGCTGCTCGACGCGCGGCTGGTCGCCGGGGACGCCGCGCTCGCGGACACGCTCGCCCGCACCGCCGCCGACCACTGGCGGCGTACCGCCGTGCGGCAGCTCCCGGCGCTCCGCGAGATCACCGCCGCCCGCTGGGCCGCCCACGGCGAGCTGGCGTTCCTGCTGGAGGGCGACCTCAAGGAGGCGGCCGGCGGGCTGCGCGACGTCGGCATCCTGCGGGCGATCGCCACCGCCGGCATCACCGACGCGCTGCGCCCCGCCGTCCGCGCCGCGCACCTGCGGCTGCTGGACACCCGCGACGCGCTGCACCGGCAGGTCGGCCGCCGGGTCGACCGGCTGGTCGCCCAGGAACGCGACGGGGTCGCCGCGCTGCTCGGGCTCCGGCACCTCCCGTCGGGCGCGGCAGACGTCCCGCAGCCCTCGTCGCGTGCGGCAGACGTCGCGCAGCCCTCGTCGCGTGCGGGAGACGTCCCGCAGCCCTCGACGGGCGCGGCCGTCGGCGCGCGGCGGGCCGCAGCCGCCCCCGGGACCGTCGGCGACGGCGACGCGCTGCTGCGCCGGGTCGCCGGGGACGCCCGGACCGTCAGCCACGCCCTCGACGACGCCTTCCGCGCCGCCGACCGGCTCCGCTCGGGCCGCCGCCGGGGCGCCGACGGGCGTCCGCTGCGCCGACCGGTCGCCCGGGACGTCGTCGAGCACGACGGCGAACTGGTGCTGGCCCGCACCGCGATCGGGGCGCGCCCCGACCCGAGCCTGTCGCTGCGGGTGGCCGCCGCCGCGGCCGTCACCCGGCTGCCGATCGCCCGGGCCACCTGCGAGTGGCTGGCCGCGTACTGCCCGCCGCTGCCGGCGCCGTGGCCGGCCGAGGCCCGGGCCGCGCTGATCACCCTGCTCGGCGCCGGTCCCGGCCTGGTGCCGGCCTGGGAGACCTGCGACCGGTACGGGCTGATCGAGGGCTGGCTGCCCGAGTGGACCCGGCTGCGCAGCCTCCCGCAGCACAACCCGGTGCACCGGTTCACCCTCGACCGGCACCTCGTGCAGACCGCCTACGAGGCCGGCCGGCACACCCGCGACGTGGACCGCCCCGACCTGCTGCTGCTCGGCGCCCTCCTGCACGACGTCGGCAAGGGGCTCCCCGGCGACCACAGTACCGTCGGGGCGCCGCTGGCCGAGGCGGTGGCCGCCCGGATCGGCCTGCCCGCGCCGGAGGTGGCGCTGATCGGCACGCTGGTCCGGCTGCACCTGCTCCTGCCCGACGTGGCCACCCGGCGGGACCTCGCCGACCCGGTCACCATCGCCGGGGTGGCCGAGCGGGTCGGCGACCCGACCACGCTGGACCTGCTGCACGCCCTGGTGCGGGCCGACGCCGCCGCCACCGGGCCGGCCGCCTGGTCGGACTGGAAGGGCCGGCTGGTCGCCGAGCTGGTCACCCGGGTGCGGACCGCGCTGGACACGGGCGCGCTGCCCGCCCCACCCGCCCCCGATCCGGCCCTGTTGGCGGGGCCCCTGCCGGTCGTACACCTGACGGGGGAGCGGGTGGCCGTGGCCGCGGCGGACCGGCGCGGCCTGCTCGCGACGGTGGCCGGCTGCCTGGCGTTGCACCGGCTGGAGGTGCTCTCCGCCGACGCCTCCACCGTCGACGGCCGGGCCCTGGTCGAGTGCCGGGTGCAGCCCCGGTACGGGCTCGCGCCCGACCCGATCACCCTCGGCGCGGACCTGCGCCGCGCGGTGAACGGCGACGTCTCGGTCACCCAGCGGCTGCGCGGCCGGGCGCTCGCGGCGCGGTCCGGCGGGGCCGCGCCACGGGTGGTCTGGCACCGCGAGGCGGCCACCGACGCCGTGCTGCTGGAGTTGCGCGCCGCCGACGCGGCGGGCCTGCTCTACCGGGTCGCCTGCGCCCTCGACGAGGCCGGCGCCCAGGTGCGGGCGGCCCGCATCTCGACGCTGGGCGGGGACGTGGTCGACGCCTTCTACCTCGTCGGCGGCTGGCCGGACGACGCCACCCGGGCCCGCCTGGAGGCGGCGGTGCTGGCCGCGGTGTGAGGAGTTGCCTCCTGCCGGTCCGCCGACCCTCGGCGTGCGCGGGCACAGCGGCGCCGTTCCGCGCCCGGCTGTGCCCGGCCCGGAGCGGCCCCGCGGCCCGGCCGGCTACCCTAGCGGTGGCCGGACACCTCGCCCGGTCGCCGATGTGCCCGCCGGAACACTGACAAACGGGATGTTCGCGTGTTTGACACCTTGAGTGACCGCCTGTCCGGGATCTTCACCAAGCTCCGCGGCAAGGGTCGGCTCACCGACGCCGACATCGACGCCACCGCGCGCGAGATCCGCCTCGCGCTGCTGGAGGCGGACGTCGCGCTGCCGGTGGTCAAGGGCTTCATCGCCAACGTCAAGGAGCGGGCGCGCGGCTCCGAGGTCTCCCAGGCGCTCAACCCGGCGCAGCAGATCATCAAGATCGTCAACGAGGAGCTGATCAACGTCCTCGGCGGCGAGGGGCGGCGGCTCCAGTTCGCCAAGCAGCCGCCGACGGTGATCATGCTCGCCGGCCTCCAGGGCTCCGGTAAGACCACCCTCGCCGGCAAGCTGGCCCGCTGGCTCAAGGCCCAGGGCCACCAGCCGCTGCTGGTCGCCGCCGACCTCCAGCGCCCCAACGCCGTCGGGCAGCTCCAGGTGCTCGGTGGCCGCGCCGGCGTCGAGGTGTACGCTCCCGAGCCCGGCAACGGCACCGGCGACCCGGTGCAGGTGGCCCGCGCCTCGATCGAGCACGCGAAGCGGGCCGCCCGGGACATCGTCATCGTCGACACCGCCGGCCGGCTCGGCATCGACGCCGAGATGATGCAGCAGGCCGCCGACATCCGCGACGCGGTCGACCCGGACGAGGTCATCTTCGTCATCGACGCGATGGTCGGCCAGGACGCGGTGCGCACCGCCGAGGCGTTCCGCGACGGCGTGGGCATCACCGGCGTGGTCCTCTCCAAGCTCGACGGCGACGCCCGCGGCGGCGCCGCGCTGTCGGTCCGGGAGGTCACCGGGCAGCCGATCCTCTTCGCCTCCACCGGCGAGAAGCTGGAGGACTTCGACGTCTTCCACCCCGACCGGATGGCCAGCCGGATCCTCGGCATGGGCGACGTCCTCACTCTGATCGAGCAGGCCGAGCAGGCCTTCGACACCGATCAGAAGGAGAAGATGACCGCCAAGCTGATGGGCGGCGAGCAGTTCACCCTGGAGGACTTCCTCGACCAGCTCATCGCGGTCCGGCGGATGGGCCCCATCGCCAACGTGCTGGCCATGATGCCGGGCATGGGGCAGATGAAGGACCAGCTCGCCGAGGTCGACGACAAGCACTTCGACCGGGTCACCGCGATCATCCGGTCGATGACCCCCGCCGAGCGCACCAACCCGAAGATCATCAACGGCTCGCGCCGGGCCCGTATCGCCAACGGCTCCGGCGTCACGGTGATGGACGTCAACCAGCTGCTCAACCGCTTCGCCGACGCGCAGAAGATGATGAAGCAGATGGGCGGCATGATGGGCCTGCCGGGCGGCGGCCGGCGCAAGGCGACCAAGTCGCCGAAGAACAAGCGCAAGGGCACCAAGGGCGGCAACCGGCCGCGCGCCGGGGCGGGCGCCGGGATGCCGGGCGGTTTCCCGGGCGGCATGCCGCAGCTCCCGCCGGGCATGGACCCGAACGACCTGACCGCCGGCCAGGGCCTCCCGCCGGGCTTCAAGCTGCCGAAGATCGACTTCAACAAGCTCGGCAAGGGCGGCGACGGCCGGCCCCGCTGAGGTGTGTCGCCGACCGCGGGTGACATGATCCTTGCCTAGGGTGATGTCGCCCCTGGAAGGAGAGTCATGATCGTGGCACCCATCCTGCCCGAGTGGTCGGAGTGGACGGTCGACGACCTCGGTGACCCACCGAAGGACAAGGCGAAGGTCTACGCGCACGCCGGGGTGCGGACGTACTGGGTGGTCGACCCGCTGCACGAGCGGATGACCCTGACGGAATACACGCTCGACCCCACCGGCGAGTACGAGGTGCTGACCCACACCGAGGACCTCTTCGTCACCGAGCGGCCCTGGAAGGTCTCCGTCGACCTGCCCGCGCTGACGACGCGGCGGGCCGGGCTGCTGGCGCGCGACGAGGGCTGAGCGCCCCGCGGTCCACACGGGCGAGGCCCGGCCGTCACCGGCCGGGCCCCGTTTCTCGTGCGACCGTCAGGACAGCAGGTCCGGCCGGTCGGTGACGCGCAGCGCGTTCACGATCGGCACGCTGTAGCCCTTGTGCGTCACGAACCGCACGTTGAGCTGGCCGTCGATCACCCGCACCGTGTACGTCCGGCTCAGCGCGGCGTAGCTGCCCACCTCACCGGCCACGTCCAGCGACGGCAGCACCTCCTGGCCCTCGATCAGCACGTCGAAGACCCGCCGGTCCGGGTACTGCCGCTTGACCTCGGCGAAGTCCAGCTCCACCGTGTAGTGGCCGTCCGCGAGACCGTCGACGCGGTACTCGTACATCCCCTCCCGCTGGCTGGCGAAGCGGGCCGGGTCGTTGGTGCCGGTGATCGGGGTGTTGGTCGTCCGGCGGCTGGAAGTGCCGAGGTAGCCGGCGCCGCCGGCGGTCCAGGCCCGGTCCGGCGACCAGGTCTGGCCCTCGACGTCGGCCCGGGCCGACGTCGCGCCGGCGTCGATCGCCAGGGTGGTGCGCGGCACCACCAGGGTGACCGGGACGTCCAGGACGGGCTGGCGTCCGCTGGCCGAGGAGATCCGCAGCCTGGCCTGGTGGAAGCTGCCGGGGGCCAGGCCGGCGGTGCTGGTCGCCACGCCGACGGTGTGCCGGCCGCCGCTGCCCAGGGTGACGGTGGCACCCGACAGGCCGAGCCAGCCGATGTCCTGCGGCGTGCCGTCGGAGTTCAGCTCGGTGACCGTGACGTCGGTGCCGAGCACCCCCGTGTTGCTGAGGGTGATCTGTCGGCTCCGGGTCTGCTCGGCCCCCGACACGACGGTCAGCTCGCTCGTCGGGGTGCCGACGCGTGCGGTACGCAGCGCCGCCGAACGGACCTCGGCCGCGCCGGCCTGCACCGCCACCGAGCCCGACGCCGCCTCGTAGTGCTGCTTGTCGATGGCGAACTCGACCGTGCCGGCGGGGGCCTGGATCAGGTACGTGCCGTCGGCCTCCGTGGTCTGGGTGGCCGTCGCGTCGCCCACCCGGGCGGTCACGGTGGCCCCGGCGACCGGGCGCCCGTCGTTGGCGTCGGTGACCACACCGGAGAGCACTCCGCTGCGGGTGGTGCGGAACGTGATCGCCGTGCCGTCGGCGACCGCCTGGGCGTTGTACGAGTACTCGAAGCCGACGGTGCCGTCGACGTTCTCCAGGCCGATCGACGCGCCGGTGCCGGTCTCCGCGCCGTCGCCGTCGATGTCGGCGTACCGGTAGGTGATCGAGCCGTCCTCACCGATGGCGGCGCTGAAGGTCAGCCGCATCGACCGGTCGGCGAAGATCGACACGTTGCGCCACTCCACCACGAAGGTGCGGCGCGGCGCGGCACCCGTGACGGCCGTGTAGACCCCCGAGTCCTCCTCCACGTAGAGGTCGTCCCAGAACGGGAAGAGCGCGAGGTCGGGGTTGGTGGTGTTCGGCAGGGCGGTGTTGAGGCGGCTGGTCGACGAGGTGCCGAAGCCGAGCACGCCGTTGGTGCTCACCCACGCCTGCCGGTAGGAGTTGCCGTAGAGCGGGACCCGGAAGGGCAGCGTGACGGGGACGGACTTGTTGTCACCGGTCAACGTCTCCAGCAGCTGGGTGCCGGCGACGAACGAGCCCCCGGCCGGGCCGCAGGCGTACCCGAAGGAGTCGACCCGGTCGGGCAGGGTGACGTCCAGGACGGCGTCCGCGCCGACCTGCGCCGACCTGGTCACCTCGTCCGAGCAGCGGTACGTGTGCGCGAAGCGGACGTCGTACGTGCCGTGCGGCACCGTCACCCGGTAGCGGCCGTCGGCGTCGGCGGTGGCGGTGAGGGGGGTGCCGAGGACGGCGACGGTGGCGCCGCCGGCCGTGCCGTTCGAGGTGCGCACCGTGCCGCTGAGCGTGGCGGAGGGGGCCGCCTCGAGGGCGACGTCCGCGTCGGCCGTCTGGTTCTCGGTGATCGTCACCGAGGTCGTTCCCGTGGTGTGGCCGAACTTGCTCACCGAGACCGTGTAGCTGCCCACCATCAGGCGGTCGAGCGCGTACGAGCCGTCGGCGCCTGTGCTGGTGACGCGGGTCATCGGGCCGGTGACCGTCACGTCCGCCCCGGCCAGCGGGTTGCCGCCGGAGGTGACCCGACCGCCCAGCGCGCCGAGGGCGCCCCGGGGGCTGGCGTCGACCGCCGCGTGCGCGTCGAGCCGGCCCTCGCCGAAGACGTTGTTGTCGTCGACGGTACCGCCGCAGGTGAGCGCGTCGACGTCGATCGCGGTGTCGTCGAGGATGCGCTTGGTCTCGGCGACGTCACCCTGTAGGGCCGGCGAGGCCGACCACATCAGGGCCACGGTCGCCGCGGTGTGCGGGGAGGCCATCGAGGTGCCGCTGAGCGCCGAGTAGCCGCCCGGCACCGAGGAGCGGACGTTGGCGCCCGGCGCGGCGATGTTCGGCTTGATGTCGCCGTTCTCGCCGGTGCCCCGGCTGGAGAAGCTGGCGATCGCGTTGTTCACGTCGAACGCGCCGGAGCTGTAGCTGATCGTGTACGACCCGGGGCTGCCCGAGGTGTTGCAGCTCGGGCCGCTGTTGCCGTTGGAGAAGGCCGGGAAGATGCCGGCGGCCACCCACGACGAGACGATCTCGGTGTACCACGGGTCGTACGCGCTGGAGCCCCAGGAGTTGTTCACGACATCCGGGGCGAGGTCGGGGCGCGGGTTGGCGCCGTTGAGGTCGGTGGGGGCGACGATCCACTGGCCGGAGGCGAGCAGCGACGCTCGCGAGCAGCCGCTGGTCTCGCAGCCCTTGGCGGCGATCCACCGGGCACCCGGGGCCACGCCGATCACGTTGGCGCCGTCCGAGCCGACCATCGTGCCCATGGTGTGCGTGCCGTGGTTGTTGTTGTCGCACGGGGCCTCGGTGGGGCAGACGTCGGCCGGGTCGAACCAGTTGTAGTTGTGGTCGAGGGTGCCGTCACCGTTGCGCCCCCGGTAGCTGGCCGCCACGGCGGGGTGGGTGACGTCGACGCCGCTGTCGATGTTGGCGACCACGATGCCCTCGCCGCGTACGTTCAGCTCGTTCCAGACCCGCGGCGCGTTGATCCGGTCGATGTTCCACTCGGTGGCGTTGGTGGTGGGGACGGTCTCGCCGGGCAGCGGCTTCGGGATCTCGACCGGGTCGTCGGCGAGGATCTCGGCCACGTCGGCGCGCACGGCGAGGTCACCGAGCAACTCGGCGTCGCCGGTCACCCTGATCGCGTTGACCAGCCAGAACGGGGTGAACTCCGCGCCCTCGCGGGCCAGCATGGCGCGCAGGCCGGCCTGGCTGCGCTCGGCGTGGGCGGTCTTGGTGCGGTGGACGTGGGCGGCCTTCTCCGTCTTGCCGCGCAGGCTGGCCGCGCCGGACAGGTCGGCCTTGCTGTCCAGGAAGACCCAGTAGCTGGCCCTGCCCTCGCGGGCGAGCCGGGTGGTGACCTTCCTGTCGACCTTCGCGGCCACCGCCCTGACCTTCGTGTCGGCGGAGTCCGGTGCGGCGGCGGCCGGCGCCGCGGCGCCGATCGGCAGGGTGAGACCGACCGCCAAGCCGACCGCGGCCGTTCGCCATCGTCGTGGTGACACTGTCCCGACGCTCCTTTTGGGGTGAGGCGACACTGTGGACGCCCGTGTCCGGGCGCCTGGGAGCATCCTGGTGACGAAGGATCTCTTCATCAAGACATGTGTAAATAAAGAAATCTGTCAATCGACTGTTCGTGTCGCTCGGTGTCGGCAGGGACACGCAGTGGAGTCGAGGGCGACCGTGCCGAGTGGGGCCGGGCGCGGCCGGCGGACCGGCGCAGTCGCTGCACCCGGGCGTCCCCGGCCCGTGCCGACCGGGAAGAATGGCGGGCGGACCGCTCCCTTTGCGCGCAGACGGAGGACGCATGGCCTGGCACGTACGCGGCGTGGTGCTGCCCGACGACGAGGTCCGTGACCTTTGGCTGGTCGGCGACCGGGTGACCTTCACCCCGGTCCCCGGCGCGGAGACCATCGCCGACGGCGGCTTCGTGCTGCCCGGCCTGATCGACGCGCACTGCCACATCGGCATCGCCCGGGGCGGGGCGCCGATCACCTCGCTCGACCAGGCCCGCGAGCTGGCCCGCACCGACCGGGACGCCGGGGTCCTCGCGATCCGCGACGCCGGGTCGCCGTACCCGTACCCCGAGCTGGACGACGAGCCCGACCTGCCCCGGCTGGCCCGGGCCGGCCGGCACGTCGCGCCGCCGAAGCGCTACCTGCGTGACATCGGCGTGGAGGTCGGCGCGGCGGAGGTGGCGGCGACGGTGGCGGCGCAGGCGCGCGCCGGCAACGGCTGGGTGAAGCTGGTCGGCGACTGGATCGACCGGGGTGTCGGCGACCTCGCCCCGGCGTGGGACGCCGACACCATGACCGCCGCCGTCCGGGCCGCGCACGCCGCCGGGGTCCGCGCCGCCGTGCACACCTTCTCCGAGTCGGCCGTCGAGATCATGGTGCGCGCCGGGGTGGACTCGGTGGAGCACGGCACGGGGCTGAGCCTGGACCTGATCGACGAGATGGCCCGGCGGGGCACCGCCCTCATCCCCACGATGATCAACATTCGGACCTTCGGCGGGATCGCCGAGCAGGCGCGGGCCAAGTTCCCCGGCTACGCCGACCACATGCTCGCCCTGCGCGACCGGTTTCCCGAGGTGGTGCGCTCGGCGTACGAGGCCGGGGTCCCGATCTACGTCGGCACCGACGCGGGCGGCGGCATCGACCACGGCCTCGCCGCGGAGGAGATGCTGCTGCTGCACGAGCAGGCCGGCATGTCCACCACCGACGTGCTCGCCGCCGCGTCCTGGCGGGCCCGCGAGTGGCTCGGCTTCCCCGGGCTGGTCGAGGGCGGCCTGGCGGACCTCGTCGTCTATCCCGAGGACCCGCGCGCCGACCTGCGCGCCGTGCGTAGCCCCGCCCGCATCGTGCTGCGCGGTCGCGTCGTCCGCTGACCCGCCGCGCCCGGGCCGCCGGCCGAGGATGCTCCCGGCCGGGCCGCCGGCGCTCCCGACCGGCGGTGCGGCGCTGCCGCCCGGGGCGGCGCCCGGTCAGCCGGAGTGGGTGCCCTGGGTGACCGCGTGCAGGAGCAGGTACACCGCCAGGTCGGCGAGGGCGGCGGCGGTCTGCGCGACGGGGGCGCCGGGCAGGACGATGTGGCTGATCACCAACCGGACGACCGAGTCCGTGGCGAACGCGACGGCGTTCCGGTCAGCGCCCGGCAGGACTTCGTCGGCCCACTCCAGCAGCACCTCGGTGGCCTCAATCAGGACCAGTTCCGACCGGGTGGTGAGGTAGGGCAGCAGGTCGTCCGAGCCGCCCCGGGAGCTGGTCAGGACGGCCTTGATCAGCGGGTCGTCGACCGCCTGCGTGAGGGTGTGCGAGATGGTGGCGTGCGCGGCGGCGCGCACGTCGTCGCCGTGTGCGCGCAGCAGGGTGCGTACGTCGCCGACGAACCGGTCGACCTCCCGCCGGGCGAGCGCCTCCGCCAGCCCCGCCTTGGTGCCGAACTCGTTGTAGACCGTCTGCCGGCTGACCCCCGCCGCGCGCGCGACGGCGCCCATCCGGACGCCGTCCCAGCCGGTCGCGATGGTCAACGCCCGGGCGGCCTCGACGATCGCCTCCCGGGAACGGGTGCCGTCCCTCACCTCACCCATGGTGGTCGAATCCTAGCCCGACCGCACCGGCCGGCACGGCGGAGACCGGCGACGTCGCGCCCGATGACGTCGTCCCTTCGGCCGACGCATAGGATGTGCGGTCATGGCACGCGTGCTCACTCCCCGTGCGGAGGACTTTCCCCGCTGGTACCAGGACCTGATCGCCAAGGCGAAGCTGGCCGACAACGGCCCGGTCCGGGGGACCATGGTCATCCGCCCGGCCGGCTACGCCATCTGGGAGCGGATGCAGGCCGAGATGGACGCCCGGATCAAGGCGGCGGGCGCGGAGAACGCGTACTTCCCGCTCTTCATCCCGGAGAGCTACCTCAAGCGCGAGGCCGAGCACGTCGAGGGCTTCTCGCCGGAACTCGCGGTGGTCACCCACGGCGGCGGCAAGCAGCTCGCCGAGCCGGTGGTGGTGCGCCCCACCAGCGAGACCGTCATCGGCGAGTTCATGGCCAAGTGGATCGACTCCTACCGGGACCTGCCGCTGCTGCTCAACCAGTGGGCCAACGTGGTCCGCTGGGAGCTGCGCCCCCGGATCTTCCTGCGCACCAGCGAGTTCCTCTGGCAGGAGGGGCACACCGCGCACGCGACCCGCGACGACGCCCGCGCCTACGCCCGCCGGATCCTGCACGAGGCGTACGAGGACCTGATGGTCAACTTGCTCGGCATCCCGGTGGTCGTCGGCCTGAAGACGGCCCGCGAGCGCTTCGCCGGCGCCACCGCCACCTACACCTGCGAAGGCATGATGGGCGACGGGAAGGCCCTCCAGCTCGGCACCAGCCACGAGCTGGGGCAGAACTTCGCCAAGGCCTTCGACATCAGCTACTCGTCGGCCGAGGGCGGCCGGGAGCACGCGTGGACGACCTCCTGGGGCACCTCCACCCGGATGCTCGGCGGCCTGATCATGTGCCACGGCGACGACAACGGCCTGCGGGTGCCGCCGAAGCTGGCGCCCGTGCAGGCGTACGTCATGGTGGTCAAGGACGGCGAGGGCGTCGGCGAGGCGGCGGCCAAGCTGCGCGACGCGCTGCGCGACGCCGGGGTCCGGGTCGCGCTCGACGACCGCGTCGACACCCCGTTCGGCCGCCGGGCCGTCGACGCCGAGCTGCGCGGCTATCCGGTACGCGTCGAGGTCGGCCCCCGCGACCTGGCCGCCGGCAACGCGGTCGTGGTCCGGCGTACGGACGGCTCGAAGTCCCCGACGCCGGTGGCCGACGTGGTGACCGCCGTGCTGGCCGCCCTCGACGCCGACCAGCGGGCCCTGCACGACCAGGCGCTGGCCCACCGGAAGTCCCGCACCGTCGAGGTGTCGACCCTCGCCGAGGCGATCGAGGCGGCGGCCACCGGCTGGGCCATGGTGCCGTGGTCGGCGGTCGGCGTCCAGGGCGAGGCGGAAGCGAACGGGCAGGGCGTCACCGTGCGCTGCCTGCTGCGCGCCGACGGCTCGGTGCCCGACTCCGAGGACGAGCCCGACCTGGTCGCCATCCTGGCCCGCGCCTACTGACCGACCCGTACGACGGCCGGTCCCGCCTCGCGGGGCCGGCCGTCCGCGTTCCGCCACCCGGCGGGTCGACGGGCCGGGGGCCCGCCGGGCGCCGGTAGGGTCGGTGCGTGAGATTCGAAGCTGGGCGGCTGATCGTGCACCGCAACGTGCGCCGGGGGCGGATCGGCTGGGTACGCACCGCGCGGGTGGTCAGCGACGACGACCGGGGCCTGCTGCTCTGGGTGGCCCGCGACTCCCCGGTCGCGAGCGAGGTCACCGAGGCCGGGCTGGGCATGCGGGCGGTGCCGTTCACCGAGTGGATCTCCTCGTCGTACCGGCTGGCCACCGGCCGCTGGGACGGCCCCTCCGTGCTCAAGTTCCTGCCCGCCGGGGCGGCCCACTCCGTGTGGTGGTTCCGCGACGCGCACGACCGCTTCGCCACCTGGTACGTCAACCTGGAGGAGCCCGGGGTGCGCTGGGACGACGGCACGCTCGCCGGCGTCGACATGGTGGACCAGGACCTCGACCTGGTCGTCCGCCCCGACCGGGGCTGGGAGTGGAAGGACGAGGGGGAGTTCGTCGAGCGGCTGGCCTTCCCCGACCACTACTGGGTGCCCGACCCGGACGCGGTCCGGGCCGAGGGGAAGCGGGTGATCGCGTTGGCCGAGGCGGGGGAGTTCCCGTTCGACGGCACCTGGTGCGACTTCACCCCGCCACCCGACTGGATCGTCCCCGACGAGTTGCCGCCCGGCTGGGACCGCCCCCCGGTGCGCTGACCCCCGCCGCGCACGCGGACCGGCCGCCGCCGGTGTGCTTTCCGTCACTTCTGCCGCCCGGCGGGTGACCCGGGGCGGTCCGGTGTGAGCGATCCGCTCCCGATCTGGCAGAATGGCTGGCTGGTATCCGGCGCGTGTCCGGCGCCCTCTAACCCGGGCACGTCGCCAGTCCACCGAGCAGTCTCCGGCCCAACCCCACTGTGCCGGTCGACACTCACCCGTGCACCGCCCGTTCGGGCAGGTGAGATCGCAACAGGAGCGAAACAACTGTGGCCGTAAAGATCCGGCTCCTGCGGATGGGCAAGATCCGCAACCCGCAGTACCGCATCGTCATCGCCGACTCGCGCACCAAGCGCGACGGCCGGGCGATCGAGTTCGTCGGGGTCTACCAGCCGAAGGAAGACCCTTCGGTGATCGAGGTCAAGTCGGAGCGGGTCCAGTACTGGCTGTCCGTCGGCGCCCAGCCGAGCGAGGCGGTGCAGCGGCTGCTGGAGCTGACCGGTGACTGGCAGAAGTTCAAGGGCCTGCCGGCCCCGCCGCCGCTGAAGGTCGCCCCGGAGCGGGTCAACCGCACCGCGGCGTACGAGGCCGAGGCGAAGGCCGCCGCCGGGCTGGCCGAGGCGCCGGCGAAGCCGGCCAAGAAGGCCGCCAAGGCCGAGGCTCCGGCCGAGGCGCCGAAGACCGAGGCTCCGGCCGAGGCCCCGGCTGCCGCTGCCGACGCCGGTGAGCAGGCCTGACATGCCTCTGCGTCCGGCGTTGGAGCACCTGGTCAAGGGCATCGTCGACCACCCCGATGACGTACGCGTCCGGATGGTCGACTCCCGTCGGGGCAAGCGGCTGGAAGTCCGCGTGCACCCGGAGGACCTCGGCACGGTGATCGGGCGGTCCGGCCGGACCGCCAAGGCGCTGCGCCAGGTGATCGGCTCCATCGGCGGGCGCGGCGTGCGCGTCGACATCGTCGACTCGTACTGATGCTGCTCGTCGTCGGCAGGGTCGGCAAGCCGCACGGCATCCGCGGTGAGGTCACCGTGGAGGTGCGCACCGACGAGCCCGAAGCGCGGTTCGCCCCCGGTATGGTGCTGCGCACCATGCCGGGGGCGACGCCCCCGGCTGTGCCCAGCAATCGCGTGCTGCGCGCTGAGCCCGGGGCGAGGCCTCAGCCGTCGCCGTCCGCGCCCGAGCAGGGGGCGGTCTTCCGGGTGCCCGCCGAGCTGGTCGTGGAGTCCGCCCGCTGGCACCAGGGGCGGATGCTGGTCGCGTTCGAGGGCATTCTCGACCGGGACGTCGCCGAGGCGCTGCGCGGCACGCTGGTCGCGGTCGACAGCGCCGACGTCGCCCCGCCGGAGGACCCGGAGGAGTTCCACGACCACCAGCTCGTCGGGCTGGCCGTGGTCACCCCGGCCGGCGACCGGCTGGGCGAGGTGGCCCGGATCGACCACGCCCCCGCGTCCGACCTGCTGGTGCTGCGCCGTCCCGAGGGCGGCACCGCGCTCATCCCGTTCGTCAAGGCGATCGTCCCCGAGGTTGACCTCGCCGGCGGTCGCGTCGTCGTCGACCCGCCCGCCGGTCTGCTCGATCTGTAGAACCGCTGGAGCACCCCCGCATGCGCGTCGACATCGTGTCGATCTTCCCGGAGTACTTCGGCCCGCTGGACCTGTCGTTGATCGGCCGGGCGCGGGCGAACGGCACGCTGCGGCTGGCCGTACACGATCTGCGGATCTGGACCCACGACGTGCACCGCACGGTCGACGACACGCCCTACGGCGGCGGGCCCGGCATGGTGATGCGGCCGGAGCCGTGGGGCGAGGCGCTCGACGCCCTCGCCCCGGCGGAGGTGACCCCGCCCCGGCTGGTGGTGCCGGCCCCGACCGGCGCCCCCTTCACCCAGGCGATGGCGCACGAACTGGCCGCCGAGCCGCACCTGCTCTTCGCCTGCGGCCGGTACGAGGGCATCGACCAGCGGGTGCTCGACCACGCCGCGACCCGGATGCCGGTGACCGAGGTCTCCCTCGGCGACTACGTCCTCTTCGGCGGGGAGGTGGCCGTGCTGGTGATCCTGGAGGCGGTCACCCGGCTGCTGCCCGGCGTGCTCGGCAACGCGGGCTCGCTGGCCGAGGAGTCGCACGCCCACGGGCTGCTGGAGGCCCCCATGTACACGAAGCCGGCGACCTGGCGGGGGCTGGAGGTGCCGGAAGTGCTCCGCTCCGGCGACCACGGCAGGATCGCCCGCTGGCGGCGGGACGAGGCGCTGACCCGCACCGCGACGCGTCGTCCCGACATGCTCGCCGCGCTGGACCCGCACCGCCTGGACAAACGGGACGTCGCCGCGCTGGACCGGGCCGGATTTCAGGTGCCGCCGGGGGATGTGGCAAAGTAGGGGGGTTGCCGCAGCCGGCCGCGCCGCGGACGGCTGCGAGGATCCTCGACCGGGGTCGGGTCACCGACCGCCACCCGGGGATCAGAATCACCCACCCGCGCACCGATTGACGGTGCGCCGTGAGCCTCACGAGGACGCAGCGATGAACATCCTGGACGCCCTTGACGCCCAGTCGAAGCGCACCGACCTCCCCGACTTCCGTGCCGGTGACACCGTCAAGGTGCACGCCCGGGTCGTCGAGGGCAACCGGTCCCGTGTCCAGATCTTCCAGGGCGTCGTCATCCGCCGCCAGGGTGACGGTCTGCGCGAGACCTTCTCGGTCCGCAAGATCAGCTTTGGTGTCGGTGTCGAGCGCACCTACCCGATCAACAGCCCGGCGATCGACCGGATCGAGATCGTGACCCGCGGTGACGTCCGCCGCGCCAAGCTCTACTACCTGCGCGAGCTGCGGGGCAAGAAGGCCAAGATCAAGGAGAAGCGCGAGAAGCAGCCCAGCTGACCTCGCGCTCGCCACGCCGCCCGAGCTGCGCGTATGTCGTACCGACCGGAGCGCACTACCCTGGTCGCTACGGGCGCAGCCGGGCGACGTCCCGCCACGACGGCGGAGCGACGACCACTACCGCCCGGGGAGCCCCGACAGGGTTCCCGGGCGGTAGTGTCATTTCTGCTGACCGGAGAGTGGCGTGGTGCAGACGCTTGACGAGGACGGCGCCGTCGACCCCTGGCGCCGTCGGGCCCGCCGGCCCCGCCGTCAGATGCCCCTCTGGCAGGAGCTGCCGCTGCTGCTCGTCGTCGCGTTCTGCCTCGCGGTGCTGATCCGCACCTTCCTGCTCCAGGCGTTCTTCATCCCCTCCGGCTCGATGGAGGACACCCTCCTCGTCGGCGACCGGGTCCTGGTCAACAAGGTCGTCTACGACGTACGCGACCCGGTGCGGGGCGAGGTGGTCGTCTTCCGGGGCACCGACCGGTGGGCGCCGCAGGTCGACGAGGAACCGGAGCCCGGGTTCGCGGGGAAGCTCAGCCGGACCGTCGGCGACCTGGTCGGCGTCAGCCGCCCCGGCGAGAAGGACTTCATCAAGCGGGTCATCGGCCTGCCCGGCGACCGGGTGAAGTGCTGCGACGCCGAGGGGCGGGTGCTGGTCAACGGCACGCCGCTCGACGAGTCGGCGTACGTCCTGCGGGACTCGCCGCTCGACATCCCGCCCAACCCCCGCGAGTGCCGGTCCCGGCGCTTCGAGGAGGTCGTGGTCCCGCCCGGGCAGATCTTCGTCATGGGCGACCACCGCATGGTCTCCCAGGACGCCCGCTGCCAGGGCCCGGTGCCGATCGAGAACGTGGTGGGCCGGGCGTTCACCGTGGTCTGGCCGTCGTCGCGCTGGAGCGCCCTGTCGGTGCCCGCGACCTTCGACGACGTCGCCGACCCGCCGGCCGCCTCCACCGGCGCACCGCCCCCGGTCCGTCCCACGCCGGCCGGTGGTGTGGTGCTGCTCGTCCCGGTCGCTGCCGCGCTGGCCGTTCTCGCGCGTTCCGGACGGTGGCGTCCGGTCGGGCAACGTAGGCTCTTGCCGTGATTGACGAGCAGACCGACAAGCCGCGCAGCTCCTTCTGGAAGGAGTTGCCCATCCTCCTGGGTGTGGCGATCCTGGTCGCGGTGCTGGTGCGCGCCTTCGTGCTGCAGACCTTCTTCATCCCCTCCCCGTCGATGGAGAACACCCTCCAGATCGACGACCGGGTGCTGGTCAACAAGCTGGTCTACGACTTCCGGTCCCCGCACCGGGGCGAGGTCATCGTCTTCAAGGCCCCCCTGGAGTGGAGCGCCAACCCCGACGGCGAGGACTTCATCAAGCGCGTCATCGGCGTGGGCGGCGACCACGTGGTCTGCTGCGACGCGCAGGACCGGTTGGTGATCAACGGCAAGTCCCTGGACGAGCCCTACATCTTCCCCGGGGACAAGACCGCCGAGGAGTTCGACATCACCGTCCCCAAGGGCCGGCTCTGGGTGATGGGCGACCACCGCGAGGCGTCGGGCGACTCGCTGGAGCACTGGCAGCAGTCCGGTCAGGACATCACCGTCGCCACCATCCCCGAGGACGACGTCGTGGGACGGGCCTTCACCGTCTTCTGGCCCGTCGGCCGGGCCACCTGGCTGAGCGTCCCGAAGCCGTACGAGGCCATCCCCGAGCCGTAGGGGTCGCCGGGCGTGTGCGTTGTCGGCGGCGTCTGGCAGGCTGGTGCGGTGACCGTCTACACCCCCCGGCGTGCGGCGCGCGTCCTGCTCGTCGACGCGGCGGGTCGGGTGCTGCTGTTCAGCGGCTCCGACCCGGCCCGCCCCGAGCACGGCCGCTGGTGGTTCACCCCCGGCGGCGGCCTGGACCCGGGGGAGACCTACCCCGGGTGCGCCGCGCGGGAGCTGGCCGAGGAGACCGGGCTGCGGCTGCCGGCGTCGGCCTTCGGCGCGCCCGTGCACCGCGACGTGACGGAGTTCCCCTTCGACGGCGTGTGGTACCGGCAGGAACAGGAGTTCTTCCTGGTGCGGGTGACCGGTCACGAGGTCGACACGGCGGGCTTCAGCGAGATCGAGCGGGCCAGCGTCGCCGCGCACCGGTGGTGGCCGCCGGACGAGCTGGCCGCCAGCGGCGAGCGCTACTACCCGCCGGACCTGCCGGCGGTGCTGGCGCGGGCGCTGGCCGCCACGGCCGCGCCCACGACCGGGCAGGACGCGCCGTGCTGACGCCGCCGCGCACGGTGGTGCGCCGCGAGGGTGGGCTCTACGCGCTGGAGCGCGCGTTGCAGCGGCGCGGCTTCCGGCACGTCGCCGGGGCCGACGAGGCGGGTCGCGGCGCCTGCGCCGGACCGCTGGTCGCCGCCGCCGCGATCCTGCCCGAGGGCCGCCGCGGCGAGATCGACGGGCTGGCCGACTCCAAGCTGCTCACCCCCGCCAGCCGGGAGCGGATCCACGACGAGGTCGTGGCCCGCGCGCTGGCGTACGCCGTGGTGGTCATCCCGGCCGAGGAGGTCGACGAGCGGGGCCTGCACGTGAGCAACCTGGCCGCGATGCGACGGGCGCTGGCGTCGCTGACGACCCGCCCCGACTACGTGCTGACCGACGGCTTCGGCGTGGACGGCCTCGACGTGCCGGGGCTGGCGGTGTGGAAGGGCGACCGGGTGGCCGCCTGCGTCGCGGCGGCGAGCGTACTGGCCAAGGTCACCCGGGACCGGATGATGGTCGAGTTGGACGGGGCGTTCCCGGGCTACGGGTTCGCCGAGCACAAGGGTTACATCACCGCGGAACACACCGCGGCGCTGCGGGACCGGGGGCCCTGCCGGGAGCACCGGTTCTCGTACGTCAACGTGGCGACGGTGTCCGGTCGCGACGGCGCCCCACCCCGGGCGCGTCGGCCGGCGGACGTGCGGCGGGACGAGCCGATGGAGCGCTCCTGCCCGCCAGGGGGTACCGTCGGCGTGGCGTTGGGCGAGCAGCCTCAGCCTCCGGCGTCGGTGGGGGAAGATGTGGTCATGGAAGGCGGAGTGCGATGAGCGCGGAAGACCTCGAGAAGTACGAGACCGAGATGGAGCTGCAGCTCTACCGGGAGTACCGCGACATCGTCCGCCAGTTCTCCTACGTGGTGGAGACGGAGCGCCGGTTCTACCTGGCCAACCAGGTCGACCTGCACGTGCGCAACTCCGACGGCGAGGTCTACTTCGAGGTCGAGATGCACGACGCCTGGGTGTGGGACATGTACCGTCCCGCCCGGTTCGTCAAGAACGTCCGAGTGATGACCTTCAAGGACGTCAACGTCGAGGAGCTGGAGAAGCCCGACATCTCGCTGCCCGCCGACTCCGGCTTCGGCGGCTGATCGCCGGTCTCCCGCCCGGTGGTCCCGCCGCCGGACGCACGGCCCCGTCGGCGCCCCCACCCCGCGCGGCCGTCGCCCCTCTCCGCCCCGCCAGGGGTTCACTCCGGCAGCACCACGACCTCGACGCGCTGCACGAGGTTGTTGGCGAAGCCGCCCCGATTCCACGGCTGCTCGACCGGCTGACTGCGCCCGGAGGCGTCGGTGGCGCGGGCCCCGAGGACGTGCCTGCCCGGCGGCGCCGTCCACTCGTACCGCCACCGGCGCCAGGCGAACTCCCCGCCGACCTGCTCGTCCAGGATGGCCGGTCGCCAACTGGCCCCGCCGTCGGTGGTCACCTCCACCGAGACGACCGGGGCGTGGCCGGACCAGGCGCGACCGTCCAGCGTGCACGGACCGGGCCGCAGCACGCGGGTGCGGGACATGAAGTCGGGGAAGCCGGGCGGCCGGACCAGCGCCCGCGGCTCGATCCGGGTCACCGGCACCCCGGGATCGGCCGCGTCCCGGCGCAGCCGGTAGGCGACCGCGTTCTGGTAGCCGTCGAACGCCTCGGTGCGTACGTCGATCGCGCGCAGCCACTTGACGTGCGCCATGCCGTACCAGCCGGGCACGATCAGCCGCAGCGGGGCACCGTGCTGCGGTAGCAGCGGAGCGCCGTTCATCTCGTACGCCAGCAGCACCTCCTCGCGCAGCGCGTCGGCGGCCGGCAGCGCCCGCTGGTAGTCCTGCTCGACGCCGCGTTCCACGCCGTGGTCGGCGCCCGTGAAGACCACGTCCACGGCGTCGGCGGCGATCCCCGCCTCGCGCAGCAGCGGCGCCAGCGGGGTGCCGGTCCACTCCGCGTTGCCGACCGCCTCGACCAGCCACGGCTGGCTCACCGGCCGGGGGTGCAGCAGGGCGCGTCCGTTGCCGGCGCACTCCAGCGTCACCCGGCGGGTGACCCGGGGCCGCTCGCGCAGCGCGGCGAGGTCGAGGGTCAGCGGCCGGTCCACCGCGCCGGCCACGGTCAGCGCGTGCGTGGCCGGGTCGACATCCGGGATGTCGTAGTGGATGAGCAGGTAGTGCAGGCCGGCCGGGGTCACGTCGTAGCGCAGCGCCTCCAGCGGGATGCCGTGGTTGCGGGCGGCGAGCTGCAACTCCTCGGCGGTGATCCCCTCACCGGGCTCCGCCACGCGGGAGGGCCGGCTGACGTCGTCCACAGTGGTCATCGAGGCCTCCCCGGTGGGACGGCGGCGGCTCCGCCGTGTCGCCCGTCCCAGCCTAGGGCCTCACCGGTGCCCGCCGCCGCTCCCGGGCCCGCCCGACGGGCCGGGCGTCCGTCGGCGGTCGCGCCGCCCCGTGGTCGGCCGACCGCCGGCCCGTAGCAGATCGGCCCGCCCTCCGGTGGTCCGTCCACAGGACACGCGCCGTCCACAGGAGCGGGCGTCGCGGGTGGCGGGGGCGGACACCCGCCGGACAGGCTGCGCCCCATGCGACCAGCCACGCGTACCGGCGCCGCCGTGCTCTGCGCCGCCCTGCTGTCTCTCGGGCCGGCCGCCGCGCCCGCCTCCCCGCCGGTGTCGGCGGCGGTCCGGCCGCCCGCTTCCGCAAGCGCCGCCGCGGCGTCGCCCTCCGGGACCGCGCCGTCCCGCGCGGCGCGGTTCCGGTGGCCGCTCGACGGCGTCCCCCGCCCGGTGCGCCGGTTCGACCCGCCGCCCCGGCCGTGGCTGCCCGGACACCGGGGCGTCGACCTGGCCGCCGCGCCGGGCGCCACCGTGCGGGCCGCCGGTGCCGGCACGGTGCTCTTCGCCGGCCTGGTCGCCGGCCGCCCCGTCGTCACGGTCGGGCACGCCGACGGTCTGCGGACCACCCACGAGCCGGTGTCGCCGGCGGTCCGCCCCGGCGACCACCTGACCGCCGGGGCGCCGCTGGGCGCCCTCCTCACCGGTCACCCCGGCTGCCCCGCCCCCGCCTGCCTGCACTGGGGGCTGCGACGCGGCGCCGACTACCTCGATCCGCTGGCCCTGCTCGGCCTGGGAGCCGTGCGGCTGCTGCCGCTCGACGGCGCCGACCCCGCTGGGGACGGCGGGCTCGACGGCACCGATCCCGCCCTCAGCGCTGGGCGAGCAGCGGGGGGAGCCGCACCGAGAGCCGCTCGTACTCGTCCGGCGTGTTGTAGACCTGGGCGCAGAGCCGCAGCCAGCCGCGTCCGTTCCAGGCCATGACGGCGACCTCGGTGGCGAGCCGCTCGGCGATCCGCTCCCGCAGCGCCCGCGCCGCCTCGAACGTGGTGCCCAGGCCCGCCGGCAGCGGCACGATCCGCATGGCGACCCCCGGCCCGCCGGGGTCCGGCAGGTCGGCGGGCGCCACCCCGAGCGCGTCCCCCAGCACCCGCTGGCCGTACGCCGCCAGCGCGGCGTTGTGCCCGCGTACCCGGTCGAGGCCGAGGCTGCGCAGCGTGAACAGGCCCACCGGCGCGGCCAGCCAGCCCGTGTAGTCCTGCGTCGCCGCCCACTCGACCCGGCGGGGGAACCCCGACTCCTGCTCCCACGAGACGACCAGCGGCTCGATCCGCTCCCGCCACGGCGGGGCGACCACCAGCGCGGCGGTGCCGCGCGGCGCGTACGCCCACTTGTGCAGGTTGCCCACCCAGAAGTCGGCGCCGACGTCGCTGACCGGCGTCGGCAGCATGCCCGGGGCGTGCGCGGCGTCGACGAGGACCGGTATCCCCTGCTCCCGGGCGACGCCGACGATCGCGGCGACGGGGAAGAACCGGGCGGTGGCCGAGGCGAGCTGGTCCACGACGAGCAGCCGGGTCCGGCCGGGGCGCAGCCCGGCGCGGACGATCTGGACGATCTCCTCGTTCGAGGCGGTCAACCCGACGGGCAGCACCCGGGCGACGGCCCCCGTACGCCGGCACTCCCGCGCGATGGAGAGGCCGACCGCGCCGTAGCCGTGGTCGGTGGCGAGAACCTCGTCGCCGGGGCGTAGGCCGAGCGACTGGAGCACCACCGCCACGCCGGTGGTCGCGTTCGGGACCAGGGCGGTGCCGTCCGGGTCGGCGCCCAGGAAGCTGGCCAGGTGCCGGCGGGTGTGGATGAGCCGGTCGACCAGGCCCTGCGTGAAGAAGCGCAGCGGGTTGGCCTCCATCTCGTCGCGCAGCCGCTGCTGGGCCCGCTGCACGGCGATCGGTACCGCGCCGAACGAACCGTGGTTCAGGTGGCTGACCGCCGGGTCGAGCGAGAAGAGCAGGCGGGCTGCCGCGATCGGCTCGGGCGGCTGCGGGAGGCTCACCCGGTGATCGTAGCGACCGGTCGATCTACCGCCGCCGTTCCGCGGGGTACGGTCCGTCGGGCACGGCGGTCGGGGCGCCCGTCCGGGGCACGGTTCCATCGAGCCGATGCCGGTCGACCGTCCTCGATCCCGGAGAATCGCTGGTCATGGACGTCGAACTGCGCTGGCCGACCGCCGCCGACCGGCAGCTCCGCGCCGAGGTGCACCGGGTGCTGCACGCAGTGGCCGAGCGGGGCGGTGCGATCGGGTACGCGGTCCCGCCCGGCCGCGCCGAGACCGACGCATGGCTGGACGGGGTGCTCGGTCTCGGCGCGGCCGGCGACGCCGCGCTGGTCCTCGCCGTGCTCGACGAGCGGGTGGTGGGCACCGGGACGTGGCGGCGCGGTCCGAAGCCGATCTTCACCCACTACGCCGACCTGGAGAAGGTCGCCGCACACCCCGCCGCCCGTGGCCGCGGCATCGGTCGGCTCGTCACCGGCGCGCTGATCGACGACGCCCGCAAGGCCGGCATCGAGACCCTCGCGCTGGGCGTGCGCGGCAACAACCACGGTGCCATCGAGCTGTACGAGCGCCTCGGCTTCCGCGAGTGGGGGCGGCTGCCGAACGTCATCGAGGTGGGCGACGAACGCTACGACGACGTGCGGATGTGCCTGGACCTCGGGCGCGAGCCGCACGTCGTGCTCCGGGGCTCGGCCCCCGACGGGCCGGGCTCGTCGCCGCGCCGGGCCTGAGCACCCGGCCTTTGCCTGACAGGTCGTCGTCTGCCGGTTGCGGAACTCGGCCGTGTCCACCCCACGGGCGTCCGGCCGCCGACCGTGCCACGCAGGGCGCGGGGTGGTCCGCGACGGCGGATTCAGGCGCGGGGGTGGGCCTGGCGGTAGGCGGTGCGGAGCCGCTCCACGGACACGTGCGTGTAGATCTGGGTGCTCGCCAGGGACGAGTGCCCCAGCAACTCCTGCACCGCCCGCAGGTCGGCGCCGCCCTCGAGCAGGTGGGTCGCCGCCGAGTGCCGCAGGCCGTGCGGGCTGATCGGGGGCAGGCCGGTCGCCGCCGCGTACCCGCCGACGATCCGGCGTGCCGTCGTCGGGTTGAGCCGTCCGCCGCGGGCGCCGAGCAGCAGCGCGTCGCGGGAGTGCGGTGCGGCCAGCGTCGGCCGGCCGTGGCGCAGCCACTCGTCGAGCGCCCGCTGCGCCGGCACCCCGTACGGCACGGCGCGTTCCCGGCCGCCCTTGCCGAACACCCGCACGACCCGTCGCGCGTGGTCGACGTCGGCGACGTCGAGGCCGCACGCCTCGCTGATCCGCACGCCCGTGCCGTAGAGCAGTTCCAGCAGCGCCCGGTCCCGCAGCAGTACCGCCTCGGCGACGCCGTCAGCCGCAGGGGAAGGATCCGACGACCCTGGCGACGCCGGCCCGGACCCGTCGTCGGTGGGCGTCGACGGTCGGGAGCCCTTTCCATCTGGCGACGACGGCTGGGGGCCCTTTCCGTCGGGCGTCGACGACTGGGAGCCTTCCCTGGCGGGTGACGAGGGTCGGGAGGGGCCCTCGGCGGGTGGGGACGGCGGCACGGCCGGGGCGAACCGGCCCGGCGCTTCGACCAGGGCCGCCGCCTGGTCGGCGCGCAGCACGGTCGGCAGGTCCCGGTGGGCGCGCGGGCTGGACAGGGCGCCGGCCACGTCGGCGGGGAGCAGCCCGGCGCGGTGCGCCCACGCGCTGAACGTCCGCGCCGAGGCCGCCCGGCGGGCGAGCGACGTCCGTGCGGCCCCCATCGTCCGTTGCTTCGCCAGCCAACTGCGCAGCACGGCGAGGTCCAGCTCCGGCAGTTCGGCGCAGCCCATCCGGTGGGCGTGGTCCAACAGCGACACCACGTCGCCGACGTACGCCCGGACGGTGTGGGCGGACCGGTTGCGCACCGCGGCGAGGTGCCCGGCGAAGTCGTCCACCGCCTCGCGCATCCCCGGTGGGAGAGCCTCGTGGGTCGCCCGGGTGCCGTTCGCCTCCCGGCTCACCGCGAGTCCCTCGCAGCCGCCCGTCGGGTGCCCGGCATGCCTCGTGTGGGCGTCCCCGCCCCGCCAGGCCGAGCCGCATGTGCCGCCTGGCCGGGCCGCACGGGAAGCCGCCCCCCTCGGTGCACCTCGGCGCGGATCGAGGCCGTGGGGGCGGTGGGCGGCGGATCCTCGGGCGGCACGGGACCAGCCTACGGCCGGCCGGCGCCACCGGCAGGGTGCCGGGGCCGGTGACCGGGCGACCGGGAGGCGACCGACTGAGCCCGCTCGTGGGTGCTTCCGGCGCGGACGCGCGGCCCGGGTGGTGGATTGGGTGGGCCGGTGCGCGCAGACTTGTCGTACCAACGGGTGTGGGCCCTGGTCGTGGTCGCCGCGCGACGGGATCAGGCTCGACGAAGGGGGACCGGACATGGGGGTGGACGTCGTCCTCTACCGGGTGGTCGGGGCGGGCTCCGGCCGGCGTCGCCTCGTGCCGGCCGAGGTGCTGCCCGATCCCGACGACGTACTGCTGAACCTCGTCCGGCGGGTCCGTGGCGCCGGGCGTACCCCGCTGCTCGACCGGGTGGATCCGGTCGGCGAGCTGGTGGTCCCTGCCGGCCAGACGCCGCAGCTCCTCGCCGAGGTGCGCTGCCTCGCCGAGGTGGCCCGGTCGACGCCAGAGCTGACGCACGTGCGCCGGCTGGACCGGTTGGCGCGGCGCTGCCGGCAGGACCGCGCGATGGAGATCCGCTTCGAGGGGGACTGACGGCGGTTCGCGGCCCGTCCGGCGGTTCACGGTCTGTCCGGCGTCGCCGGTCGCCCGGCGTCCGCGCTCCGGGCCGGCGGGGGCGCGAGGGCGTACCCGTCGTCGCGGCAAAGCACCAGGGCCAGTTCCTCGAGCATCGACAGCTTCCGCAGCGCGGTACGGACGGGCACCCCGGCCCGCGCGGCGAGGACGTCCACGCCGACCGCGCCCCGGCGGGGCAACGCCTCGACGACGGCCCGTGCGTCGTCGTCGAGCAGGTCGGCCGGCTGCTGCGGGCCGCGCGGTACGGGCGCCAGGTCGCCGATCCGCCCGACCTCCTCCAGCACCTGCGCGACGCCGGTCACCAGCCGGGCCTTCGGGTACTCCCGCAGCGTCTCGTGCGCGCCGACCGACATCGCCGACGTGACCGGGCCGGGCACCACCATGCCGGGTTTGCCCAGGGCGAGCGCCCGGTGGGTGGTCTGGGTCGCGCCGCTGCGGGCGGCCGCCTCCACCAGCACCGTGCCGAGGGTGCCCGCCGCGATCACCCGGTTGCGGATGAGGAACCGGGGCCGGAGCGGATCGGCTCCCGGCATCCACTCGCTGACCAGCAGCCCGGTGTCGGCGATCCGGTCGAACAGCGCCGCGTTGCCCATCGGGTAGGGGCGGTCCACGCCGCAGGCGAGCACCGCCACGGTGAGGCCGCCGGCGTTGAGCGCGCCCCGGTGGGCCGCGGCGTCGATGCCGAAGGCTCCGCCCGAGACGACGGTCCAGTCACGGTCGGCCAGCCCGTAGCCGAGTTCCGTGGCGACGTGCGCGCCGTACCCGGTGGCGGCGCGGGCACCGACGACCGCGACGGAGCGGTCGAACGCCTCCGCGAGCGGCCACGAGCCGCGTACCCAGAAGCAGAGCGGGGGAGCGGTCTCGACGTCCACCCGCCGGTAGGCGCCGGGCAGCCGGAGCCGGCGCAGGTCGCCGACCCGGACGGGCCACTCGTCGTCGCCGGGGACGACGATCCGGGCGCCGAGCCGGTCCGTGCGGGCCAGCGCCTCGGCCGCGACGGCCCGGGCGTCGCCGGCCGCGCAACGGGCCGCCACGGTGTTGCGCAGCGTCTCCTCCGGTGCGCCCCCGTCGAGCAGCAGGTCGAGCGCCCTCGTCGGGCCGAGCCGGTCGACCAGCCGGTGCACCGACCAGGTGCCCGGCTCGGCGAGCCAGGTGAGCGCCACCCTGGCCAGGGTCTCCTCGTCGGTGCTCACGTCGCGTCCCCCGTTCGCAGTTGGATGGCCTCCCGGACGTCCTCCCGGTCGGGGCGGTCCCGACCGTCCAGATCCGCGATCGTCCAGGCCAGGCGGATGATCCGGTCGAAGCCCCGGGCCGACAGCGACCCGGCGTCCAGCCGGGCCCGCAGCTCGGCCGTGTCTGGCCCGGGCAACCGCCAGGGCGGGCGGCGCAGGTACGGGCCGGGTATCTCGGCGTTGAGCCGGTGGCCGAGCACCGCCCAGCGCGCGGCCGCCGCCCGCCGGGCCACCGCCACCCGCGCGGCGACGGTGACGGAGGCCTCGCTGTCGACGGTGGCCTCCATCAGCTCGGCCGCCCGGAGGGGCGGCAGCTTCACCTGCACGTCGATCCGGTCCAGCAACGGCCCGGAGAGCCGGCTGAGGTAGCGCCGCCGGGCCTGTGGCGGGCACTCGCAGTACGCGTCCCCGGCCGGCTTGGCGCACGGGCACGGATTGGCCGCCAGCACCAGCTGCGTGCGGGCCGGGTACTCGGCGCCGCCTCGGCTGCGAACGAGCCGGACCCGGCCGTTCTCCAGCGGCTGACGCAGCGCCTCCAGCGCTCCCCGGCTGAACTCGGGCGCCTCGTCGAGAAAGAGCACGCCCCGATGGGCGAGCGAGATCGCGCCGGGGCGGGCCAGCCCGGAACCGCCGCCGACCAGCGACGGCACCGTCGCCGTGTGGTGCGGTGCCTGGAAGGGCGGGCGGCGCAGCAGCCGGCCGCCCGGCGGCAGCAGCCCGGCGATGGAGTGCAGCGCGGTGACCTCCAGCGCGGCCTCGTCGTCCAGCTCGGGCAGGATCGACGGGAGGCGCTCGGCGAGCATGGTCTTGCCGGCCCCCGGCGGCCCGACCAGTGCCAGGTGGTGCCCGCCCGCCGCGGCCACCTCCAGCGCCCTGCGGCCCAGCCCCTGCCCGGCGACCTCGGCCAGGTCGGGCCCGCCGCCGGCCGGCGGCGGCCCGTCGGACTCCGGCTCGATCAGGGGCGAGCCGTCGCGGATGAAGCTGACCAGCCGGTGCAGCGTGTCGACCGCCCGGACCCGGACCCCGGGAACGACCGCCGCCTCGGCGGCGTTGCCGGCCGGGACGATCACCTTCCCGACGCCGGCCCGGGCGGCCGCGGCGACCATCGGCAGCACACCGCGCACCGGCCGGACCGTGCCGTCGAGGCCCAGCTCGCCCAGGACCACCACGTGTTCCAGGGGCAGCAGCGGCAGCTCGCCGGAGCCGCCCAGCAGGGCCGCCGCGATCGCCAGGTCGAACGCGGAGCCGAACTTCGGCAGGTCGGCCGGCAGCAGGTTGAGGGTGATCCGCCGGTTGGGCCACCGCTGACCGGAGTTGACCACGGCCGCGCGGACCCGGTCCCGGGCCTCGTGCAGGGCGGTGTCCGGCAGCCCCGAGATGACCACCGCCGGCAGGCCGGCGGCCAGGTCGGCCTCGACCTCCACCAGGTGCCCGGTGACACCCACCAGGCCCACGCAGAGCACCTTCGCGTAGCTCATGACGCCGCCCGTCGTCGCTCGACGCCGGGCCCGGCCATCAGAACGCCCCCTTGAGGTGCTCGACCCGGGCGGCGCCGGCGCCGGTGAGGCGTACCGAGACGACGTCGAAGCGCACCTCGTCGGCGGTGGTGCCGGTGTCGGCGAGCCACCGGGCGGCGAGCCCGCGCAGCCGCCGCGCCTTGGCGGGTACGACCGCCTCCGCCGGCGGCCCGAACTCGTCGGTGCGGCGGGTCTTCACCTCGCAGAAGGCGAGCACCGGCCCGTCCCAGGCGATGATGTCGATCTCCCCGGCCGGGCAGCGCCAGTTCCGGGCCACCGGGCGCAGTCCTGCCCCGATCAGGTGCCGGACGGCGCACCGCTCCCCGTACGCGCCGACCGCCTGGTTCCGCTTCGTCATGTCCGGCACCGTGCACCCGACGGGCGGGCAGCCGCCGCCCCGCGCCCCGGAAACTGTGGACGACGGGGGCGCTGTGGACGGACGGACGATCATGCCCTCGTCGTGCTACGCGGCCCGCCCCGGTGGACCGCCGCGATCAGCCACGCGGTGCACCGCTGGGCTGGGCCTGCCCGCCGCCGCCGTCGCTGTCTGCGACCGGCGCCGCGCGGTGACCGACGCTCGCGGGAGCGCGGGTGTCCCGGGGGCGAATGGCGCCCGTGGAGCCGGTCGCATACGGTGCCGGACGTGGACGGACGACGGAACTTTGTCGAAGATCAGGAGTCGCGCTGGTATCCGGCCGACCGCGACCGCGACCGTGAGAGCGGCTACGGGGAGGCGGACTGGCGCGGTCCGGCCGAGGGCCGATACCGGGACGACGACCTGAACGCCCCCGAGCAGCGCCGGGCCGCGGAGGACGACCGCTACGGCGACTCCAGGGGGACCCGGCGCGGTGAACCAGGACGCTTCGGCGCGTCGACGGAGCCCGACTCGGGCCGCTTCGGAGCCGTCGAGCCCGACTCCGGGCGCTTCGCAGCCGTCGACCCCGACCGGGGTCGTTTCGGCGGACCGGAGGACTCGGGCCGGTTCGCGGCCACGGGACGGGAGGACCCGGGCCGGTTCGCCGCGACGGGACCGGAGGACTCCGGCCGGTTCGCCGTCACCGGCCCCGAGGATTCCGGCCGGTTCGCCGTCACGGGATCGGAGCCCGGAAGGTTCGGCGAGGGCGATTCGGGGCGCTTCGCGGCGGTGCCGCCGCTCGGGGACGCCCGGTCGGAGACCGAGGGATACCGGGCGAGCCGCTCGCGTCGGGCCGAGGCGGATCCGGAGGTCTCCGGTGAACTGCCCGCCGACCGCCCGGGTCGGCGCGCCGCCCGGGAATCGAGGGAGACCCGCGACGCGCTGTCGACGTCGGGCGTCGACGCCCTGGCCGGGGCGGGACCCGTGGAGCGGACCGCGGAGCCGGCCCGCCCGGCCCCGCTGGGGGGCTACCCGATCGTCGCGCCAGGTCGGGTGGCCGAGGCCGCGAGTCCGGCGGAGACGCCGGTCGAGGAGCCGGTCCGGCCGGTCGCGCCCCCGAACCCGTTGGAGATGCCGACCGGGCCGATGCCGCCGATCGCGCCCCGCGGCGACCTCGCGCCGGGGGAACTGCCGGCGTACCCGCCGGTGGTCGCCCCGCACCCGGGAGCGCCGGCGGGCGACGGGGTCTACCGGACCCGGCGGCCGGCGTTGGCCGCGCTCTTCACCCTGCTGGTCCTGGTGTTCGAGGTGCCCGCGATGCGGGTGCTGATCAGCGGCGTGACCGGCGACCCGGTCTCGGCCGCCGACGTCGTGGTGGGGATCTTCCTGGTCTGCGGTCTGCCGATCTTCGCGATCGGCCTGTACGGGCTGCGCACCGGCGGGCTGTCGCTGGCGGAGGGGAGCCGGGGCTGGCTGCGCCCGCCGACGGCGTACCTGACCGTGGGCCTGGTGCTCTTCGTCGCCGCCGCCCTCGCGGTCGGCTGACCCTCGACCGTCGGGACCTGACTCCCTCGGACCTGACGCCGTCGGGGCCGACTCCCTCAGGCCTGACGCCGTCCGGGTCCGACGCCGGCGGGACCGCTGCGCCTGACGCCCTCAGAGAGCGCTCCGCCTGACGGCGAGCACCGGCCGGGGCGGGCGCGCCGAGTGCCGGAAATGGGCGTTCCGACCCCTTCCCCGCACCCGAGGCATCGGGGGCGGGGAAGGGGCGTACACTGGTCGACTGGCGACCGCCTCGCGCGGTCGACCTCGCGCGCCCTCTCCACGAGCCGTCGTGGGGCGACGGCCTCCCTGGTCCCGATCTTGGTCGGGCCCGCCATGGCCGCCGACCGGGCGCCAGGACGCCCGGCCGCCTGGCCGGGCGGGACAACCAGGGACCACGAGGAGTACCCCACCATGGCCGTCGTGACCATGCGTCAGCTGCTGGAGAGCGGTGTCCACTTCGGGCACCAGACCCGGCGCTGGAACCCGAAGATGAAGCGTTTCATCTTCACCGAGCGCAACGGTATCTACATCATCGACCTGCGCCAGACCCTCGACTACATCGAGAAGGCCTACTCGTTCGTGCGCGGGACCGTCGCCGAGGGTGGCAGCATCCTCTTCGTCGGCACCAAGAAGCAGGCCCAGGAGGCCATCGCCGAGCAGGCGACCCGGGTCGGTCAGCCGTACGTCAACCACCGCTGGCTCGGCGGCATGCTGACCAACTTCCAGACGGTCTACAAGCGGCTCCAGCGGATGAAGGAGCTGGAGGCTCTGGGTGACCTGAGCGGCACCGCCGCCGGCTACACCAAGAAGGAGACCCTGCAGCTCTCCCGCGAGAAGATCAAGCTGACCCGCACGCTCGGCGGTCTGCGGGACATGCAGAAGCTCCCGGCCGCGATCTGGGTGGTCGACACCAAGAAGGAGCACATCGCCGTCGACGAGGCCCGCAAGCTGGGCATCCCGGTGATCGCGGTGCTGGACACCAACTGCGACCCGGACGAGGTCGACTTCCCGATCCCGGGCAACGACGACGCGATCCGCTCGGCCGAGCTGCTGACCAAGGTCGTGGCCGCCGCCGTCGCCGACGGCCTGATCGCCCGTTCCGGCCGTCGTCGTGGCAGCGACGAGAAGCCGGAGCCGGGCGTCGCCTCCGACGAGCCGCTGGCCGAGTGGGAGCGCGAGCTGCTCGAGGAGCCGAAGAAGGCCGACGAGCAGGCCCCGCAGGCCGAGCAGGCTCCCCAGGCCGAGCAGGCCCCGCAGGCCGAGCAGGCCCCGCAGGCCGAGCAGGCCCAGCCGGTCGAGCAGCCGGCGACCGCCGCCGCGGAGTGACCGCACCGCCGCTTCCCCGCCGCCCGTTCTCCCGGGCGGCGGGGGAGCGGCAGGTACGCCGGGCACGTCGCGCCCGGATCCGGGTAACCGGCACCAGGACCAACCCACCCGCAGTCTCAACACCGAAGAGAGAGCCATGTCCAACTTCACCGCCGCGGACGTCAAGAAGCTCCGCGACCTCACCGGCGCCGGCATGATGGACTGCAAGAAGGCGCTGACCGAGGCCGAGGGCGACTTCGACAAGGCCGTCGAGATCCTGCGCGTCAAGGGCGCCAAGGACGTCGGCAAGCGGGCCGGCCGTACGGCCGCCAACGGTCTGATCGCCCACTCCGGCAAGGCGCTGCTCGAACTCAACTGCGAGACCGACTTCGTCGCCAAGACCGACGCCTTCATCGAGCTGGCCCAGCAGCTGGTGGAGCACGGCGAGCGCAGCGGCGTCGGCACCGCCGAGGAGCTGCTCGCCACCGAGCTGGACGGCAAGACCGTCGCCGACCTGGTGCAGGAGCAGTCCGCCAAAATCGGCGAGAAGCTCGTCCTCAACCGCTTCGCCAAGCTCGACGGCACCACCGCCGTCTACCTGCACCGCAAGAGCCAGGACCTGCCCCCGGCGGTCGGCGTGCTGGTGCAGTACACCAGCACGGCCGGCGACGAGGCGTCCGACTCGGACGCCCGGGGCGTGGCGATGCAGATCGCCGCCATGCGGCCGAAGTACCTCACCCGGGACGAGGTGCCGGCCGACGTCGTCGAGTCCGAGCGGCGCATCGCCGAGCAGACCGCCCGCGAGGAGAACAAGCCCGAGGCGGCCCTGCCGAAGATCGTCGAGGGTCGGGTGAACGCGTTCTTCAAGGACTACGTCCTGCTGGAGCAGGCGTCGGTCGCCGACAACAAGAAGTCGGTGAAGCAGCTGCTGGCCGAGGCCGGCATCGAGGTCACCCGCTTCGTGCGGTTCGAGGTCGGCCAGGCCTGAGCCGCCCCGGGCGCTCCGCGCGCCGCGGGCAGGGAAACGTCGACGAGGAGGCCGCCGGTGTACGTGACAGGCACCGCGGCCTCCTCGTCACATAGGGTCGGCTACGGCAGTTTCGCGGTACGGGGCGTACGGGACGTGCGCATGGGGAAGGGCGGGGCGGATGACGCAGGTTGTGAGTGACCGGAGTCTGGCGGCGGACGATCCGACGGCGCCACCCCCCGGTCGGGCCCGCCGGGTGGTGCTGAAGCTCTCCGGTGAGGTGTTCGGCGGGGGCGCGATCGGGGTGGACCCGGACGTCGTGCAGGCCATCGCCCGGCAGATCGCCACCGTGGTCCGCCGCGGCGTGCAGGTCTCGGTGGTGGTCGGCGGCGGCAACTTCTTCCGGGGCGCGGAGTTGCAGAAGCGCGGCATGGACCGGGCCCGGGCCGACTACATGGGCATGCTCGGCACCGTGATGAACTGCCTCGCGTTGCAGGACTTCCTGGAGAAGGAGGGCATCGAGACGCGCGTGCAGAGCGCGATCACGATGGCCCAGGTCGCCGAGCCCTACATCCCGCTGCGCGCCATCCGGCACCTGGAGAAGGGCCGCGTGGTGATCTTCGGCGCGGGTGCCGGGATGCCCTACTTCTCCACCGACACCGTGGCCGCCCAGCGGGCCCTGGAGATCCGCGCCGACGTGGTGCTGATGAGCAAGAACGGCGTGGACGGCGTCTACACCGCCGACCCGCGGGTCGACCCGACCGCCAGCAAGTTCGACTCGATCACCTTCTCCGAGGTGCTGCGGCGTAACCTGCGGGTCGCCGACGCCGCCGCGTTCAGCCTGTGCATGGAGAACGGCCTGCCGATGCTGGTCTTCGGCGCGCAGGGCGACGACACCATCATCCGGGCCGTGGGTGGCGACAAGATCGGCACCCTGATCACCGCCTGAGCGGTCTGACCCCGACCTCAGCGGTCCCTCCGACACGACAAGCCCACGACGAGCACAGAAGGAGGCGAGGAGACCGGTGATCGACGACACCCTCCTCGAGGCCGAGGAGAAGATGGAGCGTGCGATCGAGCACGCCAAGGAGGAGTTCGGCGCGATCCGCACCGGTCGCGCCAACGCCGCCATGTTCTCCAAGATCATCATCGACTACTACGGCAGCCCCACCCCGCTGCCCCAGATGGCGTCCATCGGGGTCCCCGAGCCGCGCATGGTCATCATCAAGCCGTACGACAACTCGCAGATCAACGCCATGGAGAAGGCGATCCGCGACTCCGACCTCGGCGCCAACCCGAACAACGAGGGCAACCAGCTCCGCATCCTGCTCCCGCAGATGACCGAGGAGCGCCGCCGAGAGATGATCAAGGTCGCCCGGCACAAGGGTGAGGAGGCCAAGGTGGCCATCCGCAACATCCGCCGCAAGGGCAAGGAAGAGCTGGACCGGCTCGTCAAGGACGGCGAGGTCGGCGAGGACGACGGCCGCCGCGCCGAGAAGGAACTCGACGACCTGACCCAGCGCTTCGTCGCCGCCGTCGACGACCTGGTCAAGCACAAGGAGAACGAGCTTCTCGAGGTGTGAGCCGTACGCCGGCACCCCACCGGCGACGACATCGTGGCACCGGCGCTCCATCGTCCGATCCCGGGCGGCGGGCCCGGTGCCACCGTCGTAGGAGGGCCGGCACGGGGCCGGTCCGACGTGAGGGATCGGTGGGTGCAGTAGGCTCGGCAGGATTCCCGGCCACCCTGCGGTGAACGCTGGGGATCGGCCGGCCGTCGGGCGGGTCGACCGGACGGAACAGTCGCGCGGGTAGGGGAATGGTTGTGGTTGTGCGTCATCTGGTGGATCTCGTACCGGTCCCGCTCGGTGCGTGATGTCCCACCTCGATCCCCACGGCAGCGCCGAGCCCCGCGGCTGGGACCGCCCCGAAGCCCCCGCACCGGCGCCCGCCCTCCCCTGGCCGGAGCCCGAGATCGACCCGGGGCAGTGGCACCGCCGGCCCGCCGTGCTCCCCGACGCGTACGCCGAGGCGCCGGCCCGCTCCCGCCCGCAGGCCGACGTGGCGGCGGCCGGTGACCCGGCGGCGATGAACGGCCACCGCGACCATCCCGACGATTCCGAATACCCGACCACCCAGCTCGAACCGGTCCGGGACGTCGAGCCGGAGCCGGAGCCCGCGCGGCCCCCGGGCCGCCGGCAGCGCGGTCGGCGCCGGGCCGGTGCCGACCGGCCCCCGACCCAGCAGCCCGTCCCGAGCCGGGCCGGGCGCAACCTGCCCGCGGCCATCGCCGTCGGCGTGGGCCTCGGCGCCCTGATCGTGGTGCCGCTGTTCTTCTACCGGACCGCCTTCCTGGTGGTGGTGGCCGCGGCGGTCGCCGTCGGCATGTGGGAGATGGCCCGGGCGGTACGCCGCAGCGGCGCGCATCCGCCGCTGGTGCCGCTGATCGCCGGCGGGGTGCTCACCGTCGGGCTGGCCTGGTTCTCCGGTCCCGACGCGCTCAGCCTCGGCCTCCTGGTGACGGTGCTGGGCACCATGGTCTGGCGGCTCGGCGACGGGCCGGGCGGCTTCCAGCGTGACCTGACCGCCGCCACCCTCATCGCGGTGTACGTGCCGTTCCTCGGCGGCTTCGCCGCGCTGCTGGCGGCCGTGCCAGAGGACGGCGACCTGCGGGTGCTGGTGACGCTGGCCGCGGTGGTCCTCTCCGACACCGGCGGGTACGCCGCCGGCGTCAGCTTCGGCAAGCATCCGATGGCCCCCTCGGTGAGCCCGAAGAAGTCCTGGGAGGGCTTCGCCGGCTCGGTCACCGCCGCGGCGCTGGGCAGCGCCCTGCTGCTCTGGCTGCTCCTCGACGTGGCCCCGTGGTGGGGCGCGCTCTTCGGGCTGGCGGTCTCCGGCGCCGCCGTCCTCGGGGACCTCGCCGAGTCCATGATCAAGCGGGACCTCGGGGTGAAGGACATGAGCAACCTGCTCCCGGGGCACGGCGGCCTGATGGACCGGTTGGACTCGATCCTCTTCGCGCTGCCGACCGCGTACCTGCTCCTGGCGGTCTTCGTCCCGGTGCTGGAGTGAGGCGTGAATCACCCGTCGTCAGTGGTCCCGCCCGGGCGGCGGGGGGCGATTCGGCACCTCCGGACGGGTGTGTCGGCCGTCCGGCGTGACAGACTGGACGCGCCATGACGAGCTTGCCCCTGATCCCCGCAGACCCCGACGCCCCCGGGCGGCGGCCCGCGATGCCTCCCCGTCACCTCGCCGATCTCGACCTCGCCGGCCGCCGGGCCCTGGTCGCCGAGCTGGGGGAGCCGGCGTTCCGCGCCAAGCAGGTCTCCACCCACTACTTCGGTCGACTGGTGCGTGATCCGGGGCAGATGACCGACCTGCCGGCTGCCACCCGGGAGAAGCTCGCCGACCAGCTCCTGCCCCGGCTGCTCACCCCGGTCCGCGAGCTGGCCTGCGACGACGGCGCGACCCGCAAGGCGCTCTGGCGGCTGCACGACGGCGCGCTGGTGGAGAGCGTGCTGATGGGTTACCCGGACCGCGTCACCGTCTGCATCTCCAGCCAGGCCGGCTGCGGCATGGCCTGCCCGTTCTGCGCCACCGGCCAGGCGGGACTGACCCGCAACCTCTCCACCGCCGAGATCGTCGACCAGGCGGTCTACCTGGCCGGGGTGGCCGCCTCCGGAGCGGTGGCGGGTTCTCCGCCGCGCCTGTCGCACGTGGTCTTCATGGGCATGGGCGAGCCACTGGCCAACTACTCCCGGGTGGTCGCGGCGATCCGTCGGCTGGTCGCCCCGGCGCCCGAGGGGCTCGGGCTGTCGCAGCGTCACATCACGGTCTCCACGGTCGGCCTGGTCCCGGCCATCCGCCGACTGGCCAGCGAAGACCTCTCGGTGACCCTTGCGTTGTCGCTGCACGCCCCCGATGATGAGCTGCGCGACGAACTCGTGCCGGTCAACCAGCGCTGGAAGGTGTCCGAGGTGCTGGACGCGGCGTGGGACTACGCGGCCCGCACGGGGCGTCGCGTGTCGATCGAGTACGCGATGATCAGAGACGTGAACGACCAGCCGTGGCGAGCCGATCTGCTCGGGCGGCTGCTGGCCGGGAAGCTGACCCACGTGAACCTCATCCCCCTCAACCCGACTCCGGGCAGCCGTTGGGACGCCAGCCCCAAGCCGGTGGAGCGGGAGTTCGTCCGGCGGTTGCGCGAGGCCGGGGTGTCGACGACCGTGCGGGACACCCGGGGTCGCGAGATCGACGGAGCGTGCGGGCAGCTCGCCGCCGCCGAGGACATGGACACCGACACCGACCGGGCCGGGGAGAAGGCGTGACCGGGCGTAGCGAACGAGACCAGGAGACATAGTGGCGAGTCAGGGTCAGCGTTTCCGGCGTAAGGCGCTCCGCCGGGGATACAAGGTCGACGAGGTCGACGCCTTCCTGGACCGGGTCGAGGCGACGCTCGACGGCCGGCCGGTGGGTGCCCCCGTCGCCTCCCAGGAGGTCCACGACGTCGTCTTCCGGGTCCGCTTCAACGGCTACGACGAGTGGCAGGTCGACCTGCACCTCGACCGGGTCGAGCGGCAGCTGGCCGAGCTGGAGGAGCGCGGTGGCGCCGGCGGCCGCGGCGGCGACCCCCGCGACGCCGATCGCCTGGGCCCGCCGGACCGCCTCGGCCCGCCCGACCGCATGGGTCCGCCAGACCGGATGGGTCCCCCGGACCGGATGGGCCCGCCCGTGCGCGACGACCGCGGCATGTCGCCGGTCCCGCAGCCGATGCCGCCCCGACCGATGCCGGCCCAGGCCGGTCCGCCCGGCGACCGCTACGGCCGCTACGACGAGCCCACCGGCGCCTTCGCCGGTGGGTACGACGCCCCCCGGGGCGGCTACGAGCCGCCGCGCGGCCCCGGCGGCCCCGGCCCGATGGGACCGGGCGCCCCGATGGGCCACGGCGCCCCGCCGCCGCGCGGCCTGCCCGCCGGCCCCAGCGGCTACGGCGACGGCCCCGGCAACTACGGCGACCGCCCCGGCGGCTACGGCGACGGTCCGGGCAAGTACGCCGACGGTCCGGGCGGCGGCTACGGCGACGGTCCCGGCAAGTACGCCGACGCGCCGGGTGGTGGCTACGCCGACGGTCCGGGCGGCGGCTACGCCGACGGCCCGGGTAACTACGGCGACCGTCCGGGCGGCTACGGCGACGGCCCCGGCAACTACGGCGACGGCCCCGGTGGCTACGGCGACGAGCCGCGTTTCGACGGGTTCGAGGCCGGCCGGCGTGCTCGCGCCGACATGACCGCCGAGATCCGGATGCCCGAGCGGGACCTGCGTGAACTGCGGGGCCGGGGCCCGGCCGGGCCGCCTCCGCAGCCGGGCTTCGGCGGCCCACCGCACGCCGGCCCGCCGGTCGGTGGTCCGCCGGTCGGTGGCCCACCCGGGGGTGGCCCACCCGTCGGTGGCCCGCCGCCGATGGCGGGCCCGCCGATGGCCGGCCCGCCCGGCAGCGACCTCTACCGCGTCGACCAGATCCGGCGCAGCTTCCAGGTGCGCCGGTTCGGCAGCGGGTACGACCCCGACCAGGTCGACCGGTTCTTCGACACGCTGCTGGGCGGCATGCAGGGGCGCAACCCGATGCCGGTGAACCCGAAGGAACTGGACACCCTGCGCTTCGGGCTGGTGCCCGGCGGCTACTTCGAGGCCGAGGTCGACGCCGCGCTCAAGGACGTGCAGGACATCCTGTTCGGCCGCTGATCCGCGTACGGCGAGGGCCCGCTCCCCGGTCGGGGGCGGGCCCTCGTGCGTGTGGCCTCCGGCGCGCGGACCGGTGCGACGCCGGCTGACGCGGGTGCGGTCAGGACCGCAGGCCGTTGCGCCGCAGCACGGTGTCGCCGATGACGATGAGCAGCAGCAGCACGGCCAGGCCGATCAGCCAGATGTTCTCGACCCTGCCCTCGTGGTTGCCGCAGAGCATCGCCAGCAGGGCCAGCGCGGAGACCACCGCGCCGATCCGCCCGGACTTGCGGTGCCCGGGCTTGTGCTGGTCTGGCGACGTTACCGGCTCGCTTCCTGCCACTGTCGGTCCTTCCCTCGCGATCGGATCTCCGGTTAGTCTGGCACGCCCCGTGCCGGGCCCGGCGCTGGGTCCGACCGATGGGGCGGACCGCACGATCCGACCGGGCGAGGTGGGCGTCGGACCGGTGGACGTACGCGGGCCGGCAGGTCGGGACCAAGGGCCCGGCCCCACCCGGGCGCATCGGCACTACCGGCGTCGCGGGTAGGTCGCCAGACTCCCTCCGGTAGCGTTTCTGGCGTACACCTTGTTTGTCGTTTTGAGGGGGAACTGCGGTGCGAGTGACCGGTACGGGGCACGCCAGCATGCGGATCGACACGGCCGCGGGCAGCATCCTGTGCGACCCGTGGGTCAATCCGGCCTATTTCGCCTCGTGGTTCCCGTTTCCGGACAACTCCCTGCTCGACTGGGAGGCGCTCGGCGACGTCGACTACCTCTACGTCTCCCACCTGCACCGGGACCACTTCGACGCGGCGCACCTGAAGCGCTTCGTGTCGAAGTCGGCCACCGTGCTGCTGCCCGCGTTCCCCACCTCCGAGATGGAGGACGAGCTGCGGGAGCTGGGCTTCACCAAGTTCCTGAAGGCGCCGAACGAGCAGGTCGTGGAGCTGGACGGCGGCCTGAAGATCATGATCCAGGCGCTGACCAGCCCGACCGACGGCCCGATCGGCGACTCCTCGCTGTGGGTGGAGTACGACGGGGTCCGGCTGCTCAACCAGAACGACGCCCGCCCGACCGACCTGAGCGTCTTCGCCGAGCTGGGCCACGTGCACGCGCACATGCTCCAGTTCTCCGGCGCGATCTGGTACCCGATGGTCTACGAGCTGCCGCAGGCGGCGAAGACGGCGTTCGGCAAGCAGAAGCGGGACCGGCAGTTCGACCGCACCTGGCGCTACATCGACGACCTGAAGGCCGACCACGTCTTCCCGATCGCCGGGCCGCCCTGCTTCCTCGACGACGAGCTGTGGCAGTTCAACGACATCCACGGCGACGAGGGCAACATCTTCCCCGACCAGTCGGTCTTCCTGAGCGAGTACGCCAAGGTCGGCGGCACCAACGGCGTCGTGCTGCTCCCGGGCAGCGTCGCCGAGGTCACCACGGAGAGCTGCGAGACCAGCCACCCGGTGCCGGTGGAGGAGTTCTTCGCGAACAAGGTCGCCCACCTGGAGGAGATGCGCGAGCGCAAGCGGCCCGTCATCGAGGCCGAGAAGGCCTCCTGGCGGCACCCCGAGGTGGACGTGCTCAAGGAGATGCAGCGCCGCGTCGAGCCCCTGCTGGAGGAGTCGATCTACCTGGCCAAGGGGGTCGGCGGCCCGGTCCGCTTCGACCTGGTGGGCTACGACGGCGAGAGCGTCGAATCCATCGTGGTGGACTTCCCCGGCAAGCAGGTCCGGCCGTACGCCGACGAGAAGGTCCGCTACCGGTTCCGTACCGAGCGGGCGCTGATCGAGCACCTGCTGCACATCGGCGAGGTGGACTGGGTCAACTCCCTCTTCCTCTCCTGCCGCTTCTCGGCGGCCCGGATCGGCCAGTACAACGAGTTCGTCTACGCCTTCTTCAAGTGCCTCTCCACGGAGCGCCTCCAGTACGCCGAGGGCTGGTACGACGAGCACGAGCGGACCAGCGACGCCGAGGACATCACCCTCGGCGACTGGGTGGTGCAGCGGCGCTGCCCGCACCTGAAGGCCGACCTGACCCGGTTCGGCATCGTCGACGGCGACCAGCTCACCTGCCAGCTGCACGGCTGGAAGTTCGACCTGCCCAGCGGCCGCTGCCTGACCAGCGTCGGCCACAAGGTCCGGGCGCACCGGGCCGGCGAGCAGCAGACCCCCGCCCCGGCGGCCGACGCGGCCAGCTGACGGCAACCCCCCGCCCTCTCCCGCGTCGATCATGCAGTTGTGGTGGATGACAAACCGCCCCAAGCGGCCTGAATCAGGCGCCATGAGTGCATGATCGACGCTCCCGGGCGCGCGAGCACAGCGAGCAGGGGAGCAGGGGGCGGGTGGTCAGGGGGAGAGGTCGGTGAGGATGCGGCGGGCGGCGTTGTGGCCGGCGGCGCCGATGACGCTGCCCGCCGGGTGGCAGCCGGCACTGCCGGCGTAGACGCCGTCGACCCCCGTGGCGTACGGCATCCGGTCGGTGAACGAGACCGTGTTGTCGACGTGGTGGATGTGCCCGCCGGTGATCCCGAAGTGCGCCTCGATGCCGGGCGGCGGCAGGGGCACCGCGTCGGCGATCAGGTCGCCGGTGCCGGGGGCGTACCGCTCGCAGACCCCGATCAGGCGGTCCACGTAGCCGGGCAGCGCCTCGTCCCAGGTGGTACCGGCCAGCTCGTACGGCACCGACTGCACGAAGAGCGCCGACGAGTGGTGCCCCCGGCCGTCCGACAGCGACGGGTCCACGGTGGTGTGCAGGTACCACTCGATGGTCGGCTCGTCGGGCAGCCGCCCCGCCTGCACGTCCGCCCACATCGCGCGTAGCGCCGCCATCGGCGGCTCGCCGCCCCCGCCGGTCAGCGAGTCCGAGCCGGGCAGCAGGTGGATCGTCGAGCCGAACGGGCTCGGCGCGTCGCCGGGCAGGCAGGAGAAGCGGGGCAGGCCGGTCAGCGCCAGGTTGAGCTTGAGCGTGGTGCCGGGGCGGCGGACCGCCGCCATCCGGTCGGCCAGCGGCGCCGGGAGCGCGCCGTCGGGCAGCAGGTCCATCAGCCGGTACGGGTCGCAGGCGCCGAGCACCACCCGGGCCGCGACCTCCCGTCCGTCGGCGAGGACCACCCCGCCCGCCGCGCCGCCGTCCAGGGTGATCGCGCTGACCTGCGTGCCGGTCAGGATCGTCGCGCCGGCGGCCCGGGCGGCCTCGGCGAAGACGCGCGACACGGTGCCCATCCCGCCCTCGGTGATCATCCACGTGCCGTCGGAGCCGGGCAACCGGCACATGTTGTGCACGAGGAAGTTGTGCCCGGTGCCGGGGTCGTCGGGGCCGGCGTTGAGCCCGGAGAGGCCGTCGGTGACGGCGTACATGCTGACCAGCAGCTCGGAGCGGAAGTCGAAGCGGGCCAGGTGGTCGGCGACGGAGCCGCGGACCAGGTCGACGAAGACCTGCCGCAGCGCCGGCCGGACGTGCCGCTCGGCGGTCTCCTCGACGGACAGCGGCTCGGCCAGCCAGGCCGGGGCGAGATCCTCCCGAAGCGCGGCCAGCTCGGCCTGGAGGGCGTCGTCGGCGGCCACGTCGGCGGGGGAGAAGAACTCCGCGAGCTGCGCCCGGGTGGCCGCCGTGTCGCTGCCGAAGAGCAGGTACGGCGAGCCCGGGCCGCCGGGGGTGGGCAGGAAGTAGTGCGGGTCGCGGCGCAGCACGGGGATCCGCACGTCCAGCGTGGCGAGCAGCTCCGGCGGCATCAGCCCGAGCAGGTACGACCCGGTGGAGTGGCGCAGCCCCGGCACCTTGCGGAACGGCGCCTCGGTGCGGGTGGCCCCGCCGATCACGTCCGCCGCCTCCAGCACCAGCACGTCCAGCCCGGCGCGGGCCAGCAGGATCGCGGACACCAGACCGTTGTGCCCGGCGCCGACGATCACCACGTCGGCCCGGGGTGGCAGCTCGTCACCCATGCCGGGGGAGCCTACTGCCCGCAGCCGCCGCCGGTCAGCCCTTCGCCGCCTGTCGGCCTCTCGTCGTCGGGGGCCCGTTGCCGGCGAGCCCGGTGCCCCCGGGGGGGCGACCGTGGGGCCCACAGGTGCGCCGCGGGGCCCACAGTGTGGATCACGACGAAGGGGCAGGTGGAAGGGCAGGTAGGTCCCGTTAGGCTTGCCTGCCATGGCAGCACCCTTCACCGCCCCCGCCCCGAACGCCGCGGTGATACCCACCGGGCGACGTCGCGCCCGGATCGGGCTGCCCCTCGCCCTGCTCCTCGTCCTGGCCGGGGTCGGCGGGCTCGTCGCGGCCGTCGCGGTCATCGGCGGGAGCCACCAGCCACGGTCACCCGTCGCGGGGCTCGTCGCGGCGGGCATCCTGGCGGCCCTCGGTGTGCCGGGCGGCCTGCTCCTCGTGGCGTTCTGGCGGCAGCGGCGGGCGAGGATCCTCGTCGACCACGCCGGCATGTGGTTCGACACGGGCACCCGGCGCCAGGTCATACCGTGGCGCACGCTCGCCGGCGTCGGCCTGTTCCACAGCCAGGGGCACAGGTCCAGCTTCCACTCGCTGGAGCTGTACCCGACGGGCCCCGTCGACCGCGACGATCCGGTGCTGTGGACGCTGGTGCGCGAGGAGGAACCGTTCCGTCCCGGGCTGCCCCGCCTGCGCCACCGGCTCCGGGTCGAGGCCGCCGACGTGCCCGTGGCGGTGGCGGCGGTCCGCCACTACGCGCCGCACCTCTGGCTCGGTGAATCCTGGCGCGAGCGCAGCCACATCGGCCGGCCCGACCGCGCCGGGCACCGGGAGCGGACCCGGGCGCGAGGGCGATAGTCCGTCCCGCCGATCTGCCGGCCCCAGACGCCGCCGGAGAGGCCGGCCGTGTCCCTCAGGAGGGCGCGTCGTCGCCCGTGGGCGGGTCGGCCAGCAGCTGGGCGGTGAACGTCTCCAGCTCCAGCTCGAAGAGTGCCTCGGCGTCGGTGACCGCCCAGTCGAACTGGTGGAAGACCTCCATGGCCACCAGCCCGTAGAGCCGGGTCCAGCCGGCGAGGAAGGCGTACGCGACCTCGACGGGCACCTCGCCGTGGCTGAGCCGCAGCGGCTCCAGCCGCCGCCCGCCCAGGTGCCGCCGGAGCAGCTCGGGCGGCGGGGTGCGGAAGGGGGAGCGGCGCCAGAGGTCGAGGATCGGTCGGACGAAGACCGCGCCGAGGCGGGCGCCGGGATGGTCCGGATCGGCGCCGTCGTCGACGGGCGCGTTGCGCCCGGGGGTCGGGGCGCCGAAGATCAGCCCGAACTCGGCGGGGTGCGCCACGGACCAGGCGCGGAACGTCCGGGACATGGCCATCAGTTGGTCGACCGGCTCGCCCCCGGCGTCGTCCCGGGCCGCCTCCAGCCGCAGCCGCAGCTCGTCGTAGAGGTCGCCGGCCAGCGCCGCGACGAGCGCCTCCAGGCTGGGGAAGTAGCGGTAGATGGCCGGCGCGGTCATGCCCATGTCGCGGGCGATGGCCCGCAGCGACACGGCGTCGACCCCGCCCGTCACCAGCAGCCGCCGAGCCCCGTCCTTGATCTCGGCGACCGTCGCCGAGCGCAGGCGTTCCCGTCGGCTCGGTGCGCCCATCCGGCTGACTCCCTTGACCGAAACGACCGCCGTTGCGATAGTTAACGGCGTTCACTCAAATAAGCGATGGTCACAGCGTAGCCGTCGTCGGAGGGGGAGGCGAATGTTCGCCTGGTGGGGACACATGGTCGTGCGGCTGCGCTGGTCGGTGCTGGCCGCCGCCCTGGTGCTCGTCGCGGTCGGTTCCACCTGGGGGGTCGGGGTCTTCGGGCAGCTGACCGGCGGCGGCTTCGACGACCCGGCCAGCGAGTCCAGCCGGGCCGCCGAGCGGATCACCCGGGAGCTGGGGCCGCAGGGGGCCGACCTCGTCGTGCTCTGGTCCAGCGACGCCTCGACCGTCGACCAGCCCGCCTTCCGTGACCCGGTCGCGGCCACCGTCGCCCGGCTGCGCGAGCGCCCGGAGATCACCAGCGTCACCACCTGGTACGACACCCAGGCCCCCGTGCTGCTCTCCACCGACCGCCGGGCCACCTACGCCCTGGTCCAGCTCCGGGCCGCCGACAAGGACGACAAGGCCGCCGCGTACGAGGAGCTGCGGCCGGCGCTCGCGGCGCCCGGCGTACGGACCGAGGTCGGCGGCGCCACGGCGGCCCTGCAGGAGTCGAACACCCAGACCACCAAGGACATCACGCGCGCGGAGCTGCTCTCCATGCCGGTGCTCCTGGTGCTGCTCGTGCTGATCTTCGGCGGGCTGGTGGCCGCCTCCACGCCCCTGCTGATCGGCGGGCTCGCCATCCTCGGCGCGTTCGTCGCCGTCCGGCTGGTCAACATGGTCACCGACGTGTCGGTCTTCGCGATCAACGTGATCACCCTGATCGGCCTGGGCATGGCGGTCGACTACGCCCTCTTCGTGGTCAGCCGGTTCCGCGAGGAATTGGCCGCCGGGCACGACACCCCGGCCGCGATCCGGCGGACCATGGCCACGGCCGGGCGGACGGTGCTGGTCTCCGGGCTCACCATCGCGACCGCCATGGCCAGCCTGCTGATCTTCCCGCAGGCGTTCCTGCGCTCGATGGCGCTCGGCGGGATGGCCGCCGTGCTGGTCGCCATGCTGGCGGCGTTGACCGTGCTGCCGGCCCTGCTCGCGGTGCTCGGCCACCGGATCGACGCGCTGCGCGTACCGCTGCCGTGGCGGCGTGGGGCGCGCGGTGCGCGGCCGGCGAACGGTGCGACGGGCGGCGCCTGGGCCCGGATCGCGCACAGCGTGATGCGCCGCCCGGTGCGCTACCTGGTCGGGGTGACCGTGCTGCTCCTGCTGCTGGCCACGCCGATCCTGCGGATGGAGTTCGGCGGGTTCGACGACCGGGTGCTGCCCGCGACCGCCGAGCCCCGGGTGGTCTCCGAGCGGATCGCCGCCGAGTTCCCCGGCGGCACGATCGCGCCGATCGACGTGCTGGTCTCCGGGGCGTCCCCGGAGCAGGTGCAGCCCTTCGCCGACCGGGTGGCCGCCGTGCCGGGCGTGACCGGGGTGCAGGTGGCGGCCAACCGGGGCGCGTCGACGCTGCTGACGGTGACCTACCCGGGCGAGCCGACGGGCGACGCGGCGCACGACGTGGTCCGGGCGCTGCGCGACCTGCCGCCGCCGGCCGACGCCGAGGTGCTCGTCGGCGGCCGGCCCGGCGTCGACCTCGACCTGATCGACGGTCTCGCCGAGCGGCTGCCCTGGATGGCCCTGCTGATGGCCGCCGCGATCCTGGTCCTGCTCTTCCTCGCCTTCGGTTCGGTGGTGCTGCCGGTCAAGGCGGTGCTGATGAACCTGGTGTCGATCGGCGCGTCGTTCGGCGTCGTGGTCTGGATCTTCCAGGACGGGCACTTCGCCGACCTGCTCGGCTTCACCCCGACCGGGTTCATCGAGCCGAGCAACCCGATCCTCATGCTCGCCGTGCTCTTCGGGCTGGCGACCGACTACGAGGTGTTCCTGCTCTCCCGGGTGCGCGAGGAGTGGGACCGCACGGGCGACAACACCGCGTCGGTGGCCGTCGCGCTCCAGCGCACCGGGCGGATCATCACCGCCGCCGCGCTGCTGCTGATCATCGTGGTGGCCGGCTTCGCGACGGGCGAGATGGCGTACATCAAGCTCATCGGGATCGGCATGATCGTGGCGATCGTGGTGGACGCGACGCTGGTCCGGGCGCTGCTGGTGCCGGCCACGATGCGGCTGCTCGGCCGCTGGAACTGGTGGGCCCCCGGCCCGCTGGCCCGCGTCTACCGCCGCTTCGGCATCAAGGAGTCCGACGAGCCCGGGCCGGCGGCCCCGGAGCGGGCGCTGCGCCACCGGGACAGCGCGAGGGTCGCGGAGTAGCCGGCCAGCACGATCACGTGGAAGAGGTAGAGCCAGAGCAGGACCGCCACCCCCGCGCCGATCTCGTCGAAGCCCCCGAACGGCACCCCCAGGTCGATCGGGAGCGAGGCGAAGAGCACGAAGCCGTGCAGGAAACCGGAGAGGTTGGCGGCGGTGAACGACCCGACGGCCAGCGCGGAGAGCCAGTCCGGCGACGCCGGGCCGACCACCCGGAACAGCCAGAGCAGCACCGGGGTGAGCACCAGCCAGACCGCCAGGAACGACAGCACCACCCCCAGCGCGCCGGTCCAGCCGCCCTGCCGGACCAGCCCGGTCGTCGTGGGCAGCGCGAGCAGGATCGACAGCAGCAGGGCCGGGGCCGGCGCCAGCAGCGGCAGCAGCAGCAGCCGGCCCCGCCAGCCGACCAGCGACTCCTCGCTGCGCGGCACGGCGACCGAGACGAAGGCACGGCGCAGCCCCTCGCCGTAGAGCGACGCCGGCAGCAGCGACGCCAGGGCCAGCAGCGGGGTCAGCCCCACCCCGGCCTCGACCAGCGCCTGCACCGCGTGGGGCGCGCCGATCGCGTCCGGCAGCGTGTCCACGGCGTACGAGGTGAGCCGGTGCACCCGCTCGGCTCCCGCGAGCAGCGAGGTCAGCCAGATCGCCAGCAGGGCCACCGGCACCACGGCGATCGCCCCGTAGAAGGTGATGGCGGCGGCGTGCAGGGACAGGTCCCGGCCCCGCAGCGGGCGGAACGCCGCACTGGTGATCCGCTTCGCCCGTTGCCATCCGCCGCCCATCGCGGCTTCTTTCCCCGTACCCTCCCGCGTCACTCATTATGATCACGGCCCATGACCGTTCTCACCACCCAGCGCCTGGTACTGCGGGAGTGGACCGAGGACCCGGCCGACCTGGCCCGGCTCTTCGACATCTACTCCCGGCCCGAGGTCACCCGCTGGCTGGGCGCGCCCGGCCTGCCGCTGACGGACCCGGCGCAGGCCGCCGACCGGCTCGCGATGTGGCGGGAGCGGCACGCGGGGCACGGCGGCCGGTACGGCACCTGGGCGATCGAGGTCCGCGACACCGGCATGGTGGCCGGCACGGTGCTGCTCAAGCCGCTGCCCGGCCGGGATGAGAACGTGCCGACCGAGGACATCGAGGTGGGCTGGCACCTGCACCCCGACTCGTGGGGCCACGGGTACGCCACCGAGGCGGCCCGGGCGGCGGCGGCGCGGGAACTGGCCGCCGGCACGCGGGAGGTGTACGCCGTCGTGGCGCCCGGCAACGAGGCGTCGATGGCGGTGGCCCGCCGGCTCGGCATGACCCACGTGGGCCGCCGCTCGGACTGGTACGGCGGCGAGTCCCTGGAGACCTTCGTGCTGGCCGCACCCGCCGCCGGGGCCTGAACCCCACTCCGCATGCAGATCTTGGTAGGAAACGGCCCCTGGAGGGGCACCTTTCCACCAAGATCTCCACGCGTTCCCGGCGCGGGCTACGCCACCTCGACGAAGTCGAGTTCCGCCCAGCGGCTCAGGTGGGTGAACCGGAGGGTGTTGAAGCCCGCGTTGAGCGTGACGTCGACGCCCGCCTGGCGCCAGACGTCCCAGCCCGTGTTGGGATAGGTGACGACCTTCGGGTTCGCGCCGTTGACCGTCAGCGTGTGCTGGGCGTCGCCGTAGCCGGCGGCGTAGGCGACGTGGGCGCGGTAGCCGCCGGCCCGGGGCGCGAAGACCGTGACCTCGACCCAGCTGTCCGCGTGGTCGATGTACGCCACCACCTGTCCCTGGGACGTGTTCGGGGCGGCGCGCACGGCGCACCGGTTGAGCCCGCCGCGCTCGGCCTCGTACCGCACCCGGCTGCCCCGCACCACGGGGTTTCCGCCGGCCCAGCCCAGCGCCGCCACGTACATGCCCCGGGCGGAGTAGTTGTTGATCCAGCCGTGGAACACGATGTGGTCGCCGCCCGCCTCGCGCACCACGTCCGCCCCGCCGGGCCCCCGCACGGCCGAGTCCAGCGACGCCGTGGTCATCAGCGAGCGGTACGCCTTGGTGTAGGGGCCGGTCAGCGAGGTCGAGGTGGCGTAGCTGGTCTGGTAGCCGTCGCCGCCGTAGCCGCCGAGCGAGTAGAACAGCACGTACTGCGCGCCGACCTTGGTCAGCACCGGCGCCTCGATGATGCCGGCCTCCTCGGCGCGACCGCTGCGCAGCAATTCGACCCGGGCGCCCTGGAGGGTCACCCCGTCGGCCGCGACCCGTTGCAGCCAGAGGCTCGTCGGCTGGCCGATGGCGTTGCCGTCGTCCTTGTAGAGCAGGTACCGCAGGCCGGTGCTGTCGGTGAAGCTCGCCGCGTCGATGTCGCCACCCTCGCCGGCGTTGCACACCAGCGGCTGGGTGCCGACGGAGGTGAACGGGCCGAGCGGCGACGTGGCCAGCGCCGCGCCCAGGCACTGCCGACCGGTGGCCCGGCTGCGGGCGGTGTAGTAGAGCAGGTAACGCCCGTCGGCCCGCTGGGACACGTCGGGCGCCCAGGTCAGGCCCCCGTTGGCCCAGGCGCCGAGGGTCGGCATCGCGTCGGCCCGCCTGGTCCAGGCTCCGGTCAGCGAGGTGGCCGTGGCGACCGGGACGTTGCCGTGGCCGTTGTTCGTCGAGTACGCGTAGTAGGTGCCGCCGAACTTGACGACGTCGGGGTCCGGGAAGTCGCTGGCGATGACCAGCGACGGTGTCGTGGTGGCAGCCTGGGCCACTCCCGGGCTGACGAGCAGTGGGGCGGCGACCAGCACGGCCGCCAGCCAGACGAGAGCTCTCCGCATGACGAAAGTCAACCACAGTCATCGATACGTGGAAAGTTTTCTTCGCGGGGGCCGACTCTGAGGCGCGCCCAGGGATCGGCATCCCGTCCCGGTCGCGTCCGGAGTGCCGACGGCGGCGCTGCTGTCCGCCTCTGCCCAGGTGTGGGCGGGGCTGTGGTGGCAGCGGTGCCGTCAAGGAGCGCCGGGCCGGCGGTGCTGAAGGTCGGGTGACGTTCCGCCGGGCTCCCGGCCGCGTCCCGCCCGGGTGAGCGTCGACCGATCATGGCATGCGGGCTGGTGCGGACGACGCTGCGCCACACCGGTCCGAACTCTTCACTGACTGCTGACGCAGTTCGCGAACGCCGGACCGGTCAGTGGTGATCAGGACGCCGTGTACCTCAAAGCGGCCCGGCAACGTCCATGAGGTCCTGATCACCGGGCCCCGACGTGGTTGCTGCCGAACTCGACCAGGTGCGGGCAAGGGGCGTGTGCTTTCGCGGCGCATCCGTCGTGCAAGAGGCAATGTGCGGTAGTCCAAGAAGCGCGTCGTCAGCGCCCACCGCGACGGCAACGCCCAACCGGCGGACCTCCTCGACGAGGCGGCGCCGGAGGAAAGCGTGGAGGCATCGGAAGAGCAGGCCGAGGCGGAAGGCTGAGGCTCCCAGCGGGGGCACAGCGGTGGTGGGGAAGAATGGCCCGGTGACTTCGCTCCGGGAACTCGTCCTGCTCGGCTCCACCGGTTCGGTCGGCACACAGGCCATCGACATCGTGCGGCGTAACCCGGACTGGTTCCGGGTGGTCGCGCTCGGCGCCGGTGGCGGCAACGTCGAGTTGCTCGCCGCCCAGGCCCTCGAACTGCGCGTCGACGCGGTCGGCGTGGCGAAGGCGTCCGCCGCGCAGGATCTCCAGCTCGCGTTCTACGCCGAGGCGAGCCGGCGCGGATGGAGCAGCGGGGACTTCAAGCTTCCCAAGATCGTGGCCGGCCCGGACGCGATGACCGAGCTGGCGCAGTGGCCCTGCGACGTCGTGCTCAACGGCGTGGTCGGCTCGCTCGGGCTCGCGCCGACGCTGGCCGCGCTGCGCGCCGGGCGTACGCTCGCGCTGGCCAACAAGGAGTCGCTCGTGGCCGGCGGCTCTCTCGTGAAGGCCGCGGTGACGCGGCCGGAGCAGATCGTGCCGGTCGACTCGGAGCACTCGGCGCTGGCCCAGTGCCTGCGCGGCGGCACCCGGGGCGAGGTGCGGCGGCTGGTCGTCACCGCCAGCGGCGGCCCGTTCCGGGGCAAGCGGCGCGACGAGTTGACACAGGTCACGCCCGAGCAGGCGCTGGCGCACCCGACCTGGAACATGGGGCCGGTCGTCACGATCAACTCCGCCACGATGGTCAACAAGGCGCTGGAGGTGATCGAGGCGCACGAGCTCTTCGACGTGCCGTACGCCGACATCGCCGTGATGGTGCACCCGCAGTCGGTGATCCACTCGATGGTCGAGTTCACCGACGGGTCCACCCTCGCCCAGGCCAGCCCGCCGGACATGCGGCTGCCGATCGCGCTCGGCCTCGGCTGGCCCGACCGGGTCGCCGACGCCGCCGCCGCGGTCGACTGGACGAAGGCCCACACCTGGGAGTTCGCGCCGCTGGACGACGAGGCGTTCCCGGCGGTCGCGCTGGCCAAGGCCGCCGGCGAGGCCGGCCGCTGCCGGCCGGCGATCTACAACGCGGCGAACGAGGAGTGCGTGGCCGCGTTCGTGGCCGGCCGACTGCCCTTCCTCGGCATCGTCGACACCCTCCGGCGGGTGCTGGAGGACGCTCCCGATTTCGACGAACCGGGTACCGTCGAGGACGTGCTCGCGGCGGAGTCGTGGGCGCGCGCGCACGCGCAGGAGATCATCATCGCGGGTTCGGTGGAAGGAGCTTGATGGCGTACCTGCTCGGGGTGGTGCTCTTCGCCCTCGCGATCCTCATCTCGGTGAGCCTGCACGAGGCGGGGCACATGCTCACCGCCAAGGCCTTCGGCATGAAGGTCACCCGCTACTTCGTCGGCTTCGGCCCCACGCTCTGGTCCTTCAAGCGGGGCGAGACGGAGTACGGCATCAAGGGCATCCCGCTCGGCGGCTTCTGCAAGATCGTCGGGATGACCCCCCAGGACGACGACGTCGACCCGGCCGACGAGCCGCGCGCGATGTGGCGGTTCCCGGTGTGGAAGCGGACGATCGTGATGTCCGCCGGCTCGATCACCCACTTCGCCCTCGCCCTGATCGCCCTCTGGATCATCGCGGTCTCCGCCGGCCTGCCCAACCCGGAGTTCCCGAGCACCGAGGCCGAGATCCGCAAGGAGCCGGCGGTCATCGCGCTGTCGAAGTGCGTGGTCCCGGAGAACACGCTGCGCGAGTGCACCACCGCCGACCCCGCCAGCCCCGCCGCCCAGGCGCAGCTGCGCGACGGCGACCGGATCACCGCCATCAACGGCACGCCGATCAACGACTACGGCCAGCTGCTCACCACCCTGCGCAGCCTCAAGCCGGGCGACACGGCGCAGATCGCGTACGTCCGCGACGGCCAGCCGGCCACGGCCAGCACGGTGCTCGCGCAGACCCAGCGGCCCCCGCTCGACGACCCGAAGGGCCAGGTCACCGCGGTCGCCGCGCTCGGCGTCGGCCTCGTCCCCAGCACCCCGACCCGGGTGACGTACGGGCCGGTCGGCGCGTTCGGCGCGACCGCCGACTTCACCGGCGACATGGCCGTCAACACCTTCGAGGCGATGAAGCGCATCCCGCAGAAGGTCCCGGCCCTCTGGACGGCGATCACCGGCGGCGAGCGGGACATCGACACCCCGATCAGCGTGGTCGGCGCCAGCCGGCTCGGCGGCGAGGCGGTGGAGAACAACGCCTGGCTGCTGTTCTTCATGCTCTTCGTCTCGCTGAACTTCTTCATCGGCGTGTTCAACCTGCTGCCGCTGCTGCCGCTCGACGGCGGGCACATCGCGATTGCCTGGTTCGAGCGGGCCCGCTCCTGGCTCTACGCCCGGATCGGCCGCGCCGACCCCGGCCGCGTCGACTACCTCAAGCTCATGCCCCTGACGTACGCGGTGATCCTGGTCGGTGGCGTGTTCACGCTGCTGACCATCACCGCGGACGTCGTCAACCCGATCACGCTCTTCTCAAGGTGAGTGCCTGAAGTGACCGCTGTCAGTCTCGGTATCCCCTCCGTGCCGCCCCCGCCGCTCGCCCCGCGTCGGCTCAGCCGCCAGATCATGGTCGGCTCGGTGCCGGTCGGCGGGGGCGCGCCGGTGTCGGTGCAGTCGATGACCACCACCCTCACCTCCGACGTCAACGCCACACTCCAGCAGATCGCCGAGCTGACCGCGTCCGGCTGCCAGATCGTCCGGGTCGCCGTGCCCAGCCAGGACGACGTGGAGGCGCTGCCGGCGATCGCGAAGAAGTCGCAGATCCCGGTGATCGCCGACATCCACTTCCAGCCGAAGTACGTCTTCGCCGCGATCGACGCCGGCTGCGCGGCGGTCCGGGTCAACCCGGGCAACATCCGTCAGTTCGACGACAAGGTCAAGGAGATCGCCAAGGCGGCCGGCGACGCGGGCGTGCCGATCCGGATCGGCGTCAACGCCGGCTCGCTCGACAAGCGGCTGCTCGCCAAGTACGGCAAGGCCACCGCCGAGGCGCTGGTCGAGTCGGCGCTGTGGGAGTGCTCGCTGTTCGAGGAGCACGGCTTCCGCGACATCAAGATCTCGGTCAAGCACAACGACCCGGTGGTGATGATCCGGGCGTACCGCCAGCTCGCCGAGAAGTGCGACTACCCGCTGCACCTGGGCGTCACCGAGGCCGGCCCGGCCTTCCAGGGCACCATCAAGTCGGCGGTCGCCTTCGGCGCGCTGCTGGCCGAGGGGATCGGCGACACGATCCGGGTCTCGCTGTCGGCCCCGCCGGTGGAGGAGATCAAGGTCGGCAACCAGATCCTGGAGTCGCTCGGGCTGCGCGAGCGGGGCCTGGAGATCGTCTCCTGCCCGTCCTGCGGTCGCGCCCAGGTCGACGTCTACAAGCTGGCCGAGGAGGTCACCGCCGGCCTGGAGGGGCTGCCGGTGCCGCTGCGGGTCGCGGTGATGGGCTGCGTCGTGAACGGTCCGGGCGAGGCCCGCGAGGCCGACCTCGGGGTCGCCTCCGGCAACGGCAAGGGCCAGATCTTCGTCAAGGGCAAGGTGGTCAAGACCGTGCCCGAGGCGCAGATCGTGGAGACCCTGATCGAGGAGGCGCTGCGCATCGCCGACGAGATGGGCGCCGAGCTGCCCGAGGAGCTGCGCAGCCTGCTCCCCGGTGCCACCGTCACCGTGCACTGACCCGTCGCGCCGCCGGCCGGGCGGTCACGGTGTCGTGGTCCCACTCGTCACTCGGCCCGCGCGGCACCGGGCGGATCTGGCAGGCTGGTATCCGTGCTGACGGTGCCGGTACGGCAACTGGGGGAGTCGGAGCGCCGCGCGGTCGAGCGGCTGCTCGACCTCGACCCGTTCGCGGGCGCGCAGGTCGCCGAGCGGATCACGGCGCGTGGCCTGGCCTGGTGGCGCGCCGAGGGGCGGGTGCTGGGCTACGGCAGCCGCCGCAACCTGGAGTCGATCTGCTGGCTCGGCGGCAACCTCACCCCCGTGCTCGCCACCGAGCCGGCCGTCGCCGCCTACGCCGACCTGCTCGCCGGCGAGGAGCGGCTCTGCTCGTCGATCGTGGGCCGGGCCGACGCGGTGCTCGGGCTCTGGGACCGCCTCTCCGCCGTCTGGGGGCCGGCCCGGGACGTACGCCCCAACCAGCCGTTGCTGGCGACCGACGCGCTGCCGGCGCTGCGGGCGGACCCGGAGGTGCGGCGGGTGCGCGCCAGCGAGGTCGACCGGCTCTTCCCGGCGGCGGTGGCGATGTACACCGAGGAGGTGGGCGTCTCGCCGCTCGCCGACGACGGCGGGCGCGGCTACCGGCGGCGGGTCACCGACCTGGTCCGGACCGGGCGGGCGTACGCCCGGTTCGTCGACGGCCAGGTGGTGTTCAAGGCCGAGCTGGCGGTGGTGACCCGCCGGACCGCCCAGGTGCAGGGCGTCTGGGTGGCGCCCGACTGGCGGGGCCGGGGCATCGCGTCGGCGGCGATGGCGGCGGTGGTGCGCGACGCGCTGCTGCGGGTCGCCCCGACCGTCAGCCTCTACGTCAACGACTTCAACCTGCCGGCCCGCCGGGTCTACGAGCGCTGCGGATTCCGCCCGGTCGGCACGCTCGCCACCGTGCTCTTCTGAGCCGTCCCGCGCGGCGTCCGCGCGGGGCGGCCCCCTTGTCAGCGCGGCCACGCCACCGGCCACGCCACCGGCCGCGGCGTCCCCGGGGCGGCCCCCTGCCGGCGCGGCCCACGCCACCGGCCTCCGGCCAGGTGAACGGCGGGTAAATGCGTTGAGCCGGCCGGCCCCACCGACCAGGCTGGATGCTCCGCCCCGTTCTGCCCGAAGGGACTCCGTCATGCGTCTGCTCCGGGACATGTGGGCCACCTCGCCCCGCCGAATGACGATCGTGACCTGCCTGATCGTGCTCGGTGCCGGCGGCCAGGCCGCCGCCGCCGCGCTGGCTGGCCCCGTCCTGGTGCACCGCGCCGCCGGGTTCTTCGCACTGCTCGCCGTGGCGCTGGTCGCCGCAGTCCTGACCGACCTCGCGGTGAGCCTGCTGATGGCCGGGCTGACGGCCGACTGGTCCGCCGACGTGCGGCGCCGGCTGTGTCGGGTCGCGCTCGGGCAGGACCTGCCCACCCTGGAGACCACCCCGGTCGGCGAGCTGCTCGACCGCATCGACGGCGACGTCTACCAGGTCGCCGCCGCGGTGCGCAACCAGGGCGTACGGATCGCGCAGGGGCTGGCCGCGGGCGTGCTGTCGACCGCCGTCGCCCTCGCGGTGTGGTGGCCGGCCGGCGTCGGGATGCTGCTGCTCACCGTGCTGCTGGCCGTCGGCCTGCGCAAGCCCACCGCGCGGATCGGTCCGGCCCGGATGGCCGAGGAGGAGGCCTGGTCGGACCTCGCCGCCGTGATGGAGGAGGCCATCCACGGCCAGGACGACGTGCGCACCAGCCTCGCCCGGCCGTACGTGCTGCGCCTCTACGCCCGCCGGGCCGCCGAGGTGCTCAGTCGCGGGGTGCGCGTGTGGCGGATGTCCGCCCAGGTCACCACCGTGGCCGCCGGCGTGATCCGGGCCGGCATCGCGGCCGTGGTGCTCGGCGGCGCGTGGGCGCTGGTCAGCGGCCGCATCGACGGCGCCCGCCTCACCGCGATCTGGCTGCTCGTCGTCGGCTTCGGCATGACCGTCGAGCACGTCAGCCGGATGGTCCCCGAACTCCAGTACGCCCTCGGCGCGTGGGGACGGGTGCAGCTGCTGGCGAACTCCCCCCAGGAACCCGAGGGCGGGGCCGCCCCGGCCGAGGGGGACCTGGTGGTGCGGGGCCTCACCTTCCGCTACGCGGGTGCCGACGACGGGCGCGGGCCCGCGCTGCGCGACGTCGACCTGACCTTCACGCGGGGCCGCTCGTACGCCCTGGTCGGCCGGACCGGCTCCGGCAAGTCGACACTGGCCAAGGTGCTCACCCGGGCCGTCGATGTGCCGCCCGGGACGGTCTTCCTGGCCGGCGACGACGTGTGCGACCTCGACGTCGAGGCGCTGCGCCGGTGGATCGCCGTGGTGCCCCAGCGCACCGAGATCCTCGCCGGCACCCTCGCCGAGAACGTCGCGCTGTTCGATCCGAACCTGCTCGACGCCGCCGCCCGGGCACTGCGCGAGCTGGGGCTGGGCGGCTGGATCGCCGAGCTGCCCGCCGGCCTGGACACCCGGCTGGGCGACGGCGGCCACGTGCTCTCGGCGGGCCAGGAGCAGCTGGTCGCCTTCGCCCGGATCCTGGTGCGCGATCCGCACGTGGTGATCCTCGACGAGGCCACCGCCCGCCTCGACCCGGTGACCGAGGCACGGGTGCAGCAGGCCACCGAACGGCTGTTGCGCGACCGGATCGGCATCGTCATCGCGCACCGCCTCTCCTCCGTACGCCGCTGTGACGAGGTGGTGGTGATGGCCGACGGCGCGGTCGTCGAGGCCGGGCCGCTGCACTCCTCGGAACGCTTCGCCGAGCTGCTCGCCACCAGCCACGCCACCGCGTACGCCCACGCGGCGCCGGGTCGCTCCGGCGGGGTGGACCTGCTGACCGGCCCGTCGGACCCGTGGCCGCCCGCCGGCGCGGACGAGGCCCTCCCGCCGGCCGCGCCCCCGGCCGTGCCGCCGGTCGCGCTCCTGGCCGGCGCGCCTCCGGACGGGTCGTCCACCGTGACCCCGACGGAGTCGTCGGCCGTGCCGCCGGTCGGGTCGGCCGGCGATGGAACGGGCACGTCCGGGGAGGCCGGGGAGCCGGCCCTGCGTGGGCTACGGGGGCTGCGGGAGATCCTGCGGCTGTGCGTCAACGACGCGCGGTACGGACTCGCCTCGCTCTCGCTGTTCCTGCTGCTCGTGCTCCTCGGGCTGGAGGGGCCGGTGCTGCCCTGGCTCTGGGCCGATCTGGTCGACGGCACCGGCGACCCGTGGAAGCCGGCGCTGGGGATCGTCCTCGGCCTGCTGGTGACCCTGCCGGTGCCGTACGTCAACGGCCTGCGGTTCCCGCAGTGGTGGGTCCGGCAGATGCTGCGGATCAGCCTGCGCCTGGTGCACGGTCAGACCGGGCCCCGCCGGGTCAGCGGGCACACGCCGGCCGAGGTGGTGGCCCAGGGCGGCGACACCGAGCGGGTGGTGCAGCTCGCCGACAACGTGATGGACCAGGGGCTCTCGCTCGTGCTCCTGGTCACCATGACCGCCGTCACCGGGAGCGTGGTGCCCGGGCTCTTCTTCGCGGGCACGATGCTGGTCTCCGGGCTGGCCGCGACGCTGTTCGGCCCCAAGCTGGAACGTTCCGCGCGGGCCACCGTCGCGGCGCGGGCCGCGTTCGCCACCGCGCTGGTCTCCTCGCTGTCGGCCGCCCGTACGGTCAAACTCGCCGGGGCCACCCGCCCGGTGCTGACCCACCTGGCCGACCTCGACGTGGTCCGCAGCGACCGGCAACGCCGGGAGATCTCGGTGCAGGTCTGGTCCCGGTCGACCCCGTCGCTGGTCAGCGGCCTGTTGCCGATCGGCGCGTGGGCGCTGTTCCTGGCCGGGCAGCTGTCGGCCGGCGCCACGCTGGTGGCGGTCGCCACCCTGGCCGCCGCCCGCTGGTTCGCCTGGACGACGGCGTCGCTGATCTCGCAGATCCCGTCGGCGCGGGTGTGGACCCGGCGGACGGTGGCGATGACCGGAGTGGAGGCGTACTCGGCGGCGGTGCCGGAGGTGGACCTGGGCGCGGGGACCGCCCCGGCGCCCGTCGTGCCGCCCCGGCACCCGCTGCGCCGGCTGGAGCTGACCGGCTTCGGCGTCCGGCACACCGACGGGACGGTGGCCGTACGCGACGTCGACCTGACGGTGGAACGCGGCCAGTTGGTGCTGGTCGTCGGCCCGGTCGGCTCGGGCAAGTCGTCGCTGCTGCGGGCGCTGGCCGGCATCGCGCCGCACACCGGCCGGCTGACCTGGAACGGCGACCGGGTAACCGAGCCGGAACTGTTCCTGCGCCCGCACCAGGTGGGCTACGTCGGCCAGCTGCCCCGGGTGCTCTCCGGCACGGTCGCGGACAACATCACCCTCGGCCACCAGGTGGACGCCGCGGCGGCGGTGTCGACCGCCCAGCTCGACCACGACCTGGCCGCGGCCGGGGGTGGGCTCGGGCTGCTGATCGGGCACAAGGGCACCCGGCTCTCGGGCGGGCAGTTGCAGCGCCTCGCGCTGGCCCGGGCGCTCGCCCCGCGTACCGAGCTGCTGGTGGCCGACGACGTGTCCTCGGCGCTGGACGTCACCACCGAGCTGGCGTTGTGGCAGGCGCTACGCGAGCACGGCGTGACCGTGGTGGGTTCGACCTCGAAGCGCGCCGCCCTGGTCCGGGCCGACCACGTCGTGGTCCTCCGCTCGGGCACGGTCGCCGCCCAGGGCCCCTGGCGCGACCTGGAACCCCACTGGTCCCACCTGGCCGGCTGACCCACCAACCCGCACCCCGCCCCCGCCCCATCCCGTCCCCCGCCCCGCCCCGCCCCGCCCCGCCCCGACCACGTCGATCATGAGGTTGGCGGCGATGTCGATCTCCATCCGTGCCGCCAACCTCATGATCGACGTGGCGGGTGGGGTCAGGTGGCGCGGGCGTACTGGTCGGGCCAGGTGGGGGTGGCGCCGAGCTTGGCGGCGGCCCGGTGCGGCCAGTACGGGTCCCGCAGGAGTTCCCGCCCGAGCAGGACCAGGTCGGCGTCGCCGGACGCGACGATCTCCTCGGCCTGCTCCGGCTCGACGATCAGGCCGACGGCACCGGTGGCCACCCCCGACTCCCGGCGCACCCGGGCGGCCAGCGGCACCTGGTAGCCCGGGCCGACCGGGATGGTCGCGGTGGCCGACGCGCCGCCCGAGGAGCAGTCGACCAGGTCCACGCCGGCGGCGGCCAGCTCGCCGGCGAGCACCACGCTGTCCTCGGCCGTCCAGCCCGTCGGCTCCCAGTCGGTGGCCGAGATGCGGGTCAGCACGGGCACGTCCTCGCCGACCGCCGCGCGGACCGCCCGCGCCACCTCCAGGGTGAGCCGCATCCGGCCGGAGCGGTCGCCGCCCCAGCCGTCGTCGCGGTGGTTGGTCAGCGGGGAGAGGAACTCGTGCAGCAGGTAGCCGTGCGCGGCGTGGATCTCCACGCCCGCGAACCCGGCGTCGACCGCCCGGCCGGCCGCCGCCGCGAACGCCTCGACGACGCCGGCGATGCCCGCCTCATCCAGCGCGGTCGGCACCCGGTAGTCGGGCACGAACGGCGCGGACCCCGGGCCGACCGGCGTCCAGCCGCCCTCGGCGTCGGGCACCCCGCCCCGCCGGGGCGCCCACGGCCGGTACGTCGACGCCTTGAACCCGGCGTGCGCGAGCTGCACGACCGGCACCGCGCCGTGCGCGGCGACGAACGCGGTCACCGGCCGCCAGGCGTCGACGTGCGCCCCGGACCAGAGCCCGGTGTCCTGCGGGCTGATCCGCCCCTCGGGCAGCACGGCGGTCGCCTCGGTCATCACCAGGCCCGCGCCGCCGACCGCCCGGGCGCCCAGGTGCACCAGGTGCCAGTCGGTGGGCAGGCCGTCCGGGCCGGCGGTGTACTGGCACATCGGCGCCAGGGCGATCCGGTTGGGCAGGGTCACGCTGCGCAGGGTGAGCGGGGTGAACAGGACACTCATGCGGTCATCCTCTCGGACGCGGGGAGGACCCCGGGGCGGGGCCCTCCCGACTCGTCGGGGTCGCGCCGGGCACGGCCGCGGGCGGGCGGCTCAGGCGCGCCGCAGCGCCAGGCAGGCTCGCCGCGAACGCCCGGAGCGGTCCAGGCCCGCCCCGGGCGCCCGCGAGCGTTTCGGGCGGCTCAGGCCGGGACGGGGCTCAGCTCCTCCGAGCGGCGCGGGCCGTCGGCGTCGGCGTCCGCCGGGGCGAGCGGCGAGCGCCGGCCCGCCGAGTCGTACGCGGCCCGGTCCAGGGTGCCCTCGCGGGCGGCGACGATGGTCGGCACCAGCGCCTGGCCGGCGACGTTGGTGGCGGTGCGGATCATGTCCAGGATCGGGTCGATCGCCAGCAGCAGGCCGGCGCCGGCCAGCGGCAGGCCCAGCGTGCTCAGCGTCAGGGTGAGCATCACGATCGCGCCGGTCAGGCCGGCGGTGGCCGCCGAACCGACCACCGAGACGAAGGCGATCAGCAGGTAGTCGGTGATCCCGAGGTCCATTCCGAAGACCTGGGCGACGAAGATCGCGGCCAGCGCCGGGTAGACCGCCGCGCAGCCGTCCATCTTCGTGGTGGCGCCGAACGGCACCGCGAAGGAGGCGTACTCGCGGGGGACGCCGAGGCGCTCGACCGAGCGCTGGGTCACCGGCATCGTGCCCACCGAGGAGCGGGACACGAAGGCCAGCTCGATGGCGGGCCAGGCGCCGGCGAAGAAGCGCAGCGGGTTGAGCCGGCCGGCGCCCACCAGCAGCAGCGGGTAGACCACGAACAGCACGATCGCGCAGCCGACGTAGACGGCGGTGGTGAACTTGGCGAGCGGGGCCACCAGGTCCCAGCCGTACGAGGCGACGGCGTTGCCGATCAGGCCGAGGGTGCCGATCGGGGCGAGCCGGATGACCCACCACAGCGCCTTCTGGACGATCTCCAGCAGCGCGCGGTTGATCGCCACGAACGGCTCCGCGGGTTCGCCGACCAGCAGCGCCGCCGCGCCGACGACGAGGGCCAGGAAGACGATCTGGAGCACGTTGCCGTCGACGAACGCGCCGACCGGGTTGGTCGGCACGATGCCGGTGAGGAAGTCGGTCCACGAGCCGGTCCTCGTGGGCGCGCTGGCGCCGGCGGTGTCGAGGGTGACGCCGCGGCCCGGGTCGGTCAGCACACCGAGCCCGATGCCGACGCCCACCGCGATCAGCGCGGTGACGCCGAACCAGAGCAGGGTCTTCAGGGCCAGCCGGGCGGCGTTGGCCACCCCGCGCAGGCTGACCACGCTGACCACGATGGCGGTGAAGACCAGCGGCGGAACGGCCAGCTTGAGCAGCTGGACGAAGAGGCCGCCGACGGTGTCGAGGGTGCTGGTGAGCCAGCTGAGGTCGTTGGCGCGGGCGAGGAAGCCGAGCGCCACGCCGAGGACGAGGCCGAGCAGGATCTGCACGGAGAAGGGAATCTTGCGCAGGGCGGAAGCCATCAGGGTGTGTCCCAGGGTCTGGTGGTCGGAACGGGCAGCGTCAGGAGAGCGGCTGCGCCGGACAGACGCCGCTGGCCTGCAGTCGGAGGTCGACATACAGGCGCACGGTCAGGTGCCAGACGTTGGTCATCGCCGCCGAGGGTAACGCCGGCCGTCGATGCTGCGGAAGGAGTCTCCGCGGTGACGCTCCTTACAGCAGGTGCAAGAAGGGACCGTTCCCCCATCCCCGGCGGCACAGGTGCCCGCGGTCACCTGCGGAGGGCGACGGCGGTCGCGGAGGCCGTACCCCACAGGACGGCCACCAGCAGCAGCAGCCGCTCCAGGACCGCGATCAGGCCGCCGCGCCCCACGAAGACCAGGGTCACGGCCGTGGCGCCCGCCAGCGGCAGGGCCACCGCCACGGCCGCCGCGGCCAGCCGGCGCAGCGCCGACGGCGCCGCCCGGGTGAGCGTGACCGCCAGCATCGCGAGGACCACCGCGGCCACCGCGAGGATGCTCGCCGCGCCGTGCACCAGATCCGCCGCGGTCGCCCGTTCGAACGGCGGCAGCGGGCAGCCGGCGCTGCACGTCACCGCCCCGGAGACCAGCGCGAGGACGCTCCCGGCCGCGAGCAGCCCGGCCGCCGCCCGCAGCACCGGGGGCAGCGCCGTCGCGAGCAGCAGCAACCCGGCCGCCAGGGCGAAGACCCCGATCCGGTACGCCGGGGCGTACGCGCTGTCGGTGACGCCCGCCTCGCTGACGTACCCCGTCAGGCCCGGCCCGGGACCGGCGACCACGGCGACGGTCACCGCGAGGGCGCCCCCGACGACGCAGGCGGCGGAGGCCGACGCGGCGGCGGCCCGGGGCGGGGCGGTACGCGGGCCGGCCCGGCGCGGCTCAGCCACGCCCGTGCGGCGTGGTCCAGCCGGAGGTGTCGGGGCCCAGCGGGACTATCCCCGTCGGGTTGATCGCCGCATGGGTGCCGTAGTAGTGCCGCTTGATGTGGTCGAAGTCGACCGTCTCGCCGAAGCCCGGGGTCTGGAACAGGTCCCGCGCGTACGCCCAGAGCACCGGCAGCTCGGTGAGCTTCTGCCGGTTGCACTTGAAGTGACCGTGGTACGCCACGTCGAAGCGGACCAGGGTGGTGAACAGCCGCACGTCGGCCTCGGTGATCGCGTCGCCCATCAGGTAGCGCCGGTCCGCCAGCCGTTCCGACAGCGCGTCGAGCCGGGCGAACAGCGCCGTGTACGCCTCGTCGTACGCGGCCTGCGAGGTGGCGAAGCCGCACCGGTAGACCCCGTTGTTGACGTCCCGGTGGATCTCCGCCATCAGGGCGTCCAGCTCCGGCCGCAGCGCCTCCGGGTAGAGGTCGGGCGCCCCGGGCCGGTGCAGGCTGCGCCACTCGGTGGACAGATCCAGGGTGAGCTGCGGATAGTCGTTCGTGACCACCCGGCCGGTGCGCGTGTCGACCAGCGCCGGCACGGTGACCCGCCCGGTGTAGTCGGGATCGGTGGCGAGGTAGGCCTCGGAGAGGAAGCCGATGCCGAGCACCGGGTCGAAGCCGTCGGGGTCGAGGGCGAACCGCCAGCCGCGTTCGTCGCGGATCGGGTCGACCGTGCCAAGGGAGATCGCGTCCTCCAGGCCGAGCAGGCCGCGGACGATCCGGGCCCGGTGCGCCCACGGGCAGGCCCGGCACCAGACCAGCCGGTAGCGGCCCGGCTCCAGCGGCCACCGGCCCTGCGCGTCCGGCCCGCCACCGGGCGGCGAGTCGGAGTCCGGGGTGACCCGACCGGTGAACCGGTTGGGCTGGCGGACGAACTCGCCACCGCCGCTGGTCTCTGCGCTGAACTGGGCCCGGGCCATGCCGCCAACCTATCCGCTGCGCGCGCGGATATCCTGGCGGCCGGGCGTCCCCGCGACCCGGAACCGCCCGCCCCCCGCCCCTTCCCACCCCCCGAAGGATCGCGCTGATGACCGTGGCATACCTGGTGGCCGGTGTCCGCACCCCGATCGGCCGGTACGCCGGCGCCCTCGCCGGCGTCCGACCCGACGACCTGGCCGCGCACGTGATCCGCGAGCTGGTCGCCCGGCACCCGTCGGTGGACTGGTCGCGGGTGGACGACGTGATCCTGGGCTGCGCCAACCAGGCCGGCGAGGACAACCGCAACGTGGCCCGGATGGCGGCGCTGCTCGGCGGGTTGCCCGAGGAGGTGCCCGGCAGCACGGTCAACCGGCTCTGCGGCTCCGGCCTGGACGCCCTCGCCACCGCGGCCCGCTCCGTCGTCGCCGGCGAGGCCGACCTCGTGGTGGCCGGCGGGGTGGAGAGCATGAGCCGTGCCCCGTTCGTGTTGCCGAAGGCGACCACCCCGTTCTCCCGCACCGCCGAGGTCTACGACACCACCATCGGCTGGCGGCTGGTCAACCCGCTGATGAAGAAGCAGTGGGGCATCGACTCCATGCCGGAGACGGCGGAGAACGTCGCCACGGAGTACGGCGTCGGCCGCGCCGAGCAGGACGAGTTCGCGTACCGGTCGCAGCAGCGGGCCGCGAAGGCGCAGGCCGACGGCCGGTTCGCCGAGGAGATCGTGCCGGTGACCGTGCCGGCGGGGCGGCGCGAGACCAAGCTCGTCGAGGTCGACGAGCACCCCCGGGAGACCTCGCTGGAGAAGCTCGCCGCGCTGCCCACCCCGTTCCGCGAGGGCGGCACGGTGACCGCCGGCAACTCGTCGGGCGTCAACGACGGCGCGGTGGCGCTGCTGGTCGCCTCGGAGGCGGCCGTGGCCCGCTACGGCCTCACCCCGCTGGCCCGGGTCGCCGGCGCCGCCGCGGCCGGCGTACCCCCGCGGGTGATGGGCGTCGGGCCGGTGCCGGCCACCCGGAAGCTGCTCGACCGCCTCGGCCTCGGCCTCGACGCGGTCGACGTGATCGAGCTGAACGAGGCGTTCGCCGCGCAGTCCGTCGCGGTGCTGCGCGAGCTGGGCCTGCCGACCGACGCCGAGCACGTCAACCCGAACGGTGGGGCGATCGCGCTCGGGCACCCGCTCGGCGCCAGCGGCGCCCGGCTGGCGCTGACGGCCGCGCTGGAGCTGCGCCGCCGGGGCGGGCGCCGGGCGCTGGCCACCATGTGCGTCGGCGTGGGGCAGGGCATCTCGCTGCTGCTGGAGTCCGCCTGACCCGTGACCCGGGCGCCACGGCGGAGCCAGTCGGTCCCGCTCCGGCCGTAGCCGGCCTTCTCCGCCACGCGGCAGGACACGGGGCCCAGGCGTGTAGCCGACCAGCGGGACCGGGCGCGCGGGAGGTCCGTTCGCCGGCCCGCCCGGTCCCCGTGCGTGGTCGGACCGTGACGGGGCCGGTTCCGGGTGCGGTGTCTGGTCCGTGACGGACATCCGACGGGCCGACGAAGTGGGTCATGGGACCTCCCGGACCCGGGCGTTCCCGGCCTAGAGTGGTGAGCACCACACGACCCGCGGGTCGGCCGGTGCCTCGCGTGCCCCACGCACCCCGGCAGCGGTTCCCTCCCGCACCGCGGCGACGACCATGAGGTGCAGCAGTGCAGATGCCGGACGGACTTCCCGCCGAGATCGACCTCTCCCGGCCGAGCGCGGCCCGGGTCTACGACTACTTCCTCGGCGGGGCGCACAACTTCGAGATCGACCGGCAGTTGGCCGAGCAGATCGCCGGCATGACCCCTAACCTGGCGGCGACCATGCGCGCCGGCCGGGAGTTCCTGCGTCGCGCCGTACGCACGCTGCTCGACGCCGGCATCGACCAGTTCCTCGACATCGGCTCCGGCATCCCCACCGTGGGCAACGTGCACGAGGTCGCCCAGACGGCCAACCCGAAGGCCCGGGTCGTCTACGTCGACATCGACCCGGTCGCGGTGGCGCACAGCCGGGAGCTGCTCGCCGGCGACGAACTGACCGGGGTGATCCACGGCGACCTGCGCGAGCCGGAGCGGATCCTGGCCGCGGCCCGTGACCTCGGACTGCTCGACTTCAACCGGCCGCTCGGGATTCTGCTCGCCGGGGTGGTGCACTTCGTCGGAGACGCCGACCGCCCCGGTGACATCCTGGCCACCCTCCGGGCCGCCGCGGCCCCGGGCAGCCACCTGGTCGTCTCGCACTCCACGTTCGAGGACCAGCCGCAGGAGATGCTCGACGCGCAGCGACTCTCGGCGCGTACCGACACCGAGATCACGCTGCGCTCCCGGGCCGAGGTGACGAGCTTCTTCGGCGACTGGACGCTCCTGGAGCCGGGTGTGGTGCACATGCCGCGGTGGCGCCCCGACTCGCCCTCCGACGTCGACGAGCACCCGGAGCGGTTCGGCGCCTTCGGCGGCGTCGCCCGGTACGACCAGCCCACCGCCTGAGCCGATGGCCGCCGTCCCGGAGCCCGGCGGCGACGACCTCAGCCGGTCGGGCGCCCAGCGGTACGCGGCCGAGTGGGCCCGGGCGGTGCGCCGGCTCGGTTTCGTGCCGCGCAGCGCGGCCGAGACCGAGCGCCTGCTGCACCTGCACACCGTCCGGCTGGCCCAGGCCCTGCTCGCCGAGCCCTTCTCGGCCCTGCCGGCCGAGGAGGTGGGGCGCGCGCTGGTCGAGGAGCACCTGACCGAGCCCCGGGTGCTCGACTGGTCGGTGCGGGCCCTCGGCGACCGGTTCCCCGCCCGGGTGGTGCCGGGCCGGGCGCACCGGGACGAGACGGCGCAACGGGTCGCGGCGTTGCAGGGCGGGCTCGCCGCCGGCTTCGCCCGCGCCCTGCGCGACCGTACCTTCGCCCAGCAGGAGCGGATCGCCCGCTCGGCCTGGCAGGCCCGCGACGACGTGGAGCAGGCCCTGCGGGACAGCGAGGCCCGGTTCCGGGCGGTCTTCGTGGGAGCGGCCACGGGCATCGGCATCGCCGGTGTCGACGGCCAGATCATCGACGTCAACCAGGCGTTCGCGGACATGCTCGGCTACTCCATCGAGGAGCTGCGGCAGACCAACGTGGCCGCGCTGTTCCACCCCGACGACGCAGCCGGGATGTGGGAGCTCTACCAGGAGTTGACGGAGGGCAAGCAGGACAGGGCCCGGGTGGAGAAGCGCTACTACCGCAAGGACGGCAGCGTGGTCTGGACGGACCTGTCCGTCTCGCTGATCCGCCACGACGACGGCCGGCCACGGTTCACCGTCGCGATGATCGAGGACATCACCGAGCGGCACGAACTCCAGCAGCGGCTGCGCTTCCAGGCGCTGCACGACCCGCTCACCGGCCTGCCCAACCGGACCCTGTTCTTCGAGACGCTGGGCCGGGTCTTCGAGGTCGCCGACGCGGCCCGGCGGGTCGGGGTCTGCTTCCTCGACCTGGACGGCTTCAAGGCGGTCAACGACAGCCTCGGCCACGACCTCGGCGACCGGCTGCTCGTGGTGATCGCCAAGCGGCTGGCCGACTGCGTCGCGGGCCGCGGCCACCTCGTCGCCCGGATGGGTGGGGACGAGTTCGTCATCCTGGTCGACGACGGCGCCGGCATCGACGACGCCGTACGCGTCGCCGAGGAGGCCCTGGCGGCGGTCTCCGCCCCGGTCCGCATCGGCGAGCAGCAGCTCGCGGTGTCGGCGAGCGTCGGCATCGTCGAGTGCCCGGTCGGCGGGACGAGCGCCTCGGAGCTGATGAAGGCCGCGGACACCACGCTCTACTGGGCGAAGGCTGAGGGTCGGGGCCGGTGGGCGGTCTACGACCCGGAGCGCGGCGCCCGGGACATCGCCCGTTCCGCCCTGGCCGCCGGGCTGCCGGCGGCGCTGGACCGGGGCGAGTTCGTCGTGCACTACCAGCCGATCGTGTCCCTGCTGGAGGGCTCGATGCTGGCCGTGGAGGCGCTGGTCCGGTGGCAGCACCCGGAGCTGGGACTGATCGGGCCGGACCGGTTCATCGGGCTCGCCGAGGAGACCGGCCTGATCGTCCGGCTCGGTGAGTGGGTGCTGCGCCAGGCCTGCCGGGACGCCGAGGCGTGGCGACGCGAGTTCCCCCGGGCCCAGCTGGTGGTCAGCGTCAACCTGGCCGCCCGGCAGGCCGACGACCCGGGGATCGTGGACACCGTCGCCGACGCGCTGGCCTCCACCGGGCTGCCGGCGGACCTGCTGCAACTGGAGCTGACCGAGAGCGCGGTGATGGGCACCGCCGGGGAGCCGCTGCGGTCGCTGCACCGGCTGGCCGCCCTCGGCGTACGGATGGCGATCGACGACTTCGGCACCGGTTACTCCAATCTGGCGTACCTGCGCCGGTTGCCGATCCACTGCCTGAAGTTGGCCGGGCCGTTCGTCGAGGGCATCCGGGGTGAGGATGCCGAGGCGGCGCCCGACCACCGGGACGAACGGATCGTGGACGCGCTGGTCCGGCTGGCGCACGCGCTGGAGCTGTGGGTCACCGCCGAGGCGGTGGAGACCGGGGTGCAGGCCGAGCGGCTGCGCGCGCTGCGCTGCGACACCGGGCAGGGGCGGTTCTTCGGGCCGCCCGCCCCGGCGGCGGAGATCACCGCCCGGCTGCGCGGCGACGAGCGGGGAGCGACGGCATGAGCCTGACGGACAGCGAGGCGGCGGTCGCCGTACTCGCCGGGTTGGCGATCCTCGCCGGGCTCGCCGGGGTGGTGGTGCCCGGCCTGCCGGCGCTGCCGCTGTGCTGGGGCGGGGTGCTGGTCTGGGCGATCTTCGGCGGCGCCGGGCCCGGCCGCTGGGCGGTGCTCGCCGCCGCGACCGTCGTCGCCGCCGGCGGCACCGTCGTCAAGTACGCCTGGCCGGGGCGGAACCTGAAACGCACCGGGGTGCCCACCTCGTCGCTGCTCGCCGGTGGCCTGCTGGGGTTGGTCGGCTTCTTCGTGATCCCGGTGATCGGGCTGGTGCTCGGCTTCGTCGGCGGGGTGTGGGCGGCGGAGCGGCTGCGGCTGGGCGACTCCCGGCTGGCCTGGCCGGCGACGAAGCAGGCGGTCGCGGCGGCCGGCCTGTCCATGCTGGTCGAGTTCCTCGCCGGTCTGCTCGTCGCCGCGCTCTGGGTCGCCGGCCTGCTGCTCACCTGAGACGGTGCGAGCCGGGCCGGTGCGCTGCGGGGCAGTGCGGGGCCGGGGCAGTGCGGGGCCGGGGCAGTGCGGGCGCGGTTGTGCGGGTCGGTGCGGTGGGAGGCGGCGGCGTGGGGCGTGCGTCGGGTACGGCGCAGCGCCGTACGGTGAGAGAGAGGTGACGTGCCCCGCGCCGCCGCGTGCCGGGCGGTCCGAGCGCCCGGCGGTGGCCCGTCGCGATCGGGCCTGGTCACGGGCTCAAGCATGCGGCGCACGCGCCCGGCACGGCAACGCAATTTGCCCGCCCGACCGCCCGCCGGGTCGCCTGGTCGCCCGCCGGGAGCGCCGGACGGGCCGGTAGCGGAGCTGTGCACCGCGCGACCGCCTGTCGAGCTGCCCCGTCGGGCGGGGCGCTCGGCCCGGCCCAGTGCGCGGTCCCCGGCGTGCGTGCCGCCCGGCGCAGTCCGGGCCGGCTTCGCCCGGTCCGGCCTGATCCGGTCCGGTCCGGTCCGGTCCGGTCTTGTTCGGCCTGGTCTGGTCCGGTCCGGCTCGATCCGGCCGGCTTGGGTCTGCGCGGTCGGGCTCGGTCCGGATCGGCCCGGTGTGCGGTCTCCGCCTCGGTCCGGTCCAGCCCGGCTCGCACGGTGGGCGCCGGTCTCATGGACGTGGCAGCTCGACACGGGCCGCCGGCAACACCCGCCGCCCCGGGGGCGGTTGCCGGGATGCCGGGCAGGGCATTGACGGTCAACCGGTTAGCCAGTAGACCTTGGTGATGGAGGCCCGCCGATGAGGAAAGCTCCGCTCACGTTGGAACAGTTGCGGGTCGCCGTCGCCGAGGGCGAGATCGACACCGTGGTGCTGGCCCTGGTCGACATGCAGGGCCGGTTGCAGGGCAAGCGGTTCCACGCGCCCTACTTCCTCGACGAGGTGGCCGCACACGGCAGCGAGGGCTGCAACTACCTGCTGGCCGTGGACGTCGACATGAACACGGTCGACGGGTACGCGATGTCGAGCTGGGAACGCGGCTACGGCGACTTCGCCATGGTGCCGGACCTCGACACGCTGCGCCGGGTGCCCTGGCAGCCGGGCAGCGCGCTGCTCCTGGCCGACCTGGCCTGGCTGGACGGGTCCCCGGTGGTCGCCTCGCCCCGGCAGATCCTGCGCCGGCAACTCGACCGGCTGGCGGCGCACGGGCTGACCGCGTACGCCGGCACCGAGTTGGAGTTCGTGCTGTTCCGCGACTCGTACGAGGACGCCTGGCGGCGCGGCTACCGGGACCTGACCCCGGCCAACCAGTACAACGTGGACTACTCCCTGCTCGGCACCGCCCGGGTGGAGCCGCTGCTGCGCCGCATCCGGCGGGAGATGGCCGGCGCGGGGCTCACCCCGGAGAGCGCGAAGGGGGAGTGCAACCTCGGCCAGCACGAGATCGCCTTCCGCTACGACGAGGCGGTGGCCTGCGCCGACCACCACGTGATCTACAAGAACGGGGCGAAGGAGATCGCCGCCCAGGAGGGTATGTCGATCACCTTCATGGCCAAGCCGAACGCGCGGGAGGGCAACTCCTGCCACATCCACTTCTCGCTGCGCGACGCCGACGGCCGCTCGGCGATGCTCGGCGACGGGCCGGCGCACCTGTCGACGACCGGGCAGCGGGTGCTGGCCGGACTGCTGGCCACGATGCGCGAGTTCAGCCTCCTGTTCGCTCCGAACATCAACTCGTACAAGCGCTACCAGCCCGGGTCGTTCGCCCCCACCGCGCTGCGCTGGGGCACGGACAACCGCACCTGCGCGCTGCGGCTGGTCGGGCACGGGCAGGGCATGCGGGTGGAGAACCGGGTGCCCGGGGCGGACGTGAACCCGTACCTGGCGATCGCGGCACTCGTCGCGGGCGCGGTGCACGGCATCGAGCGGGAGCTGGAACTGGGCGAGGAGTGCACCGGCAACGCGTACGACGATCCGGCCGCCGACCGGGTTCCCGGCACGCTCCGCGACGCCCTGGCCCTCTGGGAGGGCTCGACGGTGGCCGCCGAGGCGTTCGGCGACGAGGTGACGGCCCACTACGCCAACCAGGCACGGATCGAGCTGACGGCCTTCGACGCCGCCGTGACGGACTGGGAACTGACCCGTGGCTTCGAACGCCTCTGACCCCCCACCCCCCGTTCCGTCGATCAAGGAGTTGTGGTGGCCGTTTGGTGGCGGTCCGTGGCTTTCGTGAGGCACCACAACTGCATCATCGACGCCGCAGACGTCGCAGACGCCGCAGACAGCGGCAGGGAGAGGGGAGGGGTGGGCTTGAGTGAGGTGGTGGATCCGGCTACCGGGGAGGTCGTGGGGTTCGTGCCCGCCACGTCGATCGGGGAGGTCGATGCGGCGATAGCGCGGGCGGACGCGGCCTTCCGGCGCTGGCGGGGGGTGGCGCCGGGGGAGCGGGCGCGGGTGCTGCGGCGGTTCGCCGCGGTGGTCGACGCGCACCTGGAGGAGCTGGCGCGGCTGGAGGTGCGCAACTCCGGGCACACCATCGGCAACGCGCGGTGGGAGGCAGGCAACGTCCGCGACGTCCTCGACTACTACGCGGGCGCGCCGGAGCGGCTGACCGGGCGGCAGATTCCCGTGCCGGGCGGCCTCGACGTGACGTTCCACGAGCCGCTCGGCGTGGTCGGGGTGATCGTGCCGTGGAACTTCCCCATGCCCATCGCCGCCTGGGGGTTCGCGCCGGCGCTCGCCGCCGGCAACACCGTGGTGCTCAAGCCCGCCGAGCTGACCCCGCTGACCGCCCTGCGCCTGGCCGAGCTGGCGCGCGAGGCGGGGGTGCCCGACGACGTGTTCACCGTGCTGCCGGGCGCCGGGTCGGTGGTGGGGGAGCGGTTCGTCACCCACCCCGCCGTCCGCAAGGTCTGCTTCACCGGCTCCACCGAGGTGGGCACCCGGATCATGGCCGGCTGCGCCGCGCAGGTGAAGCGGCTGACCCTGGAGCTGGGCGGCAAGAGCGCCAACCTCGTCTTCGCCGACGCCGACCTGGAGCGGGCGGCGGCCACCGCCCCGTACGCCGTCTTCGACAACGCCGGTCAGGACTGCTGCGCCCGGTCGCGGATCCTGGTCCAGCGGCCGGCGTACGACCGCTTCCTGAAGTTGCTCGAACCGGGGGTGCGCGCGCTGCGGGTGGAGGACCCGGCCCGGGAGACCGCCGAGATGGGGCCGCTGATCTCCGCGGCCCAGCGGGACCGGGTGGCCGGGTACGTCGACGGGGCGAACGTGGCCTTCGCCGGCTCCCGCCCCGACGGCCCCGGCTTCTGGTACGCCCCGACGGTGCTGCTCGCCGACTCGCCCGCGGACCGGCACTGGCGCGAGGAGATCTTCGGCCCGGTCGTCTCGGTGCTGCCGTTCGACGACGAGGCCGACGCGTTCCGGCTGGCCAACGACACCGAATACGGCCTGTCCGGCTCGGTCTGGACCCGGGACGTGGGCCGGGCGGTGCGGGTGGCGCGGGCGGTGGAGGCGGGCAACCTCAGCGTCAACTCGCACTCCTCGGTGCGGTACTGGACGCCCTTCGGCGGGATGAAGCGCTCCGGGCTGGGCCGCGAGCTGGGCCCCGACGCGCTGCACGCCTTCACGGACGTCAAGAACGTGTTCATCGCGACGGAGGAGTGATCAGGTGCGGGGTCGTCTTGAGGGCCGGGTGGCCGTGGTCACCGGAGCGGGCAGCGGGATCGGGCTGGCCACCGTGCGGCGGTTCGCCGCCGAGGGGGCCCGGGTGGTCTGCGTGGACGTCGACCCGGAGGCGGGCGGGCGGGCCGCCGAGGAGGTCGGCGGCGAGTTCGTCGCCACGGACGTCGCCGACGAGTCGGCCGTACGGGACCTGTTCGACGGGGTGGCCGAGCGGCACGGGCGCATCGACGTGGCGTTCAACAACGCCGGCATCTCCCCGCCGGAGGACGACTCCATCCTGACCACCGGGCTGGACGCCTGGGAACGCGTGCTGCGGGTCAACACCACGAGCGTCTACCTCTGCTGCAAGCACGTCATCCCGCACATGCGCCGGCAGGGCCGGGGTTCGATCATCAACACCGCGTCGTTCGTGGCCCTGATGGGAGCGGCCACCTCGCAGATCGCGTACACGGCGAGCAAGGGCGGGGTGCTGGCGATGACGCGGGAGCTGGGCGTGCAGTTCGCCCGGGAGGGCATCCGGGTCAACGCGCTCTGCCCCGGCCCGGTCGCCACCCCGCTGCTGCTGGAACTCTTCGCCGCCGACCCGGAGCGGGCCGCCCGCCGGCTGGTGCACGTGCCGATGGGGCGGTTCGGGAAGCCGGAGGAGATCGCCGCGGCAGTGGCGTTCCTGGCCAGCGACGACTCGTCCTTCATGACCGCCGCGCAGTTCGTCGTGGACGGCGGCATCACCGGCGCGTACGTCACCCCGCTGTGAGCCGGCCACTGATCGGGATCACCGCGTACGTCGAGCCGGTCGGCTGGGGGGTGTGGCGGGACGTGCCGGCGGTGCTGGTGCCCGAGGCGTACGTCCGGGCGGTCACCGCGGCCGGGGGTCGGGCGGTGGTGCTGCCCCCGGACGACCGTGACGCGGACGTGCTGCGGGTGCTCGGCGGCCTGGTCCTGGCCGGCGGCGCGGACGTCGACCCGGCCCGGTACGGCCAGCTTCCGGCGCCCCGCACCGAGAGCCGCCCAGAGCGCGACGCGGGCGAGTTGGCCCTGCTCACCGCCGCCCTCGAAACGGACCTGCCGGTGCTCGGGGTCTGCCGGGGGATGCAGCTGCTCGCCGTGGCGGCCGGCGGGTCGCTGCACCAGCACCTGCCGGACCTGGTGGGACACGACCTGCACCGCCCCGCCCCCGGCGTCTACGGCGGGCACGGCGTGCGGTTCGCCCCGGGCAGCCTGGCCGCGACGGTGATGGCCGGGGTGGGGCGGGTCAACTCCTACCACCACCAGGCGGTGGCCGACCCGGGCCGGCTGACGGCGACGGGCTGGTCCGACGACGGGGTGGTCGAGGCGGTCGAGGATCCGCACCGGCCCTTCCTGCTCGGCGTGCAGTGGCACCCGGAGAACGAGCCCGACCCGCGACCGATCGCCGCACTGGTCGGGGCCGCCCGGGAAGGCCGGGCCGCTCTGGCGCGTCGCTGACACCGCTCCCTCCACCGTTCCGGCGGGCGTGGGAGGTGTCGCAGATCACAGTCGCCCGCCGGGTGGCGCCTGACCGGCTCCGCATCGTCCCGTCCACGGGACTGAAATGCCGCGCTGGTCCAGATTCGGGTGACCGGCAGTCCCGTGTGGATCCCGCCCGCGACGCCGCTGCCGGAGAGCGGCGGCCGGGTGTGGCGGACATGAACAGCGCACGGCGGGCGGTATGCGTTACGTTGCTCGTCCGTCGGGGTACCAAGCGGGGCACGGCCGGTCGGATCACCGGGCCGAGGCGGTGATGGCCGGAGCGGGAGGAACTATGAGCTCGGCCCAGGGGGGCATGGACGAGGGTTGCCCGTCCGAGGGAGGGCAGAGCGTCGAGTTCCCCCCGATGCTGGCCGCCGCCTTCGCCGGCGGCGGTGAGATGGGCGAGCTGATGGGCCGCCTCGACTGGTCCGCCCATCCGCTCGGCACCCCCGACCGCTGGCCGGCGACGCTCTGCTCGGCGATCGGCCTGATGCTCGCCTCCAGCTCGCAGATCGTCATGTTCTGGGGCGAGGACGAGCTCGCCTTCTACAACGACGCCTACCGCCCCACCATCGGTGGCAAGCACCCGGACGTGCTGGGCCAGCCGGCCCGTGAGCACTGGGCGGAGACCTGGAGCGTGCTCGGGCCGCTGCTGGAGGGCGTCCGGCGGGACAGCCGGTCGTACCGCGCGCAGGACCACCCCTTCCCGCTCGACCGGCGCGGTTTTCTGGAGGAGACCTACTTCGACGTCTCCTACGACCCGATCCTGGGCGCCGACGGCGCCGTCGACGGTGTCTTCTGCATCGTCAACGAGACCACCGGCCGGGTGGTCGGGGAGCGTCGGCTGCGGCTGCTGGCCGAGCTGGGCACCGAACTGGCCGAGGTGGACAGCAGGCCCGAGCTGGGTCGCACCGCTGCGGCGGTGCTCGACCGGCACCGGTCGGACGTGCCGTTCTCGCTGGTGTACCTGCTCGACGAGGCCGGCGAGCTGGCCCTGACCGGGTGCGGCGGCGTCGGCCCCCGGGCGGTCGCCACGCCCTTGCCGGCGCGGCTCGCCGAGGTCACGGCCGCCGGCACCGCCGCCAGCGTCGCCGTGACGGACCTGCTCACCGAGGCGCCGGCCGACGCGACCGGCGAGGCGCTGGTGCTGCCGGTCACCGCCGGGAACGAGACCGTGGGCACGGTGGTCGTCGGCGTCGCCCGCCGGCTGCCGCTCACCGACGAGTACCGGGACTTCTTCGACCTGGTCGCCGCGCAGATCTCCCGGGCCGTGGGGCGGCAGCAGGCGTACGAGCAGGAACGCACCCGCGCCGCCGAGCTGGCCGCCCTGGACCGGGCCAAGACCAACTTCTTCGCCAACGTCAGCCACGAATTCCGCACCCCGCTGACCCTGGTGCTCGGCCCGCTGGAGGACCTGCTGGCCGACCCGGCGCTGCCCGAGACGTACACCGACCGCCTCGCCACCATGCACCGCAACGCGCTGCGGCTGCTCAAGCTGGTCAACACGGTGCTCGACTTCTCCCGGCTGGAGTCCGGGCGGCTGTCCGCCCGCTACCAGCCCACCGACCTCGCCGACTACACCGCCCGGCTGGCCAGCACGTTCCGGTCGGCCACCCAGCGGACCGGGCTGCGCCTGGTCGTGGACTGCCCGCCGCTGCCGGCGCCGGTCTTCGTGGACCGGGACATGTGGGAGAAGGTCGTCCTCAACCTGGTCTCGAACGCGGTGAAGTTCACCTTCGACGGCGAGATCCGGGTGCGGATCCGCGCGGTCGACGGGGCCGCCCGGCTGGAGGTCACCGACACCGGCGTCGGCATCGTGCCGGAGGAGCTGCCGCAGATCTTCGAGCGCTTCCACCGGGTGCCCGGGGTGCGTTCGCGCAGCCACGAGGGCACCGGGATCGGCCTGGCGCTGGTCCGCGAGCTGGTCGAGATGCACGGCGGCGAGGTGGCCGTGCGCAGCGGCGTCGACGAGGGCAGCACGTTCACGGTGACCGTCCCGTTCGGCGCCGGGCACCTGCCGGCCGAGCGGGTCGTCGACGCCGGCCCCCCGGGGCAGGTCGAGCTGGCGCAGGCCGACCTCTACGTCGCGGAGACGGCGCTCTGGACCGGCGCCGTCGGGCCGGCCGACGGCGCCGGCTCGACGCGGGGGAGCGGCGCCGCCGGCCGGATCCTGGTCGCCGACGACAACGCCGACCTGCGCGAGCACGTCACCCGGCTGCTCGCCCCGTCCTGGGAGGTGGTCGCGGTCACCGATGGCGTGGAGGCGCTGCGGCACGCCGTCGACGGCTCGTTCGACCTGGTGCTGACCGACGTGATGATGCCCCGGCTCGACGGGTTCGGGCTGGTCGCCGCGTTGCGCGCGGATCCGCGTACCCGGCACGTGCCGATCGTGCTGCTCTCCGCCCGGGCCGGCTCCGCCGAGGAGGTCGCCGGGCTCGCGGTCGGCGCCGACGACTACCTCACGAAGCCCTTCTCCGGTCAGGAGCTGACCGCCCGGGTACGGGCCAACGTCGAGCTGGGCCAGCTCCGCGGGCAGATCATCCGTGGGCTGCGGGCCCTGGCCGACGCGGCGGTCGCGGTCAACACCGCCCGCTCCACGGCCGACGTGCTCCAGGTCGCCGCGCGGCACGCCCTGAGCCTCGCCGAGGCCGCCCGGGTGGTGGTCTCGGCCACCGGGATGCGCTTCGAGGCCGACGGCGGCGGGCTGGCCTCGATCGAGCCGTCCTTCGTGCTGCCGCTGACCGGCACCACCGGCGAACGGCTCGGCGAGCTGCGGGTCTGGCGCCCGGACGGTGACGGGACCCACACCGACGAGGCCGCGCTCACCCAGCTCGCCCGGCTGGTCGGGGTGCGGCTGGAGAACGCCCAGCTCTACGAGGCCGAGCACCGCATCGCCACCACGCTCCAGCACAGCCTGCTGCCCCGGTCGCTGCCGCAGCTGCCGGGCGCCCTGGTGGCCAGCCGCTACCTGCCGGGCAGCGCCGACGTGGAGGTCGGCGGGGACTGGTACGACGTCGTCGCGCTCGGCGACGACGAGCTGGTGCTGGCGATCGGCGACGTCGTCGGCAAGGGCGTACGGGCGGCCGCCGCGATGGGCCAGCTCCGCAACGCGCTGCGGGCGTACGTCCTGGAGGGCTTCGATCCCGGCGAGTCGCTGACCCGGCTCAACCGGCTCGTCGGCACCAACGAGGGGCGTTCCTTCGCGACGGTGTTCTGCCTGTGGTTCAGCCCCCGCACTGGCCGGATGCGGTACGCCAGCGCCGGTCACCCGTCCCCCCTGCTGATCCGAGGAGACGACGTGGCGTTCCTGCACGACCGGGCGCTCGGGCCGCCGGTCGGCGCGATCCCCGACACGGCCTACCGGACGGTCGAGGGGGAGCTGGCCGCCGGGAGCCGGCTGCTGCTCTACACCGACGGGCTGATCGAGGACCGGCAGCTGGGCATCGACGCCGCGCTGGCCACGCTGCGGCAGGACGCGGCCACCCCCGGCGAGCACGTGACCGACCTGATCGACGCCGTGGTGGAGCGGGTCGCCGGGCGACCGTTGCGCGACGACGTCGCGGTGCTCGCCCTGGAGGCGGCGGAACTCAACCGGTTCGCGCTGCGGCTGCCGGCCGATCCCACCCGGCTCAGCGTGCTGCGCAAACGGCTGGAGGACTTCCTCGTCGCGCACAAGGTCAGCGAGACGGACCTGTTCGACCTGACGGTCGCCGTCTCCGAGGCCGCCGCCAACGCCATCGAGCACCCGGTCGAGCCGGCCGAGCCGACGATCAGCGTGGAGGTGACCGTCTCCGACCGCACGGTGGTCGCCACGGTGCGCGACAGCGGCCGGTGGCGGGAGTCGACCGGATCGGGCTTCCGGGGGCGGGGGCTGTCGCTGATCGAGGCGCTCGGGGAGCTGTCGGTGAACCGTACCGCCGAGGGGACCGAGGTGACGCTGCGGCGGCGACTGGCGGACTGAGCGCGCCGACCGGCGGTGCTCCGGCGCGCGACCGGCGGTGCGGCGGGGGCCCAGGGCGGGAGGGCTCAGGCCGGGCGGAGCCAGGCCTGATCGCCCAGGCCGGAGATGTCCAGCACCCGGTGGACCTGCCGCGACGGCAGCACGGTGAGCGTGCCGGGAAGATGCTGGGCCAGCCGGACCACGGCGTGGATCGCCGCCGAGTCGAAGAAGGTGACTGCCCGGAGATCGAGCGTCACCCGCTCGGCCGACTCCCGCAGCGCGGTCTGGAACATGACGTCGGCGGTCGCCATGTCCACCTCGCCGGTGATCAGGACGCGGAGGTGGCCGCCGTCGATCTCCGCCTGGGCGGAGAAGACGGGAGTCGTGCCACCCCCTTGATCCACGGAGCCACAATTGCACAGCGGACCGGGCACGGCAACAACCGCTCCGGGTGGGCGGTGGCGGGGGTCACCACCGCGCGCGGCGATAAACTCGCGTCATGACCGTCCGTGCGCCGCTGACCCCCGGCACGCTCACCCCGTTGCGGCCCGTGCCCGCCCACATCGTCCGCCCGGAGTACGTGGGCAAGAAGCGTCCGCAGGAGTGGCGCGGCTCGCACGTGCAGACGCCGGAGACCATCGAGAAGATGCGGGTCGCCGGTCGGCTCGCGGCGCAGGCCACCCAGCTCGCCGGCGAGCACTGCAAGCCCGGCGTGACCACCGACGAGATCGACCGGGTCGTGCACGAGTTCCTCTGCGACCACGGCGCGTACCCGTCGACGCTGGGCTACAGGGGCTTCCCGAAGTCGTGCTGCACCAGCCTCAACGAGGTGATCTGCCACGGCATCCCCGACTCCACCGTGCTCGCCGACGGCGACATCATCAACGTCGACGTGACCGCGTACCTCGACGGGGTGCACGGCGACACGGACGCCACCTTCTGCGTGGGCGAGGTCAGCGAGGAGGCCCGGCTGCTGGTCGAGCGGACCCACGAGGCGATGATGCGCGGCATCCGCGCCGTCGCCCCGGGCCGCCAGATCAACGTGATCGGTCGGGTCATCGAGTCGTACGCGAAGCGCTTCGGCTACGGCGTCGTCCGCGACTTCACCGGCCACGGGATCGGCGAGGCGTTCCACAGCGGACTCTACGTGCCGCACTACGACAGCCCCCGCCCCACGGACGTGATGGAGCCGGGGATGACCTTCACCATCGAGCCGATGATCACCCTCGGCACCCACGAGTACGACATGTGGGACGACGGCTGGACCGTGGTGACGAAGGACCGCAGGTGGACGGCCCAGTTCGAGCACACCATCGTGGTGACCGAGGACGGGCACGAGATCCTGACGCTGCCGTGACGGACACCCCGGCGGCGCTGCGTGAGGCGCACCACGCGGACGTCTCCGGCGGCTGGCTGCGCCCCGCCGTCTTCGGGGCGATGGACGGGCTGGTCACCAACATCGCCCTGATCGCCGGGGTGGCGGGTGGCGGGGTGTCGCCCCGCAGCGTCGTGCTCACCGGCGTGGCAGGCCTGGTGGCCGGCGCCATCTCGATGGGGCTGGGGGAGTACACCAGCGTCCGCTCGGCGAACGAACAGGTGGCGGCCGAGGTCGCCAAGGAGCGTCGCGAGCTGGAGCGGCACCCCGAGGCCGAGGCGCGCGAGCTGGCCGAGGCGTGGGTCGCCCGGGGACTGCCGCGCGACCTGGCCATGGAGGTCGCCCAGGCCGTCCGCCGCAACCCGGACGAGGCCCTGCGGGTGCACGTACGGGAGGAGCTCGGCGTCGACCCCGACGAGCAGCCCAGCCCCTGGGCGGCCGCGATCTCGTCGTTCCTGTTCTTCTCGGTCGGGGCGCTGGTGCCGCTGCTGACGTACCTGTTCGGCGCGACGAGCCTGTGGCTGGCGCTCGCGGTCGGCGGGCTCGGGCTCTTCGTGGCCGGGGCGGTGGTCGCCCGGTTCACCGCCCGGTCCTGGTGGTCCGGCGGTCTGCGTCAGCTCCTGCTCGGCGCGGCGGCGGCCGGCGCCACGTACCTCGTCGGCACCCTCATCGGGGTGCAGGGCGGGCTCGGCTGAGCGCGGGGCCTCCTCAGCCGTCGAGCAGGTCGTCGACCGTGCCGTCGACGGGGCGGCCCCGGGCCGCCAGCTCGTCCGCCTGGCGGGCCAGGACGACGCCCACCTCGGTCATGTCCGCGCCCGCCAGGCCGGTCCGGCGCACCGCGTCGCCCGGGTCGCGGAAGTAGGTGCGGCTGAGCAGGCCGGCGACCGTGGCCGCCGCCAGCCGTGCCTCGCCGAGCATCAGCAGCGCCTGGTCGGTCTCGTACCACTCGGCCAGCCGGGCGGCCCGGGCGTGCGCCGCGCCGCCCCGGTACCAGGCCCGGCGGGCCGCCGTGCTGAACTCGGCCGGCCGGGCCCGGGCCAGCCGGCCCAGGTGCTCGTCGCGCAGCGTGCGCAGCCAGCCGGTGGGGTCGTGCAGCGCCCGGGTGCTGACGTAGCGGTCGGCGGTCAACGGCCAGAGCGGGGAGATCACCCGGGCCTGGCGCAGGTAGTCGTCCGCGCCGGCCACGGTCAGGTCGACCAGCACGCCGTCGACCCGCCGGGTCGCCGGGGACGGTCCGCCGCCGGGCCGGTACGTCACGACCAGCAGCCCGACCTCGCCGTCCCCGCCGCCGTCGTCGTCGCCGTGGGCGAGCGGCCCGTGCACCGCGACCGCCAGCACGTCGGCCGGGAACCGCCGGCGCGCGGCGTCGGCGACCCGCTCGGCCACCGCCCACCGTGGATCGTCGGAGTGGGGTTCGCCGTCGGCGCCGGTCACCGCACCAGCCTATTCGCGCCCGGTCGGCCCGCCCGGCACGCCGCGCCCGGTGGGCACCAGCCGGAAGACGAGGATCTCCCGGCCGCCGGCCCGCTGGGCGTACGTCCGGTAGGCGGGCCACTCGGTGACCAGCAGCGTCCAGAGGCGGTCCCGTTCGGCGCCGGTGGCGACCTGGGCGCGCACCGGGACGCGGCGGCCCTTGACGGCCACCTCGGCGGCGGGATCGGCGCGCAGGTTCATCGCCCAGCCGGGCTGGTGGGTCTGGCCGAAGTTGGAGCCGACCACCACGTACGCGTCGCCGTCGGGCACGTAGAGCAGCGGATTGCTGCGCGGCTTGCCGGAGCGGCGGCCGGTGGTCGTGATCACCAGCGACGGGATGAGCCCGAGCGCGACCACCCGCCCCCGGGTGAGCCGCCCCACCATCCGGTCGGCGGGGACGAGCAGGCGGACGGCGGCGCCGAACCAGCGGTGGTGACCGACACGGCGGGTCAGGGCTCCCAGCACGGGCACGGCGACCAGTGTGCCCGCTCCCGGCCCGTCAGTCGAGACGTCGCTCGACCGGCAGGCGGGACCGGGTGAAGAGGCCCGCGCCGAGCATCGCGACCAGCGGCACCACCACCAGGACGCCGAGCGTGGTCCAGGGAATGACCACCGGGTACGGCTCCGCGACCGGCCACAGGCCGGCGTAACGGCGGTTGAGGGCGGTCAGGATGATCGACGCGGAGCCGAGGCCGGCGACGATGCCGAGCGCGGAGCCCAGCACGGCGATGACCCCGGACTGGCAGAGCGAGAGCAGCCGACGCAGCCCCGGGCCGGCGCCGACCGCCGCGAGGGTGGACAGGTCCGCCCGCCCCTCGGCCGCGGCCAGCCCGGTGGCGATGCCGGCGGCGCCCACGGTGATCACCCCGGCCGCGGCGGCCAGCAGGAGCAGCAGCGGCCGTCCCGTGTCCGCCAGGGCACCCCGCTCGATCTCCACCTGCGCGCCGAGCGGGCGTACGGCGGCGACGAACCGGTTCTGCCGGTCCTCGTCGGGCACGCCGTCGGCGGTGATCGCCCAGCCGAGCGGGCGGACGGTCAGCCCGAGCCGCTCGGCGGCGGGCCGGGAGAGCAGCAGCCGGTGCGCGCCCAGCCCGGTGGGCAGCGGGTACCCGGCGACGGTGGTGCTGGTCGGGGTGTCGGGCCGGGCCTGCCCGGGGCGGGTCACCCTGACGTCGACCCGCCCGTCGCGCACGTAGCGCGGATCGGTCACCACCGCGCCCCCGGCCCGCAGCACGGCGGTGGCGGCGGCGACCTCGGCGGGGGCGGCGCCGGTGAGCACCGGCAGCGCCGCACCGTCGTCCACCACCACGTGGAAGTACCCGCCGAGGTGGTCCTCCGGGACCGTGCAGCGGGCGTCCGCGCGGGCCCGGCGCTGCTGCGCCGGGCTGAGCCGGTCGCCGGGCGTCCACGGGCAGGCGCGCTCGACCGGCAGCACCGGCGAGACCACGCACGGGTCGGTGTCGGGGCCGCCGCACCCGGGTTCCGCGAGCGGCGCCACGGCCCGCACCCCCAGGTGGGCGCGGGCCGCCTCGGCGACCCGGGGCAGGGCGGGCGGCTCGTTCGGGCCGTGGCTGGTCACCAGCACGGTGCCGGCCGGCAGGGCGGGCCGGTACATCGTGGCCGACCGGGCGTCGTCGCTGGCCAGGTACACGCCGATGGCGACGCTCCCGGCGACGGCCGCCATCACGGCGGAGATCGCCGGGGCGGTGGACGACCGGTTGCGGCTGGCGTCGCGCAGCGCGATCCGGGGCGCCAGCGGCAGCGACCGTCCGAGGCGGGCGAGCAGCCCGACCAGGGTCGGGGTGGCGAAGACCAACCCCAGTTCGCCGAGGACCAGGCCGGCGAGGATCACCGCCGGCGCGGTCCGGGCCGCCCCGAACGCGGCCACCGCGGCCCCGCCGACGGCCAGGGCCACCCCGGCGGTGAGCCAGCGTCGCCGGTGCCCGGGCGGGGTGCGCCGGCCGGCGAGCCCCGCCACCACGTCCTGCCGGGCGGCCGTCCAGGCCGGGGCCAGCGCGGCCAGCACCCCGGCCAGCACCGCGACGGCCGCGATCGCCGCGAGGGCCTCCGGCCAGCAGCGGTACGCGCCGAAGCGTGCGCCGAAGAGGTGCTGCTCCACCAGCGGGCGCCCGGCGAACGCGGCGGCGACGCCCAGCGCGACCCCGACGGCGGCGCCGAGGGCGCCCAGCACCACGCCGTCGGCCAGCACGATCCGGCGCAGGTGGGCGTCGTCGCCGCCGGCCACCGCCACCAGCGCGAGGTCCCGCCGTCGCCGCCGTACGCCGACCGCGAACGCCGGCCCGACGAGCAGCACCACCTCCAGCAGCCCCAGCCCGCCGACGAGCACCGAGACGCTCATCCCCTCCACGTCCATCGGAAGTCGGACGTCCGGTCCGAACGCGACGAGGTCCGACGCGGGGGCGGGAGTGCGGGCGTGGACCAGGATGCCGTGCCCGTTGAGCCGGCGGAACAGTCCCTCGTCGGGGGGCCCGGGCAGGTCGACCAGCCAGCTCGTGTCCGGCTCGGTCTCCATCCGCCCTTCCGACGGGTGCAGCGTCACCACCGCGCCCAGGTCGTCGGGGTACTCGGCCACCCCGACCACCCGCCAGGAGCGGGCGCCGTCGCCGGAGGTGACGATGCCGCCGAGGCGGGCGTCGAGGCGGCGCAGCGCCGCCGGGCTGACCGCGATCTCGTCCGGCCCGGCCGGCGCCCGCCCCGAGTGGAACCGGACCAGCCCCCGCCCGAGCGGATCGGTGAGGTCGACGGCGCGTCCCACGATCGTGTCGTCGATCCGCTCGCCGACCCGGGCGTCGAACGACACCCAGCGGCGCAGCGGGACCACCCGGCTCCCGGCCGGCAGCAGGGCGGTGACCTGCTCGGCGGTGACGACCCCGGCCGGGGGCGCGTCCTCCCGGTCGGCCTGCCAGGCGTCGCCCCAGGCGCTCTGCACGATCGGCTGCCGCACCATCCAGCCCAGCTCCGCGTCGGCCGCCCCGAGCTGGCGGTCGGTCCGCTCGGCGGGAGTCAGCTCGGACATCCGCCAGCTCACCGCGGTGAAGGTCAGCACCAGCACCGGAAGCGTGATCATCGCCAGTACCAGCGCCGTACGCCCCCGGGCCCGCCGGGCCTCCCGCCGGGCGATGCGCAGCGCGGCCCACCAGGAGCCGGCCGCCCGGGCGAGTCGGCCGCCCCGGCCCGGGCTCACCGACCGCTGCCGCTCAGCAGCTGCTCCACGCTGCCCAGCGGGGCCGTCGTGTCGACCAGGACCCCGTCGCGGAGGAAGACCACCCGGTCGGCCCAGGCGGCGTGCCGCGCCTCGTGGGTGACCAGCACGGCGGCGGCCCCGGCGTCGACCCGCCGGCGCAGCAGGTGCAGCACCGCCTCGCCGGTCTGCGAGTCCAGCGCGCCGGTCGGTTCGTCGGCGAGCACCAGCCGGCGCTCCCCGACGAGCGCGCGGGCGATGGCCACCCGCTGCTGCTGCCCGCCGGAGAGCTGGTCGGGGAACCGGTCGCCCAGCTCGGTCAGGCCCACCTCGGCCAGCGCGTCCAGCGCCAGGCGGCGGGCCCGCCGCACGCCGGTGCCGTCGAGTTCGAGGGGGAGGGCGACGTTCTCCACGGCGCTGAGGCTGCCGAGCAGGTTGAGGTCCTGGAAGACGTAGCCGATGCGGCGGCGCCGCACCTGGGCCAGTCGCCGCCGGTCCAGGGCGCCGAGCGGCTCGCCCTCCACGTACACCTCGCCCGCGGTCGGGCCGTCCAGCCCGCCGGCCAGGGCGAGCAGCGTCGACTTCCCCGAGCCGGACGGTCCCATCACGGCGACGAGTTCCCCCGCGCGCACGGCGAGGCTCACCCCGCGCAGCGCGTGCACGGCCGCCGCGCCGGCGCCGTGGGTGCGGTGCACGTCACGCACGTCCAGCACTGGCGTGCCCGGGCTGCCGTCCGCCGGCCGGTTCCCCGTGCTCACCGTCGCGCCTCCTCGTCCGCCCGGTCCACCGCCTCGTCAGGCGTCGTCGGGACGCGGCCGGGCTCCGCCGGACGGTAGCGCACGAGGCTGCTCTCGCAGTGGTCCAGCCAGCGCACCTCGGCCTCGGCCTGGAAGACCATGGCGTCCAGCACCAGCCGCCACGGCAGGTCCTCGGGGCGGTCGCTGGCGTACTTCAACCGCGTCAACTCCTGCAACGTCCGCATGGTCGCGCTGCGCTGGGTCTGCACCACCGACCGGACATCCACCCCGGGGGTGGTCAGCGCGAGGGCGAGCTTGATCGCCAGCTCGTCGCGGGGCCGGTCGGTGCGGCTGATCGGGGTGGCGAACCACAGGGCCAGGTCCGTCCGCCCGGCGTCGGTGATCTCGTACGGGCGCTGTCCCGTCTCGCTCTCGGGCAGCGACCGGACCAGCCCGTCCCGTTCCAGGCGGGACAGGGTGGTGTAGACCTGCCCGATGTTGAGCGGCCAGGTCGAACCGGTCGACTCCTCGAACGCGGCGCGGAGCTGGTAGCCGTACATCTGGCCGCGTTCGAGCAGGGCGAGCAGCCCGTGACGGATGGACATGGCAACGGAGTATGCATACCTGGTATGCGACCCGCAACCGGAGCAGGCGCCGAGGGGCCGCCGATCAGGCGGGGCGGCCCGGGAACGGCACCGTCAGCGGGGTGATCCCGGCCGTCCGCCGCCAGCGGGTGGCCCGCAGGGCGTACTCGACCAGGGCGGCCAGGGCCCTGTCCCGGTCGGCGCCGCTGGTGGCCGGCACCGCCGCCCGCCAGAACGCGGCCGTGCGCTCCTCCACCTCGACGGCCAGCCGTAGCGCGCTCACCCGGTCGGTGACCGGGAACGGCAGCGTGTAGCCGGCCCGGTCCGGCGGGACGTTCCCGCCGGCGGCGCTCAGCTGCACGATCAGGTCGTCACGGCGGCGCCGGTGCGCGGCCTCCGCCTCCTTCGCGGCGTTGCGGGCGGCGCCGGTGAGGCGTACCCCGATGGGCCCGTACGCCCAGATCGCGGCGTACTCGGCGGAGAGCGCCGCGCCCAGCGCCCCGGCCGGACCCGACGGTGTCGGCGCGGTCACCGCAACGCCTCCACGTGCGTGGCCCGGGCGGCGGCGATCGAGGCGAGCAGCGCGGCCCGTTCGGCCGGCGCCGCCGCGCAGGCCCTGGTCGCCGCCTCCCGGGCGGCGCGTTCGTCCTCGCGCAGCGCGGCCCGCGCCGCCGCCGGGTCGCCCGGCGCGGCGGGCGTGGCCGCGGCGGACGCCGAGGGCAGCGGTACGCCGACGACCCGGGCCAGTTCGGCCGCGTGCGCGCGGTGCGCCTCGGCGATCGGCGTGAGCAGGCCGGCGAGCGCGGGGTGCGCGGCGGCGGCGTCCCGGTGCCCGGCGGCGAGCCGGAGCGACTCGTCGAGCAGCGGGGTGAGCGGATCCGGCCCCGGGGTGGGCTCGTCGTCGCGGTCGAGGAGGCCGCAGCCGGTCAGCGGCGCCGCCGCCCCGCCGAGCGCCAGGAGAGCCCCGGCGCGCAGCACCTTGCGCCGGGAATGCCCGGTCGTCTCGCCGCGTCGTGTCGTTCTGCCCGTCGCCACCGGACAAGTCAACACCATCACCGGCCGTACGTGGGCGATCGGCGTCGGTGCGCCGCCCGGCCCGGCACGCGGCGGGCGCGTTACGCTCTGCGCAGCCACCGGCGCGTCAGCTCCGGTGGCGTGCCGGCATGGCGGCCGACCGGGTGCCGTCGATCAGCAGGAGGGTGCGGAGATGACGCAGCGTGGCCGTGCCACGAGGTCGACGGGTCCGGCGGGGAGACCCCGACGCGCCGACGCCCCACGGGGCGGGGAGCGTGCCGGCGGCCCGCGCGGCGACCTCGCCGCCCGGCGGGCCCGGCTGCGTGAGGTGATCGAGCCGGTGGTCGCCGGCGCCGGTTACGACCTGGAGGACCTCTCCGTGTCCCGCGCCGGCCGGCGGCACGTGGTGCGGGTGATCGTGGACGCCGACGGCGGGATCAACCTGGATGCCGTCGCCGTGGTCTCCCGGGCCGTCTCCGCGGCCCTCGACGCGGCCGAGGAGGCCGGGGGCGACATCGTCGCCGGGGAGTACCAGCTGGAGGTCAGCTCCCCCGGCGTGGACCGGCCGCTCACCCTGCCCCGGCACTGGCGGCGCAACGTCGGCCGGCTGGTGAAGGTGACCGCCCGCGGCGCGGGCGCCCCGACCGGCCAGCAGGCCGGGCAGCCCACCGGCGACCGGCAGGTCACCGGCCGGGTGGTCGAGGCCGACGACGAGCGCGTGGTGCTGGAGACCGACGCCGGCCGCGCCGTATGGACGTACGCAGAGCTCGGCCCCGGCCGGGTGCAGGTCGAGTTCCACCGCCTCGACGAGATCGAGGAGACGGACGAACCCGACGACATGGACGACACCGACGACTTCGACGACGAAGATGATGTGGAGGACGAGGAGAGGTGAACATCGACCTCGCGGCGCTGCGCGCACTCGAGCGCGAGCGGGAGATCCCGTTCGACACGATCCTCGCGGCGATCGAGACCGCGCTGCTGACCGCCTACCGGCACACCGAGGGTGCGGAGTCGCACGCCCGGGTGGAGATCGACCGCAAGTCCGGCGCGGCCCTGGTCTACGCGCAGGAGCTGGACGACGACGGCGCCGTCGTACGGGAGTGGGACGACACCCCGCACGACTTCGGCCGGATCGCCGCCATGACCGCCAAGCAGGTGATCCTCCAGCGGCTGCGGGAGGCCACCGACGAGGTGCACTTCGGCGAGTACGTGGGCCGCGACGGTGACCTGGTCACCGGCGTGGTGCAGGCGCACGAGGCGCGCAGCGAGAAGGGCATCGTCAGCGTCGACCTCGGCAAGCTGGAGGGCGTCCTGCCCCAGTCCGAGCAGGTGCCCGGCGAGCGCTACGTGCACGGCGAGCGGATCCGCTGCGTGGTGGTGCACGTGGCCAAGGGGATGCGCGGGCCGCAGATCACCCTCTCCCGGTCGCACCCGGCGCTGGTCAAGAAGCTCTTCGCGCTCGAGGTGCCGGAGATCGCCGACGGCACGGTCGAGATCGGCGCGATCGCACGTGAGGCGGGTCACCGCACGAAGATCGCGGTCCGCTCCACCACCCAGGGCGTCAACGCCAAGGGCGCCTGCATCGGTCCGATGGGGCAGCGGGTACGTGCCGTGATGAGCGAGCTGCACGGCGAGAAGATCGACATCATCGACTGGTCGGACGACCCGGCGACGTTCGTCGGCAACGCCCTGTCGCCGGCCAAGGCCCTGCGGGTCGAGGTGGTCGACCTGGCCACCCGCACCGCCCGGGTGACCGTGCCGGACTTCCAGCTCTCCCTCGCCATCGGCCGGGAGGGGCAGAACGCCCGACTTGCTGCCCGGTTGACCGGTTGGCGGATCGACATCCGGTCCGACGCCGAGCAGTCCGGTGCCACCGGCCGGGGCGGAGCTGATCACGTCCCGGAGCCGGGCGGCGCGATCTCGGGCGCCTAGGGGTAGACTTTCTCCAGTGGTACGACGCGCGCTGCCGGAACGCACCTGTGTGGGTTGCCGACGACGTGCGCCGGCCAGCGAATTGCTGCGGATCGTCGCGGTCGGCGACGAGGCTGGTCACAGCCTTCGGCCCGATCCGGCCCGCAGGCTGCCGGGTCGGGGAGCGAACATGCACCCGGATCCGGCCTGCTTCGCGCAAGCGGTGCGGCGACGCGCTTTCGGGCGTGCGCTGCGCATCACCGGGGTCCCCGACCACGGTGAGCTTGCGGAGCACGTCGATGCGCCAACCACTACGTCCGGTCAGCCCGACCGGGCGAGGGTCGCTAGCAAGGTAGGACGACCGACATGAGCACACGATGAAGTCCCTGAAATGACCAGGCTTCAAGTGCACGAGTGAGGTCGCTGCGGGTGCTGCCCGCACGACCTCGGAGTGAGGAGTGCAGTGGCAGGTAAGGCCCGCGTACACGAGCTTGCAAAAGAGCTCGGGGTCGAAAGCAAGACCGTTCTCGCCAAGCTCAAGGAGATGGGCGAGTTCGTGAAGTCCGCGTCCAGCACCGTCGAGGCGCCCGTCGCCCGACGGCTGCGTAGCGCATTCGTCGCCTCCGCCGGATCTCCGGCACCGGCCGCCCCACCGGCGGCCGCCCCGGCGCCGACCCCGACCCCGACGCCCTCCCCGGCCCCCGGTGGGCCCCGGGTCTCGGCCAAGCCGATGCCGCCCCGGCGGCCGGCCGCGCCGACGCCCGGTCCCAAGCCCAAGGGCCCGGTGCCCGGTCCGCCGCAGCCCGCGGCCCCGGTCGCCAAGCCGGCGAGTGCCCACGACATCGAGGTGGCGGCCGCCGAGGCGCGTGCCGCCGCGCTGAAGGCCGAGCAGGAGGCGGCGGTCAAGGCCGCCCAGGCCGCTCGGCAGCAGCAGCGTGAGAACGTCCGCCGGGAGCCCCCGGCGGACGGTGGCAACCGTCCCGGTCCCCGACCGGGTCCGGGTGCCATGCCGCCCCGCCCGGGTTCCCCGGCCGCCGGTCGTCCCGGCGCGCCAGCGCCGGGTCCGGGTGGTCGTCCGGGCGGGCGTCCGCCGGCGCGCGGCGCCGGTAACAACCCGTTCGGCATCCAGGGCAGCCAGCAGCAGCAGCGGCCCCCGGCCGCCGGTGCGGGTGGTCCCCGGCCCAGCCCGGCCGGCATGCCGCCGCGTCCGAGCCCGGCCTCCATGCCGCCCCGTCCGAGCCCGGCCTCCATGCCGAGCCAGCGTCCCGCCACCGGTCGCCCCGGCCCCGGTGGCGCCGGTCGCGGCCCCGGTGGCGGCGCGGGTCGTCCCGGTGGCGCCGGCGGTGGCGGTGGCTTCCGCGGCGGTCCCGGTGGCGGCGGCGGTGGCGGTGGCTTCCGCGGCGGTCCCGGTGGCGGCGGCGGTGGCGGTGGCTACCGTGGCGGTCCCGGTGGCGGCGGCGGTGGCGCGCCGGGCGGCGGTTTCCGTCCGGGTGCTCCGGCCGGCGGCGGCGGTCGTCCGGGTGGTGGCGGTCGTGGCCGTGGCGGCGGTGCCGCGGGTGCCTTCGGGCGTCCGGGTGGCCGGCCGACGCGCGGTCGCAAGTCCAAGAAGCAGCGCAGACAGGAGTTCGACAACCTGTCGGCCCCGACCATGAGCTCGGGTGCCCCCCGAGGTCAGGGTCAGGTCGTCCGGCTCTCCCGTGGCGCCTCGCTGTCGGACTTCGCCGACAAGATCAACGCCAACCCGGGTTCGCTGGTCCAGGAGATGTTCAACCTGGGCGAGATGGTCACGGCGACCCAGTCGTGCTCCGACGACACCCTGCTCCTGCTGGGTGAGCACCTCGGCTTCAACGTGCAGATCGTCAGCCCGGAGGACGAGGACCGCGAGCTGCTCGCGCAGTTCAACATCGACCTCGACGCCGAGGTCGCGGAGGACCGCCTGGTCGACCGTGCGCCGGTGGTGACCGTCATGGGTCACGTCGACCACGGTAAGACCAAGCTGCTCGACGCGATCCGCAAGGCGAACGTCGTGGCCGGCGAGGCGGGTGGCATCACCCAGCACATCGGTGCCTACCAGGTCCACGTGCCGCACGAGGGCGAGGACCGCGCGGTGACCTTCATCGACACCCCGGGTCACGAGGCGTTCACCGCCATGCGTGCCCGTGGTGCCCAGGTCACCGACATCGTGGTGCTCGTCGTCGCGGCCGACGACGGTGTCATGCCGCAGACGATCGAGGCGTTGAACCACGCCAAGGCGGCCGACGTGCCGATCGTGGTGGCGGTCAACAAGGTCGACAAGCCGGAGGCGAACCCGGACAAGGTCCGCCAGCAGCTGACCGAGTACGGCCTGGTCGCCGAGGAGTACGGCGGCGACACCATGTTCGTCAACGTGGCGGCGAAGCCGGGCATCGGCATCGACGAGCTGCTCGAGGCGGTCCTGCTGACCGCCGACGCGTCGCTGGAGCTGACCGCTCCGATCGACGGGCCGGCGCAGGGTGTGGCCATCGAGGCGCACCTGGACAAGGGCCGCGGTGCGGTGGCGACGGTGCTGGTGCAGAAGGGCACCCTGCGGGCGGGCGACTCCATCGTCGCCGGTGGGGCGCACGGCCGGGTCCGGGCGATGCTCGACGAGAACGGCAACCAGGTCGCCGAGGCAGGTCCGGCCCGTCCGGTCCTGGTGCTCGGTCTGACCGCGGTGCCCGGTGCCGGCGACACGTTCCTGGCGGCCGAGGACGACCGCACGGTGCGCCAGATCGCCGAGCAGCGGCAGGCACGGCGGCGGGCGGCGTCCTTCGCCAACTCCCGCGGCCGGGCCACCCTCGAGACGCTCATGGAGCAGCTCAAGGAGGGCGAGAAGACCTCGCTCAACCTGGTGCTCAAGGGCGACGTCTCCGGTTCCGTGGAGGCCCTCGAGGACGCGCTGTTCAACCTCGACATCCCGGAGGAGGTCCAGCTCAGGATCATCCACCGGGGCGTGGGCGCGATCACCGAGAGCGACGTCATGCTCGCGAGCGCGTCGTCCGAGCCGGTCACGATCATCGGGTTCAACGTGCGGGCCGCCAACAAGGTCCGCGAGATCGCCGACCGCGAGGCTGTGGAGATCCGGTACTACACCGTGATCTACCAGGCCATCGAGGAGATCGAGGCGGCGCTCAAGGGCCTGCTCAAGCCGGAGTACGAGGAGGTCGAGCTGGGCACCGCGGAGATCCGCGACGTCTTCCGCTCGTCCAAGATCGGCAACATCTCCGGCTGCATCGTCCGGTCGGGCATCATCCGGCGCAACGCCAAGGCGCGCCTGCTGCGGGACGGGTCGGTGGTGGCGGACAACCTCACCGTCAGCTCGCTCAAGCGGTTCAAGGACGACGCCACGGAGGTGCGCGAGGGCTTCGAGTGTGGTCTGACCCTGGGTGGTTACAACAACGTCCAGGTCGGCGACATCATCGAGACCTTCGAGATGCGCGAGAAGGTTCGCGCCTGATCCGGTGAACCACTGATCGAGGGGTTTGCGCCGAAAGGCGTAAACCCCTTGATCATGTGGGGGGCCCTGCGGGTATCGTCCGGGGCGATGTTCACCGGAACCGCGGTCTTCGACCTGCTGCTGCCGGGCGACTCCCGGTCGCTCAAGGCCAAGAGATCATACGTACGGCCGATCGTGGCGGCGCTGCGCCGCTTCGAGGTCTCGGCCGCCGAAGTGGGAGCGCTCGACCTGCACGGTCGGGCCGAGATAGCCGTGGCCGTGGTGGCCGCCGAGGCGTCGCACGTCCGCGAGGTGCTGGACTCCTGCGAGCGCCTGGTGGCCGGTCGGCCGGAGACCGAGTTGCTCTCGGTGCGCCGACGGCTGTACGGCGAAGAGGACTGACCCGGCGGCGCCTGTCCGTCGGAAGCCGGGACGGAGCCGGCGCCGCGCGGCGCGGGTGGCCGCGCGGGTAGTGTTCGGGTTGTTGGGCCGTCGGCTCCGGGGCGCTCCGCGTCGCCGGACGACGGCCGGGAGCGGGACGCCGTGGAGGTGGCGAAGATGTCGGATCCGGCCAAGGTACGCCGGCACGCGGAGCGGGTGCGTGAACTGGTCGCGTCGGTGGTGCGAAGCCAGATCAAGGATCCCCGGCTCGGCATGATCACCATCACCGACGCCCGGATCACCGCCGACCTGCGCGACGCGACCGTCTTCTACACGGTGCTCGGCGACGCGGCGGCCCAGGCGGGCACGGCGGCGGCGCTGGAGAGCGCCAAGGGCATGCTGCGCAGCACCGTCGGCAAGGCGCTCGGGCTGCGGCACTCGCCGACGCTGACCTTCGTCCTGGACGACGTGCAGGACCAGGTCAAGCACATCGACGACCTGCTCGCCCAGGCCCGCAACGCCGACGCCGAGGTGCAGCGCATCGCTGCCCGGGCCGAGTACGCGGGCGAACCCCAGCCGTACCGGCTGGACGAGGACGAGGACGCCGACGAGGCACGCGACGCCGACGAGGCACGCGACGCCGACGAGACCCCGCCCCGGGGTGGGGACCCCCGGTGACCGAGCCCTCCGGCGGCACGACCGGTGGCGCCCTCGCCGAGGCGCCGCCACCCGTCGACTCCAACCCGACCGAGGCGGACTGGGCCGCCGGCGTCGCGGCCGTGCGGGACCTGCCGCCGGACGGGCGGGTGCTGCTGATCTGCCACGTCAACCCGGACGGGGACGCGCTGGGCAGCATGCTCGGCTTCGGGCTTGGGCTGCGTCGGCTGGGTGTGCGGCGGATGCAGGCGACCTTCCCCGGCCCGCCGGAGGTGCCGGAGCCGTTCCGTGGGCTGCCCGGTCTCGACCTGCTGGTGCCGGCGACCGAGGCGTACCCGGACCCGGACCTGGTGATCTGCTTCGACGCGGCCAGCGAGTCGCGCCTCGGCGACCTGGTCGACCGGCTGGAGACCGCCGGCGAGGCGCTGGTGCTCGACCACCACGCGTCGAACACCCGCTTTGGCCGGATCAACCTGGTGGACCCGCACGCGGCGGCCACCTCGGTGGTCGCGGAGGGGCTGCTCGCCCGGCTCGGCGTCGGGCTGGACGCCGGGATCGCGGAGTGCCTCTACGTCGCCCTGAGCACCGACACCGGCTCCTTCCGGTTCGAGGCGACCACCCCGGCGGTGCACCAGCTGGCGGCCCGCCTGCTGGCGACCGGCATCCGGCCCGGTGACATCTCCCGCCGGATCTTCGACACCCGGCCGTTCGGCGCCGTCCGCCTCTTCGGCGAGGTGCTCGGCCGGGCCCGCCTGGAACCCGCCCGGGCCGCCGGGCACGGTCTGGTGTGGACGTACGCGACACAGGACGACCTGGCCCGGCACGACCAGCGCCCGTACGTGTTGGAGGCGCTTATCGACTCGGTCCGGTGCACCGCCGAGGCCGACGTGAGCTGCGTGGTCAAGCAGACGCCGGCCGGCGACTGGGCGGTGTCGATGCGGAGCAAGGGCGCGGTCGACGTCAGCCGGGTGGCGGTCGCGCTGGGCGGCGGCGGGCACCGCTTCGCCGCCGGCTTCACGGGTTCGGGGACTGTCGACGAGGTCGTCGACCGCATCCGCGCGGAGCTCGACGGCGCGCTGACCGGCCCCGGCCGGCACTGATCCGGAAAGGGCCCGGCGCGGGAAGATCAGGGTGAGCTCGGGGAGTGTCCGTCTTCCCGGTTCCGGCGAGTACGGGGAGAATCGCGGGATGGAACAGCCCCACGACCTCACCGTCGAGGCGCCCCGCGCCTGGGACCGTCCCGCCGTCACCGTGCCGGTGCTCGTCTGCCTCTCGCTGGTCGGCGGCCGGTTCCCGTCCTTCTCGACCGAGGCCAATCTCTGGACCCTCGGCACCGGCGGGGTGCTGATCTGGCTGGGCCTGAGCAACCGGGTGCCCCGGCGGCCCGCGCCACGCCGGCTGGGCGCCCCGGCGGCCTGGTGGGCCCTGCCGGTGGTGGTCTTCGGGGTCTTCGAGGGGACCACGTTCGTGCTGGCGGCGGGGGACGACTTTCCCACCTTCTCGCGGCTGGCCGATCCGCTGCTGGAGGACCAACTGGTCCGCTCGGCGGTCTGGCTGGGCTGGCTTTCGGCGTTCTGGGGGCTGGTGCGGCGATGATGCGGATGCTGGCCATCGGGGGCTTCCTGGCCTCCCTGGTGTTCTTCGCGGCCGTCGAGTGGGCGGCCCGCCGCGAGGGCTCGCGGATCCCCACGCTCGGCGAGGTCTGCGCCTACGTGATGCGCTACGAGGTGGGCCCGGTGCCGGTCGGCCGGATCGGCCTGTTCGGCTTCTGGTGGTGGCTGGGCTGGCACTTCCTGGCCCGCTGACCGCGTGCCCCGCATCCTCCGGGGCCCGTGCCGCGGCGGCCCCGGCCGCGAACGCGAGTCCAAATCGCGGGAACCATGGGCAGTATGTGGACCTGAACGATAGCTTGGGAATCGGCCGGCGTCGTGTGGCGGCGCTGGCCGTGGGCGGTGTCGCCACACCCGGTGGCGCTTCCCTCCAGGGTCGGACCGACCCGGGCTTCCGCTGCCCACAGCCGCTCCGGTGACCCCGGGCCGCTCACGGGCGCTCAGCACGACCGCCCGTGAGGGCTGCCGTTCGCCGGCGGCCCACGCCCTGGAAGGGGACCACCATGCCGAGCAAGCCCAAGCCGCAGACCACCGACGAGGCCCGCGAGCAGATGCGCCGCGCGCTGCAGACGTCCATGGACACCCGTCAGTGACCGACGCCGACCGGCGGTGACGCCGCCGGCGTCCCGCGCCGACAGCGTCACCGCCCACCCGGCCCCGGCCTCCGGTCGCGGGCGTCCGTCGACCCTGGCCAGGAAACGACTTATCGTCCAACCCGGTGGACCGTTACGGTTCCCCGCATGCGCCGGATCCTCATCGTCGGCAGCGCGGGCGCCGGTAAGAGCACCCTCTCGCGTGAGGTCGCCCGCCGGCTCGACCTTCCGCTGATCCACCTCGACCGGCACTACTGGCAGCCCGGCTGGGTGGCCCTGGGCGACGCCCGCTGGCGGGCCACGGTCGCCGAACTCGCCGACCGGCCGGCCTGGGTGATGGACGGCAACTACGGCGGCACGCTCGACCTGCGCCTGCCCCGCGCCGACCTGCTGGTCTTCTGCGACCTCGGCCGGCTGCTCTGTCTCGGCCGGGTGCTGCGCCGCCGCTGGGCGCACCGCGCCACGGGCCGTCCCGACCTCCCGCCCGGCTGCCCGGAGACGATCGACGTCGAGTTCCTCCGGTACGTGTGGCGCTATCCCCGCCGGTCCCGTCCCCGGCTGCTCACCGCGGTCGCCACGCACTCGCCGGCGCCCCCGGTGGTCCGGCTCCGCAGCCGCGCCGAGGTACGCCGCTGGCTCGACTCCCTGCCCCCGGCCTGAGCGTCCGCGTCTCCACGCTTCCGCCCGTCGCCCGCGACGTCACCGTCGAGCGGGGCGACCTGCTCGACGAGACGTCCAGGCCGTGCCCCCGGCCACGCCACCCGCAAATGCCGAGCCGTGCCGGGGCGGCTCTCGCTAGGGTGCGGGCATGAGGTTGTTCCGGGGCGTTCTGCCCCCGCCGCGCTCCTGACCGGAGCGCCACGCCACCGGCCCGCCTCCCCCTGCGGGATGGCCGCCGGTCCACTCGCCGGGCGGTCCGCCTGAACGGCGCCCTCCCCGCAGGGCCCGGGTGGAATCGCCCGCCGCCTGTCCGTCGTGTGTGCGCTCCGACTGACGTCGACCCTGTCAGCGGCCCGATCCTGCCTGGAGCGCACCCGTGACCCGATCGTCTTCTCTGCCGTCGTCCACGTCCACGTCCACCCCGCGCCGCCTCCGGCCCGCGCCGAGCGTCGGCGCCCGCCGGGGGCTGCTCTACGTCACCGGCGCCGCCGTGCTCTGGGGCACCACCGGTGTCGCGGTGCAACTCGTCCGCGAGTCCACCACGCTCACCCCGACGGGCATCGGCTTCTACCGCCTCGCCATCGGCGCGCTGGTGCTGGTCGCCCTGGTGGCGCACCGGCTGGGCCCGGTGCTCGCGGCGCTGCGGTCGCAACCGGTGGCCCTCGTCGGGGTCGGGGTCGGGCTCGGGGGCTACCAGGCGCTGTACTTCCTCGCGGTCGCGGCGGGCGGTGTCGGGGTGGCCACCGTGGTCAGCCTGGGGATCGCCCCCGTCCTCATCTTCGGGTGGGAGTCGCTGCGCGCGCGGCGGCTGCCCGGGCGGACCATGCTGGGCGCCCTGGTGACCGGCGTCGCCGGCCTCGTGCTGATCACGGTGTCGGTCGGGGATCCGGGCGCGACCGCGCCGCGTCCGCTGCTCGGTCTGCTCGCGGCGTTCGGCTCGGGGGTGGGCTACGCCGCCAGCACCGTGCTGAGCCGGCACGCCGCGCGACGCGTCGCGACGATGACGCTCACCACCGTGTCCGCAGTGGTCGGCGCGTTGACGTTGGCCCCGGTCGCGCTGGCCGAGGGGATCGGCGTCCCGGCCCGGCTCGCGCCGATCGGCCTGCTCGTCCACCTCGGGGTGGTCACCACGGCGGTGGCGTACGCCCTGTTCTATGCCGGGCTGCGCGCCGTCACCGGCAGCGCCGCCGCGCTGGTCACCCTGGCGGAGCCGCTCACCGCCGTGCTGCTCGCGGTCTGGCTCGTCGGCGAGTCGCTCTCCGTGCCGATGGTCGTCGGGGGAGTGCTTCTGCTCGGTGCTGTGAGCGTCGTCCAGCTGGCTCCCGGTAAGTGATCGGTCGGCTTGCGATCCTTACTCGTCCGTGCCAGGATCGGCGGCGATGAGCCAATCCCTCGCCTTCGGGCCGCGAGCGGTCGCGCCCCGCCGGATCGCCGCGCTGGCCCTGCCGGCGCTGGTGGTGCTGGCCGCCGAACCGATCTACGTGCTCGTGGACACGGCGGTGGTGGGGCACCTCGGCCGGGTGCCGCTGGCCGCCCTGGCCGTCGGCGGCACCGTGCTGACGCTCATCGCCTGGCTCGGCACGGTGGTCGCGTACGGCACCACGGGGCGGTCGGCCCGGCGGTTCGGGGCGGGCGACCGGGCGTCCGCCGTCGCCGAGGGCGTCCAGGCGTCCTGGCTGGCCCTCGGGGTGGGGGTGCTGGTCGCGCTCGGCATGCAGGTCGGCGGCGGGGCGTTGGCGCGTACCCTCGTCGGAAGCCCCGGCGAGGTGACCGACGCCGCCGCGCAGTGGCTGCGGGTCGCGGCGCTCGGCGCGCCCGGCCTGCTGCTCGCCGCCGCCGGCAACGGCTGGCTGCGCGGCGTGCAGGACATGCGCCGCCCGTTGGTGTTCGTGCTCGGCCCGAACGTGCTCTCCGCCGTGCTCTGCCCGCTGCTGGTCTATCCGGTCGGGCTGGGCCTGGTCGGCTCCGCCGTGGCCAACGTGGTCGCCCAGACCATCTGCGGGGCGCTCTTCGTCGGGGCGCTGATCGCCGAACGGGTCTCGCTGCGGCCCCACCCCCGGCTGATCGGGCAGCAGTTGGCGCTCAGCCGGGACCTGCTGATCCGGGGCGTCGCGTTCCAGGCCAGCTTCCTCTCCGCCACCGCCGTCGCCGCCCGCTTCGGGGCCGCCGCCGTGGGCGCGCACCAGATCGCCCTGCAACTGTGGTTCTTCACCGCCCTGGTGCTCGACGCGCTCGCCATCGCCGCCCAGTCCCTGATCGGCGCCGCGCTCGGGGCCGGCGAGGACGCCGCCGCCCGGGACCTGGCCCGCCGGATCGGGCTGCTCGGCGGCGTCTGCGGCGTGGCGTTCGCCGTGCTCGTCGCCGCCGGCGCCGGCGTGGTCCCCGGCTGGTTCAGCTCCGATCCGCAGGTACGCGAGCAGGCCATGCTCGCCTGGCCGTGGTTCGTGACGATGCTGCCGCTGGCCGGTGTCGTGTTCGCCCTCGACGGCGTGCTGATCGGCGCGGGCGACGTCCGCTACCTGCGCAACCTCACCATCGTGGCCGCGCTCGGTGCCTTCCTGCCCGCGATCTGGCTGACCTACGGGCTCGACCTCGGCCTCGGCGGCATCTGGGCAGGGCTGACGCTGTTCGTGGTGGTCCGGCTGGTCGCCCTGCTGCTGCGGCTGCGCTCCGGGGGCTGGGTCGTGACCGGTGCGGTGCGCTGAGCCTCCGCACCGCTGCCGCCCCCGGTCAGCAGCTCTCGCCGTCGCCGGGCCGCCGGTTCGGACCGTAGACGTCGTCGCTCGGCGTGGCCGTGGGGCGCCGGTGGACGCGGCGCCGGCCGTCCACCCGACCAGGTACGGCGGCGGCGGGGCGTCCGACCCGGTCTGGCAGGCTTGGGTGTCGTGAGCACAGACGGTCTGATCGTGGTCGACAAGCCCGGCGGCATGACGTCGCACGACGTGGTGGCGCGGATCCGCCGGTTGGCCCGGACCCGTCGGGTGGGGCACGGCGGCACCCTCGACCCGATGGCCACCGGCGTCCTGGTGATCGGGGTCGGGCGGGCCACCCGCCTGCTCACCTACGTGATCGGCGCGCACAAGAGCTACACGGCCACCGTCCGGCTCGGCCAGGCCACCGTCACCGACGACGCCGAGGGCGACGTGATCGCCACCACCCCGGCCGGTCAGGTGACCGACGAGGCGATCCGGGCGGCCCTGGCCGCGCTGACCGGCGAGATCGACCAGGTGCCGAGCGCGGTCAGCGCCATCAAGGTCGACGGGCAGCGGGCGTACAAGCGGGTGCGCGAGGGGGAGAGCGTCGAGCTGCCCGCCCGTCGGGTCACCGTGTCCCGGCTGGAGCTGCTGGCGGTGCGCCGCGACGCGCCCGACGTCGTCGACGTGGACATCGACGTGACCTGCTCCTCCGGGACGTACATCCGGGCCATCGCCCGGGACGCGGGCCTGGCGCTCGGGGTGGGCGGGCACCTGACCGCGCTGCGCCGTACCGCCGTCGGGAACTTCCCCCTCGCGGAGGCCGCCACCCTCGACCAGCTGGAGGAGCGCGCCCCCGAGGTGGTGAACCTGCCGCTGGCGGCGGCGGCCGACCGGTTCTTCCCGCGCCGCGACGCCGGGGCCGACGAGGCGAAGGTCCTCTCCCACGGCGGGCCGCTCGACCCGGTGGGAATCGCCGGCCCCTACGCGGTCTTCGGCCCGGACGGCGGCCTGATCGCTATCGTCAGCGAGCGGGACGGCCGGGCCCGCGCGGAGATCGTGCTCGCCCCCGCCTGACGGGGCGAAGGGCGGCGGCCGGTGCGGGCCGCCGGAAAGGCAGGGGAGGAGCGGCATGCAGCGGTGGCGGGGGTACGACGCGGCGCCAGGTGGCTGGGGGCGGTCGGTCGTCACCATCGGCGTCTTCGACGGCGTGCACAAGGGACACCAGGCGACCATTGGGCACACCGTGTCCCGGGCTCGCGAGCTGGGCGTGCAGTCGGTGGTGGTGACCTTCGACCCGCACCCGGCCGAGGTGGTGCGCCCCGGCTCGCACCCGGCGGTGCTCACCGAGACCGCCCGCAAGGCCGAGCTGATCGAGGCGCTCGGCGTGGACGTGCTCTGCGTGGTGCCGTTCACCCCGGAGTTCTCCCGGCTGCCCGCCGAGGCGTTCGTGCACGACATCCTGGTCGAGCACCTGCACGCCGCGCTGGTCGTGGTGGGGGACAACTTCCGCTTCGGGCACCGGGCCGCCGGTGACGTGGCGCTGCTGGAGCGGCTCGGCCGCACCTTCGGCTTCGCCGTCGAGGGCGCCCCGCTGGTCGCCGAGGCGGGGACGGTCTACTCCTCCACGTACATCCGCTCCTGCGTCGACGCGGGGGACGTGACGGCGGCGGCCGCCGCGCTCGGCCGCCCGCACCGCGTGGAGGGCGTGGTGGTCCGCGGCGACCAGCGCGGCCGCGAGCTGGGCTTCCCCACCGCCAACCTGCTCTGCCACCGGTACGCGGCGGTGCCCGCCGACGGCGTCTACGCCGCCCGGCTGGTGCGCCGGGGCCACGCCGAGCCCCTGGCGGCGGCGGTGTCGGTCGGCACCAACCCGACCTTCTCCGGCCGGGAGCGGCGGGTGGAGGCGTACGTGCTCGACTTCACCGGCGACCTCTACGGCGAGCGGCTGGCGCTGGACTTCGTGGCGCACCTGCGCGGGCAGATCCGCTACGACGCGATCGAGCCGTTGATCGCCCAGATGAACCAGGACGTCGAGCGGACCCGGCGCGTGCTCGGCTGACCGCGTCGCGGCCCTTGACAGGCCGCCGTCCGGCAGGGCTGGTAGTCTGGCGGGGACGTCGGCTGACCGACGTGGGGCCTCGCGTGCCTGCACGACGCCGCGGGTGCGAGGTACCGGTCCGTTTCCGGTCCACTGACCGATCCGACGGACATCATCGAACAACCCACGAAACAGGGAGAACATGGCGCTCGACCAGGAAGCCAAGGCCAAGATCCGCGCGGAGTACGCGACCGCCGACGGCGACACCGGTTCGCCGGAGGTGCAGGTCGCGGTCCTCACCAAGCGGATCGCCGAACTGACGGAGCACCTGAAGGTGCACAAGCACGACCACCACAGCCGCCGTGGGCTGCTGCTGCTGGTCGGCCGCCGCCGTCGGCTGCTCAACTACGTCCAGAAGAAGGACATCAACCGCTACCGGTCGCTCATCGAGCGGCTCGGTCTGCGCCGGTGACGTGACGGGGGAGTGGCCCGACCGGGCCGCTCCCCCGCTTCGCCACCACACGAAAACCGGGCCGCGCGACCACCCGAGAACGGGAGCCGGTCAGCGTACCGGTCTCCGGTAGTGGCCCCCGGGCACCCCGGCATTGCGCCGGCCACCCGGGCGCTTCGATCGAAGACCGGCCGTCTGAGCAGCTCCCCGCGTCGTGGGCCCCTGATGCGAAGGAGCACGACAGCACCATGACCGAGACCAACCTCGGCACCGAATCCCGCACCGCCGTGATCGACAACGGGTCCTTCGGCACCCGTGAGATCACCTTCTCCACCGGCCGGCTGGCCCGTCAGGCCGCCGGGTCCGTCGTCGCCCAGCTCGGCGAGACGGTCGTCCTCTCCGCCACCACCGCCGGCAAGCAGCCGAAGGAGCAGTTCGACTTCTTCCCGCTGACCGTCGACGTCGAGGAGCGGATGTACGCCGCGGGCCGCATCCCCGGCTCGTTCTTCCGCCGCGAGGGCCGCCCCAGCGAGGACGCGATCCTCACCTGCCGGCTGATCGACCGGCCGCTGCGCCCGTCGTTCGTCAAGGGCCTGCGCAACGAGGTCCAGGTCGTCGAGACCATCCTCGCGCTCGACCCGCAGCACCCCTACGACGTCGTGGCGATCAACGCCGCCTCGATGTCGACCAAGCTCTCCGGCCTGCCGTTCTCCGGCCCGATCGGGGCGACCCGGGTCGCGCACATCGACGGCCAGTGGGTCGCCTTCCCGACCCTGGAGGAGCTGGCCCGGGCCACCTTCGACATGGTCGTGGCCGGCCGCTCGCTGCCGGACGGCGACGTCGCGATCATGATGGTCGAGGCCGAGGCGACGCCGAACGCCGTGACCCTGATCGCGGGCGGCGCGACCGCCCCGACCGAGGAGATCGTGGCCAGCGGCCTGGAGGCCGCGAAGCCGGCGATCCGCGAGCTGTGCCGCGCGCAGGCCGAGCTGGCCGAGGTGGCCGCCAAGCCCGTCGCCGAGTTCCCGGTGTTCCTGGACTACCAGGACGACGTCTACGAGGCGGTGGCCGGCGTGGCCCGCGCCGAGGTCGCCGAGGCTCTCCAGATCGCCGGCAAGGCCGACCGCGAGGAGGCCCTCGACCGGATCAAGGCCAAGGTCGCCGAGGAGCTCGGCGGTCGCTTCGAGGGCCGGGAGAAGGAGCTCAGCGCCGCCTTCCGGTCGCTCACCAAGTCCGAGGTGCGCAACCGGGTGCTGCGCGAGCAGGTCCGTATCGACGGCCGCGGCCCGCGCGACATCCGCCCGCTGACCGCCGAGGTCGGCGTGCTGCCCCGGGTGCACGGCTCGGCGCTGTTCGAGCGTGGCGAGACCCAGATCCTGGGCGTCACCACGCTGAACATGCTGCGCATGGAGCAGATGGTGGACACGCTGTCCCCGGAGAACCGCAAGCGCTACATGCACAACTACAACTTCCCGCCGTACTCGACCGGTGAGACCGGCCGGGTCGGCTCGCCGAAGCGGCGCGAGATCGGCCACGGGGCGCTCGCCGAGCGGGCGCTGATCCCGGTGCTGCCGTCGCGCGAGGAGTTCCCGTACGCCATCCGGCAGGTCTCCGAGGCGCTCGGCTCCAACGGCTCCACCTCGATGGGCTCGGTCTGCGCCTCGACGCTGGGCCTGCTCTCCGCCGGTGTGCCGCTGAAGGCGCCGGTGGCCGGCATCGCCATGGGGCTCATCTCGGACGAGGTGGACGGCAAGACCCAGTACGTGACGCTGACCGACATCCTCGGCGCCGAGGACGCGTTCGGTGACATGGACTTCAAGGTCGCCGGCACGCCGGAGTTCGTGACCGCGCTCCAGCTCGACACCAAGCTCAACGGCATCCCGTCGGACGTGCTGGCCGCCGCGCTGCAGCAGGCGTACGAGGCCCGGCAGACCATCCTCGGCGTGATGCAGGCGGCGATCGAGGGCCCGGCCGAGATGTCGGAGTACGCCCCGCGCGTCACCACCGTCAAGATCCCGGTCGACAAGATCGGCATGGTGATCGGCCCGAAGGGGCAGACCATCAACGCGATCCAGGACGAGACCGGCGCCGAGATCTCCATCGAGGACGACGGCACGATCTACGTCGGCGCCACCAACGGCCCGTCGGCCCAGGCGGCGGTGGACCGGATCAACGGGATCGCCAACCCGACGTTGCCGAAGGCCGGGGAGCGGTTCCTCGGCACGGTGGTCAAGACCGCCGCGTTCGGCGCGTTCATCTCGCTGCTGCCGGGCCGGGACGGCCTGCTGCACATCTCCAAGGTGGGCGACGGCAAGCGGGTCGAGCGGGTCGAGGACTTCCTCAACGTCGGCGACCGGGTCGAGGTCGAGATCGCGGACATCGACGCCCGCGGCAAGATCTACCTGGACAAGGTCCGCCCGGAGGGCGCCGAGGCGCCGGCCGCCGGCGAGGCCGCCGGTGGCGAGCGTCCGGCCGGCCGGGACCGGGACGACCGGGCTCCGCGCGACCGGGGCGACCGTGAGCGCGGCGGCGACCGGGGCGGTCGTGGCCCGGGCGGCGGCGAGCGCGGCGAGGGCGGCGGCGAGGGTGGCGAGGGCGGCGAGCGTCCGCGCCGCCGCACCCGGCGCAGCTGACGCACCGCACCATCGCATCACCCACCCCTCGTCGATCTGGGAGCAACACGTGAGTCGGGCCGTCAGCGCGCCGTTTCCGCCGGATCGACGGGGGGTGGCGTCCGTCCCGGGCCCCGCAGGGGCCTTCCACCGGAGCACCGCGGCGGCCCGCTCCGGCGGCGCCGCCCGGGCGGTGACCCGCACGATCAGCGACGACCCGCTGGGCGGCACGGTACGGCGTACCGTGCTGCCCAGCGGGCTGCGTGTGCTCACCGAGGCGATCCCGGCGATGCGCAGTGTCTCGTTCGGCGTCTGGGTCGCGGTCGGCTCGCGGGACGAGACCGGCCCGCAGGCCGGCGCGGCGCACTTCCTGGAGCACCTGCTATTCAAGGGCACCAACAAGCGCAGCGCGTTGGACATCTCCTCGGAGATCGAGGCGGTGGGCGGCGAGACCAACGCCTTCACCACCAAGGAATACACCTGCTACTACGCTCGCGTGCTGGACGAGGACCTGCCGCTGGCCATCGACGTGATGTGCGACCTGGTCGCCGACTCGGTGCTGGAACCGGCCGACGTGGAGACCGAGCGGGGCGTGATCCTCGAGGAGATCGCCATGCACGACGACGAGCCCGGCGACGAGGTGCACGACCTCTTCGCCCGGGCCGTCTACGGCGACCACCCGCTGGGCCGGCTGATCTCCGGCACCGAGGAGACCGTCACCCCGATGACCCGGCGGCAGATCCAGGGCTTCTACCGCCGCCGCTACACCGCTCCGCAGATCGTCGTCGCCGCCGCCGGCAACCTGGACCACGCCACGGTGGTCAAGCTGGTCCGCCAGGCGCTGCGCGGCACCCCGCTGGACACCGACCCGGCGACGCCCGCGTCGCACCGGTCGGCCACCCCGGCCGTACGCACGAAGCCCGCCACCACCCTGGTGGAGCCGAAGGAGACCGAGCAGGCGCACGTCATCCTCGGCTGCCCCGGCATCGACCGGCTCGACGAGCGGCGCTTCGCGCTGGGCGTGCTCAACAACATCCTCGGCGGCGGCATGTCGAGCCGGCTGTTCCAGGAGATCCGCGAGCGGCGCGGCCTCGCCTACTCGGTCTACTCCTACGCCAGCCAGTACGCCGACAGCGGCCTCTTCGCCGTCTACGCCGGCTGCGCCCCGGGCAAGGTCGACGAGGTGCTGGAGCTGACCCGGGCCGAACTCGCCCGGGTGGCCGCCGACGGCCTGACCGAGGCCGAGGTGGCCCGTGGCAAGGGGATGAGCAAGGGCTCGTTCGTGCTGGGGCTGGAGGACACCGGCTCGCGGATGAGCCGGCTGGCCAAGGGGGAGCTGCTCTACGGCCACCTGATGCCGGTCGACGAGCTGCTCGGCCGGGTCGACGCGGTCACGGTGGCCGACGTCAACACCCTGGCCGCCGAGCTGCTGAGCCGGCCGATGTCGCTGGCCGTGGTCGGCCCGTTCGGCGCGGGCGACTTCTCCGCCCGCTGACCCGTCCCGCTCGCCCGGTCCCGCCCGACGCCGGCCCGTCGCGTCGTCGCCGGCGTTGCGGACTGTCCCGCACGTCCCCGCCGGTGCCGGTCCGCCCGGATGCGCGCGTCCCGATTGGGATAGGTTGTGCCCCGTGACTGACGAGCAGGAGAAGAGCCCGGACGAGCTGATCCGGGTCGGCGTGCTGGGCGCCCGGGGACGCATGGGCATCGAGGTGTGCCGGGCCGTGGACGCCGCCGCCGACATGGAGCTGGTGGCCATGGTCGACCAGGGCGACGGCCTGTTCGCCGCGTCCGACGCCGGGGCCGAAGTGGTCGTCGACTTCACCACCCCGGACGTCGTCATGGACCATTTGCACTGGTGCATCGACCAGGGCATCAACGCGGTCGTCGGCACCACCGGCTTCACCGAGCAGCGGCTGGAGCGGGTGCGCGGCTGGCTGGCCCACAAGCCCGGGGTGGGCGTGGTGATCGCCCCCAACTTCGGCATCGGCGCGGTCCTGATGATGCAGTTCGCCGCCCGCGCCGCCCGGCACTTCGAGTCGGTCGAGATCGTCGAGCAGCACCATCCCCGCAAGCTGGACGCCCCCAGCGGCACCGCCACGCACACCGCGCGGCTGGTCGCGGCCGCCCGCGCCGAGGCCGGGCTCGGCCCGGCGCCGGACGCCACGAAGGACGAGGTCGCGGGCGCCCGGGGCGCCGACATCGACGGGGTACGCGTGCACGCCGTGCGCGCCACCGGCCTCGTCGCCCACCAGGAGGTGCTCTTCGGCACCGTGGGGGAGACGCTGACCATCCGGCACGACTCGTACGACCGGGTCTCGTTCATGCCCGGCGTGCTGCTGGCCGTCCGCGCGGTCCGCACCCGGCCCGGGCTGACCGTCGGCCTGGACGCCCTCCTGGACTGACGGGCAAACCCGTCGCGGCGGCACCCGGGCGGCCCCTAGGCTGCCCGGGTGATCGATTCTGGACTCTCCGACCGGGCCGGGCGCCGGGTCACCCTGCGCCCGGTGGACGACGACAACTGGCGGGCGGTGGCCGACGTCGCCCCGCGCGACGACCAGCGTGGGTGGGTGGCGGCGCTGGCCGCGCGCTACCTGCTGCTGACCATGCGCTCCGACGTGTGGACCTCGCTGGCCGTGTACGCGGACGAGACCGTCGCCGGGCACGTCATGTGGGGCGTCGACGACGACGGGTCCCGGTGGATCGGCGGCATGGTGGTCGACGCGGCGGAACAGGACCGGGGCGTCGGGCGGGCGGCCGTGCGCACCCTGGCCGCGTGGCTGGGCGGTCAGGACGGCGGTCACCCCGTCCGGCTCTCCTACCACCCCGACAACGTCCAGGCCGCCCGCCTCTACACGAGCCTCGGCTTCGTGCCCACCGGGGCGATGGAGGACGACGAACTGGTCGTCGAACTCCTTCCGCCCGCCCAGGTCCCGCCCCGACCCTGACGGGGTCAGCCCTCCTCGATCACCGACAGGATGTTGCCGGCCGGGTCGGTGAACCACGCGATGGTCGGCCCGTTGCCGCGCATGACGCCCTTGTCGTCCTGGGGCATCCCGGGGTAGCGCGCGAACCGCACCCCGCGCGCGGTCAGCTCGTCGACGGCCCGGTCGACGTCGTCGACGGGGAAGTTGAGCACCGTGTAGCCCGCGGGGGCGTGGTCCGCCTTTGTGTAGACCATCACGTCCCGGCCCCCGGCGAGGTGCAGCGTCAGCAGGCCGCCCATGGCGTCGTCCCGCGAGACCCGCAGGCCGAGCGTGTCGGCGTAGAACCGCTCGGCCCGGCCGGGGTCGTCGACCGAGAAACTGCTCCACGCCGTCGTGTCCGTGAACATGCCCGGTGCCTCCCTCTCGTGGACGCCGCCACCGCGACCATGAGGTCACCGTAGGCGACGCCCCCGACAGTGTCCGGCGGAACGCCGGCACCGGCGGGTCGGGGACCGTGGGTCGGTGTCGGTGCCCTCCGGGCCCGGGAACGCCCGGCCCGGTCGCCCTTGGGGCCGGGGAGCGCCGCCAGGGACGGTCAGTCCCCGGGCGTCGCCGGCGGCGACGCACCCGGCGTCAGGTCCGGCAGCGTCGCCTCGGCGGGCGTCGCGTCCGCCGGGTCCGCGTCCGCGGGCACCGCCACGTGCAGGCGCACCTGCGGGACGAGCATGTCCTCCACGTCCAGCGCGCGGGCCGCGCCGTCGGGTTCCCAGCCGGTGCTGGTGAGGAACTTCCGGGTCGCCGCGTCGCCGTCGAAGGCCCAGGCCAGGGCGCGGGTGAACCCGTCGGCACGCCACAGGTCGACGGTCGCGGCGAGCAGCCGGCTGCCGTGCCCCCGCCGGCCCCAGCGCGGCTCCACCAGCAGGTCCGTCACCGCGGCGACGTCCGGCCCGAGGACCTCCGCCGGCTCACCCGGGGCGAGCGCCTCGGCGTCGGCCGGACCGGAGGCGGCGAACCCCACCAGATAGGATTGCTCGGCCTGTTCGACGGCGACCAGCACCCGGTGGGCGCCGGAGGGCGGCTCCTGCACGGCCGCGCTCCACCGCCTGGCGAGCCACGCCTCGTCCAGGTTGTCGAGCACGTGCCGGGGCAGGATCCGGCGATAGGCGACCCGCCAGGTCGCGAGTTGGATGCGTGCGATCTCGCCGGCGTCTTCCGGACGCGCCGGGCGGACGTACCCGAGAGCCATGGGACGGAAGCCTACGCAGGGCGAGGGAGGCGATGGTGGCGCAGGGTCCCCGACGGACGATCCAGCAGGTCGTCGGCGTCGTCGCGCTCGCCGTCGCGGTGACCGCCTTCCTGTCCGTCGCGGCCGTCCGGCACGGCTTCTTCGACCTGAAGGTCTACTACGGCGCGCTGACCTGGTGGGTGCACGACGGCGGGGAGATCTACGACTTCCTCAAGCCCGGCACCCAGTACGGCTTCACGTACCCGCCCTTCGCCGCCCTGGTCATGCTGCCGATGGCGTACCTGCCGTGGTGGGCGGCGATCGCGGTCAGCGTGGCCGCCAGCGTGGTGGTCACCGCCGTGCTGTTCTGGTGGCTGATCGACCCGGTCTCCCGCCGCTCCGGCTGGACCCGCTGGTTCGCCCTCGCCGTGGCGCTCTGCCTGGCCGCCGCGTACGAGCCGATGCGCGAGACGGTCAACTTCGGCCAGGTCAACATGCTGCTGCTCTTCCTGGTCGCGATCGACCTGCTCCGGCTGCTGCCGGCCGGCAACCGCTGGGCCGGCGTGGGCATCGGCCTGGCCACCGCGATCAAGCTGACCCCGGGCATCTTCATCGTCTACCTGCTGGTGACCCGCCGCTGGCGGGCCGCGGTCACCTCGATGGCCGCCGCGGCCGGCACGACGCTGCTGGCCGCCGCGCTCTTCCCCGACGCCTCGCGGGAGTTCTGGACGGAGGCGCTGTGGAACACCGGCCGGGTCGGTGAGCTGGCGTTCGTCTCCAACCAGTCGCTGCGCGGCGTGGTCGCCCGGCTGAACCCGGAACACCCGAGCACCCTGGCCTGGCTGGCGCTGGTGCTCGCCACGCTGGCGCTGTGGGCCTGGCGCTCCCGCGCCGCCGTGGCCGCCGGCGACGAGGCGACCGGCCTGGCGCTGACGGGCGCGGTGATGTGCCTGGTCAGCCCGGTCACCTGGGTGCACCACCTGGTCTGGCTGCTGCCCGCGCTGATCCTGCTGGTCGACAACGGGATGGCCGCGCCCGCCGGCAGCCGTCGACGCCGCGTCCTGCTGGGCGCCGCGATCGTCGGCTACGGCTTCCTGATCAGCCGCATCGTCTGGGCCTGGGAGAAGGACTTCACCGGGCTCGACGGCTTCCTCGGCAGCAACACCTACGTCTGGATCAGCCTGGCGCTGTTGGCGTTCCTGCCCATCCGCCGCTGGGGCGACCCGGGCCGGAGCAACCGCCGTCGGGCGGCGCCGGCCGGGTCAGCCGCCGAGGCGCCCGGCGTACCGCAGCTCGACCAGCCCGACCGGCGGGCGCCCGCCGGCCAGCGGCACCGGATAGGTCGACCGCTCACCGTCCGGTGACAGCCCGGCCCGCTCGTAGAACCGGCGGGCCCGGTGGTTGGCCTCCAGGACCCAGAGCCGGTAGTCCGACCAGCCCCGGGCGACCAGTCCGTCCCGCGCCGCGGCCAGCAGCGCCCGCGCCGTGCCGTCGCCCCAGCGGGTCGGCTCGACGTACATCGCCACGACCTCGCCGTGCGCGGCGTCGAGGTCGCCACGGTCCTGGTTGTTGCGGTACGGGCCGAACGTGGTGAACCCGGCCAGCGTCCCTTCGACCTCGGCGAGCAGGGTGGTGAACGGGTGCTCCGGGTCGGCGGTGCCGAGGTCCCGGCGGCGCTGCGCCCAGGCCGTGACGTTGAGCCGCCGCAGCACCTCCTCGGGCATGATCCCGGCGTAGCCGGCCTGCCAGCCGTGGATGTGCACCCGGGCGACCGCCTCGGCGTCGTCGGGCTCCTCGCGGCGGATCGTGAGCATGCGTCCGTTCTATGCCCCGGCGGGTGATCGGTCCAGTGTCCGCACCGGTGTCGTACCGGTGGATTAGGGTGCCCGACGATGGCCGCACCGGAATCGCTCTCGCTCGCCCAGGCACGCCGGGTGGCGCTCGCCGCCCAGGGCTTCGCCGACCCCGCGCCCACCGGCGCGCCCACCCGCCGGCACCTGCGCCGGGTGCTCGACCGGGTCGGGCTGATCCAGATGGACTCGGTCAACGTGCTGCAACGGGCGCACTACCTGCCGCTCTACAGCCGCCTCGGGCCCTACCCGACCTCGCTGCTCGACGCCGCCGCCTACCGCCGCCCCCGGGAGCTGTTCGAATACTGGGGGCACGAGGCGTCGCTGGTGCCCGTCGGGCTGCACCCGGTGTTGCGCTGGCGGATGGCCCGCGCCCGCTCGGAGGCCTGGGGCGGGATGCGGCGCATCGCCCAGGAGCAGCCCGGCCTGGTGGCCTGGGTCCGCGACGAGGTGGCCGCCCGGGGGCCGCTCACGGCCGCCGAGATCGAGCACGACGCGCCCCGGGAGACGGGCAACTGGGGCTGGAACTGGTCGGCGGTCAAGCGGGCGCTGGAGTTCCTGTTCTGGGCGGGGGAGGTGACGGCCGCCGACCGCACGACGTCGTTCGCCCGTCGCTACGACCTGCCGGAGCGGGTGCTGCCGGCCGCCGTGCTCGACGCACCGACGCCGACCGACGCCGATGCCCACCGCACGCTGGTGGGCATCGCCGCGCGGTCGCTCGGGGTGGCCGCCGAGCCGGAGCTGCGCGACTACTTCCGGCTGCCGGTGGCCGGGGCCCGGCAGGCCATCGCCGAACTGGTCGAGGCGGGCGAGCTGCTGCCGGTCGCCGTGCAGGGCTGGCGGCGGCCCGCCTGGCTGCACGCCGGTGCGCGGCTGCCCCGCTGGGTGCGCGGCAACACCCTGGTCAGCCCGTTCGACCCGGTGGTCTGGGAGCGGGCCCGCGCCGAGCGGCTCTTCGACTTCAGCTACCGCATCGAGATCTACGTGCCGGCGCCGCAGCGGGTGCACGGCTACTACGTGCTGCCGTTCCTGCAGGGGGAGCGGTTCACCGCCCGGGTCGACCTGAAGGCCGACCGGAAGGCCCGCGTGCTGCTGGTGCCGGCCGCCTGGGCCGAGCCGGGCGTCGACCGGGGCGAGACCGCGCTGGCGCTCGCCGCCGAGCTGCACCGCCTCGCGGGTTGGCTGGGCCTGGACGCGGTGGCCCCGCCCGCCGCCGGCGACCTGGCCGTCCCGCTGGCCGCCGCGCTGGCGGGCGTGGCCGGTGTACGGTGAGCGACGTGACGAGCGTTGACGGACCGGCCTCGGCGTCGCATCCGCAGACGGGTGGGCTCGACGCCCCGCCCGAGGCGGGTCCGGCCGCGCCGGCCGGCGGATGGCCCACGGAGCAGGCGCCGCCCCACCCGGGGTCGCCCTACCCCGGAGCGGCCCACCCCGGTTCGCCCTATCCGGGGGCGGCGCCCTACCCCGTCGCGGAGCCGGACCGGCTCACCCGCTTCGTCGTGCGTCTCTACGAGCGTTCTCCGCGCTGGGCGGTGCCCCTGGCCGCGCTCGGCTGCGTCGCCGCCGGCATCGGCTACGCGCTGATCAGCGACCCCACCCGATCGGCGCCCGACGCCGCGCCGACCTGCCTGCTCAAGCTCACCACGGGGCTGGACTGCCCGGGCTGCGGCGGCACGCGCGCGCTCTGGTACGTGCTGCACGCCGACCTGCCGGCCGCCGCCCGGCACCACTTCCTCTTCGTCTTCGCGCTGCCCTTCCTGGCGTACCTCTTCGTCGCCTGGGCGGGCCGGCAGGCGTTCGGCTGGCGCCTGCCCGAGCTGCGGATCAGCTCCCGGGTGATCGGCGTCTTCCTGGCCTCCTGGCTGGCCTTCACGATCCTGCGCAACCTTCCCTGGGCACCGTTCACCTCCCTCTACGTCTGACCCTCGCCACGCGCCGAGCCTGACGTCTGTGCCTGCCGCCAGCGGTGGCGCCTGGTCCGACGTCCGCGCCGCCGCCGGCCGGTCGCGCCTACGAACCTGCCGTCACCCCGTTCACCCGGCTCACGCCGCCGGGCGGCGCGATCCGGCCGCCGGTGCCGTCCGTCCGCCCGGTGACCGATCGCTACACGCGCCCTTTCGAGCTGAATCGTCTGCGACATCAGCAGCCGGGGCCTCGCTCCGCGGGGCCACGGGCGATGAGCCCGTCCGGCATCCCGGCGGCGGTGCGCCCGTCCGGCGCACGTGGGGGCAGCCATGCCGGTCGCGCAGGTCGGCGCGTGCGCGTGCGACCGGTGCGCGTCCCGCCGGCGCGGAGGTCCTCCGGCCGGCTGCCCGCGTGGGGGTCCCGCCGTCGGCTGCCCGCGTGGCGTCGTGCCGCCGGCCGCCCACGTCCGCCGCCGGCGCGCGTGATGTCGTAGCCGACTCAGCTCGAAAGGGCACGTACGAACCTGCCGTCACCCCCGCTCACTTCGTCGAGCGACCGGGATCCGGCCGCCCGTGCCGTCCGTCCGCGGTGACCGACATTGCACCCGGCGAGCCTGGCTTGGGCGGGCAGGGGCGACGCCACTACAGTCCCAGGAATGCCGGAGATGGTGCAGCCCCAGGTCAAGCTCGTCGCGTGGACCCACTTCGAGGCGCCGGACGACGTGCCGTGGTCGACCGACGCCGAGGGCGGCCAAGCCCTCGCGGAGTTCGCCGGCCGGGCCTGCTACCAGAGCTGGAAGAAGCCGAACCCGGCCACCGCCACCAACGCCGGCTACCTCGCGCACATCCTGGAGGTCGGCCACCTGAGCGTGCTGGAGCACGGCTCGGTCAGCTTCTACTTCAGCGGGGTGTCCCGCTCCTTCACCCACGAGCTGATCCGGCACCGGCACTTCTCGTACTCCCAGCTCTCCCAGCGGTACGTGCCGGAGCGCGACGCCGCCATGGTCGAGCCCTCGGTGATCGCCGACGACCCGGAGCTGCACAAGAAGTTCGTGGAGGCCGCCGAGGCGAGCGTGCGGGCGTACAACGAGCTGCTGGAGGGGTTGGAACGGCGCTTCGCCGACGTGGAGAACGCCACGCTGCGGCGCAAGCAGGCCCGCCAGGCGGCCCGCGCGGTGCTGCCCAACGCCACCGAGACGCGCATCGTGGTCACCGGCAACTACCGGGCCTGGCGGCACTTCATCGCCATGCGCGCGACCGAGCACGCCGACGTGGAGATCCGCGAGCTGGCGGTGGAGTGCCTGCGGCAGCTCCAGGGTGTCGCCCCGAACGTCTTCGCCGACTTCGTGATCTCGGCCCTGCCCGACGGCACCGAGGTCGCGGCGAGCCCGCACGCCGAGTGAGTCCTGAGGGCTTCCCCGGCGGGGCGCCGGTGGTCGTCCGCTAGGTTGGTGGCATGACGCACGACCACCCTGACACGCCCGCCCGGGCGGTGTCCCGCCCCTTCGGGCGAGTGCTCACGGCCATGGTGACCCCGTTCACCGCCGACGGCTCGCTCGACCTCGACGGCGCCGCGCGGCTCGCCAGCCACCTGGTCGACGAGCAGGGCAACGACGCGCTGGTGGTCAACGGCACCACCGGCGAGTCGCCGACCACCACGGAGGCCGAGAAGGAACAGCTGATCCGGGCCGTGGTGGAGGCCGTCGGTGACCGCGCCAAGGTCGTGGCCGGGGTCGGCACCAACGACACCCGGCACACCATCGAGCTCTCCACGGCCGCCGAGAAGGCGGGCGCGCACGGCCTGCTCGTGGTCACCCCCTACTACAACAAGCCGCCGCAGAGCGGCCTGCTGCGGCACTTCACCGCCGTCGCGGACGCCACCGGGCTGCCGGTGATGCTCTACGACATCCCGCACCGGGCGGGCGTGCCGATCGACACCGAGACGATGGTGCGCCTGGCCGAACACGCCCGGATCGTCGCGGTGAAGGACGCCAAGGGGGACCTGACCGCCACGAGCTGGGTCACCAGCCGGACGAACCTCGCCTTCTACAGCGGCGAGGACTCGCTCACCCTGCCCTCGCTGGCCGTGGGCGGCGTGGGCGTGGTCGGCACCTCGACCCACTTCACCGGCGCGCTCACCAAGCAGATGATCGAGGCGTACGACGCGGGGGACACCGCCACCGCGCTGAGCCTGCACCGGCGGCTGCTGCCGCTGTTCACCGGCATCTTCCGTACCCAGGGCGTGATCCTGGTGAAGGCGGGCCTGGCGGCTGCCGGGCTCCCCGCCGGGCCGGTGCGTTCGCCGCTGGTCGACGCGACCGACGACGAGATCGCCCAGCTCCGCGCCGACAGCGCGGCGGCGGGCGTGGAACTTTCCGAATGACCGAACGACACGACGGACGCCGAGTGACGGCGTCGCAGAATGAGGTGGACGCGTGACCGAGGCGCACTTCGAGACGGAACTGCCCCCGCCACTGCCGGAGGGTGGGCTGCGGATCATCCCGCTCGGCGGGCTCGGCGCCATCGGTCGCAACATGACCGTCTTCGAGTACGACGGCAAGCTGCTGGTGGTCGACTGCGGGGTCCTCTTCCCCGACGTGGAGCAGCCCGGGGTCGACCTGATCCTGCCCGACTTCGGTCCGATCCTGGACCGGCTCGACGACGTCCAGGCGATCGTGCTGACCCACGGCCACGAGGACCACATCGGCGCGGTGCCGTACCTGCTCGCGCACAAGCCCGACATCCCGCTGGTCGGCTCCCAGTTCACCCTCGCCCTGGTCGAGGCGAAGCTGGCCGAGCGGCGGATCCAGCCCTACACGCTGACCGTGCGGGAGGGCGGCCGGGAGCGGCTCGGCCCGTTCGAGTGCGAGTTCTTCGCGGTCAACCACTCGATCCCCGACGCGCTCGCGGTGGCCATCCGCACGCCGGCCGGCCTGGTGCTGCACACCGGCGACTTCAAGATGGACCAGCTTCCGCTGGACGGCCGGATCACCGACCTGGCCGGCTTCGCCCGGCTCGGCGCCGAGGGCGTGGACCTGCTGCTCTCGGACTCCACCAACGCGGAGATCCCCGGCTTCGTCACCCCCGAGCGGGAGATCGGGCCGGTGCTCGACTCGATCTTCGCGAAGGCCAAGGGGCGGATCATCGTCGCGTCCTTCGCCTCGCACGTGCACCGGGTGCAGCAGGTGTTCGACTCCGCCGCCGAGCACGGCCGCAAGGTCGCCCTCATCGGCCGGTCCATGGTCCGCAACATGGGCATCGCCCGTGACCTGGGGCTGCTCAACATCCCGTCCGGGCTGGTCATCGGGATCGAAGAGGCGACGAACATGCCGCCCGAGCAGATCGTGCTGATGTCCACCGGCTCGCAGGGCGAGCCGATGAGCGCGCTGGGCCGGATGGCCAGCGGCGACCATCGCCACATCACCATCGCCCCCGGCGACACCGTGGTGCTCGCCTCGTCGCTGGTGCCCGGCAACGAGACCTCGGTCTACCGGGTGATCAACCGGCTGGCCCGGGCCGGCGCCGTGGTGGTGCACAAGGACGTGGCCAAGGTGCACGTCTCCGGTCACGCGCCCGCCGGCGAGCTGCTCTACCTGCTCAACGTGGTCCGGCCCAGCAACCTGATGCCGGTGCACGGCGAGTGGCGGCACCTGCGCGCGCACGCCCGGCTCGGCATCGAGTCCGGCGTCGCCCCCGACCGGGTGGTGCTCTGCGAGGACGGCGACGTCGTCGACCTCGTCGAGGGCCGGGCCAGCCTGGTCGGGCACGTGAAGAGCCGCTACGTCTACGTCGACGGCCTCGCCGTCGGCGACGTCAGCGAGTCGCTGCTCACCGAGCGCCGGATCCTCGGCGACGGCGGGTTCATCGCCACCACCGTGGTGGTCGACTCCGTGACCGGCAAGGTGGTGGGCGGCCCGACCCTGTCGGCGAAGGGCTTCTCGGAGGACCCGGAGGCGTTCAGCCCGGTGATCCCGCTGGTCACCGAGGCCCTGAACCGGGCGGCCTCCGACGGCATCACCGACCCGCACCAGCTCCAGCAGATCGTCCGACGCACCGTGGGACGGTGGGTGAACGACGCGTACCGGCGTCGGCCCATGATCGTTCCCACCGTCGTCGAGGTCTGACCCCGCGCCGCCGCGACGCCCGCCCGCACCCCGTGTGCCGGCGGGCGTCGCCGTAGGGCGGGCCGCCCGGCTCAGGGCAGGGCGGCCACGGCCTGGGCGTACGCGACGCCGGTCTCCACGGCCGCGTCGAGCAGCACCGTGAGCTGGGCCGGGGCCACCCCGTGCGCCAGGTCGGTGGCGACGTGACCGGCCAGCAGCAGCTCGCCCTCCCGCTCGTGCACGTACGCCTTCGGCAGCAGCCGGTCGTGGTTCCAGGCGTTGCAGAAGGCGTACGCCTCCGCGAGCCGGTCGGCCGGTAGGCGGCGGTTCGCCACGGACCGGGCCTGGAGGATCTCGCCACGCTCGCCGGCCCGCCGGAACTGGATCAGCGCCTCGCCCCACCGGCCCGTCACGGCGCCACGGTCGTCGACGGCGTACCGGTCCCCGCGCCGGTCCAGCTCGGCGGTGATCATCGCCAGGCTCAGCGGGCGCGGCTCCCCGTCCGGCGGGTCCTCGTGGGGCGGGTCGTCGGCGTCGTCGTCCGGGTCGTCGTCGGGCGGCAGGGGCACCGGCGCGGCGGCCGGCCGTTCGGCCAGCCAGGACGCGATCCGGCCGGACTGGTGGCCGGTGCCGTTGCGGGCGTCGAAGCTGCCGGCCAGCGCGGTGGCCACCCCGAGCAGGGTGGCGCCGAGCGTGGCCACGTCGAGTTCGGCGGCCGGACGCACCCCGTACGCCGGGCGGTGCACCGTCCGCCCGCCGAGCCCCGCCTCCACGGCGAGGGCGCAGACCAGCGCCCCGGCGGCGGCGAACTCCATCGCGGACAGGTCGTCGTGCGGCCGGTCCAGCCGGGGCAGCTGCTCGGCGAGGACGTCGAGGCCCCGGGCGGGGTGCCCGGCCAGCGCACACCACCGCAGGTGCGTCGCGAGGAACCCGAAGGCGGCCCGCTCCCGCCGGTGCCGCCGGTACGCCCGGACGTGCGCCTCGGCCGCTCGCTCCGGCTCCCCGGCCCGCAGCCAGGACAGCAGCCCGGCGACCAGCGTCCGCTCCGGCTGCTCGGTGCAGTCGACGCCGCCGGGCGGGGAGTCCTCCAAAGCGGCCAGCGCGGCCCGGTGGTCGCCCCAGCCGGCGAGCAGTTCCGCCCGTCGGGCCGACGCGCAGTCCGGGCAGCCACCGACCGGTCCCGGACCGGCCGTCGCCCAGCGGTCGTACCACCGCCGGGCGGTGGGCTCGTCGCCGAGGTGGTCGGCGACGCGGCAGCGCAGCTCGGCGACCACCGCCGGGTCGTCGGCGGCGCGCGCGGCGAGGTCGTCCAGCATGGAACGGGCCTGGTCCAGCCCGACCCGGGGCGAGCCGAGCAGGGCCTCGACCGCGTACCGTCGGTGGCGCCGCAGCAGCTCGGCCTGGTCTCCGGCCAGCAGGTCGGGGCGGCGCTGGGCGGTGGCGAGGCAGCGGCGCACCGGCTCGACCAGCCGCCACCGTTGCCCGTGCAGGAGGTACGCCTCGATCAGCGCGAACCGGGCCGCCAGCGCCGTCCGGTCGTCGCCCGTGGCGTCGGCGTGCGCGGCGATCCGTTCCAGCTCGGTGCTGCGGGCCTCGCCGTCGGGGGTGTCGCGGGCGTCGGCGAGCGCTCCGGCCAGCGCGGGGTCGGGCTGCCGGCCCCCGCGCCGCAGCCCGCTCCACCAGCCGGGCAGCCCGAACGGGTCGAGGCCGCGCCCGGCCAGGCCCTCGCCCTGACCCGTCACGCCACCACCCCGCCGGGCAGCCGGGCCACCTCGGTGGCGAGCTGGCAGCCGGTGGCGATGCCGCAGTCGAGCAACTGGTCGAGCTGGTGGGCGGTGACGCCGCGCTCCAGGTCGGTGATGACCTCGCCGCAGATCCGGGCCCGCCCGTCGTCCTCGACGTGCACGAACGCCTTCGGCCAGAGCCGGTCGTGGTTCCACGCGTTGCAGAAGGCGTGCAGCGCCGGCACGTACTCGATGGGGAACGCCGGCGCGGTCAGGGTGCGGACCTGGAGCAGCTCGCCGTTGGCGCCGGGGCGCAGGAACCAGATCAGGCTGTCGTCCCAGCGGCCGACCAGGTCGCCGTCGGCGTCGGCCCCGACGTGGTAGCCCCGGCTGCGCAGCACGGCGGCGATCAGCTCGCCGGTCAGCGGTTCCAGCGCCCCCGGGTGCCCGGCCAGCGGGCCGTCCCGACCGTCCTCGGTTTCCGGCGACGCCATGGGGGCAACCCTTCTGAGGCAGATATCACGTGACGCGGCGGGCCCGCGCTGCGACACGCGGACACGACCCGGAAAGGCGGCGATCTGCCGGGTCACGCCATTAGGTTGATGCTATGGCGGGCCGTACCTCTCAGGCGAGCCGGCGGCGCGGCGCGTCGCCGCGTGGCACCACGAACAGTCGTGCCCGTCAGCCGGCGAAGAAGGCCGGCCGGGCGGCGCCCCGGCGGCGGCCGGCGGCCCGGCCGGGCCCGGGTCCGATCGTCGGGCAGGCGGTCCGCGCACTGTGGATGGGGATGGCGCACGGCGTCGGCTGGGCGTTCCGGCAGGCCGGCTCCGCCCGGGGGCTCGACCCGGAGCAGCGCCGTGACGGCGCGGGCCTGCTGGTCTTCGGCCTCGCCCTGCTCAGCGCGGTGGCCCTCTGGTTCTCCGGCGCCGGCCCGGTCGGCGCCCGGCTGGCCGACACCTTCCGGCTCTTCCTCGGGGCGATCTCGGTCGTGGTGCCGGTGCTGCTGATGATCGGCGCCTGGCGGCTGATGCGCGAGCCCGTCGATCCCGAGCACCGTGGCCGGGGGCTGGTCGGCTGGACGTCCATGCTGGTCGCCACCGCCGCGATGCTGCACATCGGACAGGACCCGGCCGACGCGGGCCAGCGCGACTTCGCCGGCGGCCTGGTCGGCGCCGGCGTCGGCAGCCTGATGGAGCGGGCGGTCACCGCGTGGGTGGCCGTGCCGCTGCTGATCCTGCTGCTGGTCTTCGGCCTGCTGGTGGTCACCGCGACCCCGATCAACAAGGTTCCGGAGCGGCTCGGCCTGCTGTTCGGCACCCGGATCGCCCCGCCGGTCGTGGCGGAGACGGACGAGGAGCCCGCCAGGCCGGCGCCCCGCAAGCGCCCGGCGAAGCGGGCGGCCCCGCCGCCGCCCGAGCCGGGGGAGTTCGACGACGACCTCGACGGGGTGGACCTCCAGGAAACCCTGGTGCTGCCCCGCAAGCCCCCGGGCAAAGTGCCGGCCAGCCGCAAGCCGGCGGAGCCGCCGGAGCACTCGCCCGCGCCGACGCGGGCCGAGCAGCTCGCGCTGACCGGGCTGGCGGGCGACTACACGCTGCCGCCGGCGAACATCCTCGGCAGCGGCGCGGCCCCGAAGTCCCGGAGCAAGGCCAACGACGAGGTGATCGTCGCGCTCACCGGCGTCTTCGACCAGTTCGGCGTGGACGCCGCCGTCACCGGGTTCACCCGCGGCCCGACCGTCACCCGCTACGAGGTGGAGCTGGGCCCCGGCGTCAAGGTCGAGCGCATCACCCAGCTCTCCCGCAACATCGCGTACGCCGTGAAGTCGCCGGACGTGCGGATCCTCAGCCCGATCCCGGGCAAGAGCGCGGTCGGGGTGGAGATCCCGAACACCGACCCGGAGAACGTGGCGCTCGGCGACGTGCTGCGGTCGCGGGCCGCCACCAGCGACCACCACCCGATGGTGGTGGCGCTCGGCAAGGACATCGAGGGCGGCTACGTGGTGGCCAACCTCGCCAAGATGCCGCACATCCTGATCGCCGGCGCGACCGGCGCGGGCAAGTCGTCCTGCCTGAACTCGCTGCTGGTGTCCATCCTCACCCGGGCCACCCCGGACGAGGTGCGGCTGCTGCTGATCGACCCGAAGCGGGTCGAGATGACGGGCTACGAGGGCATCCCGCACCTGGTCACCCCGATCGTGACCAACGCGAAGAAGGCGGCCGACTCGCTGGAGTGGGTCGTCCGCGAGATGGACATGCGCTACGACGACCTCGCCGCCAACGGGGTCCGGCACATCGACGACTTCAACCGCAAGGTGCGCAACGGCGAGATCAAGGCGCCGCCGGGCAGCGAGCGGGAGATGCGCCCGTACCCGTACCTGCTGGTGATCGTGGACGAGCTGGCCGATCTGATGATGGTCGCCCCGCGCGACGTGGAGGACTCGGTCGTCCGGATCACCCAGCTCGCCCGCGCGGCCGGCATCCACCTGGTGCTGGCCACCCAGCGTCCGTCGGTCGACGTGGTCACCGGCCTGATCAAGGCCAACGTGCCGTCGCGCCTGGCGTTCGCCACCTCCTCGCTGGCCGACTCGCGGGTCATCCTCGACCAGCCGGGCGCGGAGAAGCTGCTGGGTCGCGGCGACGGCCTGTTCCTGCCGATGGGCGCCTCGAAGCCGATCAGGATCCAGGGCGCCTGGGTGACCGAGCGCGAGATCGCCGACGTGGTGAAGTTCTGCAAGGACCAGCGCGAGCCGGAGTTCCGCCCGGACGTGCTCGTCGCGCCGGACGCCGGCAAGAAGAAGATCGACGAGGAGATCGGCGACGACCTCGACCTGCTGGTGCAGGCGGTCGAGCTGGTGGTCACCTCGCAGTTCGGTTCGACCTCGATGCTCCAGCGCAAGCTGCGGGTCGGCTTCGCCAAGGCGGGGCGGCTGATGGACCTCATGGAGACCCGGGGCGTGGTCGGCCCGTCGGAGGGGTCCAAGGCCCGTGACGTGCTGGTCAAGCCGGACGAGCTGGAGGAGGTACTGGTCGGCCTGCGCGGCGGCGAGGACTAGGACGGGCCGGCCGCTGATGGCGCGGGGGCGTTCCCGGTCGTCACGGCGGGGCTGAGCCGGGCAACCGCCCGACAGGGCGCACAGACGACGGGCCCGCCGGCACGCCGGCGGGCCCGGTCTTCGCCCGGGGGAGCGGAGGTCAGTTGTTGACGAGCGCGTTGATGATCAGCAGGCTGATGACGATGGCGGCCACGTTGGCGGCGGCGGCGTACCAGCCGAGCGGCTTGTCGCCGAGCACGGCGCCGACGATGCCCAGGACCAGCCCGATCACGCCGAAGACGAGCGGGTTGAGCAGGAGCGCGAGGACCGCGAACACGAAGCCCAGGATCGTGCAGATGCGGGCGGCGTTGGTGCGCGGGCGGGCGGTCGAGTGCATGTTGGCCATTGTCTGCCTCCGTGGGTGAGAGCCTTTCCGGTGCCAGGCACAGCTCTACCCACTGTGGTCTTCCGTCACGCCTCGCCCCGCAAGACGCCGGTCAGTGGAAGACCTTCAGGCCGACGACGCCGGCGACCACCAGCAGCAGGCAGGCGATCCGGGGCAGGCTGGCCGGCTCGTTCAGCGCGAGCATCCCGACCAGGGCGGTGCCGACCGCCCCGATGCCCACCCAGACGACGTAGCCGGTGCCGACCGGGATCTCGCGCAGCGCGTACGCCAGGCCGGCCATGCTGAGCACCAGGGTCACCACGAAGACCAGCGACGGGACGAGCCGGGTGAAGCCGGCGCTGCGGTCGAGGGCGATCGCCCACGCGGTCTCGAGAAGTCCGGAGATCACCAGAACGATCCAGGCCATGGAAGATCACCTCTGCGTAGGCGCCCGGACCATCGGGCCGGGAAGAGTGGGCTCGGTACACACACGCGGGGCGTCTTGGCCTGACCGGGTACGCCCACCACTCGTCCGGGGCGACCTCGGGCCGCCACGACCGACGGTAGCACCGGCGGGCGGTGCCCGGGGTGAGCCGGGCCACCACGGGTTGACGTGAACCTCGCTTCAACTTGCAGTATCGGGGTATGCCGCTGCTCTTCTCCGATCCCGAGGTCGCCGCCGCGCTGGACGCCCCCACCACGGTCGCCGCGATGCGGGACGCCCTGCTCGCCGCGTACGCCGGCCGCCTGGTGGCCCCGCCCCGGGCCGCCGCGCCGCTGGGCGGAGGACGGATGGTGCTCACCGCCGGCCACCTCACCGGCGAGTGGTACGGCTACCGCTCGTACGACACGTTCGGGCACCCGGAGAGCGAGCAGGTGGTCGTGCTGCACGACGGGCGTACCGGGGCGGTCCGGGCGGTGGCGGTCGGGGAGGAGCTGGGCTCCCGGCGTACCGGCGGGCTCGGCGGGGTCGCCGTGGACGCCCTGGCCCGGCCGGACGCCGCCACCCTGGGCGTGATCGGCTCCGGCGGGCAGGCGTGGACCCAGGTCTGGGCCGCCGCCGCCGTCCGCCCGCTGCGCGAGGTCACCGTGCACAGCCGCTCCGCCGCCCGGCGGGAGGCGTTCGCCGCCCGCGTCCGCGCCGAGCTGGGCGTGCCGGCGCGGGCGGTGGGCTCGGCGCGGGCCGCCGTCCGTGACCGCGACATCGTGGTGCTCGCCACCACCGCCGTCGGCCCCGTGCTCGACGCCGCCGACCTGGCCCCCGGCACCCACGTCAACACGGTCGGCTTCAAGCAGGTCGACCGGCACGAGTTCGGCACCGACCTGCTGGACGCCGCCGACCTGCTGGTCACCGACTCGCCGGCGCAGGCGGCAGCGTACGACCCGCCGATGCTGGCGACGCTGCCCGCGTACGCCGGACGGTTGCGCGACCTGGGCGCGGTGCTGGCCGGCGCCGTCGCGGGCCGGACCGGCGCGGACCAGGTCTCGGTCTTCTGCTCGACCGGCCTGGCCGGCACGGAGGTCTTCCTGCTCGACCGGCTGGTCGGGGTCGGCGCGGCGGCGGTCTGAGCCGGTCGTGGCGGCGGGAAGGGTGCGGCGGCCGGTGCGGGCGGCCCGCCGTTGACGGCCGCCGCCCACCCGCCCGGTACCCTCGGATGGTGTCTGCCACCTCCCCTTCCCCGACCGACGGCCGCCGTGTCGCCCTGCTGACCCTGGGCTGTGCCCGCAACGAGGTCGACTCGGAGGAGCTGGCCGCCCGGCTGCACGCCGACGGCTGGCAGGTCACCACCGACGGCGAAGGCGCCGACGTGGTGGTCGTCAACACGTGCGGCTTCGTGGAGAAGGCGAAGCAGGACTCCATCCAGACCCTGCTGGCCGCCGCCGACACCGGCGCCAAGGTGGTCGCCGCCGGCTGCATGGCCGAGCGGTACGGCCGCGAGCTGGCCGACAGCCTCCCCGAGGCGCAGGCGGTGCTGAGCTTCGACGACTACCCGGACATCGCCGCCCGGCTGGACGCGGTCGTGGCCGGCGAGCGGATCGGCGCGCACACCCCGCGCGACCGGCGTGAGCTGCTGCCCCTCACCCCCGTCTCCCGGCGGGACAGCGGGGTGTCGCTGCCCGGCCACGGCACCCCGGTGCGGGGCGTCACCGAGACCGACGAGCACACCCCGGCCCACCTGCGCCAGGTGCTGCGTCACCGGCTCGACACCGGTCCGGTCGCCTCGCTCAAGCTGGCCAGCGGCTGCGACCGGCGCTGCGCGTTCTGCGCTATCCCCGCCTTCCGCGGCGCCTTCGTCTCCCGTACGCCGGACGAGCTGCTCGCCGAGGCGGAGTGGCTGGCCAAGACCGGCGTACGCGAGCTGGTGCTGGTCAGCGAGAACTCCACCTCCTACGGCAAGGACCTGGGCGACCCCCGGGCGCTGGAGAAGCTGCTGCCCCAGCTCGCCGCGATCGACGGCATCGTCCGGGTGCGGGCGAGCTACCTCCAGCCGGCCGAGACCCGTCCCGGCCTGGTCGAGGCGATCGCCACCACGCCCGGCGTGGCGCCCTACTTCGACCTGTCGTTCCAGCACTCCAGCGAGCCGGTGCTGCGCCGGATGCGCCGCTTCGGCTCCACCGAGCGGTTCCTGGAGCTGCTGGCGAGCGCCCGCGCGCTGGCCCCGGCCGCGGGCGCACGGAGCAACTTCATCGTCGGCTTCCCCGGCGAGACCCGCGGCGACTACCAGGAGCTGGTCCGGTTCCTGACCGAGGCCCGGCTCGACGCGATCGGGGTGTTCGACTACAGCGACGAGGACGGCACCGAGGCCGCCGGGCTGCCCGGCAAGGTCTCCGCCGCCACGGTCAAGCGTCGCTACGACAAGCTCAGCGCGCTCGCCGACGAGCTGTGCTCGCAGCGCGCCGAGGAACGCCTGGGCTCCACGGTCGAGGTGCTCGTCGACTCGGTCGACGACGGCGTGGTCGAGGGCCGGGCGGCCCACCAGGCCCCCGAGGTCGACGGCTCGACCACCCTCGTCGCCCCGTCCGGCGGCGGAGTGGACCTGGCCGCGCTGCGCCCCGGCGACCTGGTGCGGGCGACGGTCACGGGCACCGAAGGGGTGGACCTGGTCGCGGTCCCGGATGAGATGATCTCGGCTGCGCCCGGCGCAACACGGTGACGGCGGGCCCGGAGGGAGCGGGGGAGCCACGTGGTGGGGTGTCAGGTGCGCCACGGAGGCCGGAGCGGGGTGCGGCGGTGACCGGGGCGACGGACTCGACTCCCGCGCCGGTGGTGGCCGGCGTGCCCGTGCTGAACGCGGCCAACGCGCTCACCGCGCTGCGGCTGGCCCTGGTGCCGGTCTTCGCGGCGTCCGTGGTCGCCTCGGCGATGAGCCACGCCGGCTGGCGGATGGTCGCCTGCCTGATCTTCGCCGTCGCCTCCGCGACCGACCTGGTCGACGGTTGGATCGCCCGCCGCTTCGCCCTGGTCACCTCGGTGGGCAAGGTCGCCGACCCGATCGCGGACAAGGCCCTCACCGGGGCCGCGCTGCTGCTGCTCTCCTGGTACGACCAGCTGCCCTGGTGGGTGACCGCCGTGATCCTCGTCCGGGAGCTGGGCATCACCGCGCTGCGCTTCTGGGTGATCCGGCACGGCGTGATCGCGGCCAGCCGGGGCGGCAAGATCAAGACTGCGCTCCAGATCCTGGCCATCACCTGGTACCTGTGGCCGATGCCGGACGCGCTGGCCGCCGTCGGCCCGTGGATCATGGCCGCCGCGGTCGGCGTCACGGTGATCACCGGCTTCGACTACGTCGCCCAGGCCCTCCGGCTCCGCCGCCCCGCCGCCTGACCCGCCGCCTGGCCATCTGACCGGCGCCCGTCCGTCCCCTCCCGTCCGGACCGGACGCCGTCGCCCGAAGCCCTCGCGGCGGAGGCCGACGGGGCAGCCGGGCCGCCCGCCCGCGCCCACGCCGGTCGGGAAGGATGAGTAGGGCCGGCGGGGCGGGGAAAGGATCCGGGACATGGACAGTGACGTTGACGGAGCGCGGCCGGTCGGGAGTCCGGCGGCCGGCGTGGTGCACAGCCTCTCGGAACGGCACGAGACCCTCGCCACCGTCGAGTCGCTGACGGGCGGCCTGCTGGCCGCCTCGATCGTGGAGATCGCCGGGGTCAGCGGGATCTACCGGGGCGGCCTGGTGGTCTACGCCACCGAGCTCAAGTCGCAGCTCGCCGGCGTGCCGGAGGACCTGCTGGCCGACAGGGGGCCGGTCGACCCGGACGTGGCGGTGGCCCTCGCGGAGGGTGGGCGGCGCCGCTGCGGGGCCGACTGGGGCCTCGCCACCACCGGGGTGGCCGGCCCGGAACCGCAGGACGGCAAGCCCGTCGGGCTCGTCTACGTCGCCGTGGCCGGGCCGTCCGGCACCCAAGTCCGGCAGCTCGACCTGGACGGCGGTCGCGACCACATCCGCTCCGCCGCGGTCGTCGAGGCACTGCGGCTGCTCGCCGCGCGGATCCACGGGACCGACGCTTCCGGGGCGGAGGAGGCCGACACCCCGGCGGCCGGGGTCGACGACGGGCGGGCCGACGCGGCTGGCGCAGGGCGCCGTTGACGCTCTCCCCGCGATCCGAGGGGCGGGGTGGGATGTCGTGGGGGCCCGCAACGGGTACGGTTGCGGGAAGGCTCCGACGACCGGTCCGGCTCGACGTGCCGGACGGGCCGCGTGGACGAGTGGTGTCCCTCAGGGGGAGGTGCGAATGGTCCTGCTACGCCGCGTGATCGGTGACGCACTGCGGGCGCGCCGGCAGGGGCAGCACCGCACCCTGCGCGAGGTCTCCTCCGCCGCCAACGTCAGCCTCGGCTACCTGTCCGAGATCGAGCGCGGCCAGAAGGAGCCCTCCAGCGAGCTGCTGGCCGCGATCTGCGACGCCCTCGGTGCGCGCCTGTCCGAGCTGCTGCGTGAGGTCAGCGACACCGTCGCCCTCGCCGAGCAGATGCCCGGCGTGCTCGTGCCGGTGCAGGACGAGCCGGCCGCGCCCGTCGCCGTGCGCAGGAGCACGGGCCGGGGCGTCCACCAGGTCAGCTCCGACGGCACGGTCGCCGTCCAGGTCCGCCAGGACTCCCCGCTCAAGGCCACCCTGCGCAGCTCCCGGGTCCGGGGCAGCGAGCGCGACGTGGTCTGCGCCGCCTGATCCACCCCCCTCGCGTCGCCTGATCCACCCCCTCTCGCACCACGTGGTCGGCCTCGACGGCGCCGCGTACCCTTGATCGCGGACGGCGTCGGCGCTCGCTTCGCTCGCCGGTACGGATGCCCCGGTGGCGTCCGGCTGGGACGATGGAGCCACTGCCGTGCGGGAGCCGGCCGGGAGCACCCGGCGCGGTCGAGGCGGAGCGACGCTACTCAAGGGGGCAACGCAAAGATGGCTAACCCGTTCGTCAAGGGGTGGAAGTACCTGATGGCGCTCTTCGGCGCCAGGATCGACGAGCACGCCGATCCGAAGGTGCAGATCCAGCAGGCCATCGAGGAGGCCCAGCGTCAGCACCAGGCGCTGGTCCAGCAGGCCGCCGCCGTGATCGGCAACCAGCGGCAGCTGGAGATGAAGCTGTCCCGCCAGATGACCGAGGTCGAGCGGTTGCAGGCCAACGCCCGCCAGGCCCTGGTCCTCGCCGACCAGGCCCGCGCCCGGGGCGACGAGGCCGAGGCCGGCCGCTACGAGCAGTCCGCGCAGACCCTGGCCACCCAGCTGGTCTCGGCCGAGCAGGCCACGGAGGACCTCAAGACCCTGCACGACCAGGCGCTCGGCGCCGCCGCCCAGGCCCGCCGGGCGGTCGAGAACAACTCGATGATCCTCCAGCAGAAGCTCGCCGAGCGCACCAAGCTGCTCAGCCAGCTGGAGCAGGCCAAGATGCAGGAGAGCGTGGCCCGCTCGCTGGAGTCGATGTCGGCGCTGACCGCCCCCGCCAACACGCCCTCGCTCGACGAGGTGCGCGACCGCATCGAGCAGCGGTACGCCACGGCGATGGGCCGCGCCGAGCTGGCCGGCAACTCCGTCGAGGGCCGCATGCTGGAGATCCAGAAGGCGACCCTGGACTCGGCCGGCTCCTCCCGCCTGGAGCAGATCCGGTCGAGCATGGCCGGCGAGCAGCTCGGCGGCAAGCAGGAACGACAGGGTGCGGCGCAGGCCCAGCCCGCCGCGCCGGCCGCCGACCCGGCGGCCGCCGCCCGGCTGGACGAGATCCGGGCCAGCATGGGCCGGGAGCGCGGCACCGGAGACACCACCGCCGCCGGCTGAGCGGCCGGGTCGAGGAGGCAGAGGTGGCAGACGAGCGCACGCGGTACTTCCGGCGCCTGAGCCGGTTGCGGCGGTCCGCGCGCCGGTGGAGCGTCACGGCCGGCGGCCTGGGCGGCGCCGCCGCCGTGCTGACCCCGTACGCCGGGCTGGGGCTGCCCGACGCGGCCTGGGTGGCCGGGGCGGGCGGCGCGGTGGTGCTCGCCGCCTGGCGGTGGATCGACCTGCGGGCGCTGGCCGCCCGGCCGGCACCGCCGGCGCTCGACCCGGCCGAGGCCGCCGCGCGGTCCCGCGCCAAGCTGGTCGCCGCCGTGGAACGGCTCCCCGTCGGCCCCGGCGTGCTGGCCGAGGTCCGCCGGGTGCGCTCCCGGGTGGCGCTGCGCGGCACCAGCGCCGCCGAGCCGTGGGCCCGGCTGGACCGGGCCGCCCTGACCCTCGCCGGGATGACCAACCGGCTCACGGGGCTCGCCTCGCCGGCCGTGCTGGAGGCCGCCGAGGCCGACCGGTCGCTGCGGGACCTCGCCGACCGGGTGGCCAGCGTCGAGCGCACGCTGCGGCTCGCCCCGGCCGAGGCCCGGCCGCCGCTGGCCGAGGCGCACCGGGCCCTCACCGCGCAGCTGGAGCAGGGCGTCGCCGCGTACGAGCGGCTCGTCGTGGCCGCCGCCGGCTACGTGGCCGGGGACGCCCACCCCGACGCCGCCCACCCGGCCGCCTCCCGCCTCACGGAGGCGACCGACCTGCTGCACGGCGTCGCCATGGCCCTGACCGAGCTGCGCGGCGTCGGCGCCCCCCTCCGCACCCCCTGACGCCGCCCCGCCCCGCCTCACGACCGGGTCGATCATGCAGTCGTGGTGCTGGCTCGGCAACCGTTCGGGCGTTTCGCACCCCACCACAACTGCATGATCGGCGCGGGCCGTGGCGCGGCCGGTCAGGGAGGCGTGGTTATCGGGATCGGGCCGGTGAACGGGGAGCTGCCGACGACGTTGAACGACCGGATCCGGTAGTGGTAGGTGACGCCGCGCGCCAGTCCGCTGTTGGTGAAGCCCCGGCCGGTGACGGTGAAGGTCGCCACCTCCCGGCCGAACGCCGGGTCCAGCGCCCGTTGCACGATGAACCCCGCGCCCGGTCCGGCCGGGGTGCTCGCCGCCCAGGCGAGGATCACCGTCGCCGTGTCCGGCCCGGGTGCCGTCGCGGTGGCGGTCACCCCCGTGGGCGGGCCCGGCGCCGGCGGGGTGGTCGCCCGGGCCACCGTCGACCAGGCCGACGCTGCGCCGAGGTAGGTGGTCCGCACCCGGTAGTAGTACGTGGTGTCCGGCGCCACGGCGGCGTCGAGATGGTTGTCGCCGACGCCGATCGCGGTGGTGCCCGGCCCGCTGCTGAACGTCGGGTTGGTGGCTCGCTGCACGTCGATCCCGGTGGCGAAGGAGCGGTTGGCCCAGCGCAGCGCGATCCGCAGCGGCGCGGCCGGCGGGATCGCCGCGGTCAGCCCGGCCGGCGCGGCGAGGTGCACCGCGGCCGGCACGCTGTTGGACCAGGTGGAGCAGCTCACCGCGTTCTCCGCCCGGATCCGGTAGTGGTAGGTCACCCCGGGGGTGACCGTGGCGTCCGTGTGGCGGGTCGCCGTGGCCGCCACGGTGATCGCCGTGAGCCCTTCCGTGAAGGCGGCGTCGGTGGCCCGCTGGAGCAGGTGGCTGGTGGCCGGCGGGCGACTGCCGTTGCCCGTCCAGGTCAGCGCGATCGCGGGCAGCGCGGTGGCCGAGCCGGGGGCGGGCGTCGCGGTCAGCCCGGTCGGTGCCCGGGGCGACACCCGCAGCACCAGCGGTCGGGTCATGCCCTGGTCCCGGTGGCCGCCGAGCTGGCTGTGCCAGTGGTACTCCCAACCGAGGTTGACGAGCTGGTTCACCACCACCGCGGGCCGGCCGTCCACCGGGCTGACCGGGGTCGAGCCGGTCCGGGTGCCCGCCGGCCGGACCGGGTCGAGCAGCCGTACGCTGTCGCCGATCTTGAACGGCAGGGGCGGCGCGACCGGCCGGAGCGCGACGATCACGTCCTCGCGCGGGTTGACCCGGACGACCTGCCTCCAGCCCCGCTCCGCCGGGTGCGGCGGCCGGGTGGCGCCGTCCCAGCCGACCCGGCCGACCAGCTGCACGTCGCAGCCGGTGAACCGCACCGGCTGGGTCTGCCGGCTGTTGCCACGGATGCGCCAGAGCTGGGTGCCGTCGGCGGGCCCGCCCAACGCGACGGCGGGGTCGCTGACGTGCAGCACCTCGGTGGCCGGGTCGGTCGGCCCGAGCGGCAGGACGGTGGGGGAGAGCGGCCCGGCGTGCGGGTGCCCGACGCCGAGGCGGCCGACGAGCCGGCCGTGCTCCGGCTCGAAGACCTGCTGCACCGCCTTGACCTCCAGCGGCAGGAGCACCGGGGCGGCGGCGCCGGCGGGAACGAAGCTGACCGTCGCGGCGTGCACCGGGACCACCGTGTCACGCGCGGTCCGGGTGCCGAACGCCGCGTCGTACGCCGGCTGCGGCACGATCGGCGGGCGCTGGCTGGCCGCGTACGCGCCGGGCAGCCGCTCGCGCAGCCGCGCCAGGTCGTACGGCGGCGCCGGGGTGCCGGCGACCCGGAACTGGAGCAGGGTGCGGGTGTTCGGCCCGTACCCGGGGCGGGTCGGCGGCGCCCCGCCCTCGGCGCCGCGGTCCGGCGCGCCGGTGTGGTGGTCGGCGCGTGGGTCGAAGCCGGGCAGCGGCGCCGGGCAGTCGTTGTAGAGGATCAGCGTGCCGCCTGGCGGGACGGTGGAGAAGTCCACCAACACGTCGGCGGCCTCCCCGGGGGCGAGCAGCAGCGCGTGCGCGTCGACGTTGAGCACGGTCGGGTCGCGCCGGTCGTACCGGTAGCCGACCGGCTGGTTCGGCACCACCACCGGCGCGGGCAGCAGGCCGCACTCGTTGCCGACCTGGATGAACTCCGGGCCGGCGGCGCGCGGGTCCGGGACCCCGCCGTCGCGCCCGTCCGCCGGCCAGCCGGCCGGCCGGTGCGGTGCGCGTACCGCCTCCACCATCGGCACCTCACCGGCGTCGCCGTCGGCCAGCCCGCCGTCCGGGTCCCACATCGGGCCGTCGGAGCGGGCCCGGTAGAGCTGGAGGTTCAGGCCGCGGTCCAGGCAGGCGTTGAGGATCCGGAACCGGTACGTCCTCGGCTCGACCTCCAGGTACGGGTACGCGGTCCCGTTGACCAGCACGGTGTCGCCGAACGCGTCCGGCACCGCCGAGGGGTGCGGGACGCCGGGCGCGAGCGGCGGCTCGTCGGGTTCGGCGACGGGGTCGTGGTGCGGGTTCGGGACGGGCTCCGCCCGGTGCGGCGTACCGCCGTGCTCCCGCTGCCCGGCGTCGTCGCCCGTACGCGACCACGGCCCGTAGTCCCACCGGCCGGTCGGGTTCGTCCCGTCGGCCCGGTGCGGGTTCTGCCGGGGCTGGTAGACGTGCGGATGCCAGAGGCTGCCCCGGGATCCCCAGCGGTCCCGGTCCCACGTCGGGTCCTCCCCGGCGAGCTGGGTGTCCTCGGGTACGAAGGTCTTGTCCTCGATCACCAAAGGCAGCTGGTCGGCGGGGAGCACCTCGTCGGCGACGAGCCGCTCCTCGGCCGGGTCGGTGAGCAGGTAGAGCGCGAGCTGCCCGGAGTAGACGGTGAGCCGGGCCAGGCCGACGGTGTTGTCGTGGAACCAGCACAGCCGCCCGCTCTGCTCGTTCGGGTAGTAGAGCGTGGTGGCGCCCGCGCCGGGCGGCGGCATGTCGGGCACGTGGGTCAGGCCGGGCCCCGTCGGGTAGGGGGTGATCTCGCCCGCCGGTGTGACCCACTGCCAGGGGTTGCCGGCGCTGGTCCAGGCGGTGTGCGCGCCGGCCAGCCGCAGCACCGCCCGGTTCTGCGGGTAGGGCGCCGGGCCGTCGAGCGGGCCGGCCCCGGCGCCGTCGACGGTCGGGTCGACCGGCAGGAAGAGCTCGCCGGAGCGGCCGGTGGGGAGCTGGTTGATGAACTTGACCCGGACCGGCCGGCCGCGCCGGGCCAGGATGAGCGGGCCGAGGTGCCAGGGGCGCCCCGCCGGCGCGACCGTGTTGTGCCCGTGGGCGTCCGTGCCGAGGTTGAGCTGCCGGTAGCCGCGCAGCCGGGTCGCCGGCAGGTCCCGGTGCAGCCGCTGCGCGTACTGCTCCAGGCCGATCTCGTAGTAGTCGCAGCCCGGGTAGCTGACGGTGTCCGGCACCGCCACCGGCAGGTGGGCGCCCAGCTCGGTGCGGCCGAGCGCGCCGGGGCGGGGCAGCGCGTCGACGAACTTGCGGATGCCGGTGCCGGGCACCACGCGACCGTCGGCGTCGACGACCGGCAGCGGGCTGCGGGCGTGGTTCGGCACCGGACCGAAGTAGCGCGGGACGGCGGCCGGGTCGAGGCTGGCCGGCGCGACGACCGGCTCCGCGGCGCGTCGGGCCGCCGGGACGGGACCCGCCCCGGTCCCGTCGCCGTCGCCGTCGGCGCGGGCCGGCGCCCGCTCCGCCCACGGGATCCGGAGTCTGCGGAACAGCTCCATGGCTCTCCCCGGTGTCCGGGCGCGGCGGCCACCACGGCGGCGTGGCGGACGCGGTCGCGCGTCGCTGACGATGCGTGAGGAGTCAACCGCAGCATGCGACCTCGACGGCGACGTTAGGAAGTACCCAATCGTCCGTATCTGTGGCAGAGATGCGACTCGCGGCCGCGTCGACGGAGTGTCAGGCCCGACACGCCGGCCGGTGGCCGCGTGCCGGCCCGGCGGCGTCAGTCGGCGGGAGGCTCCGGCTGGCAGACCGGGCACCAGTAGGTGACCCGCTCGCCCAGTTCCTCCTTGCGGATCGCGGTGCCGCACCGACGGCAGGGCTGGGCGCGCCGGCCGTAGACGTAGCTGGTCTGCCCCCGGTGCAGCGATCCGGTGGTGCTCTGCGTCCAGCGGCCCCGGTTCGCCGCGAGCAGCTTCTGCGCCAGGGCGACGGTCCCGGCGAGGTCCGGCACCGCGCGCACCGGAGTCCACGGCGAGACGCCGCGCAGGAAGAGCACCTCGCACTTGTAGAGGTTGCCGACGCCGGCCAGGTTGCGCTGGTCCAGCAGCGCCTCGGAGATGGTGACGTCCGGGTGGGCGGCCAACCGGCGTACCGCCTCCGTCGGGTCCCAGTCCGCGCCGAGCAGGTCGGGGCCGAGGTGCCCGACGAGCGACCCCTCCTCGGCGGTCGGCACCAGCGCCAGCTCGTGCAGGTGGTAGCCGACGGCGACCGCCCGCGCGCTGCGCAGCACGACCCGGATCAGGTGCGCCGGCCGGGCCGCCCACCGTTCCCCCGGCGCGTACACCCGCCAGGCGCCGTCCATCCGCAGGTGCGAGTGCAGCGTCCAGCGCGCCCCGCCGTCGTCGCCCGGTGCCGCGCCGCCGGCCTGCGCCGAGACTGCACCACCCTGCGCCGGGGCCGCGCCGCCCTCCGGTGCGGTCGGGGCGTCGGGCGGTGGCGTGGCGTGCGGCGGGGCGGTGAGGCGCAGCAGCAGGTGCTTGCCCCGGCTGGCCGACTCCCGCACCGTCCAGCCGGCGAGGTCGGTCGCGGCGAGCTGCGGCACCCGGAAGTCGCTGCCGGTCAGGCGCGCGCCGGCCAGGGCGCGGTGCAGCACGCGGGCGGTGTTCCAGACGGTGTCGCCTTCGGGCACCCGTCCATCCTTCCTCGTCCGAGCCGAATTCGCATGTGTCGCTATTTGTATGGAGGTTCCTGTCGATCTACCGACAAGGGCACGATCAGGGAGTTCTGAGGAGAATGCCCATGATTCTGCCCCACCGTCGCGCCCGTACCGCCGCCCTGACCGTCATCCTCGCCCTCGCCCTCGTACCCTCCCCGGGCCCCGCGCTCGCCGCCGCCGGCGAACGGTGGAGCACCGACCTCTCCCGGGTCGACGCCGACGACGTCAACGTCCGGCACACCCGCGCCGGGCTCCGCCTGGCCGACCCCCGCCCCGCGCCGGCCCGCGTGCCCCGCAGCGCGGTCGCCGAGGGGATCTTCCTCGGGCCGCCGCGCACCCTGACCCGGCCCGCCACCCGGGTCCGCGCCGCCGTCGACGCCCGCACCGCCGCCGGCGGCACCGCAGAGGCCCAGGTGCGGGGCTGGCGGGCGGTGGGCTGGACCGAGTGGCGCGAGGCCACCGGCGGGGCGGTCTTCGACCGGCCGGTCACCCGCGTGCAGACCCGGGTGGTGCTCACCGCGAGCCGGCCGGGCGCCACCGCGGAGGTGCGTGCCGTGCGCCTCACCGCCGACACCGCCGACACCGTCGCCGCCGTCGCCGCCGCCACGCCCGGCCTCACCTACCGGGTGTACGCGACCCGGATCGGGCTGGTCGGCGAGGTGACCGCCAACGGGCACACGATCGTGCCCGGGGACCACTTCGTCGCACTGCCCTCCCGGCGCGGCCTGGCCCCGGCGAACACCGGCGACTACACCGTCCGGGTCTGCACCACCACGGGCAGCCGCTGCGAGTACGCCCCGGTCTGGGACGTCGGCCCGTGGAACACCCGGGACGACTACTGGAACCTCAGCGCCGTCCGGGAGAACTGGAAGGACCTTCCGCAGGGCAGGCCGCAGGCACAGGCGGCCTACCAGTACGGCTACAACGGCGGGCGGGACCAGTTCGGGCGGGTGGTGTTGAACCCGGCCGGCGTCGACCTCGCCGACGGCACCTTCTGGGACGGGCTGCAGCTCACCACCAACGCCTGGGTGGACGTGGCGTACCTGTGGACCGGCGGCGGCCCGCGCGGCGTGGTCGGCGACGGCCCGCTCAACATCCGCGCCGGCGCCGGCACGGGGTACGCGGTGCGTGGCCTGGCCGCGAGGTACGCCAACGTGCCGATCGAGTGCTACGTGACCGGGCAGACCGTCGCCGGCCCGTACCGGACCACCAACCGGTGGAACCGCCTCGCCGGCGGCCAGTACGTCAGCCACGCGTACGTCTCGGCGGTCTACGGCGGCACGGTGCCGCTCTGCTGACCACCACCCGCGTACGCCCGCCGGGCCGGGACGGGTGGCTCCGGCCCGGCCCGGCGCTCGGGTCGCCCGTCCCGCCGGTCCGGCGTCCGCCCGGTCCGGCGGCGGCCCGTTGCCCCGCCGGCCCGTCGCTCAGTCGGCCGCGACGCGCAGCAGGTCGCCCGGCGCCACCGCCAGCAGGTCCACCGCCCGGCCGCCGTTGACCGCCACGGCGACCCGGCCGGCGGAGTCGGCGTGCACCACCAGCCCGCCCGGCCGGGCGTCGCCGAAGGTGCGCCCGTGCACGGCCTCGCGGCCGGGCTCGCCACCCGTGCCCGACCGCACCCGGACCCGGGCCGGCAGCGGCGCCAGCAGGTCGGCCGGCGCGGCCAACTGGACGTTGCCGAAGTGGTCGACGGTCGAAACCTCGGCCGTGAACCCGTCCGCCTCCCGCCGGAGCACCGGCGCCGGCAGCCGGACCAGGGACTCCGGGTCGACCGCCGGACCGACCCCGGCCAGCGGTGCGCCGAGCGCCAGCCGTGCGGCGACCGGCGCGAAGACGTCCCGGCCGTGGAACGTGCGGGACACCTCGGGCGCGAGCCAGTCCGGATCGGTCAGCTCGACGGCCGCGGTCACCCCGCCCAGCGCCTCGGCGGCCTCCACCAGCAGGCCGTTGTCCGGCCCCACCAGCAGCCCGCGGGGCGTGGCCAGCGCGACGCCCCGCCGGGTCGTGCCCACACCCGGGTCGACGACGGCCACGTGCACCCCCTCCGGCAGGTGCGGCACGGCCTGCGCGAGCACCGCCGCGCCCCGGCGTACGTCGGCCGGCGGGACGAGGTGCGTCACGTCGACGACCCGGGCCTCCGGCGCCAGCCGCGCGATCACCCCGTGGCAGGCGGCGACGAATCCGTCGGCGAGGCCGTAGTCGGTGGTCAGGGAGATCCACGGGGCGCGGGCCGCGCCGGCGACGACCTGTCGACCGTCGACCGGGCGGCCGGCGGGAACCCGTCCGTCGGCGGTGCGGGGCCGCGTCAGGGCTGCTGCGTCGGCGGTGCGGGGCCGCGTCAGGGCTGCTGCGTCGGCGGTGCGGGGCCGCGTCAGGGCTGCTGCGTCGGCGGTGCGGGGCCGCGTCAGGGCCGCTGCGTCGGCGGTGAGGGGAAGCTCCAGGACCAGCTCGTCGTGCAGCGGGATGCCGTCCTCGCCGACCAGCGGGATGCTCGGCTTGAGCCGGCGGGCCCGGTCCACCGCGCCCCGGTCCACGCGCACCAGCCGCAGCCCGCGCCGCTGGTAGAACCGCAGCGCCCGCAGGTTGTCGTTCGTGGTGACGAGCCAGAGCCGGGCCCGGCCCCCGGCCCGGGCCACCTCCCCGGCCGCCGCCAGCAGCGCCGTGCCGACGCCCCCGCCGGGCGTCGCGGCCACCACGCTGACCACCTCCAGCCCGTCGGCGTCGTCGTGGTGGGCGAGCGCCCCGACGACCGCCCCGGCCCCGTCGGTCGCCACCAGCGTGGGCAGCGCACGCAGGTCGTACCGGGTGTCGTGGGCGACGACGTACGGCCCACCCCACTCGCGTTCGTGCAGCGCGTCGACGGCCGGGCGGTCCCCGGCCCGCGCCGGCCGGACGGTCACCCCGTCCGCCCCGTCCACCCCGTCCGCCCCGTTCGTCCCGGTCATCCTCGGCTCCCCTCGTCGACCGGTCGGGATCGTACCGACGTCGGCCGCCCGCCCCGGTCGACCGGGGCGGGCTGGCAGAAATGGGACAGCGGCACTGACCGACCGGCCACTGCCGGGACGGGATCCGGTTGGGCAGACTGCCAGGGGTGACCAACCGGAGCCTGCCCGCCGTCGCGGTGCTCGTGATCGCCGCCGCCCTCACCGCCGCCTGCGGCGACGACGCGGAGGACCGGCGCGCCGCGCCCCCGGCCGCCACGGCGTCGACCCCGGCCGACGTGCCTTCCTCGGGCCCGACCGGCGCGGCGGAAGCCTCGACGATGCCGGCCGCCCCGCCGACCGCGAAGTCGACGGGCCCGGGACCGGCGGGTCCGAGCGCCGGCGGGCCGACCCAGCGCCGTCCCGCCAGCCCGCCGCCCGTGAAGCTGCCGGTCCGGCCGACCGGGACGCCCGGCGCGCGGCAGGTCGTCGACGCGTTCAAGGCCGCCGGGCTGAAGGTGCCGAACCCCCGGGACCGGTCGGTCGAGTGCGGCCCGGACGGGCTCGGCCTGGGCTGCTCCGAGCTGGTCGCGACCGACGCCGTCACCGTGTACGTCTTCCCCGACGAGACCAGCGCCGGCGACATCGCCGAGACGTGGGGCGGGCAGTCGTTCCGGCGCGGCACGGTGGTGCTCAACTACCTGGAGGCGAAGACCCCCGCCGCCGATCGCGCCAGGTACGAGAAGGTCCTCACGAGCCTGCGCTGACGTGCGGGTCAGCCGCGCAGCCGCAGGCCGCGCGGGGTGGCCCGGAAACCGGCGGCGGTGAGGGCGTCGCGCAGCGGCGAGGAGCGCACCGCCTCGCCGTCGGCCCGCTCCACCGACATCGCGCCCAACGCGCCGGAGTGGACCGCGTCGGCAAGCGCCTTCCCGGCCGCCGTCAGCATGTCGGCGTCGTCGGCGAAGGAGAGGATCGTCCGCCCGCCGCGTTCGACGTAGAGCACCAGCTCGCCGGCGACCAGCACCACCACGGCGCCGGCCTTGCGCCCCGCCCGGTGCCCGGTTGCCGGGGCCGCCCCGTCGCCCGAGTCGACCACCCGCTCCGGCCAGGACAGCGCCGCACCGTACGGGTTGGCCGGATCCGTCGCGGCGAGCACCAGGGTGGGCCCGCCACGCCCCCGCCCGCCGTCGGTCGGCTCGGCCAGCGCCCGGATCCGGTCCACCGCCCCCGGCACCGCGAACTGCGCCGCGCCCAGCCCTTCGACGAAGTAGCCCCGCCGGGCGGCGCCGCGTTCCTCCAGCGCGGAGAGCACCGGATAGACCGCGGCGAAGCCGCCGGCCACCTGCTCGGCCAGCACCGCGCTCCGGGTCACCACGCCGTGCCGTTCGAGCAGCACGTCGGCCAGGGCCGCGGCGCGGCGGGTCGGGTCGGTGTCGCGATCCGGCAGGCGGGACCAGCGGCCGGCGACGGTCGGCGGGCCGCCGCGCGTCGGCAGTGCCACCCGCCCGGGGCGCCGGTAACGGGTGCGCGGCGCGGTGGCACGGGACCGGTGCGCCCCGCCGCCGCCGAGCGCCGCGCGCAACGGCGACAGGGTGTCGTTGGTGAGGTGGCCGGCCCACACCAGGTCCCAGACGACGGCGCTCAGCGCGGCGTCGTCCGTCGAGCCGACCCGGTCGGACAGCGACCGGAAGAACAGCGCCTGCCCGTCGCCGAGCGCGTCGAGGACCGCGTCGTGCAGCGGGGTGCGGGTGAGCGCCTCGTCGGGCGGGGCGAGCAGCAGCGGCGCGACGTCCGCGTACGCGAGGGTGACCCAGCCGTCCCCGCCGGAGATCGCCCCGGAGCCGGCCCAGAGCACCTCGCCGCTGGCGCAGAGCTCGTCGAGCTGGGCGGGGGAGTAGTCGGCGACCCGGCCGGGCAGCACCAGCCGTTCCAGCGCCGACGCCGGCACCGCCGCCCCCTGCAACTGCTCCACGGCGGCGGCCAGCGCCTCCATCCCCCGCGCGGACGAGCCGACCTGCTGCCAGCGGGGCAGGAACGCGGCCAGCGCGCGGGGCGGCACCGGCTCGATCTCCCGGCGCAGCGCGGCCAGGGACCGGCGGCGCAGCAGCCGCAGCACCTCCGCGTCGCACCACTGGCTGCCGACCGTGTCGGGGGTGAACTCGCCGGCGACCACCCGACCGGTGGCGGCGAGCCGGCGCAGCGTCTGCTCGACCACGAAGACGCCGAGCCCGAAGCGGGCCGCGCAGGTGGCGGCGGCGAACGGCCCGTGCGTACGCGCGTAGCGGGCGACCAGGTCGCCGAGCGGATCGGCCACCGGGGCGAGGTACGCCTCGGCCACCCCGACCGGCAGGGCCACGCCGAGGGCGTCGCGCAGCCGGGCCGCGTCCTCGACGCCCACCCAGCGCTCCTCGCCGGCCACGCGCACCCGCAGCACCCGGCGGGCCGCCGCCAGCTCGGTCAGCCAGCCGGGGGAGGCGCCCCGCTCGGCCAGCTCCGCCTCGGAGAGGTCGCCGAGCACGCGGAGCAGCTCGACCACGTCCTCCGCGTCGCGCGGGCGGCGCTGCTCGGTCAGCCAGCGCAGCTGCCGCTCGGTCTCGGCCAGCACCGTCGGGTCGAGCAACTCCCGCAGGTCGACCCGGCCGAGCAGCTCACCGAGCAGGGTCGAGTCCAGCGCCAGCGCGGCGGCCCGGCGCTCGGCCAGCGGCGCGTCGCCCTCGTAGAGGAAGGCACCGACGTAGCCGAAGAGCAGCGACCGGGCGAACGGCGACGGCTGGGCGGTCTCCACCTCGACCAGGCGCACCTTGCGGGCGGCCAGGTCGCGCATCAGCTGGGCCAGCGCGGGCTGGTCGAAGACGTCCTGGAGGCACTCCCGGGCGGCCTCCAGGGTGACCGGGAAGTCGGCGTACTCGCGGGCGACGTCGAGCAGCTGGGCGGCGCGTTGCCGCTGCTGCCACAGCGGCTGGCGGCGGCGTGGGTCGCGCCGGGGCAGCAGCAGCGACCGGGCGGCGCACTCGCGGAACCGGGACGCGAAGAGCGCGGACGTGCCCACCGACTCCTCGACGAGCTGGGCGATCTCCTCCGGCTCGAAGACCACCACGTCGGCGCCGGGCGGCTCCTCCGCCGTGTCCGGCAGGCGGACCACGATGCCGTCGTCGGACGGCATCACCTGGGCGTCCACGCCGTAGCGCTCGGCGAGCCGGCGGCCGATGGCCAGCGCCCACGGCCCGTTGACCCGGGCGCCGAGCACGCTGTGCACGGCCAGCCGCCAGTCGCCCAGCTCGTCGCGGAACCGTTCGACCACGACGGTGCGGTCGTCGGGCAGGGACCGGGTGGCGGCGCGCTGCTCGCGCAGGTAGGCCATCAGGTTGCCGGCGGCCCAGTCGTCCAGGCCGCCGGCCCGCAGCGCGGCGACCGCCGTCTCGTCGTCCTGCCGCAGCAGGGCCCGCACCCGGGCGCCGATGGCCCGGCCCAGCTCGACGGGCCGGCCGAGCTGGTCGCCCTTCCAGAACGGCATCTTCGCCGCCTGCCCCGGGGCCGGGGAGACCAGCACCCGGTCGGGGGTGATCTCCTCGATCCGCCAGGACGACGAGCCGAGCAGGAAGACGTCGCCGACCCGGGACTCGTAGACCATCTCCTCGTCCAGCTCGCCGACCCGGGCGGCCCGCTCGGCCCCCGCCAGGAAGACCCCGAACAGGCCCCGGTCGGGGATCGTGCCGCCGCTGGTCACCGCGAGCCGCTGCGCGCCGGGCCGGCCGGTGAGCGTGTCGGTGGCGCGGTCCCAGACCAGCCGGGGCCGCAGCTCGGCGAACGCGGTGGACGGGTAGCGGCCGGAGAGCATGTCGAGCACGGCGTGCAGGGCCGAGTCGGGCAGCTCGGCGAAGGGCGCCGCCCGGCGTACCAGCACGGCCAGGTCGCCGACGCGCCACGGCTCCAGCGCCACCATGGCGACGATCTGCTGGGCCAGCACGTCGAGCGGGTTGCGCGGGTGGTGCAGCTCCTCGATGGCGCCGACGGCCATCCGCTCGGCCACCACGGTGCACGACAGCAGGTCACCCCGGTGCTTCGGGAAGACCACCCCGCGGGAGACCGCGCCGACCTGGTGCCCGGCCCGACCCACCCGTTGCAGGCCGGCGGCCACGCTGGGCGGCGCCTCGATCTGCACCACCAGGTCGACGGCGCCCATGTCGATGCCCAGCTCCAGGCTGGAGGTCGCCACCACGGCGGGCAGCTGACCGGACTTGAGCGCCTCCTCGATGTGCTTGCGCTCCTCCCGGGAGACGCTGCCGTGGTGGGCGCGGGCGATCACCGCCGCCGCGCCGGCCGCCGCCCCGGCCTGCGCCATCAGCTCCGCCGGCGTACGGCCGACGCGCACCGGCCCTTCCGGGCCGCCCCACTCCTGCACGCCGCCCGCCGCCGGCGTGGACCCGCCGGCCAGCTCCTCGCCGGCCAGCTCGTTGAGCCGGGCGCAGAGGCGCTCGGCGGAACGCCGGGAGTTGGTGAAGACGATGGTCGACCGGTGCGCCCTGACCAGGGAGAAGACGCGCTCCTCCACCGCCGGCCAGATGGACGCCCGGCGGGCGCCGAGGCCGCCGAGGTCGTCCTCCGGCGGCTCCTGCTCGTCGAGGCGGGTCATGTCCTCCACCGGCACCTGGACGCTGACCTCGATCGTCTTGGCGGTGGGGGGCGCGACCACGTCGACGGGGCGGGCGCCGCCGAGGAAACGGGCGCACGCGTCGACGGGCCGGACGGTGGCGGAGAGGCCGATCCGCTGTGCCGGGGCCGGCAGCAGCTCGTCGAGGCGTTCCAGGGAGAGCGCGAGGTGGGCGCCGCGTTTGGTGCCGGCGACCGCGTGCACCTCGTCGACGATCACCGTCTCGACACCGCGCAGGGAGTCGCGGGCGGCGGAGGTGAGCAGCAGGAACAGCGACTCGGGTGTGGTGATGAGGATGTCCGGCGGGGTGCGGGCGAAGGCCCGCCGCTCGTCGGCCGGGGTGTCGCCGGTGCGCATCCCGACGGTGATCTCCGGCGGGGCGACGCCGAGCCGGGTGGCGGCCTGCCGGATGCCCGTGAGGGGGGTGCGCAGGTTGCGCTCGACGTCGACCGCGAGCGCCTTGAGCGGGCTGACGTAGAGCACCCGGCACCGCTGCCGGGGGTCGGCCGGTGCGGGCTCGCGGGCGAGTCGGTCGAGCGACCAGAGGAACGCGGCCAGTGTCTTGCCCGAGCCGGTGGGGGCCACCACCAGCGCGCTGCGCCCGGCGGAGACGGAGTTCCAGGCGCCGGTCTGGGCGGCGGTGGGCGCGGCGAAGGCGGCGCCGAACCACTCCCGGGTGGCCGCGCCGAAACCCGCCATCGCATCCGTCACGCCATCCATCCTGCCCCGGCGGTGTGACATCCAGGCCTTCGTCGGGGGGCCATTGCCCCGCTCCGGCTCATACGCGATGTTTGCGCGTTGAATCCGTTAAGTCTTACTTAACTGCTTGCTTGTGCCCCACAACATAAAGTAACTTCACCCGGAGCGTCGGCCCGGGGTGGAGGAGATCGGATTGACCGTCGAGCAGCGGAGCTTCGAGCCCGGCACCGACGTGCTCATCCGCAAGGTCGACAGTCACCTCGCCGCCGTCCGCACCGGGCTGTCCGGCCCGGAGCTGGAGCTGGCCGAGCGACTCGCCGCCGCGCTGCGGGAGCTGGTCGTCTCCACCGCCCAGGCCAGCGCGGCCGACCGGGGGCAGGTCCGCGCCGCCGTGCACTACTTCGTGCTGCGCCGGGAGAGCCGGGGCCGGTTGCTGCCGGTGCGCTCCCTCGCCGCCGCCCAGCGGGTGGTCAACAAGGTCGTGGTCCAGCTCGGCCGTCCCGAACTGCTGGTGGAGTCCCGTGGCGAGCGCCCCGCCCGGGAGCCCGTCGCCCCCACCGCCGACGTCGCCGTCGGCTGACGCCACCGCCTCCGGCTGGCCGCCGCCCTCCCACCGGCGCCCGGCCGCCGTCCCACCGGCGCCCGGCCGCCCTGCCGCCCTGCCGCCTACGCCCGGCCGCCCTTCCGTGTCGCCCTCGGCTGACGGCTGCCCTCCCGTCCGCGCCGGCTGACCGGCTGCGGGCGACAACAGGACGAATTCGCGCAAAACCGCCCGCCGGGCGACGAACTGGCGTGTGATCGCAGCTAGGTGCCGTTTCACCTCCGGCGCGCGCCGCAGCCACCTCGACCGGGAGCGCGGGTGCTCGTACTGCTGATCCTCCACTTAGTGGCGGCCCTCGTCGCGCCGCTGCTCGTCCGGTGGTGGGGTCCCCGCGCCTGCTACCCGCTGGCGCTGGCGCCGGCGGCGGCGTTCGGCTGGGCACTGGCCCGCACGCCCGCCGTCCACGACGGCGGCGCGGTGGTCGAGACGTACCCGTGGATACCCCAACTCGGCGTCGACCTGGCGCTGCGGCTGACCACCCTGTCCTGGCTGATGACCCTGCTCGTCGGTGGCGTCGGGGCGCTGGTCCTGGTCTACAGCGCCCACTACTTCGGCCGGAAGTCGGCCGGTGTGGCCCGGTTCGCGGCCGTGCTGGTGGCCTTCGCGGGGGCGATGCTCGGCCTGGTCCTCGCCGACGACCTGCTGCTGCTCTACGTCTGCTGGGAACTCACCACGATCTTCTCGTACCTGCTGATCGGGCACAGCACCGAGCGGCGCTCCAGCCGCTGGGCGGCGGCGCAGGCGCTGACCGTGACCACGCTCGGCGGGCTGGCGATGCTGGTGGGGTTCATCATGCTCGGCGAGCACGCCGGCACCTACCGCTGGTCGGAGATCGCCGCCGCCCCGCTGCCGGGCGGGGCGTACCTCGTCGCGGCGGTCCTGCTGATTCTCGCCGGGGCACTGTCCAAGTCCGCGCTGCTGCCGTTCAGCTCGTGGCTGCCGGTGGCGATGGCGGCGCCCACGCCCGTGAGCGCGTACCTGCACGCCGCCGCGATGGTGAAGGCGGGCGTCTACCTGATCGGCCTGCTCGCCCCGGTGCTGGCCGGCGTCGGGCCGTGGCGGCCGGTGGTCGTGGTCGCCGGCCTGGCCACCATGCTGACCGGGGGCTGGGCGGCGCTGCGGCAGACCGACCTGAAGCTGCTGCTGGCGTACGGCACGGTCAGTCAGCTCGGCCTGATCGCGGTGACGATCGGGGCGGGCACCCCGGACACCGCGCTGGCCGGGGTGGCGATGCTGCTGGCCCACGCCCTGTTCAAGGCGCCGCTCTTCCTCGTCGTCGGCATCATCGACCACTGCGCCGGCACCCGCGACCTGCGGGAGCTGTCCGGACTGGGGCGCCGCGCACCGCTGCTCGTCACCGTGACGGTGCTCGCCGCCGCGTCGATGGCCGGGCTGCCGCCGCTGGTCGGCTTCGTCGCCAAGGAGGCCGTGCTGGCCGCCTTCACCGACCGACCCGCCGTCGTCGCCGTGCTGGTGGTCGGCACGGCGCTCACCGTCGCCTACAGCGCCCGCTTCGTCTGGGGCGCGTTCGCCACCCGGCCGGGCGTGGCGCCGGCCGTGCTCGGGCGGGTCCCCGCGTCGATGCTCGCCCCGCCGGCCCTGCTGGCCGCCGTAGGGCTGGCCGCCGGCCCTGCCGCCGGGATCCTCGACGGCCTGCTCCGCCCGTACGCCGAGTCGTTCGGCGTGGTCGGCAAGGACCTGGCGCTCTGGCACGGCCTCAGCCCCGCGCTCGGCCTCTCCGCGCTGGCCGTGGCCGGCGGCGCGCTGCTGTTCGCGCTGCGTGGCCCGCTGGCCCCGGTGCTGGCCCGGCTGCACGTACCGGTCAGTGGCAACCAGGGGTACGAGTGGTTCACCCGCCGCTTCGACCGGCTGGCCATCAGGGTCACCGGGGCCACCCAGCGGGGCTCGCTGCCGCAGTACCTCGGCGTCATCCTGATCGTGCTCGCCCTGGTGCCCGGCGGGGCGATGCTGGCCACCCGTCCGTGGCGGGACCGGATCGCCCTCTGGGACAGCCCGTTGCAGGTCGTGGTGGTGGCGGTGGTGACCGTCGCGGCGGTGCTGGCGGTGGGCGCCCGCCGGCGACTGACGGCGATGCTGCTGGTGGGCATGACGGGCTACGGCACGGCGATGCTCTTCGTGGTCTACGGCGCGCCGGACCTGGCGCTGACCCAGTTCCTCGTCGAGACCGCCACCATCGCGGTGTTCGTGCTGGTGCTGCGCCGGTTGCCGGAGCGGTTCTCGGCCCGCCCGAGACACATGAAGTGGGTGCGTCGGACGATCGGGCTGGTCGTCGGCGTGGTGGCCGGCGGGCTGGCCCTGACCGCCGCCTCGGCCAGGCGGGCGCCCACCATCTCCGACGCGTTCCCGGACCTGGCCGTGACCGAGGGGTACGGCCGCAACGTGGTCAACGTGACCCTGGTCGACATCCGCGCCTGGGACACGATGGGCGAGCTGTCGGTGCTGGTGGTGGCCGCGACCGGCGTGGCCAGCCTGGTCTTCCAGCAGTCCCGGACCGGGCCCCGCCCCCGCCGCCCGGAGCCGCCGAGCCGCGTGCAGCGGCCGGGGCACCGGGTCTGGCTGCGCGGCGGGGCGACCCTGCACGAGCGGCAGCGCTCGATCGTGCTGGAGGTGGTGACCCGGCTGGTCTTCCACACGGTGGTGGTCTTCTCCCTGTTCCTGCTCTTCGCCGGCCACAACGCGCCGGGCGGCGGCTTCGCCGGCGGCCTGGTCGCGAGCCTGGCGCTGGCCGTGCGGTACCTGGCCGGCGGCCGCTACGAGCTGGCCGAGGCCGCCCCCGTCGGCGCGGGCACGGTGCTCGGCGCCGGTCTCTTCGTCTCGATCGGCACCGGCGCCGTCGCCCTGTTCGCGGGCGGTTCGGTGCTCGAGAGCGCCCGGATCAACCTGTGGCTGCCGCTGATCGGGGACTTCTACCTGGTCACGTCCCTCTTCTTCGACGTCGGCGTCTACCTGGTCGTGGTCGGGCTGGTGCTGGACATCCTGCGCAGCCTCGGCGCCGAGGTGGACCGGCACATCGAGGCGGCCGGCGAGTCCGGGGGCGGGCTGCGGGTCGACCGGCAGGGGGAGCGGCCGTGAGGACGGGCGTCGAGGGACCGTCCATGGTGCTGGTCGTCGCCGTGGGGGTGCTGGTCGGCTGCGGGGTCACCCTCCTGCTGGAACGCAGCCTGACCCGGATCCTGCTCGGCGTCATCCTGCTCGGCAACGGGGTGAACGCACTCATCCTGCTCGGTGGGCGCGCCGGGGCCGCCCCGGTGGTCGGCGCGGCGCCCGCCGGCGCGTTGAGCGACGCGCTGCCGCAGGCCATGATCCTCACCGCCATCGTGATCACCTTCGGGCTGACCGCGTTCCTGCTGGCGGTGAGCTACCGCAGCTGGTATCTGACCGGCGACGACGAGGTGCCCGACGACATCGAGGACCGGCAGGTCAGGCAGGCGGCCGAGCGCAACGAGCCAGCCGCCGCCGATTTCGGCGGCGAGGGCCCGGACGCCGACCCCGAGCAGGTCGACCCGGAGCCGCCGCGCCGGCTGCGGCGCGGGGACGGCCCCGGATGACCGGGTACGCGGGACAGGGCGCCCGATGAGCTGGCTCGTGCCGCTGCCCGTGGTGGTGCCGCTGCTGGGCGCGGCGCTCACCCTGCTGCTGGCCCGGTGGCCCGGGCTGCAACGGGTCGTCAGCGTGGCGTGTCTGACCGCCACGCTGGCGGTGGCGGCGGTGCTGCTGGTGCAGGCGTACCGGCACGGGCCGGTGGTGGTCCAGGTCGGCGGGTGGCCGGCGCCGGTGGGCATCGTGCTGGTCGCGGACCAGCTCGCCGCGCTGATGCTGGTGGTCTCCTCCGCGGTGACCCTGTGCGTGCTGCTCTACTCCGTCGGCCAGGGACAGGGGGACTTCGGCGAGACCGTCCCGGTGACCATCTACCACCCCACCTACCTGGTGCTGACCGCCGGCGTGACCAACGCGTTCCTCGCCGGCGACCTGTTCAACCTCTTCGTCGGCTTCGAGATCCTGCTGGCCGCGAGCTTCGTGCTGATCACCCTCGGTGGCACCGAGACCCGGATCCGCACCGGCTCGACGTACGTGGTGGTCAGCATCCTCTCCTCGATGATCTTCCTCGCCTCGGTGGGCCTGGTGTACGCGGCCACCGGCACCCTGAACATGGCCCAGCTGGCGCACCGGCTGGACGCCCTGCCCGACGGCGTACGGCTGACCCTCCAGCTGATGCTGCTGCTCGCCTTCGGGGTCAAGGCGGCGGTATTCCCGCTCTCGGCCTGGTTGCCGGACAGCTACCCGACGGCGCCGGCGCCGGTCACGGCGGTCTTCGCCGGCCTGCTCACCAAGGTCGGCGTGTACGCGATCATCCGCACCGAGACGCTGCTCTTCCCCGGCGGCCACCTGTCCGGGCTGCTGATGGTGGTGGCCGGGCTGACCATGGTGGTCGGCATCCTCGGCGCGGTGGCCCAGTCCGACATGAAGCGGCTCTTCTCGTTCACCCTGGTCAGCCACATCGGCTACATGATCTTCGGAGTGGGGCTCAGCACCGTGGCCGGGCTCTCCGGCGCGATCTTCTACGTGGTGCACCACATCACCATCCAGACCACGCTGTTCCTGGTCGCCGGGCTGGTCGAGGAGCGGGCCGGCAGCACCGACCTGCGCCGCATCGGCGGGCTGGCCCGGGCGGCCCCGCTGCTCGGCGTCCTCTTCTTCGTCCCCGCCATGAACCTCGCCGGGGTGCCGCCCTTCTCCGGGTTCCTCGGCAAGCTCGGCCTGCTCCAGGCCGGCGTCGCGGCGGGCGAGCCGCTGCCCGGCGTGCTGGTCGCGGCGGGGACGGTGACGAGCCTGCTCACCCTCTACGTGGCCGCGCGGGTGTGGAACATCGCCTTCTGGCGTGCCCCCCGGCTGGCCACCACCGAGCCGGTCGTCCGCCTGCCCGCGCTGATGGTCGGCGCGACGATCGCGCTGGTCGGGCTGGGGCTGGCGCTGACCGTCGTCGCCGGGCCGCTGTTCGACGTCACCGCCGACGCGGCGGCCGACCTGCGCGAGCGCACCCCGTACATCCGTTCCGTGCTGCCGGTCGGTGCCCCGTGACCCGGGCCTCCGCGGCGCCGCCGCGCGGGCGGGGGCGCCGCGACCGGCTGATCGCCTTCGGTTGGCTGGTGCTGGTCTGGAGCCTGCTCTGGGGGGACTTCTCGTGGGGCAACCTCGCGGGCGGGGCGCTGGTGGCCGGTGCCGTGCTGCTGTTCTTCCCGCTGCCGCCCGTGAGCTTCGGCGGCCGGTTGCGCCCCGGGCCGCTGTTCGTCTTCGCGGTGCGCTTCGTCGGCGAGCTGGTCAGCGCCAGCGCGCACGTCGCCCGGGTCGCGGTGCAGCCCGGCTACCGGCCCCGGGGGGCGATCATCGCGGTCCGTCTGCGGGTGCGTACCGACCTGAACCTGGCGCTCACCGCCGAGGCGATCTCGCTGGTGCCGGGCACGCTGATCGTCGAGGTGGACCGGGACGTCGGAGTCCTCTACGTGCACGTGTTCGACACCCACGGTCCGCAGGACCTCCGTGGCAGCCGGCGGCGGATCCTCGCCGTCGAGCGGCGGCTCGTCCGCGCGGTCGGCTCCGACGCCGAGGTCCGCCAGGTGAGCGCCGATCCCGTCGAGAGGGGACCCTGACCCGTGACCACGTTCCTCGCCGTCACCCTCACCACCCTGCTCTCGGTGACCGCCCTGCTGGCCCTGATCCGGCTCTACCGGGGGCCGTCGCTGATCGACCGGGTGGTCGCGGCCGACATGCTGCTCGCCACCATGGTGGGCGCGGTCGGCGCGGAGGCCGCGGTGAACCGCCACGCCACCACCCTGCCGGTGCTGGTGGCGCTGTCCATGCTCGGCTTCGTGGGATCGGTGTCGCTGGTCCGCTTCGCCGTCCGCGAGGACGGTGAGGTGTGATGTGGGGCGACCTGGCCGACTGGGTGGGCGCCGGCTGCCTGGTGGCCGGCGCCCTGCTGAGCCTCGCCGCCGGGATCGGGGTGCTGCGCTTCCCGGGCACGCTGGACCGGATGCACGCCGCGACCAAGCCGCAGGTGCTCGGGGTGCTGCTCCTGCTGCTGGGCCTGGGGCTGCGCCTGCGTGCCCCGGCCGACCTGGGCATGGTGGCGCTGGTCGGGATCTTCCAACTGGCCACCGCCCCGGTGGCGGCACAGATGATCGGCCGGGCCGCGTACCGCGCCGGCCGGGTCGATCCGGCCCTGCTCGACGCCGACGAACTCGCCGACCGCTGACGGCCCCCCGCCCACGGCGGCCGAGGCGTCCCCCGCCGGCTGCGGCGGCGCGGACGCCGGGGGGCCTTCGGCACACCTTCAGCGGATATCCAGCCGATCCCGATAAAATGGGCCGCATGATCGACTCTTCTGCCCAGGAGGGCAGCAGTAGCCAGCCGGGTCGTGCCCGGCGTATCCCGACCCCGACGACCCCGGGAGCCCTGAGCGACCCGTGTTGATCGTCGTTGGTCTTCTCCTCATCATCGTTCTCACCGTCGCCACGGGTTACTTCGTGGCCCAGGAGTTCGGCTACGTCGCCGTGGACCGGGGCCGGCTCAAGCAGCTGGCCGACGACGGCGACAAGGCCGCCGCCCGGGCGCTGGAGGTGACCGCGAGGCTGTCGTTCATGCTCTCCGGCGCGCAGCTCGGCATCACCGTCACCGCCCTGCTGGTCGGTTACGTCGCCGAGCCGTTCCTCGGTGCCGGGCTGGCCGAGCTGCTCGGGGTCGCCGGCGTCTCCACGGCCGTCACCCTGCCGCTCTCCGTCGTCCTGGCCCTGGTCATCGCCACCGTGGTGCAGATGGTCCTCGGCGAGCTGGCCCCGAAGAACCTCGCCATCGCCCGGCCCGAGCCCCTCGCGAAGGCCCTGAGCAGCTCCACCCTGATCTACCTCAAGGTCGCCGGTCCGCTGATCAAGCTCTTCGACCGGGCCGCGGTCCGGCTGCTCCGCCGCGTCGGCATCGAGCCGATCGAGGAGCTGCCCAGCGGCGCCACCCCGCAGGACCTGGAGCAGATCATCGCCGAGTCCCGCCAGGAGGGGCACCTGACCGCCGAGATGTCCACGCTGCTCGACCGGGGGCTCGACTTCCGGGGGCTGACCGCGGGCGAGGCCATGGTGCCCCGCGTCGACGTGCACACCGTACGCGCGCACGAGCCGCTCAGCCGGGTCGTGGAGCTGCTGGACACCGGCAAGTCCCGTTTCCCCGTACGCGGCACCGAGGGCGTCGACGACCTCGTCGGCGTCGTCGGCATCGCCGACGTGCTCGGCGTACCCCCGGAGAAGCGCGCGAGCACCCCGGTCAGCGCGGTCGCCGGACCCCCGCTGCTGGTGCCGGAGACGCTGCCGCTGCCGACGGTGCTGGACCGGCTGCGCTCCGGCCACCGGCAGCTGGCCTGCGTGGTCGACGAGTACGGCGGCTTCGCCGGCGTGATCACGCTGGAGGACATCGCCGAGGAACTGGTCGGCCCGATCCGGGACGAGGACGACCCGCCGGAGCGGGCTCCGGCCCGGCAGGAGGACGGCTCCTGGGTGGTGCCGGCCCGCTGGCGCATCGACGAGGTCGCCGACAGCACCGGCATCTCGCTGCCCGAGGCCCCGGAGTACGACACGCTCTCCGGCCTGGTCATGCGGGAGCTGGGGCGGGTCCCCGAGGTCGGTGACCGGCTGGAGATCAGCCTGCCGGCCGACGGCGAGGACGGCGCGCAGGAGCCGCGCGCCCTGGTCGAGGTGCTGGCCGTCGACCGGCACGTGGCCGACTCGGTCCGGCTGCGGATCGCCGAGCCCGGGGAGGTGTCCGCATGAGCCCCGGCATCGCGCTCTTCACGTCGGTGATCCTGCTGGCCTTGAACGGCTTCTTCGTGGCCGCCGAGTTCGCCCTGGTGGCCAGCAAGCGTTACCGGCTGGAGCACGCCGCCGCCGGTGGCGGTCGGGCCGCCCGGGCCGCGCTGGACGGCGTACGTGAGCTGTCGCTCATGCTCGCCGGCGCGCAGCTCGGCATCACCCTGTGCACCCTGGGTCTCGGCGCGCTCGCCGAACCGGCGATCGAGCACCTGCTGAGCCCGCTCCTGCACGCGGTCGGGCTGCCGGACGCCGCCAGTCACGTGATCGCACTGATCTTCGCGCTGAGCGTCGTCACCTTCCTGCACCTGGTGGTCGGGGAGATGGCGCCGAAGTCCTGGGCGATCACCCACCCGGAGCGCTCGGCCGTGCTGCTGGCGCTGCCGTTCCGCGCCTTCGCGCGGGTCGCCCGGCCGGTGCTGTCGGTGATGAACGCGCTGGCCAACGCGATGCTGCGGCTGGTCAAGGTCAACCCGCAGGACCAGCTCGCCCAGGTGCACGGCCCGGACGAGCTGCGGATGCTGCTGGAGCAGTCCCGCGAGCACGGCCTGCTGGGCGCCGAACAGCACGAGATGCTGACCAGCATGCTGGAGCTCCAGGGCACCACGGTGGCGCAGGTGATGGAGCCGTTCGACCAGATGGTGACGGTGCGCCGCGACGAGGGGGCCGACCGCATCGAGCAGGTCAGCCGGGACAGCGGCCGCTCGCGGCTGGCCGTGCTGGACGCCAACGGCGACGTCTGCGGCCTGGTCCACGTCCGGGAGGCGGTGCGGGTCACCACCACGGGCCGTACGGCCACCGCCGGCGACCTGATGACCAACGCCCTCACCCTGCCGGCCTCGGCGTCGGTCAGCGATGCCGTGGCGGAGATGCGCGCCCGGCAGTCCCAGCTCGCGCTGGTGCGCAACGGGGGCGGGCCGACCCGGCCGATCGGGTTCGTCGCGCTGGAGGACCTGCTGGAGGAGGTCATCGGCGAGTTCGACGACGAGACCGACCCGGTGCCGCGCGGTCGACGCATGAGGTGAAACCGGACAGGTGGCCGCTGTTCGCCGAAGTCGGGGCGGCCACGCGCGGGGTCCGCGACCATGGAGGGGGCCACCCTCCGGGTCCGCGACCATGGAGGGACCCCGCGCGAGGTCCGCGACCGTGGGGTGGCTGAGCGGGACCGGCCCGGTGGCGGACGGGGGAGTGCCGTGCGGTTGACGGGGGTGTCGCCCGAGTCCGGCTGGACCGGCCTGTCGGTGCGCACGGCCCTGGCCAACGCGAGCACCCGTCCCGGGCTGCGGCTGCCGGGGCGGGTCACCGTCGTCGCCGGCTCCACCGACGTACCCGTCCTGCACGTCCGGCTCGGCCTGGTCACCACGGCCGAGCCGGACGACCCGGAGGCGCCCCGTCGCCTGGTGCAGTTCCACCAGGCGACGGTGGCCGGCGGTTTCGTGCTGCGGGCCGGGCGGGGCCGGTCGATTCCGTTCGAGTTCCCGCTGCCGTGGGAGACCCCGGTGACCGTGTTCGGCGGGGCGCCCCTGCTCAGCCTGCGGATGGGGCTGCGTACGGAGGTGGCGGTCGAGCCCCGCCTCGACCAGGGCGCGATGGTGCCGGTCTTCGTGCATCCGCTGCCCACCCAGGCGCACGTCCTGGCAGCCCTCGACACGCTCGGCTTCAGCATGCGCCAGGCCGGCCTGGTCGACGCGCGGCTGCCGGGGGTGGCGCAGACCCTGCCGCTGCACCAGCGGCTGGGCTACTGGGTGGCGCCGCTCTACGCCGGGCCGATCACCGAGCTGGAACTGATCTTCATCGCCGAGCCGGCCGGCCTGGAGGTGATCCTCTGGCTGGACCGGCGGCTGGCCCTGGCCGGGATCACCCACCAGAGCATCAGCCGGTTCCGGGTCTGGCACGTCGGCGCCGACAAGCGGGACTGGATCGCGACCGTGGACGCCTGGCTGCGTACGGCGATCAACCGGCACGCCGCGGCCGCCGCGCACGCCGACTGGTCCGCGACCATCTCGGGGTCGGCGCACGTCAGCCGCCCGCCGGACGAGCCGATCCACCCCGGCTTCGGGCTGGGCGGCACCGCCGGCTCCGGCGGCATCGGCGGCTCCGGCGGCGGCGACGGCACGTGACCCGACGGGGTCAGGCGGTGGCGGTGGCCAGCTTGAGGCTGAAGCCGAGGAAGAGCGCGGCGACGCCCGTGGTGGCGCCGGCGGCCAGGCGGTGGCGCCGACGGAACTGCGCCGCCAGGAACGTGCCCGTGAAGATCAGCGCGGTCAGGTAGAGCACGCTGGTGACCTGGGCGATGAGCCCGAGCAGCAGGAACGACAGCGCCGGCCAGGCGTAGCCCGGGTCCACGAACTGGATGAAGAACGAGACGAAGAAGAGGATCGCCTTCGGGTTGAGCAGGCTGATCACCAGCGCCTTGCGGAACGGGCTGCGCATCGCCGCCGGCTCCGCGGCGTCGATGAGCCGCGGGGCGGCCGGGTCGTTGCGGGTCCGCCAGCGTCGCCACGCGCCGCGCAGCATCGTCAACCCCACATAGCCGAGGTACGCGGCGCCGGCGTACTTGATCACGAGGAAGAACGGCGGGTACGCCTGGACCAGCGACGCCACGCCGGCGGCGGAGAGGAACATCAGCACCCCGTCGCCGACGAAGACCCCGCCGGCCGCCCGGTAGCCGGCCGCCACGCCCCGCTGCGCGGCGGTGGAGAGCACGAAGAGGGAGTTGGGACCGGGCAGCAGAACGATCGCCACGGTGCCCAGCACGTACGTCCAGAAGTCGGTGATGCCCAGCACGCCCGCCATCATGGGGCCACGGGTGCCGCCCGGCGAAGCCTTTCCCGGAGCGTGACCTGTGCGTTCGGCCACTCGTCGACGGTCATCGAATACTGCACGGTGTCCCGCCAGGAGCCGTCCGGACGGATCCGGTGCCGCCGCAGCACCCCCTCGCGGGACGCGCCGAGGCGCTCGATCGCCCGCTGCGAGCGCTCGTTGCGGATGTCGGTGTGCCAGACCACCCGTACCGCGCCCAGTTCCTCGAAGGCGCGGGTGAGCAGCAGCAGCTTCGCCTCCGTGTTGATCCCGGTGCGCCACCAGGGGCGGCCCAGGTAGGTGTAGCCGATCGCCACCGCCCGGCGCTCCGGGTCCACCTCGTAGAAGGAGGTGGTGCCGACCACCGTGCCGGTCACCGCGCAGCGCTGCGCCCAGGGCACCCGCTCGCCCCGCCGGTGCGCGGCCAGCGCGGTGGCGATTTCGTCGGCGGTGCCGGCGGCGTCGACCGGCTGCGGGCCGCCCAGGTGCCGCCAGACCTCCCGGTCGGCCGTCGCGGCGTGCAGCTCGTCGGCGTGCGCGAGGTCGAGCGGTTCCAGCAGCACGTGCTCCCCGCGCAGCACCGCCGGGTCGAGCCACGGCGACGTCTCCGGCCGCAGGTACGCCGGCACCGGCACGGTCACCCCGGCGTCGGGTTCGGGCAGCCCGGCGGTCAGCCGCAGCGGCACCACGCCGGCCCAGTGCGGCAGGGCGAGGTCGGTCTCCTCGTCGCGTACGCCGCCGGTGCGGGCGCGCACCGACACCTCCCGCAGCGGCAGGGCCAGCACGGCCGTCTCGGCCAGCTCCCGGCGCGACGGGGGTCGGCTGTCGGCGCTGCGCCCGGCGCCGGCCTTCTCCACCAGGGCGGTCAGCATCCGCAGCTTCTCCCGCTCGTCGGTGACCAGGCGGGCGGTGCCGTGCGCGACCACGGAGCGGTAGTTGGCGCTGTGGTGGAACTGCGAGCGGCCGTAGACGAGGCCGTCGAGCAGGGTGACCGCGACGCAGACCGGCAGCCCGTCGCCCCGGGCGGCGAGCAGTGGCCGGCTGCCGGTGGAGCCGTGCAGGTAGAGGGTGTCGCCGACGCGCACGTGCAGGGTGGGCAGCACCCGGGGTTCGCCGTCGACGGTGAACCCGAGCGCGCAGTCGTACGCCTCGTCGAGGACGGCGTGCGCGGCGGCCTCGTCGTAGCTCATCCGCTCCCGGGAGCGGCTGGCGGTGGTCCGGTCGGTGGGTGCGTACATGGCTCGACCTTTGTTCTAGTACAATCTCTGATTTGTGTCAGCACGCTATCAGGTCGTCGGTACGACGGCCGCCGAGATTTCGGCCAGCATCGAATCGGGCATCCGCTCCGCCGCCCTCGCCCCGGGCGACGCGCTGCCCCCCGTGCGGGAGCTCGCCGCCCGGCTCGCGGTGAGCCCGGCCACCGCCGCCCGCGCCTACCAGGAGCTGCGCCAGCGGGGCCTGGTGGTCACCGCCGGCCGGCACGGCACCCGGGTCCGGCCCCGACCGCCGGTGGCGTCGCGCCGGTCCGCGCTGCGCCCGCCGACCGCCCCCGGCCTGCGCGACCTCTCCCGGGGCGAGCCGGACGTGCGGCTGCTGCCACCCCTCGGGGCGCACCTCGCCGGCCTGGCCGCCGCCGCGGGCGAGCCGGTCGGCTACCCGGCGGCCGGGGTGCTGCCCGAGCTGGCCGAGGCGGCCCGCGAGCGGCTGGCCGCCGACGGCGTGCCGGCGGCGGAGCTGACCGTCACCGGCGGCGCGCTGGACGGCATCGAGCGACTGCTCGGCGCGCACCTGCGCCCCGGCGACGCGGTCGCGGTCGAGGACCCGGGCTGGGCCAACCTGCTCGACCTGGTCGCCGCGCTCGGGCTGCGGCCGATCGGCGTGCCGGTCGACGACGACGGTCCGCTCGTCGGCGGGGTCGCCGCCGCGCTCGCCGCCGGCGCGCGGGCGCTGATCGTGACGAGCCGGGCCCAGAACCCCACGGGCGCGGCGGTCTCCGCCGAGCGGGCCGGCGAGCTGCGCGCCCTGCTCGCCGGCCGGTCCGACCTGCTGCTGATCGAGGACGACCACGCCGCCGAGCTGGCTCGCGTACCGCTGCACCCGCTCGCCGGGGCGACCCCGACGTGGGCCTTCGTCCGCTCGGTGAGCAAGCCGTTCGGCCCCGACCTGCGGCTGGCCGTGCTGGTCGGCGACGAGACCACGGTGGCCCGGGTGGCCGGGCGCGCCCGGGTCGGTGCCGGCTGGGTCTCCACGGTGCTGCAACGGCTGGTCCTGGCGCTCTGGCGGGACCCCGCCGTGGCCGGGCTGGTGGAGCGGGCCGCCGGCAGCTACGAGCGGCGGCGTACGGCGCTGATCGACGCGCTCGCCGACCACGGCCTGGTCGCCCACGGCCGCAGCGGCATCAACGTCTGGCTGCCGGTGGACGACGAGACCAGTGTGCTGACCGCGCTGCGCGACGCCGGCTGGGCGGTCGCGCCCGGCGCGCTGCACCGGATCGCCGGCCCGCCGGCGCTGCGGATCACCGTCAGCTCGCTCGACGAGGCGGAGATCGCGGACCTGGCCGAGGCGGTGGCCCGGGCGGTCCAGCCCGCCCCGGTCGCCGGCTTCACGGCGTGAGCGGGTAGCCCGAGGCGACCCCGGCCGGCCCGGTGCGGGCGACGCCGCGTCGTCACTCCGCCCACACCGTCCACTTTGTTCGCACCGGCGTGTCCCGCCCGGCGGGTCCCCGCGCGTGTTTCCTCCCGCACCGGGTAGAACAGTCGCCATGGCCGAGCAGACCGAGACCGCGCCGGGCGCGCAGAAGTTCATCCCGCCGCGGGCCGACACCCTCGACGACCTGCGCGCCGCCGCCGCCGGCTGCCGTGGCTGCGAGCTCTACCGGGACGCGTCGCAGACGGTCTTCGGCCGCGGCGACGCCGGTGCGCGGGTGGTCTTCGTCGGCGAGCAGCCCGGCGACATGGAGGACCAGAAGGGCCTGCCGTTCGTCGGCCCGGCCGGCCGGCTGCTGCGCAGGGCGGTCGACGACGCGCGACTCGACCCGGGCCACATCTACCTCACCAACGCGGTGAAGCACTTCCGCTTCGAGCAGCGCGGCAAGCGGCGCATCCACCAGACCCCGGACCGGGTGCACATCACCGCCTGCCGGCCCTGGCTGGTGGCCGAGTTCGCCCGGCTGCGCCCGGAGATCGTGGTGGTGCTCGGCGCCACCGCCGCCAAGGCCCTGCTCGGCCCGACGTTCCGGGTGACCCGCCAGCGCGGCGAGCTGCTGCCCTGGCCGGATTCGGCCCAGCACCCGGAGGACTTCCGGCGGGTGCCCGTGGACGCCGAGGGCGCCGTCGCCGACGCCCCGCCGGCGCGGCTGCTGGCCACCATCCACCCGTCCGCCGTGCTGCGCGCGGACGACCAGGACAAGGCGTACGAGGGGCTGGTCGCCGACCTCACCGTCGCCGCCCGCGCCCTCGTCGGCTGAGCCGCCGCTTCCGGCCCGTCGGCCGCTGGGCAGGGCGGGTGGGCGGTGCCACACTTGCCGCCATGGAGCAGCATCTCTACGAGCGCGACCACGAGGAGTTCCGCGAGCTGTGCCGCGAGTTCCTGACCCGCGAGGCGGTGCCCCACCACGAGCGCTGGGAGGCCGACGGCATCGTCGACCGTGAGGTGTGGCGCCGGGCCGGGGCGGCCGGCCTGCTGGGCATGGACGTCGACGCGGAGTACGGCGGCGGCGGTCAGCGGGACTTCCGGTTCAACGCCGTGCTGGACGAGGAGATCGTCGCCGCCGGCTGCACGGGGCTCGGCTTCGGCCTGCACAACGACGTGGTGGCGCCGTACCTGACCGAGCTGACCACCGACGAGCAGCGCAAGCGCTGGCTGCCCGGGTTCTGCTCCGGCGACCTGGTCACCGCGATCGCGATGAGCGAGCCGGGGGCCGGCTCCGACCTGGCCGGGATCCGCACGAGCGCGGTCCGCGACGGCGACAGCTGGGTACTCAACGGCCAGAAGACCTTCATCACCAACGGGGAGATGGCCGACCTGGTGGTCGTGGTCGTGCGTACCGCGCCGGACCAGGGCGCGCACGGGGTGAGCCTGATCGCGGTGGAGAGCGGCACCCCCGGCTTCTCCCGGGGCCGGCGGCTGGCCAAGGTCGGGCTCAAGGCCAACGACACCGCCGAGCTGTTCTTCGACGACTGCCGGGTGCCGGCGGAGAACCTGATCGGCACCGAGAACCACGGCTTCTACCACCTGATGGCCAACCTGCCCCGGGAGCGGCTGAGCATCGCGGTCGCCGCGGTGGCCGCCGCCGAGCGGCTGCTGGCCGTCACCCTCGACTACGCCCGCTCCCGGCAGGCGTTCGGCCGGCCGATCGGCGCGTTCCAGCACAACCGCTTCCTGCTGGCCGAGCTGGACACCGAGGTCACCATCGCCCGCACCTTCGTCAACCACTGCGTCGCGGAGCACAACGCCGGCCGGCTCTCGGTCACCGACGCGGCGAAGGCGAAGTGGTGGACCACCGAGCTGCAGAACAGGGTCGCCGACCGCTGCGTGCAGCTGCACGGCGGCTACGGCTACATGCTGGAGTACCCGGTGGCGAAGGCGTGGCTGGACGGGCGGGTGCAGACGATCTACGGCGGCACCACCGAGATCATGAAGGAGATCATCGGCCGGGGCCTCGGGTTGTAGCGTCAACCGGCTGCCGGGCGGAGGGGCTGGTGCGCAAGGATGAGATGGCATCTCGCCCCTTACCCCGAAGGAGCCGCCATGGCCACCGACCTCGCCGCGCCGCTCGCCGCGCCCGATGTCGCGGCCATCCAGCGGCGTACCCTGCGGCTGCTCTTCGTCACCCAGATCATCGGCGGGGTCGGGGTGACCATCGGCGTCGCCGTCGGGGCGCTGCTCGCCTCCGACATCGCCGGCACCGCCGTGGCGGGCCTGGTCAGCAGCGCCGCCGTCGTGGGCGGGGCGTTGCTCGCCGTGCCGGTCACCCGGATCATGACCGTCGGTGGCCGACGGCCCGGCCTGGTCGTGGCGTACCTGACCGGCGCGGCCGGCGGCGCGCTGGTGGTGCTCGCCGCGGTGACCCGCTGGGTCCCGCTGCTCTTCCTCGGCATGCTCCTGTTCGGCGGCGGCAGCGCGGCCAACCTCCAGGCCCGCTACACGGCGGTGGACCTGGCCGAGCCGGCGCGCCGGGGCCGCCAGCTCTCGTTGATCGTCTGGGCCACCACCCTCGGCGCGGTCGCCGCGCCGAACTTCGCCTCGCTCGCCGACCGCACCACCAGCGGCTGGGGGCTGCCGACGCTGGCCGGTCCGTTCGCGTTCAGCGCCGTCGCGCTGGTGCTGGCCGCCGGGGCGATCCTGGCGCTGCTGCGGCCGGACCCGCTGCTCACGGCGCGCCGGCTGGCGGCGACCGGCACCCCGGCGACCCCGGTCGTCCTGCCGGCGCCGACCGCCCGGCGCGGTGCGGGCATGCGGGCCGCCTGGGCGGTGGTACGCGCGCGGCCGGCCGCCCGGCTCGGCATCGTCGCGGTGGCGGTCGGCCACCTGGTCATGGTCGCGGTGATGGTGATGACCCCGGTGCGCCTGCACGAGTGGCACGACGACGCCGACGTGCTGCGGGTGGTCGGTCTCGTGCTGAGCCTGCACATCGCCGGCATGTACGCGTTGGCCCCGGTGGCGGGCTGGCTCACCGACCGGGTCGGTCGCCGGGCGGTGATCCTCGGCGGCGTCGGGCTGCTGCTCGCGGCGTGTGCGGTCGCCGGCACGGCCGGGCACCACACGGCCTGGCTCTCGGTCGGGTTGTTCCTGCTCGGCCTGGGCTGGTCGGGGACCATGGTCGCGGGCTCGACGCTGCTGTCGGAGTCGGTGCCGGTGGGGATCCGGCCGAGCGTGCAGGGGCTCTCCGACCTGACCATGGGCCTGGCCGGTGCCGCCGCCGGGGCGGTCAGCGGGTTTGTCGTGGAGGCGGCCGGTTACCCGGTGCTCACCGGACTCGCGGCGGTCGCGGTGGTGCCCCTGGTGACGCTAGCGTTGCGGCCGGTGCCGGTGGGGGCACCGGACGAGGAGGACTGATCACGTGCGGCTGACCGACTTCTGGTCCCGGCTGGAGGAGGCCTTCGGGCCCGGCTACGCGGGCAGCATCGCCCGCGACCAGGTCCTCTCGCAGCTCGGTGGGCGGACCATCGAGCAGGCCCTGGCGTCGGGTGAGCAGACCCACGTGGTGTGGCGGGCGGTCTGCGCCGCCTATCCCGACCGGGTGCCCGCCCGACTACGCTGAGCAGCCGTTTCGCGGCTTCCGCGTGTCGCTTGCCGACTCGTACACCTGTTCGGCTATTGTCCACAGCGGGGTGCTCGTCCACAGCTCACGGCCGGTCGGCTGGTTTTCTGTCGGACCCAGCGCCTAGCGTGTCCGCGTGACGCGAAGCTCAGGAAAGACGCCGGCGAAGGCAGGGGTGGCAAACATGGCCGCAGGGCCCGATCGGGAGAAGGCACTCGACCTTGCTCTCGCTCAGATCGACAAGCAGTTCGGCAAGGGTTCGGTGATGCGGCTGGGAGAGCGGCCGGTCGTCCAGACCTCGGTGATTCCGACGGGTTCGATCGCGCTCGACGTGGCGCTCGGCGTGGGCGGTCTGCCCCGGGGCCGGGTCGTCGAGATCTACGGTCCGGAGTCCAGCGGTAAGACCACGGTGGCCCTGCACGCGGTGGCCAACGCCCAGCGGGCCGGCGGCATCGCCGCCTTCGTCGACGCCGAGCACGCGCTCGACCCGGAATACGCGAAGGCCCTCGGTGTCGACACCGACGCCCTGCTGGTCTCCCAGCCGGACACCGGCGAGCAGGCGCTGGAGATCACGGACATGCTGGTCCGCTCCGGCGCGATCGACATCATCGTCATCGACTCGGTGGCCGCGCTGGTGCCGCGCGCCGAGATCGAGGGCGAGATGGGCGACAGCCACGTGGGTCTCCAGGCCCGGCTGATGAGCCAGGCGCTGCGGAAGATCACCGGTGTGCTCAACAACACCGGCACCACGGCGATCTTCATCAACCAGCTCCGCGAGAAGATCGGCGTGATGTTCGGCAGCCCCGAGACCACCACGGGTGGCCGGGCCCTGAAGTTCTACGCCTCGGTCCGGCTCGACGTGCGCCGCATCGAGAGCCTCAAGGACGGCACCGACGTGGTCGGCAACCGCACCCGGGTCAAGGTCGTGAAGAACAAGGTCGCCGCACCGTTCAAGCAGGCCGAGTTCGACATCATGTACGGCAAGGGCATCTCCCGCGAGGGCTCGCTGATCGACGTCGGCGTCGAGCAGGCGATCATCCGCAAGTCCGGCGCCTGGTACACCTACGACGGCGACCAGCTGGGCCAGGGCAAGGAGAAGGCCCGCGAGTTCCTCCGGGAGAACCCGGACGTCGCCGCCGAGATCGAGAAGAAGATCCTGGAGAAGCTCGGCGTCGGGGTCGGCGCGGGTGACGCCGCCGGTGGCCCGGAGCTGCCGCCGGTCGACTTCTGACCGGTCCCTGACCCGTGGCAGGACGACGCGCTCGCACCGGGCGGGGCTGGGATGCCAGCCCCGCCCGCGCGAGTGACGACAGCGCGCCCCGGCCCCGTCGGGCCTGGCGCGGCCGTACCGACGACACCGACCCCGAGGCGCCCCCGGCCCCGCCGCGCGACGAGGCCGAGCTGGCGCGGGAGATCTGCCTGCGCCAGCTGGCCGTCCGGCCCCGCACCCGGGCCGAGCTGGCCGGGGCGCTGGCGAAGCGGGGCGTCTCCGACGAGGTCTCGGCGGAGGTGCTCGACCGCTACGACGAGGTCGGCATCATCGACGACGCCGCGTTCGCCCGGGCCTGGGTGGCCAGCCGGCACTCCGGCCGGGGCCTGGCCCGCCGGGCCCTGGCCAACGAGCTGCGCCAGCGCGGGGTGGACGGCGAGGTCGCGAGCGAGGCGCTCGGCGAGCTCGACGAGGAGACCGAGGCCGAGACCGCCCGCGCCCTGGTGGAGCGGAAGCTGCGCACCGCCCGGGGCGAGCCGGACGCGGTCTTCCGGCGGCTGGTGGCCATGCTGGCCCGCAAGGGCTACCCGCCGGGCGTGGCGATCCGGGCGGTGAAGGACGCGCTCGCCGCGCAGAGCGCCGAGGCGGCCGAGTTCGCCGAGCAGATCGACGCCGACGCGCTCGCCGACGCCGAGGGCGAGCCGGACCGGGACAGCCGCCCCCTCGGGTGAACGGGAGCGCCGGGCCGGGAGGGCTCTGCTGCTCAAGACGTGTCGCGACGGGCCGCTGAGTCCGGTGGTGGGCGGAGGGAAGACTTCGATGCTGAAGGCGTGCCTCAACGGCGCCCGAGGGCGTGACGAGCATCCGGCGCTGCCAGTCACCCCGGTCGAGCTGGCGGCCGACGCGGCCCGCTGCGCGGCGCTCGGGGTCGGCGCGGTGCACGTGCATCCTCGGGACGCCGCCGGCCGGGAGTCCCTGCATCCGTCGGTGGTCGCCGCCGCGCTGGACGCGATCCGGGCCGCCCGGCCGGGGCTGCCGGTCGGGGTGAGCACCGGGTCCTGGATCGAGCCGCAGCCGACCGCCCGGGTGGCCGCGGTCCGGGCCTGGACCGTGCTGCCCGACTTCGCCTCGGTCAACGCTCACGAGCCGGGCGCGGAGGACGTGGCGGCGGCCCTGCACGAGCGGGGCGTCATGGTCGAGGCGGGGCTCTGGACGGTCGACGCGGTCGGGGCGTACGCGCGGTGGCGGGTGCCCGCCGGGCGGATCCTGATCGAGTGCATGGCCGAGGATCCTGCGGTGGCGCTTGCGGACGCCGCCGCGATGCTGGCGGCGCTGCCGTCCCCCGCGGTCGGAAGCCCGCCGGTCCTGCTGCATGCCGAGGGGCCGGCGACCTGGCCGGTGCTGACCGAGGCGGTGCGCCGGGGCCTGCACGGCCGCGTCGGGCTGGAGGACACGCTGTCGCTGCCCGATGGCTCGCCCGCGCCCGACAACGCCGCACTGGTGGCGGCGGCGCTGGCAGCGGGCGCCCGCTGACCCGCCCGACCCGGAACCAACCCTGCGGCCCCGCCGCTACCTCGGCGCGCCGCCGCCCCACGTTCTACGGCCCCGCCGCTGCCTCGCCACCCTGCGGCCCCACCGCCGCCTCGCCACCCTGCGACCCCTCCGCTGCGCGCGGCTCGCCGGCCTCGTCGCGCGCTCACGATCAGTTGACGAGGGTCCGGCCCCGGACCCCGTGAACGGCCGGCTCGGTGACAAACGATCAGGGGAGTGGTGCAGTTGTGCGGCTACCGGCGGGTTCCGGCGAGCGCTGCGGCGCAGACGGTTGCGTCACAGCCGGCCGGTGGCACACCGGCGGGCACGCGCGCGGCCGTCGGGCGGCCCTTCAGCGGGCGGGCGCTCGGGGCCACCGCTGAGCAGGGCCGACGTGCCGGGAGGCCCGATCCGCTGCCGTTTTGTCCACCGGTGTCCGGGCGCGCATCAGCTTTGCGTGACGCGGCAACTTCTCTCCGTTCGGGGGGTTTGATCATGAGTTCTTGACCGGAGCCCCCCGGGAGACCTAGCCTCGCCATACAGGCTCACATTGCCCGACCAAGCGCAGGCTAAGCGCACAACATAGATCGCGTAACGGAACAGCATCACTTTGGCCGATCCGATCGGTCATTGACGGCAGCTTCGGACTGGCCGGTCCGACGCTGGCGTGACAACTGCACCCGGCCGTCGGCGATGCTCCCGCGTGGGCACCGCCGACGGAAGCTACCCCACGGCCAGTCGCTCCGGTCGGGCGTCCACAGCCGCAGGGTGCGTGCCCAACGGCACGGTCGCTGCGGTCCCGACGTTCAGGGGAGGCGGCCATGGCGAGGCGGCGCAGTTCCACCGGGGTCCCGACATGAGCGGGCCGGTCGGGCCGGGCCCCGTGGCCACCGGGCGGAACGGGGCGCCGACATGAGCGGGTTCGACGTCGTGATCCTCGCCGTGGTGCTGGTCCTGACCGTGGTCGTGCTCGGGGCGGTGCTGCTCGGCGTACGGGCACTGCGCCGGTTCGGTGCGGCGCCGGCGCCCGAGGATCCCGCCTTCATCGCCGAGAAGGACCGGCAGGAGCAGTCCCTCGCGGCCCTGCGCACCGCCGCCGACGAGGCCAACAGCACGATCGACGTGGCCAAGTCCGCCGCCGCGGCGGCCCGCACCGAGGCGGCGGCCGCGAAGGCCGAGGCGAAGGCGGCCCGGGCGGAGGCCCGCCGGGTGCTCGACGACGCCCGGGCGGAGGCCGACACCGTCCTGGAGCGGGCCCACAAGCAGGCCGAGGCCGACGCGGAGCAGTTGCGGGCCACCGCCCGGCGCAGCGGCGAGCGGGAGGTCGCGGTGCTCGCCGCCACCACCCGCGAGCAGGCCGCCGAGGTGGAGCGGCGGGCGGCCCGGATGGACGAGCGCGAGCGGCTGCACACCGAGGAGGTGGAGCGGCTCGCCGAGCGGGAGCGGCAGCTCACCGCCGCCAGCGCGGCCCTGTCGGCCCGCGAGGCCGCCCTCGCCCAGCGGGAGGCCGAGCTGGCCGAGGCGGAGGAGCACCGGCGCCGCGAGCTGGAGCGGGTCGCCGGCCTCACCGCCGACGCGGCCCGGGCGGAGCTCATCGAGGCGATCGAGGTCCAGGCCAAGCGGGAGGCCGCCCTGCTGGTCCGCGACATCGAGTCCGACGCCCGTGGCACCGCCGAGCAGCGCGCCCGGCACATCGTCGTGGACGCCATCCAGCGGGTCGCCAGCGAGCAGACGGCGGAGAGCGTGGTCAGCGTCCTGCACCTGCCCGGCGACGAGATGAAGGGGCGGATCATCGGCCGGGAGGGCCGCAACATCCGAGCCTTCGAGTCGGTCACCGGCGTCAACCTGATCATCGACGACACCCCCGAGGCGGTGCTGCTCTCCTGCTTCGACCCGGTGCGCCGGGAGGTCGGCCGGCTGACGCTGGAGAAGCTGGTCCTGGACGGGCGGATCCACCCGCACCGCATCGAGGAGGTCTACGACCTGGCCCGGCACGAGGTGGAGGAGCTCTGCCAGCGGGCCGCCGAGGACGCCCTGGTCGAGGTCGGCATCACCGAGATCCACCCGGAGCTGGTCACCCTGCTCGGCCGGCTGCGCTACCGGACGTCGTACGGGCAGAACGTGCTCAAGCACCTGGTGGAGACCGCGCACATCGCCGGCATCATGGCCGCCGAGTTGCGGCTGGACGTGCCGATCATCAAGCGCTCGGCGTTCCTGCACGACATCGGCAAGGCGCTCACCCACGAGGTGGAGGGCAGCCACGCCATCATCGGCGCCGACCTGGCCCGCAAGTACGGCGAGAGCGAGGACGTCGTCCACGCCATCGAGGCGCACCACAACGAGGTGCCGCCGCAGACCATCGAGGCCGTCCTCACCCAGGCGTCCGACGCCTGCTCGGGCGGTCGGCCGGGGGCTCGGCGGGAGAGCCTGGAGGCGTACGTCAAGCGGCTGGAGCGGATCGAGGAGATCGCGGCCGGGAAGCTCGGCGTGGAGAAGGTCTTCGCCATGCAGGCCGGCCGGGAGATCCGGGTGATGGTCAAGCCCGACGACGTGGACGACATCGGCGCCGCCGTGCTGGCCCGGGACGTGGCCAAGCAGATCGAGGAGGAGCTGACCTATCCGGGTCAGATCCGGGTGACCGTGGTCCGCGAGTCCCGGGTCACCGAGATCGCCCGCTGACGGCGTCGACACGAAGGGCCGGCCCGATCATCGGGCCGGCCCTTCGTCGTACGTCGGGGTCAGATGCCCTGGCCGTTGCTCTCCGACTGCGAGGCGAGCGCGGCCGGGGGCGGGTTCTGGGCCGGGGTGCCGGCGGTCTTGCGACCGCGTGAGAGCCGGCGCTGGACGTACTGGGCCAGCTTCGACAGCGAGTAGTTCACCAGGATGAACATCACCGCGATCACGACGTAGACCTGGATCGGGTTGTCCAGCGCGCCGATGATCTGCTTGCCGATGTTCAGGGTCTCCTCGTAGCTGATGATGAAGCCGAGCGAGGTGTCCTTGAGCACCACGACGAGCTGGCTGATCAGCGCCGGCAGCATGATCCGGAACGCCTGCGGCAGCAGGATCATCCGGGTGGTCTGCGCCGGGGAGAGCCCGATCGCGGCAGCCGCCTCGGCCTGCCCGCCGGGCAGGCCCTCCATGCCGGAGCGGAGGATCTCGGCGATCACCACGGAGTTGTAGATGGTCAGGCCGATGACCAGGTACCACAGCGTGTCGAACGAGACGCCGAACTCGGGGAAGCCGCGGGCCACGAAGAAGATCGTGATGACCACGGGCAGGCCCCGGAACACCTCGACGCAGACCCGGGTGACCGCCGACAGCAGCATGTTCAGCCCGCGCAGCAGGTACGCCAGCGGCGTGGCGAGCCCGGTGAAGCGGCGCCGGGTCAGGCTCTTGAGCTGGATCCGCAGCACCGCGAGCAGGGTGCCGACCACCAGCGAGGAGACGATCGCCAGGGCGGCGGCGGTCAGCGTGTTCTGGAAGCCGGTGCCGATGCGCTTCCACACCAGCGAGAAGTTCTCGTTGGAGGGGTCGATCAGCGGCCCCCAGAGCTCCATCGAGAACTGGCCCTTGTCGTCCAGCGGACGGTAGACCAGGAAGTACGCGGCGGCGAGCAGCAGCACCGTCGCCACCACGCTGCCGATCAGCGTGAGCCGGCGCTGCCGGGGGCCGGGGACGTCGTAGAGGACGCTCTGCTGGCTCATCGGGCCACCGCCTGCCGCTTCTCGATCCGGTCGAGGAGCGCGCCGAGGGGGACGGTCATGATCAGATATCCGATCGAGATGCCGATGGCGACGGGCACGAAGGCGTAGCCCTCGGCCGAGGTGAGCTGGTCGGCGGTCTGCGAGAGGTCGCCGACCACGCCGAAGAAGCCGACCAGCGCCGAGTTCTTGATCATCGCGATGATCACCGAGCCGAGCGGCACCACCGAGGCCTTCCAGGACTGCGGCAGCACCACGTACCGCAGGTTCTGGCCGAAGGTGAGACCCAGCGACCGGGCGGCCTCCGCCTGGCCGGCGGGCACGGCGTTCACGCCGGAGCGCAGCGCCTCGCAGACGAACGCCGCGGTGTAGAGCACCAGCGCGATCAGCGCGAAGCGGAAGTACGGCAGATCGGTGTCGAGCCGGCTGAACACCGCGTCGAGGCCGGGGACGCGCAGGAAGTCCGCGTTGGAGCCGAGCGCCGGCAGGCCGAACGCGGCGAAGAACATCACCACGGTCAGCGGCATGTTGCGGAAGACGTTGACGTAGCCGGTGCCGACCGCCCGCAGCGGCGGCACCGGGGAGATCCGCAGCACCGCCAGGACGGCGCCCAGGAGCAGGGCGCCGACCGCGGCGAGTACGCAGATCTGGAGGGTGAGCCAGAAACCACCCGCGAAGACGTCGAACTTGTCGATGAGCACACTCACGGGCCGGTCTTCCTCCCCACCCTCCAGATCAACGGATCAGCTCAGTAGCGGTTGACGGTCGGCGCGGCGCCGAGCTCGGCACCGAACTTGCCGGCGGTGTCGTCCCAGGCCTTCTTCCAGCTGCCGTCGGCGAACGCCTTCTCCAGCGTGTCGTTGACGAAGTTGCGGAAGTCGGTGTCCTCCTTCTTCACCCCGAGGCCGTACGGCTCCTTGGTGAAGTTCTCGCCGGCCAGCTTGAACGACGCCTCGTCCTTGGCGATGTAGCCGAGCAGGATCACGTTGTCCGTGGTGACGGCGTCGACCTGGCCGCCCTTGAGGGCGTCGCGGCACTTGTCGTAGGTGTCGAAGAGCACCAGCTGGGTGGCGACGTCCTTGACGTACTTCTTGATCTCCTCGGCAGGCGTGGAGCCGGTGACCGAGCAGACCTTCTTGGCGCCGTCCTTGAACGAGTCCGGCCCGGTGATGGCGGCCTCGTCCTTCTTCACCATGATGTTCTGGCCGGCCTCGTAGTACGGCCCGGCGAACGCGATGCGCTCCTTGCGCTTGTCGTTGATCGTGTAGGTGGCGGCGACCAGGTCGACCGTGCCGTTCACGATCACGTCCTCGCGGACCTTCGAGGGGGCCTCGACCCACTCGATCTTGTCCTCGGGGATGCCCAGCTCCTTGACGATGATCTTCGCGACCTCGACGTCGAAGCCCTCCGGCTTGCCGGAGAGGCCCTTCTGGCCGAAGCCGGGCTGGTCGAACTTCGTGCCGATCTTGATGGCCTGGGCCTTGTTGAGGCGCTCCATCGTGCTGCCGGCGGCGAAGGACTTGCTGCCGGCGCCGGTGCCCTCGTCGGCGTCGTCGCCACCGCAGGCGGTCATGCCGAGCGCCAGGGTGGCGGCCGCCGCGAGCGTCGCTACGCGCGTGATACGCATTTGATCTCCTTCTTCGACGGAACCCGCCGGGGGACGGCGCGCTCCAGGTACGGACGCCTAGTGCGTGAGGATCTTGGAGAGGAAGTCCCGGGCCCGCTCGCTGCGCGGGTTGGCGAAGAACTCGGCCGGCGGCGCGTCCTCGACCAGCTGCCCGTCGGCCATGAAGATGACGCGGTTCGCCGCGTGCCGGGCGAAGCCCATCTCGTGGGTCACCACGACCATGGTCATGCCCTCGCGGGCCAGCGACGTCATCACGTCCAGCACCTCGCCGACCATCTCCGGGTCCAGCGCGCTGGTCGGCTCGTCGAAGAGCATCGCCTTGGGCTGCATGGCCAGCGCCCGGGCGATCGCCACCCGCTGCTGCTGACCGCCGGAGAGCTGGGCCGGGAACTTGTCGGCCTGGTTGGCGATGCCCACCCGGTCGAGCAGGGCCAGGCCGCGCTCGCGCGCCGCCGCCGGCTTCTCCTTGCGGACCTTGACCGGCCCGAGGGTGACGTTCTCGAGGATCGTCTTGTGCGCGAAGAGGTTGAACGACTGGAACACCATGCCGACCTCGCTGCGCAGCTTCGCCAGCGCCTTGCCCTCGGCCGGCAGCGGCTGCCCGTCGAAGGTGATCGTGCCGGAGCTGATCGGTTCGAGGCGGTTGATGGTGCGGCACAGCGTCGACTTGCCGGAGCCCGACGGGCCGATCACCACGACCACCTCGCCGCGCCCGACCGACAGTGAGACGTCGTCCAGCACGTGCAGCGGCCCGAACCACTTGTTGACCGAGTCCAGCACGATGAGCGGTTCGCCCGTCGTCACGTCGTTCACCGTCCCTGTCGTCGCGCGGGGTCGGGTGACCCCCGGTTGGGCAACTGTAGGCGGGGGGATGTGGCGGGACGCAACTCAGTTGGTCACGGAGCGATAACACCAGTTCGTAACGGGGTCAAGAGTCCGATTTTGACCGCGCTCCGGCCCGCCCGCGTAGCGGGGACGGGGCGGCCGGGGAGATCATGTGGGGATGACGGAACCGGTACGGCTGACCCGGTACGCCCGGGGTGGCGGCTGCGCGTGCAAGATCCCCCCGGGGGAGTTGGAGACGATGGTCGCCGGGCTCGGCCCGGCCACCGGCACCGCCGAGCTGCTCGTCGGGCTCGACCACGGCGACGACGCCGCGGTGGTCCGGCTCGACGAGCGCACCGGCTTGGTCACCACGGCCGACTTCTTCACCCCGGTGGTCGACGACGCGTACGACTGGGGGCGCATCGCCGCGACCAACGCCCTCTCCGACGTGTACGCCATGGGCGGCACCCCCCTCGTCGCGCTCAATCTGCTCTGCTGGCCGCGCGACGTGCTCCCGCTGGAGCTGGCCCGGGAGGTGCTGCGCGGCGGGCAGGACGTGGCCCGCGACGCCGGCTGCCACCTCGCCGGCGGGCACAGCGTCGACGACGAGGGCCCCAAGTACGGGCTGGCCGTCACCGGGGTGGTCCGGCCGGAGGAGCTGATCACCCTGGACGCGGGCCGGGCGGGATTGCCGCTGTCGCTGACCAAGCCGCTCGGCGTCGGGGTGCTCAACACCCGGCACAAGGCCACCGGCGAGAGCTTCCCCGAGGCGGTCGCCGCGATGACCACCCTCAACCGGGACGCGGCGCGGGCCGCGGTGGCGGCCGGCGTCCGCTGCGGCACCGACGTGACCGGCTTCGGCCTGCTCGGGCACGCGTCCAAGCTGGCCCGCGCGAGCCGCCTGACGGTGGCGATCGACGCCTCCCGGGTGCCCTACCTGGCGGGCGCCCGGGAGGCGGTGCGCGACGGGCACGTCAGCGGCGGCAGCCGGCGCAACCTGGAGTGGGTCACCCCGTGGACCGACTTCGGCGGTGTGCGCGAGGAGGAGCGGCTGCTGCTGGCCGACGCGCAGACCTCGGGCGGCCTGCTGGTCGCGGGCGAGCTGCCGGGCGCCACCGTGGTCGGCGAGCTGCTGCCCCCCGGGGAACACCGCGTGCTCGTGCGCTGAGGACGGCCCCCGCCCCGGCCCCTGGCCGCGGCTTCGGCAACCGGATGACGCCTGCCCCGTGCCGTCGGCGCGGGGCGGTCGTCGGGCCGGGCGCGGCCGGGGCCGGAAGGATCTCTGCCGGCCGGCGTGTGGCGTCCGGAGCGGGCCACCGTACCCGATAAACTGTCACCTTTCCGCTACTCGGAGCAACGGCGCTCGAGGAAATTTTGCCCGGAATGGTCACAGACCGGTAACTTGCCCCCGGCTGAGGTCATATGCACCCCACCATCGTCAGTAAGGCCCGATCCGGAGGCCGGTGGGACGAGCACAGCGAGGAGGCGGCATGACCGAGCTGTGGAACTGGAGAATCGAGCAGGTGCGGCCGGTGGAGGTCTACCCGGCACTGGCCGAGGCGCTCGGCCGGGTGGTGATGCCCCTGGCGGCGGCGGACCCCGCCCGCCTGCCGACGTACGCGGTGATCTGCGACGTCTGGCAGGCGCCGGGGGAGTTCGCCACGATCGTGGACTGCTACGGGGTGCCCGAAGGGCTGCCCGAACACGGCAGCATCGCCGCGCTGGCGCGGCTGCTGGACCGCAACTGCCTGCTGCGCGACGACACGCTCGACGCCGGGCGGCACCTGCTCGTCGCGCCCGACGGCACGATCCGGCCGGTGCACTTCGACGTCCGGGAGACCGACGACGGCGAGGTGCTCGCCGACCGGCGGCTGTGCACCGACGCCGATCCCCGCTGTCGCGGCTGGTCGCAGTGCCACCGCTCGCGCTGGGCGCCGGACTCGGTGCTCCCGGCGCTCGCCGCCGCCTGACCCCGCCCGCCGACCCGCCGGCCCTGCCGGGGCGTCCGGCCCCGGGGTCTCCGGCGGGCGACGAGGCCCTCGTCGGCCCGGCGGCGGGGTCAGCCCGCCGGGCTGGCGGAGCGGCCGCCGCGTACCTCCAGCTCGGCGAGCAGGGTCGCGGTGGCCGCGGCGACGGCGGCGACCGCCGCGTCGAAGGCCGCGGCGTTGTGGGCGGCGGGCTTGCGGAAACCCGAGATCTTGCGGACGTACTGCAACGCCGCGGCGTCGACGTCCGCCGGGGTCACCTCCTCGACGTACGGCTCACGCAGGGTCTTGATGCTCCGGCACACGGCTCCTCCTCGTTCGGTCCGGTCGGGTGGTCCCGGATACGCTGTCCGGGTCATGACTACCGCAGCGGCGAGCAGCCCGCGCACCTATCAGGTGCGCACCTACGGCTGCCAGATGAACGTGCACGACTCCGAGCGCATCTCCGGCCTGCTGGAGCAGGCGGGCTACGTGCGCGCCGCCGAAGCCGACGACAACCCGGACGTGGTGGTGTTCAACACCTGCGCCGTCCGGGAGAACGCCGACAACCGGCTCTACGGCAACCTCGGTCACCTGCGCCCCGTCAAGGCCAGGCACCCGGGGATGCAGATCGCCGTGGGCGGCTGCCTCGCCCAGAAGGACCGGGGCGAGATCGTCCGCAAGGCGCCCTGGGTCGACGTGGTGTTCGGCACGCACAACATCGGGTCGCTGCCGGTGCTGCTGGATCGGGCCCGGCACAACGCGGCGGCCGAGGTGGAGATCCTCGAGTCCCTCGACGTCTTCCCCTCGACGCTGCCCACCCGGCGCGAGTCCACGTACGCCGGCTGGGTGTCGATCTCCGTCGGTTGCAACAACACCTGCACGTTCTGCATCGTGCCCTCTCTGCGGGGCAAGGAGAAGGACCGCCGCCCCGGCGACATCCTCTCCGAGGTCCGCGCCCTGGTCGACGAGGGCGTGCTGGAGGTGACCCTGCTCGGGCAGAACGTCAACTCCTACGGCGTCGAGTTCGGCGACCGGCTCGCCTTCGGCAAGCTGCTGCGCGCCTGCGGCGACATCGAGGGGCTGGAGCGGGTGCGGTTCACCAGCCCGCACCCGAAGGACTTCACCGACGACGTGATCGCCGCGATGGCCGAGACGCCCAACGTCTGCCACTCGCTGCACATGCCGCTCCAGTCCGGCTCCGACGACGTGCTGCGGGCCATGCGCCGCTCGTACCGGGCCGAGCGCTACCTGGGCATCATCGAAAAGGTCCGGGCGGCGATGCCGGACGCGGCGATCACCACCGACATCATCGTCGGCTTCCCCGGCGAGACCGACGCCGACTTCGAGCGCACCCTCGATGTGGTCCGCGAGGCCCGGTTCTCCTCCGCGTTCACCTTCCAGTACTCGAAGCGCCCCGGCACGCCGGCCGCCACCATGGACGGCCAGCTGCCCAAGCAGGTCGTGCAGGAGCGCTACGAGCGGCTGATCGCCTGCGTGGAGGAGATCACCTGGGCGGAGAACAAGAAGTTGGTGGGGGAGACCGTCGAGGTGCTGGTCGCCGTCGGCGAGGGGCGCAAGGACGAGCGCACGGGCCGGATGTCCGGCCGCGCCCGCGACGGCCGCCTGGTCCACTTCGCCACCGGTGCGAACGGCCAGCACGGCGAGGCGGGCTCCCAGGCCGGGCGGATCCGCCCCGGCGACATCGTGCACACCACCATCACCTACGCCGCCCCGCACCACCTGAACGCCGACGGCGAGCCGCTGGCGCACCGGCGCACCCGGGCCGGCGACGCGGCCGAGGCGGGGCGCGCCCCGCGTACGCCGGGGGTGCTGCTCGGGCTGCCCACGATCGGCGCGCCGGCCGCGGCGCCCGCGCCGACGACCGGCTGCGCCGCGCACTGACCCGCGACCGGCCGGGGCCCGCACGCGCGGGCCCCGGCCGGTGCGCTCAGCCGGTCAGACCTGGATCCGACCGGCGCCCGCGCCGGCGGTCACGATGGACTTCACGCTGCTCGCGGCGTCCAGGCTGTACGAGTACGGGATGCTCTTGACACTGCCGCCGGCCTGGCCGCTGCCGGAGTTGACGAAGTGGTTGTTCCGGGCGACCAGCGTGCCCGGGCCGGAGTCGCCCTCACCGAGGTGGTACGGGTCGTCGACGTTCTCGAAGTAGTTGCCCTCGACGAGCACCCCGGCGTTCTCCGTGGACGCCACGCCGTAGCCGCCGTTGCTGTCGTAGTAGTTGTTGAACACGTGGACCGGGTTGCCGAAGCGGACCCGGGGGTGGCGCTGGGTGCTCTCGTCGAACCAGTTGTGGTGGTAGGTCACCCGCAGGTGGCCGGTGTCCTGGCTGCCGTTGCTGTCGCTGTGCCCGAGCAGCATCGACTTGTCGTGGTCGTAGACCCGGTTCCACGACACGGTGATGAAGTCCGAGCCCCGCTTGATGTCGACCGCGCCGTCGGTGCCGTTGGTGAAGCTGTTGTGGTCGATCCAGATGTTGGTGGCCGACTCCTGCACGTTGATCGCGTCGTCGTTCCAGTTTCGGAAGGTCAGGTTCCGGATGATGACGTTGCGGTCGCCGTTGATGTTGAAGCCGCAGCCGGAGATGGTCGCGCCGGGGTTGCCGAGGATGGTCTTGTTGGACCGCACCCGCAGCATGCCGGAGCAGGAGATGGTGCCGGAGACCCGGATCACCGCCGCGCTGCTGGAGCCGACCGCGCTGGTCAGGGCCGAGGCGGTGGTCACGGTGACGGGGTTGCCACTGCCGCCGGTGGTGCCGCCGTTCTGGGTGGCCCAGCCGACCAGCCCGGTGGGGGCGGCCGAGGCGGGCGCGGTGCCGGCGGTCAGCGCCCCCGCGGCGAGCAGGGCGGCGCTGGCGGCGGCGGTGAGCAGGGTGGTGCGACGTCGGGACGTACGCATGGTGCTTCCCTTCGGTGGTGGCGGGCTCGCGGACCGTGGGGCCGACCCTGCGACGCCGTGCCCGGTGGCGTCTGGTCGGCGGGGACGGCGGTCGGCGGCCCCGCGGATGCGGACTGGCTACGCGAAGTTGCGGCTCCCTTGCTGGCGCTCACGAGTAATCAGGTAAGCGCTTTCCTGATGTAAACACAGACATCCATCGATGTAAAGGCCTGGCTCCGCCCGTTACGCCGATCGGCGCCCCTCGATGCGTCAAACCGTCGCGTCCCCGGCCGGACGGCTGCGGGCGGACATGCGGAAGCCCCCGGTCCGTGGCGGATCGGGGGCTTCCGTGGTTGCTCGGCCCGAGGTGGCTCGGTGGCCGTCGTGGTGCGTAGGTCCGGCTCAGCCGGCCTGCTCGGCGAGCTGGAGGAACTGCCGCTTGGACGCCAGCGCCTGCTCGGCCTCCTTGACCCGCCGGGCGTCGCCGGCAGCCTGGGCCCGGGCCAGCCGCTCCTCGGCCTCGGCGACCTGCGCACGCATCTGGGCGAGCAGGGGGTTGTCCTCCTTGGTGGTGCGCCGCCAAGCGGAGTCCATCACCTCGCGGACCTTCTCGTCGATGGCGCGCAGCCGGCGCTCCAGCCCAGCCGCCGCCTCGCGGGGCACCCGGCCGGCCTCGTGCCACTGGGCCTGGATCTCTCGCAGCTTGGCCTGCGCGCCCTTCGGGTCGCCGTCGACGTCCAGCGCCTCGGCCTCGGCGAGCAGCGCCTGCTTGCGTTCCAGGTTGCCCCGCTGCTCGTTGTCGCGGGCGGAGAAGACCTCGCTGCGCCGGGTGAAGAACTCGTCCTGCGCGCCCCGGAACCGCTCCCAGAGCTTCTGCTCGGCCTCCTTGGAGGCCCGGGGAGCGGCCTTCCACTGGTTCATCAGTTCCTTGAGCTGGTTGGCGGTGGCCGCCCAGTCGGTGGAGTCCTTGAGCTTCTCGGCCTCGGCGACCAGCTCCTCCTTGACCGTCTGCGCCTGCTTGCGCTGCGCGTCGAGGGAGGCGAAGTGGGCGCCCCGGCGACGGGTGAAGCCGTCGCGCGCGGCGGCGAACCGCTTCCACAGCTCACCGTCGGCCTTCTTGTCAACCCCGCGGATGGTCTTCCACTCGTCGAGGATCTCCTTGAGCCGGTCCCCGGCGGTCTTCCAGCCGGTCGACTCGGCGGCCAGCTTCTCCGCCTCCTCCACGAGGGCCTGCTTGCGGGCGAGCGCCTCGCTGCGGGCGGCGTCCCGGGCGGCCTTGGCCTCGCCGGCCTTCTCCTCAGCCACCGTGGCGAGCCGGTCCAGTCGAGCGGCCAGCGCGTCGATGTCGCCGACGACGTGCGCCTCGGCCAGCGACGCGCGGATCCGCCGGATGGTGGTCAGTGAATGGCCGGCGTCGGCGGCGCCCGAATTGAGCCGGGCCTCCGTCAGGTTGACCTCGGTCACCAGGTCGTCGAAGCGGCGGGCGAAGTGGGCCAGCCCCTCCTCGGGCGCTCCCGCCTGCCAGGATCCGACCACCCGCTCGCCGTCGGCGGTCTTGACGTACACGGTGCCGTCCGCGTCCACCCGTCCGAAGGCAGTCCAGTCGCTCATGTGCCCATCCTCGTTCTCCCGGCGTCGGGGAGCAGTCCCGCGATCGCCGCCACGGCGCAGCAAAGTTTCCCCCGGCATTGTCACAGGTGCGACCCCGTTCCCGTCGAGCGCCTATCGCCGACCGTGACCATACGGTGTCCTAGCGCCCGCGGACAGGCTCCCTGGGAGGAGTGTCGGAATCCGGCGTACGACGTACCGTACGACGTATCGGGACGGGTGGGTCTCGTCGGCGGCGTGTCGACCCGGCAGCCGGGCGGCCACCGAGGCAGACCCGACCAGGCAGAGACCCGCCGGAGCGACCCGCCGGAGCGGACCGGCGGGCGGGAGCGGCGCCGAGAGTCCGGGTGCGGGGCGCGCGGCGCCGTCGTGCCGATACCGTTGCCGGGTGCCCCTGGTCGCCGCTGCCGTCTGCCCCCACCCGCCGCTGATCGTCCCCGAGCTGGCCGGCGCCGCCGCGCCCGAGCTGGACGAGCTCCGTGCCGCCTGCGACGCCGCCGTCGCCGGGCTGCTCGCCGCCGGCCCCGAGGTGATCGTCCTGGTCGGCGGCGGGCCGGAGACCACCCGCTTCAACGCGGCCGATCACGGCTCGCTGCGCCAGTACGGCCTCGACCGGCACGTGCGGTTGTGGAAGGTGAACTGCGCGGGCGGCGAGCGGCTGCCGCTGAGCCTGACCGTCGGCGCGTGGTTGCTCGGGCGTTCCCGCACCGAGCTGCCCCGGCTGGCCCGCTCCGTCGCGTCCGACGCCTCCCCGGCCGAGTGCGCCGAGCTGGGTGCGGCGCTCGGCGCGGCGACGGAGCCGCGTACCGCCCTGCTGGTGACGGGGGACGGGTCGGCCTGCCGCGGCCCGAAGTCGCCCGGCTACGACGACCCGCGCGCCGAGGCGTACGACGACGGGGTGGCCCGCGCCCTGGCCGACGCGGACGCCGAGGCCCTGCTCGACCTGGACCCGGACCTGTCGGCGCAGCTGAAGGCCGCCGGCCGCGCGCCGTGGCAGGTGCTGGCCGGCGCGGTGCGCGCGACGGGCGGCGACTGGCGCGGCGAGCTGCGCCACTACTCGGCGCCCTACGGCGTCGCCTACCTCGTGTCGTCCTGGGCGCCGGCGTGACCACCCGTCCACCGGCCGGGACGGTCGTCGCCGTGGTCGGGCCGACGGCGGCCGGCAAGTCGGCGCTGAGCATCGCCCTCGCGCACGCCCTCGACGGCGAGGTGGTCAACGCCGACTCGATGCAGCTCTACCGGGGCATGGACGTGGGCACCGCCAAGCTCACCCCGGCCGAGCGCGAGGGGGTGCCGCACCACCTGCTGGACATCTGGGACGTCACCGAGCCGGCGAGCGTCGCGGAATACCAGCGGCTGGCCCGCGCCGCCGTCGACGACGTCCTGGCCCGGGGCCGGGTGCCGCTGCTGGTCGGCGGCTCCGGCCTCTACGTGCGGGCGGTGCTGGAGCGCTTCGAGTTCCCCGGCACCGACCCGGCGGTGCGCGAGCGGCTGGAACGGGAGCTGGCCGAGGTCGGCCCCGCGCCCCTGTACGCCCGGCTGCGCGAGGCCGATCCGGCCGCCGCGGCGGGGATCCTGCCCGGCAACGGCCGGCGGATCGTCCGCGCCCTGGAGGTCATCGAGCTGACCGGGGCGCCGTTCACGGCCGCGCTGCCCGACCCCACCCCGTACTACCGCTCGGTGCAGCTCGGGGTGGACCTGGACACCGCGCTGCTGGACGAGCGGATCGCCCTGCGGGTGGACCGGATGTGGGTCGACGGCCTGGTCGCCGAGACCCGGGACCTGGTCGCGCGCGGGCTGCCCGAGGGCCGTACGGCCAGCCGCGCGCTCGGCTACCAGCAGGTGCTGCGCTTCCTCGCCGGGGAGCTGACCGAGGCCGAGGCGCACGACGAGACCGTCCGGGCCACCCGGCGCTTCGTCCGGCGGCAGCGGTCCTGGTTCCGCCGCGACCCGCGGATCCACTGGCTGGACGCGTCGGCGCCGGACCTGATCCCGGCCGCGCTGCGCCTGCTTCCCGCCGCTGCGCGATGATGGGGGCGTGCAGTTCACCAAGGGCCACGGCACCGGCAACGACTTCGTCATCCTGCCCGATCCGGACAACCGGCTCGACCTGACACCGGGGCTGGTCGCGGCCCTCTGCGACCGGCGGCGCGGCCTCGGCGGCGACGGCGTGCTGCGGGTGGTCCGGGCGGCCGCCCATCCGGAGGGCGCCGGGACGTCCGGCGAGGCCGAGTGGTTCATGGACTACTGGAACGCCGACGGGTCGTTCGCGGAGATGTGCGGCAACGGCGCCCGGGTCTTCGTCCGCTACCTGGTCGCCTCCGGGCTGGCCGAGCCGGAGGAAGGGGCGCTGCCGGTGGCGACCCGGGCCGGCGTCGTGCGCGCGCTGGTCACGGCCGACGCCATCGCCGTCGAGATGCGCCGCCCTCGGCTGTACGACACGGCGACCGCCACCCTCGGCGGGCTGACCCTGCCCGGCACGGCCGTGGACGTGGGCAACCCGCACCTGGTCTGCGCGCTGCCGGCCGGGCTGGAGCTGACCGCGCTCGACCTCACCCGGGCCCCCGACGTCGACCCGCTGGTCTTCCCGGCCGGGGTGAACGTGGAGTTCACGGCGCCGGGCGAGCCCGTCGACGACACCGACGGCCACGTGCTCATGCGCGTGTACGAGCGCGGCTCCGCCGAGACGCTCTCCTGCGGCACGGGCGCCTGCGCGGTGGCCGCGGTGGCCCTGCGCGACGCGGGCCGGGACACCGGCGTGCTGGCGGTGGACGTCCCCGGCGGACGCCTGTCGGTCACGGTGACCGAGGACTCCTGCTGGCTGGCCGGCCCGGCCACCCTGGTGGCCACGGGCACCCTCGACCCCACCACCCTCGCAACCCCCTGACCGCCCCTCCCACCCCCGCCCCTCCCCAGGGCGCGTCGATCATGCACTTGTGGTGGGCGTATTGCCCTCTGGCACCCCATTTGCGGGGCGCCACAACTGCTCGATCGACCCGACGGGGGCGGGGCGGGCGGGCGGGGCGTGGGGGTCAGGGGGTGGCGCTGGCTTCGGCGGCGATCTCGGGGAGGTCGGCGGGGCCCGGGTCGGCGGCGGGGGCCGGGGGCGGGTTCTGGGCGGCGGCGCGGACCGCCGCGGCGACCGCCGGGGAGACCCGGGAGTCGAAGACGCTGGGCACGATCACCGTCGGGTTGATCTTGTCCTCGCCGACCACGTCCGCGATGGCCCGGGCCGCCGCGATCGCCATCTCCTCGGTGAACTCCTCGGCGTGCGCGTCCAGCATGCCCCGGAAGACGCCCGGGAAGGCGAGCACGTTGTTGATCTGGTTCGGCTGGTCGGAGCGGCCGGTGGCGACCACGGCGGCGTGCTTGCGCGCCTCCCGCGGGTCGACCTCCGGGTCCGGGTTGGCCAGCGCGAAGACGATCGAGTCCTTGGCCATCGTGGCGATGTCGTCGCCGGTGAGCAGGTTCGGCGCGCTCACCCCGATGAATACGTCCGCGCCGCGTACCGCCCCGGCCAGGTCGCCGGAGTAGTTCTCCTTGTTGGTGTTCTCGGCCAGCCACTGCCAGGCCGGGTTGAGCCCGCTCTGGCCGCGGTGCAGGGCGCCCTGCCGGTCGTACGCGATGATGTCGCCGACGCCCTGACGCAGCAGCAGCTTCATGATCGCGGTGCCGGCCGCGCCCGCGCCGGAGACCACGACCCGGACGTCCGCGAGCTGCTTGCCCACGACGCGCAGCGCGTTGGTCAGCGCGGCCAGCACGCAGATCGCGGTGCCGTGCTGGTCGTCGTGGAAGACCGGGATGTCCAGCGCCTCGCGCAGCCGCGCCTCGATCTCGAAGCAGCGGGGCGCGGCGATGTCCTCCAGGTTGATCCCGCCGTACGCCGGGGCGATCGCCTTGACGATCTGCACGATCTCGTCGGTGTCCTGGGTGTCGAGCACCACCGGCCAGGCGTCCACCCCGCCGAAGCGCTTGAACAGCGCGGCCTTGCCCTCCATGACGGGCAGCGACGCGGCCGGCCCGAGGTTGCCCAGGCCCAGCACGGCGGAGCCGTCGCTGACCACGGCCACGGTGTTGCGCTTGATGGTCAGCCGGCGGGCGTCGGCCGGGTTCTCCGCGATCGCCATGCAGACCCGCGCCACCCCTGGGGTGTACGCCCGGGACAGCTCGTCGCGGTTGCGCAGCGCCACCTTCGAGCTGACCTCGATCTTGCCGCCGAGATGCAGGAGGAAGGTCCGGTCGGAGACCTTGCGCACGTCCACGCCGTCCAGCGCCGTCAACGCGTCGACCACCTGGTCGGCGTGGCTGGCGTCGGCGGTGTCGCAGGTCAGGTCGACGAGCACGTGGGTCGGGTCGGAGTCCACCACGTCGAGCGCGGTGACGATCGCCCCTGCCTCACCCACGGAGGTGGTCAGCCGGCCGATCGAGGACGCGTCCGCCGGCACGGCGATCCGAATCGTGATCGAGAATCCGGCACTTGGAAGTCGGGTGATGGCCACGGGATCCCTCCGTCGACGCTGAACGGCTCGCCCCGCATTTCTACTCGCCCCGGCCGGCCCCTCCGGCATCCGCCCCCACTTTTGTGGCCCGTTCGAGCGGGCATATAGCGGGTGCGTTCCGCGTTGGCACATGTCAGGATTGCTCGGTACGTGACAGAACGGACAGGAGACCGGCTTGCACAACCAGGAGACCCTTCTTCCCTACGAGGACGACGAGCTCGACGCCACCACCGGTGAGCTCGAGCTGTCGGAGCGGCAGGCGCTGCGGCGGGTCCCCGGCCTCTCCACCGAGCTCGCGGACATCACCGAGGTCGAGTACCGCCAACTGCGCCTGGAGCGCGTGGTCCTCGTCGGCGTCTGGACCGAGGGCTCGCAGAGCGACGCCGAGAACTCCCTCACCGAGCTGGCCGCGCTGGCGGAGACCGCCGGCTCGCAGGTGCTCGAGGGGCTGATCCAGCGGCGCACCCGCCCCGACCCCGCCACCTACGTCGGCCGGGGCAAGGTCGACGACCTCGGCTCGGTCGTGCTCTCCACCGGCGCCGACACGGTGATCTGCGACGGTGAGCTGTCGCCGTCGCAGCTGCGCAACCTGGAGCAGCGCACCAAGGTCAAGGTGGTCGACCGCACCGCGCTGATCCTCGACATCTTCGCCCAGCACGCCAAGAGCAAGGAGGGCAAGGCGCAGGTCGAGCTGGCCCAGCTCGAATACCTGCTGCCGCGCCTGCGTGGTTGGGGTGAGACCCTCTCGCGGCAGACCGGTGGTAGCGGTCGCGGCGGCGGCGCCGGCGGCGGCGTGGGTCTGCGCGGCCCCGGTGAGACGAAGTTGGAGACCGACCGGCGCCGGATCCGCCACCGCATCGCCCGGCTGCGCCGGGAGATCAAGGGCATGAGGACGGTACGCCAGACCAAGCGCGCCCGGCGTTCCCGCAACGCCGTGCCGGCCGTGGCCATCGCCGGCTACACCAACGCCGGCAAGTCGAGCCTGCTCAACCGGCTGACCGGGGCGGGCGTGCTGGTGGAGAACGCCCTCTTCGCCACCCTCGACCCGACCACCCGCAAGGCCACCACGGCCGACGGGCGGCTCTACACGCTCTCCGACACGGTCGGGTTCGTCCGGCACCTGCCCCACCAGATCGTCGAGGCGTTCCGCTCGACCCTGGAGGAGGTCGCCGAGGCCGACCTGGTGGTGCACGTCGTCGACGGCACCCACCCGGACCCGGAGGAGCAGGTCCGGGCGGTCCACGAGGTGCTCGCCGAGGTGGGCGCCGACCGGCTGCCCGAGCTGCTGGTGGTCAACAAGACCGACGCCGCCGACGAGGAGACGCTGCTGCGGCTCAAGCGGCTCTGGCCGGAGGCGGTCTTCGTCTCCGCGCACACGGGTCGCGGCATCGACGGGCTGCGCGAGGCCGTCGAGTCGCGGCTGCCCCGCCCGGCCGTGGAGGTCCGCGCGGTGCTGCCGTACGACCGGGGCGACCTGGTGGCCCGGGTGCACCGTCAGGGCGAGGTGCTGAGCACCTCCCACCTGGCGGAGGGCACCCTGGTGCACGTACGGGTCGGCGAGGCGCTCGCCGCCGAGTTGGCGCCGTTCCGGGCGGACGAGGGCCAGGCGGTCGCGGGCGCACGGTGACGGCCTCCCGGCGTCACGCGTCGGAAACGCCCGGCATGCGACACTGATTCAATGCGCCGCGCTGTTTCTTCGGTCACGGTCGCCCTCGGCTTGCTGGGGGCGACCGTGGCGTGTACCGGAGTCGCCCTGGCGGCGGCGCCCGCCTCGGCCGCGTCCCCGCTCGCGGCCGCCCCCGGCAAAAAGCGGTGCACGGTCACCGACGAGCGGCTGCGTGAGCTGTCGGGCCTGGTGGCCACCAAGAGCGGCTACATCGTGATCAACGACGGCACCGAGGTGGAGAGCCGCAAGCGGGTCTTCTTCCTCGACACCAAGTGCGGGATCTCGAAGGAGCCGGTCCGCTACTCGGGCGAGGGGCCGTTCGACACCGAGGACCTGGCGCTCTCCCCGGACGGCACGACGGTCTGGATCGCCGACACCGGTGACAACGTCACCAGCCGGGAGCGTCGCGAGCGGGTGGCGGTGTGGAGCATGCCGGTCAACGGCTCCAAGCGGCCGCAGCTGCACCGCCTCTCCTACCCGGAGGGCAAGCCGCACGACGCCGAGGCGCTGCTGATCGGCGACGACGGCAACCCGTTGATCATCACCAAGGTGATGTCCGGCAAGGCCCAGATCTTCACCCCCGCCGAGAAGATGAAGAGCGGGGACACCCCGGCCGTACCGATGAAGAAGGTCGGCGAGATCAGCCTGCCGGAGACCGACACGGACAACCGGCTCGGCGCTCCCGGCCGCGTGGCGATCACCGGCGCGGCCCGGTCCCCCGACGGCTCCCGGGTGGTGGTGCGCACCTACGCCGACGCCTTCGAGTACGACGTGACCGACGGCAACGTCGTGGGGGCCCTGACCGGCGGCAAGCCCCGGGTGACGGCGCTCGCCGACCCGTTCGGTGAGGCGATCACCTACAGCCCCGACGGCAAGACCTTCCTGACCGTCTCCGACGGCGGCCAGCTCGACGAGGACGCGCCGATCGACATCCTCGGTTACACGCCCTCCACGGAGGGCGCGAAGCCGGTGGCCGGCGGGGGCGACGCCCCGAAGAAGGCCGGCCAGTCCTGGGTCGACGGTCTGAGCCTGAGCGACATCACGTACCTGATCGCGGCCGTGGGGGTGATCGGCGCGCTGATGGTGGCGGCGGGTGTCTTCGGCATCCTCCGGTCCCGGCGCAAGCCGGCGCCTCCCCGCGGCGACGACGGACCGGACCGCGGCGACGCCCTCGTCGACGACCGGCGCGGGCCGGCGGACGACGGCTTCCGTCCGCCGGGCGACCGGGGTCGGGGCGGCGTCTACGGCGGTGCGCCGGCGGCCGGCGTCTACGGCGGCCCGGCCGGTGGGCGCGGCGGTCCCGCGCCGGCCGGCGGCGGGGGCCCCGGCGCCGCCCGTCCGGCCGGCGGTGGCGTCTACGGCGGCGCCCGTCCGGCTGCTGGCGGCGGGGTCTACGGCGGCGGTCGCCCGCCGGTGGACGGACCGCCCGGCCTGGGCGGGCCGCCGCACGGTGGCGGCGGACGGCAGGGCGGCGGCGGTGGCCGCCAGGGTGGTGGCGGACGTCAGGGTGGCGGTCGCCCCGGTGCCGGTGTCTACGGTGGCGGGGGGCAGCCGGGCGGCGGCGTCTACGGCGGTGGCCGGGCGGAGCCGCCGCGGCGGGGCGACGAACCGGACCCCCGTGGCCAGCGGCGGGCCCGCCGGCGTGACGACGGCCCCGACGACGGTCGCGGCTACGGTCACGTGCCCGGTGGCGGCCGGGGCTACCGGGGCGACCGTTACTGAGGGCGCTGGGCCCGCCGGACACGGCGAAGGACGCTCAGGCCCTGGCGGAGGCTCAGGCCCTGCGGAGGCTGAGGCCCTGCGGTTGAGCGGCAGCGGTGCCCGGGTGACCGCCGAGGGCGGCCACCCGGCGCGGCGGCGGCGGATCAGATGCGGCGCAGCACCGCGACGACCCGGCCCATGATGGTGGCGTCGTCGCCGGGGATCGGGTCGAAGGCCGGGTTCTGCGGCATGAGCCAGACGTGCCCGTCGCGGCGGCGATAGGTCTTCACGGTCGCCTCGCCGTCGAGCATGGCGGCGACGATGTCGCCGGCCTCGGCGGTCGGCTGCTGTCGGACCACGACCCAGTCGCCGTCGCAGATCGCCGCGTCCAGCATCGAGTCGCCCTTGACCTGGAGCATGAAGACCTCGCCCTCACCCACCAGCTCGCGGGGGAGGGGGAAGATGTCCTCCACGGCCTGCTCGGCCAGGATCGGGCCACCGGCCGCGATCCGGCCCAGCATCGGCACGTAGGCCGGGGCGGGGCGCTGCGAGCGGGCCAGTTCCTCGTCGACGTCGGCGGGGGCCCGGACGTCCACGGCGCGCGGCCGGTTGGGGTCGCGGCGCAGGAAGCCCTTCTTCTCCAGCTCCTTGAGCTGGTAGGCGACGCTGGACGGCGAGACCAGGCCGACGGCCTCGCCGATCTCGCGCACGCTCGGCGGGTAGCCGTGCCGCTCGACCCAGGTGCGGATGAACTCCAGGATCCGGCGCTGCCGCGCGGTGAGATCCACCGTCGCGGGGTCGGGGAAGGCGCTGACCACCGGGGTGACCGGGCGCACGGCGGGCTGCCCGGTCCGGCTGCGCGCGGCGCCCCGGCGTCGGGTGGCCGGCGGTCCCGCCTCGGTGATCTGCTGCGGGCTCTTCGGCCGGCTGGCCCGATCCTCGGTCACGTCCGTCCTCCCTGGTCGGCGCTGGGTGCCTTGGCGGCTCGTGGTGCGTGCGGTGGTGCGAGCTGACCGGTGGACGGAGGATTCCGCGCCCGGTTGTTCAAGACCGTATAGGTGAGATCGGTCATTTTCAAACATCTGTACGACCTTGCTCGGCGTGTCGGCGTGAAAAACCGCTCCGCTCGTACTCGTGTTCTGATAAATGGTACGTCGGGTCGAACGGGTGTTCGACTTCCGTCCGATCGTCGGCCGTTTCGCGCCGACCGGACCGGTAACCCGCGGGGGCGTCGGACGGTTGGTCCTCCGGCGGGCGGCGGTGCCGGTCGCCCCGGGAGTCGGGTGACGCGCCGGACACGCCGGCCAACTTGACCTCCGATCCGCAGCGGCCTACGGTCAACCCCTAGATGTAGTAGTCACACGGGCGTAAGTCGCCTACAGGTTGGGTTCGACTACCGACCGCACTCCGGCACCGTCGACACGGCGAAGACCATCGGCAGATGGCTCCGTCGCGCTGACGCGTGCCCGGGAAGCGGTCTGCGGGCCCGCGATCGATGAAGGAGGTCGGGTGCGATGCGGTGTCCGTACTGCCGACACGCCGACTCCCGGGTGGTCGACTCGCGGGAGGCCGACGACGGCCAGTTGATTCGCCGGCGGCGATCCTGCCCGGAGTGCGGCAAGCGGTTCACCACCGTCGAGGAGGCGGTCCTCGCGGTCGTCAAGCGCAGCGGGGTGACCGAGCCGTTCAGCCGCACGAAGATCATCGGCGGGGTGCGCAAGGCGTGCCAGGGCCGGCCCGTGGACGACGACTCGATCGCGCTGCTCGCGCAGAAGGTCGAGGAGACCGTCCGGGCCAAGGGGGCCGCCGAGATCCCCAGCCACGAGGTGGGGCTGGCCATCCTGGGCCCGCTGCGGGACCTGGACGAGGTCGCCTACATGCGGTTCGCCAGCGTCTACCGGTCGTTCGACTCGCTCGCCGACTTCGAGCGCGAGATCGAGACGCTGCGAGCCGCCGCGCGCGCCCGGGAGGGCGCCGGGGCCGACGCGGCCGAGGCCGCCGGCCGTACCAGTTGAAGTTTCTCTTGCAGGTGATGACAGTCGGATCGGGCGGCGGGTGGCCGTGCGGACGAGGGGGCGGATGAGATGTCGGGGGACGGTGTGACAACCAGCAGGGCACGCAACAAGGCCGGCGCGGGGCTCAAGATCGAGCGGGTCTGGACGACCGAGGGGGTGCACCCCTACGACGAGGTCGCCTGGGAGCGCCGCGACATCGTCATGACGAACTGGCGGGACGGCTCGGTCAACTTCGAGCAGCGCGGCGTCGAGTTCCCGGAGTCGTGGAGCGTCAACGCGGCGAACATCGTGACCACCAAGTACTTCCGGGGCGCCGTGGGCACCCCGGAACGGGAGTGGTCGCTGCGGCAGCTGATCGACCGGGTGGTCACCACCTACCGCACCGCCGGTGAGGAGTACGGCTACTTCGCCGGCCCGGCCGACGCCGAGATCTTCGCCCACGAGCTGACCTGGATGCTGCTGCACCAGGTGTTCAGCTTCAACTCGCCCGTCTGGTTCAACGTCGGCACGCCCTCGCCGCAGCAGGTCAGCGCCTGCTTCATCCTGGCCGTCGACGACTCGATGGACTCCATCCTGGACTGGTACAAGGAGGAGGGGCTGATCTTCAAGGGCGGCTCCGGCTCCGGCGTGAACCTGTCCCGGATCCGTTCCTCCCGCGAGCTGCTCTCCTCCGGCGGCAACGCCTCCGGCCCGGTCAGCTTCATGCGCGGCGCGGACGCCTCCGCCGGCACCATCAAGTCCGGCGGCGCCACCCGGCGCGCGGCGAAGATGGTCATCCTCGACGTGGACCACCCGGACATCCAGGAGTTCGTGGTCACCAAGGCGCGTGAGGAGGACAAGATCCGCGCGCTGCGCGACGCCGGGTTCGACATGGACCTCGGCGGCGCCGACATCGTCAGCGTGCAGTACCAGAACGCCAACAACTCCGTCCGGGTCTCCGACGAGTTCATGACCGCCGTGGAGAACGGCGGCGGCTTCGACCTGCGCGGCCGGCTCGACGGCGCGGTCATCGAGACCATCGACGCCAAGAACCTGTTCCGCACCATCTCCCACGCCGCCTGGGAGTGCGCCGACCCCGGCCTGCAGTACGACGACACCATCAACGACTGGCACACCTGCCCGGAGACCGGGCGGATCACGGCGTCGAACCCGTGCTCGGAGTACCTGCACCTGGACAACTCCTCGTGCAACCTGGCCTCGCTCAACCTGATGAAGTTCCTCCGCGCCGACGGCGGCTTCGAGGTGGAGAAGTTCGTCCGGTCCGTCGAGTTCGTCATCACCGCGATGGACATCTCGATCTGCTTCGCCGACTTCCCGACCGAGAAGATCGGCGAGACCACCCGCGCCTACCGGCAGCTCGGCATCGGCTACGCCAACCTGGGCGCCCTGCTGATGGCCTCCGGCCTGCCCTACGACTCGGAGCAGGGCCGCTCGGTCGCCGCGGCGATCACCTCGCTGATGACCGGCACCGCGTACCGCCGCTCCGCCGAGCTGGCCGGCGTCGTCGGCGCGTACGACGGCTACGCCCGCAACGCCGAGCCGCACAAGCGGGTCATGCGCAAGCACGCCGCCGCCAACGACGAGATCAAGCCCTCGGGCACCGTGGCCACCGCGCTCGTCCGCGAGGCGACGAAGCAGTGGACCCAGGGCAACAAGATCGGTGACAAGTTCGGCTGGCGCAACTCGCAGGCCAGCGTGCTCGCGCCGACCGGCACCATCGGCCTGATGATGGACTGCGACACCACCGGCGTGGAGCCGGACCTGGCGCTGGTCAAGTTCAAGAAGCTGGTCGGCGGCGGCTCGATGCAGATCGTCAACCAGACCGTGCCGCGCGCCCTGCGCAGCCTCGGCTACCCCGAGGAGCAGGTCGAGGCGATCGTGGAGCACATCGCCGACCACGGCCACGTGGTCGACGCCCCGGGCCTGAAGCCGGAGCACTACCCGGTCTTCGACTGCGCGATGGGCGAGCGGTCCATCGCCCCGATGGGCCACGTGCGGATGATGGCGGCGGTCCAGCCGTTCATCTCCGGCGCCATCTCCAAGACGGTCAACATGCCGGAGCAGGCGACCGTCGAGGACGTCGAGAAGATCTACTTCGAGGGCTGGAAGCTGGGCCTCAAGGCGCTGGCGATCTACCGCGACAACTGCAAGGTCGGCCAGCCCCTGTCGGTCGCCAAGCCGAACAAGGCCGTCGCGACCACGGAGGCCCCGGCCGAGGTGGAGAAGGTCGTCGAGAAGGTCGTCGAGTACCGCCCGGTGCGCAAGCGCCTGCCGAAGAAGCGTCCGTCCCAGACGGTCAGCTTCTCCGTCGGCGGCGCCGAGGGCTACCTCACCGCCTCGTCCTACCCGGACGACGGCCTCGGCGAGGTCTTCCTCAAGATGTCGAAGCAGGGCTCGACCCTGGCCGGCGTGATGGACGCCTTCTCGGTGGCCATCTCCATCGGTCTCCAGTACGGCGTCCCGCTGGAGACGTACGTCAGCAAGTTCACCAACATGCGCTTCGAGCCGGCCGGCATGACCGACGACCCGGACGTGCGGATGGCCGCCTCGGTGATGGACTACATCTTCCGTCGCCTGGCGCTGGACTTCCTGCCGTACGAGCGCCGCGCGGAGCTGGGCATCTTCACCGCCAGCGAGCGGGCCGCCCAGCTGCGGGCCGAGGCGGAGGCGGAGGCGAGCGGTGCGGACCTCACCGCGATGGCCGCCTCCGCCCCGGTCGAGGCGCCGACCGAGCCGAAGACCGGACCGGTCGCCCAGCCGGCGCAGGAGACCGCCGACGTGGCCGCCGCCAAGCCGGCGCCGTCCGTGGGTTCCAGCACCGAGCTGCTGGAGGCCGTGATCGGCAAGGCCGCCGACGCGCCGCTCTGCTTCACCTGCGGTACGAAGATGCGCCCGGCCGGTAGCTGCTACGTCTGCGAGGGCTGCGGCTCCACCAGCGGCTGTAGCTGACGTACGAACCGAGCGGGGCGGGCCGGCGGGTATCCGCCGGCCCGCCCCGCTCGTTGGTGGACGTCTGTCCACTTCACGACATGCGGCGAGGGCTGCGTCGGCACGTGGTTCTGAGATCATGCCGAGATGACGGAGCCGCCGACGCCCCGCAAAAGGATGCACCCGGTCGTCACGGTGGGCCTGATCGTGCTTGCCATCTGGATCCTGCTTGCCGTGTGCATGGGTGAGCAGTCGCTCGACCGGGCGGACAAGGCGGCCAGCGTCATCGCCATGTTGGTCGGGCTGGGGGCGTTGACCGTCACCGTGGTCGAGCTGCAACGACGCTCCGCCCAGCAGGACAGCGAGAATTCACCCCCGAACCACTCGTCGCTACTGAAGAGGCCGAGCGTGGTGACTGGTGTGGCGACGATGGCTGTCGGTCTGCTCATCGTCGTCGTGGTGGGGCTCGCCTCGGGGGGCGCAGACACGTCGGAAGAACCCGCCAGCGAGGCAGGCGGCTCCTCGCCCTCGGAACCTCCTCCCACCACAGATGCTCCGTCGGTGAGTCCGTCCGAGAGCAGCCCCACCGAACCGTGCGCCTCACCGGGACAGGCGGCGTCCGGTGTCAGCCCAACGGTCACAGCTGAAGTGGTGCGTCATGACGGAACGCTGATCCTGGCGAAGGGCTACTACGCCGACCTGGACTCGCTCTGCCCGGACTGGGACGTCACCGATGTGGCCGGCACCAAGCAGGACATCGGCAACGACGGCAGGGGGCTGACCCGGAGCATCACCGCCGGAACCCAGATCGCCGTTGTCGAGAAGAAGGCGGCCGCGACCTTCGCGATGTGCTCGTCGAACACCGATTACGTGTCGAGCGCCATCCAATACGCGGACCTCAATCCGGGAGACCGGTTCTGCGTCCTGACCGATGCCGGGAGGCGCAGCCTCGTGACCGTCCTGCGCGTACGCGGTGGCGGTGACCGTAAGACAGTCCATGTCGAGGTCCGCACCTGGGCCGAAAAGCAGCCGAGTGAGGAGACCAACTATCTCCCCTGGGTGATAGGGGGTCTCATCGTCCTGGCGCTCCTCGGAGGCGGGGCGACGAGCGCAGCAACCAAGGGCGACAAGGAAGAGGGCTGAGGACCTCAACCCGCTGCCAGTCCTGAGGGCGAGTGAGCGTGATGCGGCGCGACGACGAGCGCTTCCTACAGCACGGCTCGCACCGATGGACTCCACCCGACCCGGACGACGACCAGGAGGCCTGGGGCGAGATGGTGCGGCAGCACCAGCGCCAGTACCTGGACGAAATGTCGGCGCGCAGAAAGCCGCGGCGCGGGAGAGAGACGCCGTGGGCGTCAGCCTCGATCATGGGGAGATGACGATCGCCGGGACGTACGCCGAGTTCGGCATCCGGGAGGCGCGCGGCGTGTCGCCGACGTACGAGCGACTCTCCCTCGCCGTCTCCCGCGACGACGAGCTGCTGACCCTCCTCGCTGCGCTCCCGCCGGCCCGGCGGCAGCCGAACCTGCTGTTCGGCGTCGTACGGCTGCTCGACGGGCCGGTCGACGACCCGGCGGCCTTCCGCGACTTCGCGCTGGCGAACTGGCCGGCGATCGAGGCGGAACTGCGCACCCGCGTGACCCAGACGAACGAGCCCGGGCGGTTGTGCCGTACTGCTGCCGGTGCTCGCCGCGTTGCCGCAGCCGCTGGCGCTGCTGGAGGTCGGCGCGTCCGCCGGGCTCTGCCTCTACCCTGACCGGTACGCCTACCGCTACGGCGACCACGCGCTCGGCGTGGGCGAGCCGGTCCTCGGGTGCGCGGCCACCGGCCTGGCCCCGCCGGACCGGCTACCGGAGGTGGTGTGGCGGGCCGGCCTGGACCTGAACCCGCTGCGGGTGACCGATCCGGCGGACGTCGCCTGGCTCGACGCTCTCATCTGGCCGGAGCACACGCACCGCCGCGCCCGGCTGCGGGCCGCCGCGGCCGTCGCCACGTCCGACCCGCCGCTGCTCGCGCGCGGCGACCTGGTGGACGACCTGCCCGCGCTGGCCGCGCGGGCGCCGGCGGGCGCGACGCTGGTGGTGTTCCACACCTCCGTGCTCTACCAGGTGCCGGCACCGCGCCGGGCGGCGTTCGCCGACGTGGTACGTCGCCTGCCCGGCCACTGGATCTCCAACGAGTCCCCGGGCGTGCTGCCCCACGACGCGCTGCCGGAGCCGCCGGACGAGGCGCTGTACAACGTGCTCGCGCTGGACGGTCGGCCACTCGCCTGGACGCGCTCGCACGGGCAGGCGATGACCTGGTTCGGCTGACCGGCGGGCTGCCGTGCCGTCCTCCGGCACGGCAGCCCTGCGTACGTCAGTGCTGCTTCTGCTGGCAGGGCACGCAGAAGCGGGCGTGCGGCAGCACTTCCAGGCGCTCCCGGGGGATCGCGGCGGAGCAGCGCTCGCAGGTGCCGTAGCGGCCCTCGGCGAGGCGGCGCAGCGCCCCGCTGATCTGCTCGATGCTCCGCCGGGTGGCGGCGATCAGCGCGCTCTGGGTGTGCGCCTCGCCCGGGTCGCCGGTGTCGGCGGTGAGCTGCGTCAGCCGGACGGTCTGCGCCTCGAAGTCGTTGGTCAGTGTCGTACGCAGGTCGTCGAGCCACTTCTGCTCGCTGGACTGGGTGGGCGTGGTCATGGCGTAGCTCCTTCGGGAAAAAGAAAAAGGGCCGAAGCTGGATAGCTTCGCCCTGGTGGCCGTTCGCAAGAGTTGCAACCGGTTCACGGAGGGCCACGTCCGGCGGGGCTCGGCAGTCGGGAGGCGACCGAGCCGGCGCACGACGGCGCGACCGCGGATCGCACCACCCGGGTCGCCACGTTCACCCGCAGGGCACACCGGCAGGCAGCAGCGGGCGCCGCCGTCACCACGACGGCGGTGCTGTTCTGCTGACCGGTCGAACACATGCAGCCACCATAGGCCGGGCGGAGCGGAAAGCCAACGTGCTTCCCGTACGCACGGGGCCGGCCCGGTGCCCGGGGTCACCCGGCCGGGACGTGCAGCCTGGTCGGCCGCCGACGGGCCCCGCCGGGGGCCAGTTCTGACGTCGGCCGGTCAGGTCCCCGGCATGTCCCGCATCCGCCGCAGCGGGGAGAGGACGACGAAGAGCGAGGCGCTCCACGTGCCGAGCACGCAGATCCACAGCGCCGGCCGCAGCCCGAGCTGGCTGGCGAGCGTGCCGCCGGTGAGCGCGCCCAACGGGATCACGCCGAAGCAGATCCAGAGGAACGCCGCGTTCACCCGGCCGAGCAGGGCGGGCGGGGTGATCCGCTGCCGGTAGGTCATGGCGGCCACGTTGTAGAGCACCGCGTTGGCGGAGAACGCGGCCATGCCGATGCCGTAGAGCAGCACTCCCCAGCCGGGCTGCGCCAGGGGCATCAGGAGGTAGAGCGGGCCCGGGGCGGCCATCGCCACCCAGATCACCCGGGCCGAGCCGAGCCACGCGGTCAACCGACCGGCGAACGCGCCGACGACGAGGCCGCCCACGGCGCTGACCGAGTAGACCAGCCCGACCAGGGCCGGCGGCGCGTGCAGCTCCTGAAGGAGGAAGACCACCTCGATCGAGCCGGACGCCATGACGAAGAAGTTCGAGGTGGTGGTGCAGGCGAGGATGCTGCGCAGGATCGGCTGGCGGCGGATGAAGCCCAGCCCTTCGGTCATCTCCACCCGCAGCGGCACCCGTTCGCGGCGTGGCGCGGGCTCGGCCGGCGCCTCCCGGATCAGCAGCAGGGTCAACCCGCTCACGGCGAAGGCGACGGCGGTGACGACGAACGTCCTCGCGGCGCCGACCAGCCCGACCAGCACGCCGCCGATCGTCGGGCCGACGAGCTCGGCGGAGTCCTGGCCGACGGTGAGCTTCGCGTTGGCGTCCACGAGGCGGTCCGACGGCGCCAGCCTCGGCAGCATGCTCTTGTAGGCCACTGTGAACATGACGGTGAGCACGCCGGAGAGCCCGACCACCGCGTACAGGAAGACGAGGGTGAGCCGACCGGCCAGGGCGACCACCGGCACCGACAGCAGCAGCGCCGCCCGACCCAGGTCGCAGACGACCATCAGCCGCCGCTGGTCGAGCCGGTCGGCGAGGGTCCCGGCCGGCAGCGAGAAGATCAGATACGGCAGCCAGGCGAGCGCGGTCAGCAGCGCGACCTGGAAGACGCTGGCGTCGAGCGTGCCGACGGCGAGCAGCGGCACCGCCACGCTGGAGACCCGGGTGCCCAGCTCGCTGACCGTCTGCCCGGCCAGGAGCAGCCCGAAGTTGCGGCTGCGCAGCAGCGACGGCCGCCTCGGTGCGGCACCCTCGGCGGGCGTGGTCGCCTGCTGCGTCACGTCGGGTCCCTGAGGCCGGTCGACGACTGTCGCGGGGAGGCCGCCGGGGTCCCGGGGGCTGACACCCGACGCGGGCGCCCGGCCCGTCGATGGTCCATCGGGTCAGCCTGGCGGCCCCGCCCGGTTCGGCGCCACCGGTTATCCGACGCGTCGGTTCGCGGCTCTGCGAGCGCGTACGGGATCCGGCGGCGTCCGGGCGCGGTCCCGGCAGCGGGCGGCGAGCGCCTCTCTAGACTGCGCCGGTGACCGGAGAGCGACGACCGCTGGCGGACCGGCCGCTGACCGAGCCGCACCCGTCCCGGCTGCCGCCGGAGCACCCGGACCGGGAGCGGATCCTGGCCGCGCACGCCGCCGCCCTGACCGCCGGTGAGGCCGGCTACCTCGACCCGGCGACCGGACTCTTCGTGCTCAGCGCGGGCTTCCTGGCCCGGCGCGGCACCTGCTGCGGGCGCGGCTGCCGGCACTGCCCGTACGTCGACGACTGAGCGACCGGCCGACGGAGGGCTACCGCCCGGGCGGGCCACATCGTACGGTGTCCGGCGGACACGTCGGGGTGGGCAGCGGAGGAGTGATCGTGCGCGGGCGGATGGTGGGCGCCGGGGTGACCCTGCTGCTGGTGACCGGGTGCGGCGGGGAGGCGGAACCGGTGGCCGTACCGCCGCCCGCGCCGGTCACGGTCGACGTGGCCGCCGCATCCTCCGGCGGGGCGTGCCGGCTGCTGGACTTCGGCGTGATCGAGCAGCACGCGGGCGTCCGCTTCGACGTCGCGGCGGCCAGCGCGACGGGCGACAGCCACACCTGCGTGGTGCGCGCAGGTCGCGAGGCGCTGCCGGAATTGACGCTGACCGTCACCCGGACGTCGATCGACGCGGCGACCTTCACCGCCGACGTGGTGCCGGAGAAGGCGGCCAAGGTCTCCGGGCTCGGCCAGCGGGCGTACCGGCGGACCACCTCGGCCAAGGGCGCCCTCGGGCCCGTCGCGGAGGTGGGCTGGCTGGCCGCCGAGGGACGACTCGCCACCCTGCGTTACGCCACCCCGCGCGACGCCGACAGGGCCGAGGCCGAGAAGCTCACCACCGCCCTGGTCGCCCTGGCCCGACAGCTCGACACCCGCGCCGTCTGACCCCGCCCGCACGCGGGCGCGGGCCGGTGGGTCAGTGGGCGGCGACGAAGACGCGGGAGGCGATCTCGCGGGGCAGCCTGATCCGCTCGCCCGAGCGGTCGATCGAGACCCCGTCGCGCTCCTGCGCCACCAGCACGGTCGCGCCCGGGTCGACGCCGGCGGCGTGCAGCTGCCGCAGGACGTCCGAGTCGGTCTGCACGCTCTCGCAGATGCGTCGCACCACGACCGGCCCCGACAGCCCGGGGAACGCCAGGTTGCGCTCGCCCTCGATGGGGGCGGCGGCCGTCTGCTCCGGCCTGCCCAGCTCCTCCAGCCCCGGGATCGGGTTGCCGTAGGGGGAGCGGGTCGGCCGGTTGAGCAGGTCGTAGACCCGCTTCTCGACGGCGTCGCTCATCACGTGCTCCCAGCGGCAGGCCTCCTCGTGGGCCTCCTCGTAGGGCATCCCGATGACGTTGACCAGCAGCAACTCGGCGAGCCGGTGCTTGCGCATCACGGAGACCGCGTTGCTGCGGCCGTGCGCGGTGAGCGCCAGGTGACGGTCACCCTCGACCGTCAACAGGCCGTCGCGCTCCATCCGGGCGACGGTCTGGCTGACGGTCGGCCCGCTCTGCCCCAACCGCTCGGCGATGCGGGCACGCAGGGGCGGCACCCCCTCCTCCTCCAGCTCGAGGATCGTCTTGAGGTACATCTCGGTCGTGTCGACCAGATCATGCTTCACGTCAGCGGACCTCCGGCCAACGATGCTACCTCGGCGTTCACCGAACGACCCACGGCGAACCGCCAGGTCGGTGCCGGGATGGTGTTGACTGGACGCCATGTCCGCAACCGGGGATCTGTTGGTGGAGGCCGAGCGGCTCGCGGTCGAACTCGGCCAGGCCGACCCGCCGACGCTGCTCGACGTCCGCTGGCGGCTCGCCGGCCCGCCCGGCCGGGACGACTACGCCGCCGGCCACCTGCCCGGCGCGGTCTTCGTCGACCTGGACACCGCGCTCTGCGGGCCGCCCGGCCCCGCCGGCCGGCACCCGCTGCCCGACCCCGCCGCGCTCCGGGCCGCGCTGCGGGCCGCCGGCGTGCGCGCCGGTCATCCCGTCGTGGTGTACGACGGCGGCGACGGCATGGCCGCCGCCCGGGCCTGGTGGACCCTGCGCTGGGCGGGCCACCGGCCGGTACGGCTGCTGCACGGCGGCTTCCCGGCGTGGCTCGCGGCCGGGCTGCCCACGAGCACGACGGCGCCGAACCCCCAACCGGGTGACGTCGAGGTGCGCCCCGGCGCGCTGCCGGTGCTCGACGCGGGGGAGGCGGCCCGGCTGGCCGCGGCCGGCGAGGGTGTCCTGCTCGACGTGCGCGCCGCGCCCCGCTACCGCGGCGAGACCGAGCCGATCGACCCGGTCGCGGGCCACGTCCCCGGCGCGGTGAACCTGCCCGCCGGCGAGTACGTCGCCGAGGGCCGGTTCCCCGCCGCCGAGGCGCTGCGCGAGCGCTTCGCCGCCGCCGGGGTGGGCGCCGACCGTCCGGTCGGGGCGTACTGCGGGTCGGGGGTGACCGCCGCGCAGGCCGTGTTCGCGCTGCACCTGGCCGGCCGACCGGACGCCGCCCTCTACGTCGGCTCGTGGAGCAACTGGGTCGCCGACCCGGCCCGCCGGGTGGCCACGGGAGCGACCCCGGCCGGCTGAGCGGGGAACGTGGACCGGCGGCCGGGCGGGAACGGGTAGCGGGCGACACCCGGCGGCTGGGCAGCGCGTGCGCGGGCGTGCCGGGGTGCGCGTGCGACGATGGGGCAATGTCCGACGACACGCTGGTGGTGTGGGACGAGTCGCTGCTCGCCTACGACATGGGGGACCATCCCCTCGACCCGGTCCGGGTGGAGCTGACCTTCGCCCTCGCCCGGGAGTTGGGTGTCCTGGCACGTCCCGGGGTGCGGCTGGTGAAGCCGGAGCCCGCCGACGACGCGTTGCTGAGCCGGGTGCACGACCCGCGCTACCTGGCCGCGGTGCGGGCCGCCCCCCGCGATCCGCTCTTCGCCGGCTTCGGGCTGGGCACCTCCGACAACCCGGTCTTCGAGGGGATGCACGAGTCCAGCGCGCTGGTCGCCGGCGCCACGGTGGCGGCGGCCGAGGCGGTCTGGCGGGGCGAGGCCCGGCGGGCGGTCAACGTGGCCGGCGGCCTGCACCACGCCATGCCGGCCCGGGCGGCCGGGTTCTGCGTCTACAACGACCCGGCGGTGGCCATCGCCCGCCTGCTCGACCTGGGCGCCGAGCGGGTCGCGTACGTGGACGTGGACGTGCACCACGGCGACGGGGTGCAGCAGGTCTTCTGGAACGACCCCCGGGTGCTGACGGTCAGCGTGCACGAGACGCCGCTGGCGCTCTTCCCGGGCACCGGCTTCCCCGACGAGACGGGCGGGCCGGGCGCCGAGGGCAGCGCCGTCAACGTCCCGCTGCCGCCCGGTGTGGACGACGCCGGCTGGCAGCGCGCCTTCCACGCGGTGGTGCCGTCGGTGCTGCGCGCGTTCCGGCCGCAGGTGCTGGTGACCCAGTGCGGCGCCGACGGGCACCGGCTCGACCCGCTCGCCGACCTGAACCTCTCCGTGGACGGGCAGCGCGCCACCTACCTGGCCCTGCGGGCGCTCGCCGACGAGCTCTGCGAGGGCCGCTGGGTGGCCACCGGCGGCGGCGGGTACGCGCTGGTCGAGGTGGTGCCCCGGGCCTGGACGCACCTGCTCGCGGTGGCGGCCGGGGAGCCGATCGACCCGGCGACGCTGACCCCGCCGGCATGGCGGGAGCTGGCCGCCGCGCGCCGGCCGGGCCGGCAGATCCCGCTGCGGATGACCGACGACGTCGACCCGGCGTACGAGCCGTGGCAGCCGACCGGCGAGCCGAGCGCCGTGGACCGGGCGATCGCGGCGGCCCGCAAGACCGCCTTCCCGCTGTTCGGGCTCGACCCGCACGATCCGCGCGACTGATCCGGCGGGCGGAGGGGACCGCACAGGTGACCACGGTGGAACAACCGGTGGACGTGCTGCTCAGCGACGGCACCACCGTGCAGCTGCGCCCGATCCGTCCGTCGGACGCGCCGGGCGTCGTGGCGATGCACTCGCGCTTCTCCGAGCGCACCCGCTACCTGCGCTACTTCTCGCCGTACCCGCGCATTCCGGAGCGGGACCTGCAACGCTTCGTCAACGTCGACCACCGCGACCGGGAGGCGTTCGTGGTGCTGGTCGGCGACCGGATCGTCGCCGTCGGCCGCTACGAGCGGCTCGGCCCGCAGGCGCCCGAGGCCGAGGTGGCGTTCGTCGTCGAGGACGCCTACCAGGGCCGGGGCATCGGCTCGGTGCTGCTGGAGCACCTGGCCGACGCGGCCCGCCGCAACGACATCGCCAACTTCGTGGCGGAGGTGCTCCCGGCCAACGGCACGATGCTGCGGGTCTTCTCCGACTTCGGCTACCAGGTCCAGCGGCAGTTCGCCGACGGCGTGGTGCACCTGACCTTCCCGATCGCCCCCACCGACGCCACGCTGGAGGTGCAGCGCGGCCGGGAGCACCGCACCGAGGCCCGCTCCATCGCCCGGCTGCTCGCCCCGCGCGGCGTCGCCGTCTACGGCGCCAGCGCCTCCGGGCAGGGTGTCGGCGCGGCGGTGCTCGGGCACCTGCGTGACGGCGGCTACCCCGGCGCGGTGGTCCCGGTGCACCCGAGCGCGGCGACGGTGGCGGGGCTGCCCGCGTACTCCTCGGCGGTCGACGCCGGCGTGCCGGTCGACCTGGCCGTGGTGGCGGTCCCGCCGGAGGCGGCGCGGGAGGTGGTCGCCGACGCGGCCGCCGCGGGCGCACACGGCCTGGTGGTCATCTCCGCGGGCTTCGCCGAGGCCGGCGGCGAGGGCGCGGCCGCGCAGCGCGCGCTGGTCCGCGCGGCGCACGCGGCGGGCATGCGCGTGGTCGGCCCGAACTGCCTGGGGGTGGCGAACACCGACCCGGCGGTACGCCTCAACGCCACCCTCGCCCCAGGGTTGCCGGTGCCGGGCCGGGTGGGCATCTTCAGCCAGTCCGGGGCGTTCGGGGTGGCGCTGCTGGCCGAGGCCGACCGGCGCGGGCTGGGCCTGTCCAGCTTCGTCTCGGCCGGCAACCGGGCCGACGTCTCGGGCAACGACCTGCTCCAGTACTGGCAGGACGACCCCGGCACCGACGTGATCATGTTGTACCTGGAGACCTTCGGCAACCCGCGCAAGTTCGCCCGGCTGGCCCGCCGGATCGGCCGGGACAAGCCCGTCGTGGCGCTGGCCTCGCCGGCCCGCCCGCCGGGGGTGGGCGACTCCGCCGGCCCGGACGAGGTGGCGGTCGCCGCGCTGTTCGCCCACTCGGGCGTGATCCGGGTGGACACCGTCGCCGAGCTGCTCGACGTCGGGGTGCTGCTGGCCCACCAGCCGCTGCCCGCCGGCCCGCGCGTCGGCGTGGTCGGCAACTCGTCGGCGCTGACGGGGCTGGCGGCCACCGCCTGCGCCGCGCAGGGGCTCACCGTCGCCCGTGGCTACCCGCGCGACGTCGGCCCGCGCGCCGGCGTGGCCGAGTTCGCCGCCGCGCTCGCCGGGACGGGCGTCGACGACGAGGTGGACGCGCTGGTGGTGGTGTTCGCCCCGCCGCTGCCCGGCCAGCTCGCCGACACCGAGGCGGACTTCACCACCGCGCTCCCCAGCGCGTTCGCCGCCGGCAAGCCGGCCGTGGCGACGTTCCTGGCCGGCCGGACGCCCGCCGGGGTGCCCGCCTATCCGAGCGTGGAGGAGGCCGTGCGCGCCCTCGCCCGGGTCACCGCGTACGCCGACTGGCTGCGCCGGCCCGCCGGGGTGCCGCCGGAGCTGCCCCGGGTGAACCGGGAGGCGGCGCACGCCGCCCTGCGCCCGGAGGCCCTCGACCCGGCGGGACTGCTCGCGGCGTACGGCATCGACGTGGTCGAGTCGGTGCCGGCGCGCTCCGCCGCCGAGGCCGTCGACGCGGCGACCCGGCTGGGTTTCCCGGTGGCCCTCAAGGCCGCCGCCCCGGGCCTGCGGCACCGGCTCGACCTCGGCGCGGTCCGGCTCGACCTGCCCGACGCGGCCACGGTCCATCGCGCGTACGCCGAGCTGTCGGCGGTCTTCGGCGCGGACGTCCTGGTGCAGCCGATGGTCCCGCCCGGTGTGGCCTGCGTGGTCGAGCTGGTGGAGGACCCGGCCTTCGGCCCGGTGGTCGGCTTCGGGCTCGGCGGCGTCGCCACCGAGCTGCTCGGCGACCGGGCCTGGCGGGCGGTGCCGCTGACCGACCTGGACGCGGCCGAGCTGGTCGACGAGCCCCGGGCGGCGCCGCTGCTGCGCGGGCATCGGGGCGCGGCGCCGGTGGACCGGGCGGCCCTGGCGGACCTGCTGCTGCGGGTCGGCCGGCTCGCCGACGAGCAGCCCCGGGTCCGCGCGCTGACCCTCAACCCGGTGCTCGCCCGCCCCGACGGCATCTCGGTGCTGCACGCCACGGTCCGGGTCGGTTCCGCCGCGGTCCGCCCCGACACCGGCCCCCGCCGGCTGTGAGAAGGCCACCTGCCGCGCCGCCGGCGGAGGCACCATCCCGGCGGCGGAGCGGTCAGGCCCGGTCGGAGATCTGCTGCACGGCCCAGGCATTGCCGTCGGGGTCGGCGAAGTGGACGAAGCCGACGTTGTCCAGCGGGTCCGGCACCGGGCGGGGATTCTCGCCGATCACCTGGATCTCGCTGACGTCGACGCCGCGCCCGACCAGCTCCGCCCGCGCCCGCCGCAGGTCGGGCACGACCAGTTGGAGGCCCTTGAGGGAGCCGGGCGGCATGTCCGGCACCACCCCCTTGCCGATCACGATCGAGCAGCCGGAGCCGGGCGGGGTCAGCTGCACGATCCGCGCGTCGTCGTTGACCACCGTGTCGTGGTCGACGACGAAGCCGAGCTGGTCGGCGTAGAACGACTTGGCGCGGTCCACGTCGGAGACCGGCACGATCACCACTTCCAGGGTCCAGTTCACACCCGTTGGTAGCCCGTCGGGCGCCCCGGGTCAAGCACCACGGCCCGGACGGACGCGGGGCCCCGGCGAACCGCCAGGGCCCCGCGTGGTCCGGGAAACGTCAGCAGGCGTACGCCTCCAGGCGCTGCGCCCGCTCCGGGTCACGCAGCTTCAGCAGGGTCACCTTCTCGATCTGCCGGATCCGCTCCCGGGACAGGCCGAACTCCCGACCGACCTCGTCGAGGGTGCGCTGCCGGCCGTCGTCGAGGCCGAAGCGGAGCCGGATCACGGCCTGCTCCCGCTGGGAGAGGGAGGAGAGCACGATGCTCACCTCGTTGCGCAGCTCGCCCTGCGCGGCGGCGTCGCCCGGCTCGGCGCTCGGGTCGACGGCGGCGACGAAGTCGCCGAGCGCGCTCTCGCCGTCCTCACCGACCGCCTGGTCGAGGCTCACCGGCTCCCGGTCGTACGAGATCAGCTCGATGACCTGGAACTCCGGGATGTCCATGGCCCGGGCGACCTCGGCGACGGTGGGCTCGCGGCCCAGCGAGACGGAGAGCTCGCGGCGGGCCCGGACCATGCGGTTGACCTGCTCGACCATGTGGACCGGGATGCGGATGGTGCGGGCCTGGTCGGCCATGGCCCGGGTGATCGCCTGCCGGATCCACCAGGTGGCGTACGTGGAGAACTTGTAGCCCTTGGCGTAGTCGAACTTCTCGACCGCGCGGATCAGGCCGAGGTTGCCCTCCTGGATCAGGTCGAGGAAGGCCATCCCGCGACCGGTGTACCGCTTGGCGATGCTCACGACCAGGCGCAGGTTCGCCTCCAGCAGGTGGTCCTTCGCGGCGCGGCCCTGCGCGACGATCAGCTCCAGGTCGGCCCGCAGCTCCGTCGAGACGGGGGTGCAGGTCGCCAGTTTCTCCTCGGCGAACAGGCCGGCCTCGATCCGCTTGGCGAGGTCGACCTCCTGGGCGGCGGTCAGCAGCTTCGTCCGGCCGATCCCGTTCAGGTATGCCCGGACCAGGTCCGTGGAGACGCCGCGCTCGTCGGTGGCGTCGAGGTCGGTCAGGGTGTCGGTGGCGCTCGCGGCCTCGGTGGTGCCGGCCGGGCGCGTCCGGTGCTCCGTCATCTGCAGGGCCATCTCAGTCTCTCCCCGTGTCCACGTCTGTGCCGTTGGATCCGGCCCAGTGGTGCCGGTGTGACACACAGCTTGGCGGGCGGGGCGTGAAACGGGAGTGAGGCGATCGGGGACCCGACACGAATTCCGTCGATGCCCTGCTCAGCGTGGCCGACTCGTCGCCGAGCGCTGGTTGCCGCAGGCGGTTACCGTGCCAGCGGTCGGCCCGCACGGCCGGCCCGCCGGCGACGTCGGCGTACCGAACAGGTTGTGGAGGGTGTCGTGGTCTTCAAGCGGCTCATGCAGGCGATGGGTGTGGGTGGCCCGTCCGTGGAAACCGTGCTGACGAATCCGAACTGCCGCCCCGGCGGCCAGCTGGAGGGCGTCATCCACGTGGCCGGCGGCGACCACCCCGTCGACGTGTCGTACGTCGCCCTGGGCCTGGTCACCCGGGTCGAGGTCGAGAGCGGCGACAACGACTACGAGACCACGCAGGAGTTCCACCGGCAGGCCGCGACCGGCGCGTTCCGGCTCGACCCGGGGCAGCGCCACGACGTCCCGTTCCGCTTCGCCGTGCCGTGGGAGACGCCGCTCACCGAGCTGTACGGGCAGCACCTGCACGGGATGACGATGGGGCTGCGTACGGAGCTGGAGGTGGCCCGCGCGGTCGACAAGGGTGACCTGGACGCGGTGGCGGTGCACCCGCTGCCGTCCCAGCAGAAGATCCTGGAGGCGTTCCTGCGGTTGGGCTTCCGGTTCGCCCGGGCCGACGTGGAGCGGGGCCACATCTACGGCGTGCGGCAGAGCCTGCCGTTCTACCAGGAGATCGAGTTCTACGCGGCGCCGCAGTACGCCGGGGCGATCAACCAGCTGGAGGTCACCCTCGTCACCGACCCCCAGCAGATCCAGGTGGTGCTGGAGCTGGACAAGCGCGGCGGTCTGTTCACCGAGGGCCGGGACGCCTTCGGCCGCTTCACCGTCGACCACGCCACCGCCGAGCGCACCGACTTCACCCCCCAGCTCGACGGCTGGATCCGCCAGTCGCTCCAGCGCCGCGGCCTCTTCTCCTGACGCGACGCGCGCCGGGCGGTCAGGCCCAGCCGTGGCGCGCGGCGTGCCAGCCGAGCTGCATCCGGGTCTCCACCCCCGCGAGGTCCATGAGGTGGCGCAGGCGCCGCTGGAGGGTCCGCAACGACAGGTCGAGCTGGGCGGCGACGACCGGGTCGGTGAGCCCGGCCAGCAGAAGCGCCAGGATCCTCCGGTCCAGCTCGGTCGGGCCGTCGGCCGCCTGCGCGGCGGTCCGGTCGGCGGCGGGGTCGGTCAGCGCCGCCGAGTCGAGCGGGTGGGCGTGCCGCCACACGATCTCGAACAGCGCGTCCATCGCCGCCAGCAGCCCGGTGCGGTGCAGCAGCACCGCGCCGGGCTCGCCACCGGGCGTGGCGGTCAACGGCACCAGGGCCAGCTCCGCGTCGGCCAGGATCAGCTTGATCGGCAGGTGGTCGACCACCCGCACCTGGACGCCGTCACGCAGCGACTCCAGCGTCTCGGCGACCACCCCCGGCTCGGCCAGCGTCGGCCGGTCGATCACCACCCGGAAGCGCACCCCCTGGTTGACCGCCGCCGACTCCACCGCGTTGGTGCCCGGCGGTACGGCGATGAACGGGGTGGTGACGAAGCTGCGCACCTCCGTGCGGGCGGCGTGCTGCACCTGCGCGAACCGGTGCCGGACGGCGTCGACGCCGCTGACCACCTCGATCAGCTCGTCGATCGTCCGTCCCGCGATCGACGACCGGTACTCCTCGGCGAGCGTGACCAGCGCGAGTTCCGCGCTGCGCAGCGCGCCCCGCTGCTCGCTGATCAGCGCCCCGAGCGCGACCGCGGGCGGCGCCACGGAGAACTGCCCGTCCGGGCCGCACTTCACCAGCCCGTACGCCGCCAGTTGCGACAGCGCCGCCTCGACCGTCGCCGCGGGCATCCGCAGGGCGTCGCCCAGCTCGGCCGGCCCGGCCTGGGACCGTCGGACCAGCAGGCCGTAGACCGCCTCGTCCTCGGGGCTCAGGCCCAACGCGCCCAGCATCGGTGGCTGCCTCCCTCTGCCCGCCGCGGCACGCAGAGTATGGGACATGCCCGCCGGTCCCGACCAGCCCTGGCGGCCCGGCCGGTCGTCGGGGAGGGCCCCGGGACGCGTACCGTCCCGGGGCCCCGCCAACCACTTCACCGCAGGCCGTAGGCCCGGATGAGTTCCTGCCGGATGCCGAAGCCGGCGTCCGTCGTGGCGCTGGCGCGCACCGACACGAAGCCGCCCGGCTGCTTCGGCAGCGTGAGCGAGCCGTCCCAGCGGTCACCCGCGCCCTTACGCAGGGTCACCTTCCGCCAGGTGGCGCCGTCGTCGTAGGAGACGTCCAGCGTGACCGACGTCACCGTGCCGGTGCCGGTGCCGCCCGGCTGCGGCCCGGCCTTGACGCTGATCCGCTGGCGGGTGCCCGCCCTGACGTCGCCGCGCAGGTCGGTCTCCAGCGCGTAGTCGAGCTGGAGCAGCGCGAACGGCACGAAGGTGTCGGCGTCGTTCGAGCCGGAGACGAAGTCCCACTCGGTGTGCGTGCGGGTGGAGAGCCGCCACCGCTCGGCCGGCCGCGAGGCGTCCAGCACCAGGCGGTACGGCAGCGTGCCGGCGGGCACCGGCGTCCACTGGAGGTCGGCGTTCCACTTGTTCTCGCCCACCAGCTTGTCGCCCTGGTAGAGCTTGAGGTTGGTCGGCACCGAGCCCCACTCCAGGTTGCCGCCGTGCTCCAGCACGTCGTCCGACGGGCTCCAGGCCTGCACGTTGAGGGTCAGGTAGTCCCGGTAGCGGCTGTTGCGCACCCCGAACGCCCGGCTGAAGGCCGGCCGGACGGCCGGCGCGAACCAGTCCAGCCTGGTCGTGGTGCCCCTGGCGTACGTGTTCAGGTAGGCCGTGTCGGTCCAGCCGCCCTGGTCGTGCACCTCGTGCCAGACCACGTCGGGCGTGACCCACTCGGTGCGCGTGGCCGGGTGCGACTCGGGCTCCTGGAAGCCGAACGAGGGGCTGAAGACCATGTCGTACCGGTAGCCGGAGCCGGGGGAGTCGACGGCCGCGTGGTAGCGGGCGTCGATGCGGCCCAGGTCCCGCTGCCGGGGGTGGTAGACGAGCGGCTGGTCCGGCACCTGTCCGGGCCAGACCCGGGCCAGGTCGTAGACGTGACCGGCGTACGGGACCCGGGTGACGGTCAGCTTGCGCGGCCCGCCCCGGGTCGCGGCGATCAGCTGCCTGCCGGCGTCGCGGTGCACGGTGGCGACCGGGATGGGGGACTCGCCGACGTACTCGTTGAGTATGCCGGTGCCGTCGTGGACGACCAGCAGCAGCTTCGCCCCGGCCGCCGCCGCGGCGGCGGCGCGGTCGGTCGGGCTCACCGCGTCGCTGCGGGTCACCACCACGGCCCGGCCCCTGACGTCGAGGCCGGCGTACTCGCGCGGGGCGCCGGTGCCCGCGTGGACCGGGCGCAGCGTCTCCGTGCCGGCGGTGACGGTGCTGCCCGGCTGGACCGTGGCGTCGATCGGGGGCTGGCCGGGGAGGCGCAGGCTCAGCATCGGCTCGCCCTTGCGCCACCGCGCCGCCATGGTGAACGAGCCCTTGCGGACCGGCTCGGTGGGCAGGACGTACAGGTCGTCGTAGCGCACCGGCAGTTGGTACGCCGCGCGGAAGTCGTTGCCCTCGTCGTACCCGACCGTGTAGTCCAGCCGGCGCTGCCGGTCCTCGGTCCGCTCCGGGGTGGCGGTGTCGAGCAGGCGTGCCCGGCGCGCGTCCAGCACCACCTCCGCGTCGCGGTCCAGCACGGTCTCCGGGTCCACCAGCAGGGCGAACCCGAGGCGGTCGGGCCGCTCACCGGGCACGTCGAGTACCGCCTCCACCGTGTAGGTCCCCGGCGGCAGCCGCAGCGCCCGCTCGCCGGTGACCGGGTACTGCGAGGGGTTGAGGTCGCCGGCCCTGTTCACCACCACCACCGCGCTGGCGGGCTTGCCGTCCCGGCCGGTGAGCTTGATCGTCAGGTCGTGCCGCTCGGGCTCCTTGAGCAGGCCCAGCGCGGTACGGGTGACCGCCGCGCCGGTGGCGGCGTCGGTGCCGACCAGGTAGCCGGTCAACTCACCGTGGGTGGCGCCGCGCGGGTCGCCCGTCACCGCGACGTCGGCGCTGCCGCCCGCCGGCACCGTCACCGAGGCGGCGCCCAGCGCGAACGGGCCCCCGCCGGTCAGGGCGAGGTCGAGGGTCACCGCGGTGGTGCCGGCGTTGGTGAAGGTCACCGACCGGGTGACCGGGGCGTCGGTCGGCTCGTGCGGCCAGTCGAAGTTGCCGAAGAACGCCGAGCCGGTGGCCCGTACGGTGGCGCGCACCGCCGCCGCCACGTCCAGCCGGCCGGTGCCCACCTGGTACGGCCGGTACTCGTCGGCCAGGCCCTTGGCGCTGCTCGTCAGGGCGTCCTTGAGCTGCTGCCCGGACCAGTCCGGGTGCCTCTGGGCGAGGATCGCGGCGGCCCCGGACACGTGCGGCGTGGCCATCGAGGTGCCGTCCATGCCCTGGTACGCGCCCTCGCCGGCGGACTGCTGCGAGCGGGCCGCGACGATCCCGACGCCCGGCGCGGTGAGGTCCGGCTTGAGCGCGCCGGTGCGCGCCAGCGGGCCGGTGCTGGAGAAGCCCGCCAGCGCGTCCTGCTTGTCGACCGCGCCGACCGTCAGCGCGCTGGGCGCGGTGCCGGGCGACCCGATGGTCTGCGGGCCGGAGTTGCCGGAGGCGACGACGAAGAGCGTGCCGTGCCGCGCGGAGAGCGTCTCCACGGCGGCGGCCATCGGGTCGGTACCGTCGGTCAGCGAGCCGTCGCCGAGGCTCATGTTGACCACGTCGGCCCCGGACTCGGCCGCCCACTGCATGCCGGCGATGATCCAGGAGTCCAGGCCGTACCCGCCGTTGTCGAGCACCTTGCCGACGATCAGGTCCGCGCCCGGGGCGACGCCCCGGTTGCCGCCGCCGGAGGCCGCGCCGCTGCCGGCGATCGTCGAGGCGACGTGGGTGCCGTGCCCGTGGACGTCGGAGGTGTCCTCGCCCGGCACGAAGCTGACCTTGTCGTCGACCTGGTCGACCAGGTCGGGGTGGCCGGGGTCGATCCCGGTGTCGAGCACCGCGACCGTCACCCCGCTGCCGTCGTACCCGGCGGCCCACGCGGCGGGCGCGCCGACCTGGGGCACGCTCTCCTTCAGCGCCGCCGTCACCCGGCCGTCGAGCCAGAGCTTCGCCACCCCGCCGCCGAGGGCCCGGGCCGGCGCCGCGGCCGAGGCGGGCGCGACGGTGGACCAGAAGGCCCGGGCCTGCTTCTTCTCGGTGGCCAGCGCCGCGCCCCGGATGCTGGGCAGGTCGCGGACCAGCTTCGCCCCGCGCGGCGCCGTCGGCTTGCCCGAGCGGGCCTTCGCCGGGGTGTACGCCGCGATCAGCGGCAGCGTCGGGGTCTTCGCGTCGTCGTACCCCATCTCGATGAGGTCGGTGACGTTGAACAGCCGCCGGTCGAGCTTGCCGCCGTCCAGCAGCGGCAGGGCCTCGTCGGGCAGGACGTACAGGTCGTCGCCGCTCTGCCGGACGCGCACGCCGCCGGTGGCGTTGTCGGGCCGGTCGACCTCGGCGGTGGCCTTGCCGTCGGCGAAGGTGGTCACGGTGACCACGTCGCCCGTGATCAGGGTGACGGTGTGGGTGTTGCGGGTGGCGGCCTGGGCGGCGGGGGACGGGGCGGCCGCCGTCGCCGGCGCCTGGATCGCGGCGAGGCCGGCCGCGACCATTCCGGTCGCCGCCGCGGCGGCGGTGAGCCGCCGTCTCGCGCGACCCCAGGTGAAGGGCTGTGAGGGGGTTGGCATGCGATGGTTCTACCGTCGTCGTTCCGCCCCCGGGAACAGTTGACGTCGGCGGGGTTGCGCCACGGCGCGACTCCGCCACCGGTGCCGGTCAGAGTTCGAGCAGCACCGTGCGGGGGCCGACGTTGACGCTCTCGACCAGCATGTGGGCGCGGAAGCGACCGGTCTCCACCTTCGCGCCCCGGGCGCGCAGCGCCTCCACGACCGCCGTCACCAGGGGCTCCGCGACCTCGGCCGGGGCGGCCGCCGTCCAGCTCGGACGGCGACCCTTGCGGGCGTCGCCGTAGAGGGTGAACTGGCTGACCACCAGGACCGGCGCGCCAGTGTCCGCCGCGGACCGTTCCTCGTCGAGGATCCGCAGCTCGTGCACCTTGCGCGCCATCGTGCGGGCGGTCTCGACGGTGTCGGTGTGCGTCACCCCGAGCAGCACCAGCAGCCCGTCGTCGATCGCACCGACCACCTCGCCGTCGACCGTCACGGCGGCCCGGCCGACGGTCTGCACCACGGCCCGCATCAGTCGGCGACCGGCTCGATGAAGCCGCGCTCGACGAGGTGCGCGACGATCGGCCCGGCCGCCTCGGCCAGCTCGCCGGGGGCCACGTCGTGCGCGGCGGCGAGCAGGGCGAGCTGGTCGCGCAGCGGCAGCCGCCCGTCGGCCCCGCCGACCAGGGCCAGGACGAGCGGGTCGATCTCCTCGGTCCAGCGCAGGCCGTGCGGCATGGCCAGCACCTGCCGGTCCACCGCCCAGCCCTCGTCGCCCATGGTGGCCTCCTGCCGCAGCTGGAGGCCGTCGGCGGCCCGGAAGCGGGCGGCGAGCAGTCCGTCGGTGTCGCGGGCGCGGAGCCAGCCCTGGCGGTCGAACCACGCGCCGACCCGGTCGCCGAGCGGCGCCTCCACCCGCTGGCGCAGGTCCTCCACCCGCACGACCGGGTCGTCGTGGCCGGAGCGGCGCAGCGAGACGATGCCGAAGCCGACCGCCTCCACCTTGTGCGCGTCGAACCAGTCCAGCCAGTCCGCCATCCGGCGCGGGTCGGCCGCCTCGCCGACGTCGGTGAGCCACAGGTTGACGTACGCCATCGGGTCGGCCACCTCGCGCTGGATGACCCAGGCGTCCAGCCCCGTGCCGGCGAACCAGCCGGTCACCCGCTCGCCCCAGTCCTCCCCGGCGACGTGCACCCAGTTGGCCAGGTACTGCATGGTGCCGCCCTCGGTGAGCAGGCCGGGCGCGGCGGCGGCCAGCTCCGCGCCGATCGCGTCGCCCACCCGCCCGGAGTCGCGGTAGACGTGCGTGGTGGTGCCGGGGCCGACCACGAACGGCGGGTTGCTCACCACCAGGTCGAAGCGCCGCCCGGCGACGGGGGCCACCATGTCGCCGCGGAGCAGCTCCCAGTCCTGGCCGTTGAGCGCGGCGGTGGTGGCGGCGAAGCGCAGCGCCCGCGCCGAGAGGTCGGTGGCGGTGACCCGCCGCGCGTGGCCGGCCAGGTGCAGGGCCTGCACGCCGGATCCGGTGCCCAGGTCCAGCGCGGCCTCGACGGGCCGGCGGACGGTCGCGCCGATCAGCGTCTGCGTCGCCCCGCCGATGCCGAGCACGTGCTCGGAGTGCAACGGACGGCCGGGCCGGGCGCTGGCGGGCACGTCGGCGAGCACCCACCAGTCGTCCCCGTACGGCTCCAGGTCCACGCCCATCCGCAGCCCGTCGCCGTGCCGCTCGACCAGGCCCCCGGCGAGCGCCTCGTCCAGCGACAGCGGCGCCAGCGCGGCGGCCACGGCGGCCTCCGGCTCGGTCTGCTCGCAGATGAACACCCGGATCAGGGTGCCGAGCGGGTCGCGGTCCTCGGTGGCGCGCAGCGCGGCCCGGAAGTCGTTGCGAGCCACCCCACCGGTGGCCTGCGGGCCGAGCCGGGTGGCGATGCCGTTCGAGGTGAACCCGGCCCGGGTCAGCGCGGTCCGCAGCGCCTCGACGCCGGCGGGGGAGAGCAACATGTCGTGTCCGTCCACGTTGCCATCCTGCCTGGTGCCCGGCGCCGGCATGCGGCCACCCGGGCGAACGTCCGGCGCGGGTGTCGCCGTACCGGGACCGATGCGCGTGTCCCGGTGCCCGCCGGTCCGGGTGGTGACAGCATTGTCGCCATGACGCTCGCACTGCCCATCGACCCCGAGGCCAACCGGCTGCTGGAGCGCAGCCCGCTGGCGCTGCTCCTCGGCATGGTGCTCGACCAGCAGGTGCCGATGGAGAAGGCGTTCTCCTCGCCGTACGTGCTGACGCAGCGACTCGGGCGCGACCTGGACGCCCGGGAGCTGGCCGACCACGACCCGGAGGACCTGGTCGCCCTGTTCGCCCGGCCGCCGGCGCTGCACCGGTTCCCGAAGGCGATGGCGGCCCGGGTGCAGGAGGTGTGCCGGGCCCTCGTCGACCGGTACGACGGCGACGCCGCCCGGCTCTGGTCCGGCGCGGCCGACGGCCGGGAGCTGCTGCGCCGCATCGGCGACCTGCCCGGCTTCGGTACGCAGAAGGCCCAGATCTTCCTCGCGCTGCTCGGCAAGCGGTTCGGGGTCACGCCGGCGGGCTGGCGGGAGGCGGCCGGCGGCTACGGCGACCCGGACGCCCACCGGTCGGTGGCCGACGTCACCGACGCGGACTCGCTGCGCCTCGTGCGCGAGTACAAGCAGCAGGTGAAGGCGGCGGCGAAGGCGAAGGCCGCCGGGGGCTGACGCAACCGCATCGTCGGGGCGGTCGTTGTAGCCAGGATGGCGACGACGGGCAGCCGATGACGGACGAACGCGGCGGGCGGTTGCTGCGGCCGGAGGACAGCTCGCCCCGGGCCACCTTCCTGGAGCTCTTCTTCGACCTGGTCTTCGTCTTCGCGCTGACCCGGGTCTCGCTGCGCCTGGTCGAGGGCACCGGAGGCTCCGTCGGGACGCTGCTCGCCGAGATCGGGCGTACGGGCGTGCTCTTCCTGGCCCTGTGGCTGCTCTGGTCGATCACCACCTGGGTCACCAGCCGGTACGAGCCGGAGCAGCCGGTGATCCAGTTCGTCGTGGTCGGAACGATGTTCGGCGCCATGGTGATGGCCGTGGCGCTGCCCCGGGCGTTCGAGGACCGGGCGCCCTCGTTCGTGTTGGCGTACCTGGCGGTGATGCTCGTCCGGCCGCTGGTCATCGCCACGGCCCTGCGCCGCCACCCGCGCCGCACGGTCCCGCTGCGACTTCTCGCCTGGGCCGCCGCGGGGGGCGTGCCGTGGCTGGCCGGGGCGTTCGGGCCGGAGCAGCTGCGCCTGCCGCTCTGGATGCTCGCCGTGGTCGTCGACTACGCCGGCCTGCTGCTCGGCTGGCCGTTGCCCCGGCTGGGGCCGGCGCGCACCGCCGGCTGGCTGATCGCCGGTGAGCACCTGGCCGACCGGTACCAGCAGATCTTCCTCATCTCGTTGGGGGAGACCATCCTGGTCATCGGGCTGACCTACAGCGGCGCGGAGTTCACCGCCGACCGGGCCGGCGCCTTCGCGACCGCCTTCGCCACCACGGCGCTGCTCTGGCGGATCTACTTCCACCGGGCGGGTCACCTGCTCGCCGAGGCGCTGCGGGTGGCCCGGTCGCCCGGGCGGCTGGGCGCCTCCGCCGGCAGCACCCACCTGGTCATCGTGATCGGCGTGCTGAGCACCGCCGTCGGTTACGAACTGGTGATCGAGCACCCGCACGGGCGGACCGACCCGATCTGGCTGGTCTTCGTCGTCGGCGGCCCGGCGATCTTCCTCGCGGCCCGGGCCCGCTTCGAGTACGAGATCTTCGGCCGGGTGTCCCGGTCGCGGGTCGCGGGCCTGCTGGTGCTGCTCCTGCTGTCGCCGGCGCTCACCCTGGGGCCGCCCATGCTGGCGCTGGCGCTGGTCGCCCTGGTGCTGGCGGGGGTGGCGTCGGCCGACGCGTGGCGCAGCAGGGGGCGCCCGCCGGAGACGGCCGCGTCGCCGCTCGGGCACGGCGGGACCGGCGGGGGCGAGTTCCCCGCGCCGTGACCGGCCGGGTCAGGCGGCGGTCGGCCGGGAGAGGGCGGCCAGCGCCCGCCGGACGTCGGCGAGGGAGACCGTGGCCGAGTCGTCCAGGTCGGCCAGGCCGGCCTCGATCCACTGCCGCATGAGCGTGGTGACCCCGATGCCGCGCGCGTCGGCGGCGGCCCGGACCCGCTCGTACGTCTCCAGCGGCAGGCGTACGGAGCGGCTGACCATGGGGTTGTCGGTGTCGGGGGTGGGCAGCTCCACCGGCTGGCTTGCGTCGATCAGCTCCGCGAGCCGGTCACCGCCGCTGTGGAACTGCTTGGTCGCGTCGTTACGGTTCATCGTCACCGCCTCCTCATCGGCGAGATCTCCGCACGGCCTCGTCGTAGCGCTTCGCCTCGACGTCGCTCAGCTCACGGGCGGAGAGGATGTCCCAGTCGTTGTCGGTGCCGTCGGCCTCGGCGAGCAGCACGGCCAACCGGCGCCCCCGGCGGGCGGCGGCGTAGACGACCGTCACGTCGTCGCCGAGATGCCGGATCACCCGGCGGGTGCTGTGCAGCGCCTCCCAGACTTCCCCGGGCGTGACGTCGTAGACCCTCAGGTTCGCCAACGCCTCGTCGGTGAAGCTGAACCTGCTGCCCACGGCGCGAGCGTACCACGCACGTAACACGAGGCCGGGTCGAGCGATTTTCGCTGATCACGCGCCGCAGGTGACAGGATGGGGCGTAACCCCCTCGAGGAGGCCCGTGGTGAAGCGTCAGGCGTACCAGCCGATCCTGATCACCGACGCGTCGCGCAGCCAGGACGACCAGCTCACCAGCCGCCAGAAGCGCTACGTGCTGATGATGGGCATCCGGGTGGCCTGCGTGATCGTCGGTGCCGTCCTGGTCGGCGTGCAGGCCCCGCTGCTCTGGCTCTGGCTGCCGATGGTGGCCCTGGGCATGGTGCTCATCCCGTGGCTGGCGGTGCTGCTGGCCAACGACCGCCCGCCCAAGGAGAAGCACCGGCTGGCCAACCGGTTCCAGCCGCGGCACCGGGACGAGACCCCGCCGATGAGCCTCACCGCCGAGGAGCGCCCCCACAAGATCATCGACGCCGAGCCCTGACCTGACCCGACGCCTCCCGTCAGGAGGTGGGACGGGCGCCGATCTGGGAGACCGCGAGGGCGCCGAGGTCGCCGGCGCGGCCCAGCGCCACCGCCGGCTGCGCGCCGTCGAGCCAGGCGGCCAGCAGCCCGGCCGCGAACGCGTCCCCGGCCCCCGTGACGTCGACCACCGCCACCCGGCGGGCCGGCGCCACGGCCACCGAGGCGTCCCGATCCACCCAGACCGCCCCGGCCGCCCCCTGCTTGACGACGATCCGCCGGGCGGAGGCCGACAGCACCCGCCCCTGCGCCGCCGGGTCCAGCCCCCCGGCCAGCACCGTGGCCTCGTCGGCGTTGACCAGGAGCAGGTCGACCCCGCGTACCCAGGACAGGAAGGCCGCCGCGCCGACCCGCCGCAGCGGGGCCGCGGAGGCCGCGTCGACGCTGGTCGTCAGCCCGCGCTCGCGGGCGGCGGCCAACGCCCGCAGCCCCGCCGGTCGGGACTCGTCGTCCAGCAGGGTGTACCCGGACAGGTGCAGGTGCCGCGCGTCCGGCGTCGCCGCCAGCGCCGCGTCGACGTCGGCCGGGGCCAGCCGCAGGTTCGCGCCCCGCTCCGTGATCATCGACCGCTCCCCGGCCGTGGCCAGCACGATCACCGTCCCGGTGGCGCGGTCGGGGCACACCCGCGTCGCGCAGTCGACCCCCGCGCGCTCCAACTCGGCCACCCGGTCCCGCCCGGCGTCGTCGTCGCCGACGGCACCCACCAGCGTGACCGGTACGCCCTGGGCGGCGAGCCAGGCCGCGGTGTTGGCGGCCTGCCCGCCCCCGCTGAACCGGATCGCCGCCGGCGTGTCCGACCCGGTGGCCATCGGCCCGGCCAGCACCGCCACCACGTCGGTGATCAGGTCACCGACGACGAGGACGCGGCCTGCGGTCATGCCCCGGCGCGGCGGGCGGCCGCGGCGACGGCGATCCGGGCCGCGAGGTCGGCGTTGCGCAGGATGATCCGGACGTTCACCGCCAGGCTCGCCCCCTCGGTCGCCGAGTGGAAGTGCGCGAGCAGGTAGGGCGTCACGGCCTTGCCGGTCACCCCGTCGCGCTCCAGCAGGGCCAGCCCGTCGGCGAGGGTCCGGTCGTGCAACTCCGGGTCGAGCTGCTCGTCGGTCGGCAGCGGGTTGGCCACGATCAGGCCGCCGTGGTGCACGCGCTGCTGCTCCCGGGCCGCCAGCACGTCCGCGACCTGTTCGGCCGAGTCCAGCGACCAGTCCAGGTCGAAGCCGCCGTCGGTGATGAAGAAGCCGGGGAAGCGCCGGGTCCGGAAGCCGACGACGCCGACGCCGAGGGTCTCCAGCCGCTCCAGGGTCGCGCCCACGTCGAGGATCGACTTGACCCCGGCGCAGACCACCGCGATCGGCGTACGGGCCAGGGTGACCAGGTCGGCCGACTCGTCGAAGGTCTGCGCCGCCTCCCGGTGCACCCCGCCGAGGCCGCCGGTGGCGAACACCCCGATCCCCGCGGCGGCGGCCACCGCGCTGGTCGCGGCCACGGTCGTGGCGCCGTCCGCGCCGGTCGCGGCGGCGAGGGCGAGATCGCGTACGGAGAGCTTGGCGACCCCGTCGACGGTGGCGAGCCGGGTCAGCTCCGCGTCGTCCAGGCCCACCACCAGCCGCCCGCCGACCATGCCGATGGTGGCCGGGACCGCGCCCGCGTCGCGGACGGCCTGCTCGATCTCGCGGGCCACCCGGAGGTTGTCCGGCCGGGGCAGGCCGTGCGAGACGATGGTGCTCTCCAGGGCGACGACGGGACGCCCGTCGCGCAGGGCGTCGGCAACCTCGCTGCCGTAGCGGATGTGAAAGTCGGTCACGTCACCACCGTACGGCCCCCGGCCGGGCGACCTGAAGTGGACCGGAGCGGGGGTGACCTGCCAGACTTGACGGTCGGAGGTGGAGAAGTGAGCACAGAGGTTCTCGAGCGTCCGGAGCTGAAGGACGCCGACACCGGTCCCGAGATGTTCCACTACGTGCGCAAGGAGAAGATCGCCGAGAGTGCCGTCATGGGCACCTTCGTCGTCGCGCTGTGCGGGGAGACCTTCCCGGTCACCAAGGCCGCCAAGCCCGGCTCGCCGGTCTGCCCGAAGTGCAAGGAGATCTACGACTCCTGGGGCGAGTGAGCGTGGGCGACCCTCCCGGTCGCGCACGTAACCTTCGCCGGTGACCACCTCCACCGCCCTGCTCCTCGCCGACCTCACCGGGGTGGCGGTCTTCGCCGCCTCCGGGGCCTCCGCGGCGGTGGCCAAACGGCTCGACCTCTTCGGCGTCGTCTTCGTCGGCTTCGTGGCCGCGCTCGGTGGCGGGATCTTCCGGGACCTGGCGATCGACGAGGCGCCGCCGCTGGCCTTCGGCGACTGGCGGTACGCCGCCACGGCCGCCGTCACCGCCGCCGCCGTCTTCTGGCTGCACCCCCAGTTCGCCCGGCTGCGCACCACCGTGCTGGTGCTGGACGCGGCCGGGCTGGCGCTGTTCACCGTCACCGGCACGGTCAAGGCCCTCGACGCCCAGGTGCCGGCGGTGGGGGCCTGCGTGATCGGCATGCTCACCGCGATCGGCGGCGGCCTGGGGCGGGACCTGCTCACCGCCGAGATCCCGGTGGTGCTGCGGCGGGAGATCTACGCCGTCGCCGCGCTCGCCGGCTCGATCCTCGTGGCGCTGCTGGACGCCCTCGGGCACGCCAACGCCGCCTGGCTGACCGCGGCGGCCGCGGTGGTCTTCCTGCTGCGCCTGGTGGCGCTGCGGCGGCGCTGGTCCGCGCCGGTGGCCACCCTGCGTCCCCCACGTACGGGAACCCCCGGCACGCACCCCTGACACGCGTGGCGGATGTGACCAGCGTGGCGTCGGCTGGGTCGGACGGCCCGCGCTGGTTATGCTGAGTCGGCCTTCGCGGCACCATCTGCGCGGAGGCGTTTTCATGGGCGGCGGTACCCGTGGCCCTCGCCCGGGGTCCGCCGTCAGGCGGTCGGAGAGGAGCTTCCCGTGGCGGCCCGGTTGCCGGCGATCGAGACGTTTCCGGCACTGCGCGCATGGCAGCGCAAGGCACTCGTGGAGTACCTGCGTCGGCGGGACCCCGACTTCACGGCGGTCGCCACCCCCGGCGCCGGAAAGACCACCTTCGCCCTGCGGATCGCCGCCGAGCTGCTGGCCGACGGCACCGTCGAGGCGGTGACGGTGGTGGCCCCGACCGAGCACCTGAAGACCCAGTGGGCGCAGGCGGCGGCCCGGGTCGGCATCCAGCTCGACGCCGCCTTCCGCAACGCCGACCTGCACTCCTCCGCCGACTTCCACGGCGCCGTCGTGACGTACGCGCAGGTGGGCATGGCGCCGCACGTGCACAAGCGGCGCACCCTCACCCGGCGCACCCTGGTCGTCCTCGACGAGATCCACCACGCGGGGGACAGCCGCTCCTGGGGCGACGGGGTGAAGGCGGCCTTCGAGGGCGCCGAGCGCCGCCTGATGCTCACCGGGACCCCGTTCCGCTCCGACGACAACCCGATCCCGTTCGTCAGCTATGAGCGCGGCGGAGACGGCCTGCTGCGCTCCCGCGCCGACTCGGTCTACGGCTACGCCGACGCGCTGCGCGACGGCGTCGTCCGGCCGGTGCTCTTCCTGGCGTACTCGGGGGAGACCCGGTGGCGGACCAACGCGGGGGAGGAGCTGGCGGCGCGGCTCGGCGAGCCGATGACCCAGGACCTCGTCGCACAGGCGTGGCGTACCGCGCTGGACCCGGCGGGCGACTGGATGCCGCAGGTGCTGCGGGCCGCCGACGCCCGGCTGACCGTGCTGCGCAACGCGGGGATGCCCGACGCCGGCGGCCTGATCATCGCCAGCGACCAGCAGACCGCCCGCTCGTACGCGAAGCTCATCGCGCAGGTGACCGGCGAGCGCGCGGCGGTGGTGCTCTCCGACGACGTGGGCGCCTCGGCGCGGATCGCGACGTTCGCGGCGTCCGAGCAGCGCTGGCTGGTGGCGGTCCGGATGGTCTCCGAAGGCGTCGACATCCCCCGGCTGGCGGTCGGCGTGTATGCGACCAGCGCCAGCACTCCGCTCTACTTCGCGCAGGCGATCGGCCGGTTCGTCCGCGCCCGCCGCCCCGGCGAGACCGCCTCGGTCTTCCTGCCCAGCGTGCCGCACCTGCTCGGGTTGGCCAGCGAGATGGAGGCCGAGCGGGACCACGTGCTCGGCAAGCCCAAGGACCGCGAGGGCTTCGACGACGACCTGCTGGAGCGCGCCCAGCGCGACGACCAGGCCAGCGGCGAGCTGGAGAAGCGGTTCGCCGCGCTCTCCGCGACGGCCGAGCTGGACCAGGTGATCTTCGACGGCGCCTCGTTCGGCACCGCCGCCCAGGCCGGCACCCCCGAGGAGGAGGAGTACCTGGGCCTGCCCGGGCTGCTCACCGCCGACCAGGTGGCCCTGCTGCTGACCAAGCGGCAGCAGGAGCAGCTCGCGGCCCAGCGCCGCCGGGCCGCCAGGCCGGCTGAGGCGGCCGCTGCGGCCCCCACGGCGCCGCCGGCACCGATGAGTGCCGCCCAGCGTCGGGTTGCCCTACGCCGCCAACTGAACGCCCTCGTGGCCGCCCGGCACCACCGCACGGGGCAGCCGCACGGGAAGATCCACGCGGAGCTGCGTCGCCTCTGCGGCGGACCGCCGAGCGCCCAGGCCACCATCGAGCAGCTCGAGGAACGCATCGCCACCGTGCAGACCCTCTGACGGCCCCCGCCGTCGCCGGTGCCCGGGATCGGGCGGCGACGGCGGGCAGACGCCGAAAGCCGGCCGGAGGCCCCCTGAGGGGCCTCCGGCCGGCTATGTCGTGGGTTTGCGGATCTCAGTTCGCCATCAGATCGGCGCCACGCCAGCTGAACTCCGGGTCCGTCGCGAACCGCACGGTGATCTTCACGAGATCCTCCGCGTACTTGTTCGCGTGGTGCCCACAGAACACCAGCTCGCTCCCACCCGCCAGAGTGATCCGGAGCTTGCCGGCAGCATTGCAGCGGTCGCACCGTTCATCGGCGGCTGGGGGAGCCACCGTCTCGGGCGGCGGCGTGAGGGTCGGGGTCATCGCCTTCCTCCTCTGGTCGTCACCGATGAACACTCTCTTCGGTCTTTGCTCACCTATCGTGCAACACCCTGTCCCGGCGCTGCCTTCCCTGTGTGCCCGCGGGGGACCGAGGTCACACATGGCAGGGACAGTGTGCCGTGCACCAAGGGTGCCACGTCAACGATCACAATCGTGCAACCGAACGATCACCTTCCGACGTTGCACGCCAGGTGGTCAAAACGACACGTTCGGTTGACGATCGCGATCAGTCCAGGTAGTCCCGGAGCACCTGCGAACGCGACGGGTGACGCAACTTGGACATCGTCTTGGACTCGATCTGCCGGATGCGCTCCCGGGTCACCCCGTAGACCTGGCCGATCTCGTCCAGCGTGCGCGGCTGGCCGTCGGTCAGGCCGAAGCGCAGGCGTACCACACCCGCCTCACGCTCGGACAACGTCTGGAGCACCTGCTGGAGCTGGTCCTGCAGGAGCGAGAACGAGACCGCGTCGACCGCGACCACGGCCTCGGAGTCCTCGATGAAGTCACCGAGCTGGCTGTCGCCCTCGTCGCCGATGGTCTGGTCCAGCGAGATGGGCTCCCGGGCGTACTGCTGGATCTCCAGCACCTTCTCCGGTGTGATGTCCATCTCCTTGGCGAGCTCCTCCGGGGTGGGCTCGCGGCCCAGGTCCTGGAGCAGCTCGCGCTGGATGCGGCCGAGCTTGTTGATGACCTCGACCATGTGCACCGGGATGCGGATGGTGCGGGCCTGGTCGGCCATGGCCCGGGTGATCGCCTGCCGGATCCACCAGGTGGCGTACGTGGAGAACTTGTAGCCCTTGGTGTAGTCGAACTTCTCGACCGCGCGGATCAGGCCGAGGTTGCCCTCCTGGATCAGGTCGAGGAAGGCCATGCCGCGGCCGGTGTAGCGCTTGGCCAGCGAGACGACCAGCCGGAGGTTGGCCTCCAGCAGGTGGTTCTTGGCGCGCTCGCCGTCCCGCGAGATCCAGCCCAGGTCCCGCTGCATGTCGCGGGTGAGCTTCTCCTCGCCCTCCTCGGCCGCGCGCAGCCGCTCCGCGGCGTAGAGCCCGGCCTCGATCCGCTTGGCCAGCTCCACCTCCTGCTCGGCGTTGAGCAGCGGGACCTTGCCGATCTGCTTGAGGTAGGCCCGGACCGAGTCGGCGGAGGCGGTCAGCTCGGCGTCGCGACGCGCCTGCTTGAGCGCCTCGGACTCCTCGTCGTCCCACTCGAAGTCGTTGTCGCTGGCCGAGTTGGCGGCGTCGGTCTCGGCGGCGCGGGTCAGCTCCGCCGGCTCCTCGACGACGACGTCCTCGATCTCCTTGGCGAGCTCCTCCGGGTCGATGTCGCCCTCGGCGCCCTCGCCCTTGGCCTTGGCGCCGGCCTTGGCCGGCTTGGCGCCGGCCGCCGCGACCGTCGCCTTGGTGGCCCGGGTCGACTTGGTCGCCTTCGCGGGCGCGGCGGCCTTGGCGGCCACCTCGGCGGTGGTGCCGGTGGCCTTGCGCGGGGCGGCCTTGCGCGGGGCGGGCGCCGGCGCCTCGTCCGCGGCGGGCGCCTGCTTCGGGGCGGGCGCGACGGCCTTCTTGGTGGTCTTGGCGGTGGTGGCCCGGGACGCGGGGGTGGCCGATCGGGCGGCGGCGACGCGGCGGCGGGTGCTCGCCGAGCCGTCGACCACCACGGTCACTCCCGCCTCGGAGAGCGCCCGCAGGATCTTCTTGGCCTGGGCCGGAGTCACCTCGGCGGACTCGACGGTGCGCGCGAGCTGAGCCGACGTGAGCTGGCCGCCGGCGCTCTGCGCGTGGGCGATCAGAGTGTCGGTGAGCGAGCGAACGTCGGCGCCGGTCTGGCGGGGTTCTGTCACGAATGACCTTCCGGAGGCGAAGAGCGAGCACGGCCGGGTCGTCCGACGCAGAGCGGGGCACCTTGCCGGGCGATGTGGTTGAGGGACCCCCGTGTCCCGGGCCGGCCGGTCGTGGCGGTCCGTCGCAGCGTGGGCAGGGGTGAATTGTAACGCCGTCTGCGGCGATCATCCCTCGCCGCACGGCGGACCGGCGGCGGGGACCGCCGATTCGACGTAGATGTGGACTTTGTAAGGATGGTACCGCGCGTGACCCGGAACACCCCGGCCGTGCGGGAAGGGGACGAACGATGGATCGCTCGGCGCCGGCGGAACTGCTGGAGATCGCGGTCGAGGTGGCCCGGGACGCGGCCGCCACGGCGTACCGGATGCGGGTCGAGGGCGTGTCGGTGGCGGCCACCAAGAGCACGGTCACCGACGTGGTGACCGCCGCCGACCGGGCGGTCGAGCGGCAGGTGGTCGACGCGCTGCGCCGGCTGCGGCCGGGCGACGCCGTCCTCGGCGAGGAGTACGGGGCGGGGGAGACCGGACCGGTCGCCCCCGGCGGCGTCCGCTGGATCGTGGACCCGATCGACGGGACCGTGAACTACCTCTACGGGATCCCCCACTGCGCGGTGTCGCTCGCCGCCGAGGTCGACGGCGAGGTGGTCGCCGGGGTGGTGCGCAACGTCAGCACCGGCGAGGAGTGGACGGCCACCGTCGGCGGGGGCGCCTGGCGCGACGGTGAGCGGCTGCGCTGCTCCACGGAGACCGATCTCGGCCAGGCGCTGGTCGCCACGGGGTTCGGCTACGACCCGGGGCGCCGGGCCCACCAGGCCCGGGTGGTCGCCGAACTGATCCCGCACATCCGGGACATCCGCCGCTTCGGTGCCGCGGCGCTGGACCTCTGCCTGGCCGCGGAGGGACGGGTGGACGCCTACTACGAGAAGGGGCTCGCCGCCTGGGACCAGGCCGCCGGCGCCCTGGTGGCCACGGAGGCCGGACTGCTGGTCGCCGGGCTGGGCGGGTTGCCGGCCGGCCCGGACCTGGTGATCGCCGCGCCGGCGGCGCTGTTCGGGCCGCTGCACGACCGCCTCGCCGACCTGGACGCCTCGGGCGGTCCCTGACCGGCCGGCGCCGTGCCCCCGGCGGGACCGGGGGCACGGCGCGGTCAGTCGTCCTCGGACATCGGGCAGGACTCGGCCGGCGCGACCGGCGCGCCGAGGTCGCCCAGGGACTGGTTGACCTCGGTGGTGGTGGCGAGCTGCTGGAAGCTGCTGCCGAGCACCACGTCCACGACGTCGTCGGTGCGCTTGGGGTCGTAGTCCCATTCGGCGTTGTCGAGGAAGTACGCCCGCAGCAGGTGCGCCGAGCCGACTCCCTTCGGGCCGTAGCGTAGGACCGCGATGTCGTCGATCTGCTTCTTCTCGTTGCCGACCTTCTTGACCTGGAACTTGCGGTTGCGGAAGTCGTCCGCGACGGTGCTGGCCCGACCCGGCTCGTCGGTCGCGTTGTAGACGTTGATCTTGACGTCCTTGGATTCCCGCAGGGTCACGTCGGCCATCGGCCAGCCCTCCGGGCAACCTCCGGCGAGGCCGGCGCTGCTCTGGGTGTCGCGGACCAGCGCGACGACCACGAAGACGAGGGCCAGCACCGCCAGCAGGCCGACGACAACGAGTGCTCGCACTCGCGCAAAGCTCATCAGGGTGCTCCCCGGACAGTGGGTGGGTGGTGGCGGCCGCCGGTGGACGGGCCGCCCCGCCGGCCGTCGAGTACGCCGCTGAGGTTAACGGTTGTCCGGCCGTCGCGTGGAAACAGCCGGACATGCCGGCGCGCCATCCGGGAACCAGGTAGTACTACCCCTATCTTCGTGTCGCCTGAGTCACATTGGGAACAACTTCGCGTGCGGGGGCGTACATCTCAGCCACGAGGGCGGTATACATGCCTCGCCTAAAGGGGGGGTATGGTTCCGCGCCCGTCGGGTGTTCCTGCGGGATGCCTCCGTCCGTGCTGTCTTCGGGTCGGGTGACCGACACAAGTGGTGGCCGGCCAGCGGAACCGAAACAGCGTCGTCCGGCGTTACAACCGGAAGCGACAACATCGATATGGGAGAGTGAAACCGATGGCCACCGACTACGACGCCCCGCGTCGCGACGAGGTCGACCTCGGCGAGGACAGCCTGGAAGAGCTCAAGGCCCGACGCGTCGACTCACAATCGGGCGCCGTGGACGTCGACGAGGCCGAGGTGGCCGAGAGCTTCGAGCTGCCCGGCGCCGACCTGGCGGACGAGGAACTCACGGTCAAGGTGCTGCCGATGCAGCAGGACGAGTTCCGGTGCGCCCGCTGCTTCCTCGTACACCACCGCAGCCAGTTGGCGGTCGAGCGCAACGGCGACCTCATCTGCCGCGAGTGCGTCTGACACCGTGCGTCCGCACCAGCGGCGGCTCCCTCGGCGGGGCCGCCGCTGCCCGAGTCGCCGTGCGGCCACCCGGGGGACCTGCTTGACTCGTTGACGGTTGACCGTCATGTCGACGTCGGTCCATTCGGGAGGTCGCACCATGAGCGAGCGGAGCGAGTCCGGCGGCACGCGCGGCGCGGACCCGGGCCGGGTCGACGGCGCGGGCGACCCCGGCGCGCGGGACGACCACGCCCACGCCCACGCCGTGCCCGCGCGCGGCGCGGACGAGCTGGGCGCCACCGTGGCGGCCCTGACCGCCGACGACATCGAGCCGGCCCGCCGGCGGCAACTGCTCGGCCGCCTCGTCGGGCAGGCGCGGGCGCGTGGGCTGAGCGACCTGTTCAAGCCGAAGAGCGCGGTGCGCTGGATGGTCGACACGGTCGCCGAGATCGCCCCGCACGTGCCCGTACGCGACCTGGCCACCCTGCGCCGGCACTTCGACGGCCTGGACGGCGAGGCGCTGGCCGAGCGGCTGGTGCGCAACGCCGCGCGGACGACGGCCGGCATCGGCGCCGCCGGCGGAGGAGTGGCGGCGGTCGAGTGGACGGTCGCCCCGACCCTGCTCTCCGCGCCGGTCCTGCTGGCCGCCGAGACGGTCGCCGTGGTGGCGGTCGAGCTGAAGCTGATCGGCGAGCTGCACGAGGTCTACGGGGCGCCGGTGCCGGGCGGCGGCACCCAGCGGGCGGTCGCGCTGGTGCAGTCCTGGGCCGGCCAGCGGGGGATCAACCCGATGATGCCCGGCGTCGGGGTGAGCGCCGTGCTGGGCACCGCCGCGCGCAAGGAGCTGCGGGACACGCTGCTCAAGCGCTTCGGCCGCAACCTGACCACGCTCGGGCCCTTCCTCACCGGGGCGGCGGTGGCCAGCTACCTCAACCGCCGGGCCACCCGGACGATGGCGGACCAGCTCCGCAGCGACCTGCGCCGCCGGAGCCCGGCCCTGCCGGGCACGCCGCCGGCCCTCCCCGGCGACCGCTGAGGGGGCGGTGCCGGGCAGGCGACGGCGCGACCGGGCGCGGGCGGGTTCAGGTGCGGGCGGCGTCGCGGGCGGCGAGGAGCGCCTCGGCCAGCTCGACCGGGTGGCGGGTGCTGACCACCCAGAACGGGGTGGGATCGGCCGGGTCGTCGAGGACCACCTGGACGGCGCCGGGGATCCAGGGTCGCTGCACCACGAAGGCCAGCGGGTCGGCGCCGACCCCGAGGACCTCGCGCCGGCCGGCGGCGTCCAACGGGACGACGTCGGCGACGAACCGGACCGGCAGCCGGGCGTCGTCCACCCGCAGTTCGTCGTCGCGTACCGCGATCCGGATCCGGCCGAGCCAGGCCAGGCCGGCGACGGTCGCCGGCAGCAGCACCACGAAGGGCAGCCAGGCGCGGACGCCGGGCGCGCCCATCCAGACCTCCACGGCGAGTAGGGCGGCCGCGCCGAGCCCGCCCAGCCACAGCCACCAGGGCAGGCCGAGCCGCTCGGCGTGCTGCGGGGGCGCCGCGGCGGGCGGCGCCGGGGACGGCGAGGATGGTGACAGGCTCACTCCTGCGAGGGTACGGCGCACGACGGGCGGCCGAACCGGCAGGATGGCAGGGTCACCCCAGCAAAACGGACGGAAGAGGGGAACCGTGACCGACGTCGTACCCGTGCCCGTACGGCAGCTCGACCCCGAGCTGCCGCTGCCGGCGTACGCCCATCCCGGCGATGCCGGGGCAGACCTGGTGGCGGCGGCGGACGTCGAGCTGCCACCCGGCGGCCGGGCCCTGGTCCCGACCGGCGTGGCGATCGCGTTGCCCGAGGGGTACGTGGGTCTCGTCCACCCCCGTTCGGGGCTCGCGGCCAGACTCGGCGTGACGGTGCTCAACGCGCCCGGTACGGTCGACGCCGGCTACCGGGGTGAGATCCTCGTCAACCTGATCAACCATGATCGGGAGACACCGGCGAAGATCTCCCGTGGCGACCGGATCGCGCAGCTCGTCGTGCAGCGGGTGGCGCGGGCGGACTTCCGGCCGGCGGCCGAGCTGACCGCGTCCCGGCGCGGGACCGGCGGGCACGGCTCCACGGGCGGCCACGCCGGCCTAATGTCGTCCCCGACCGGTGGCGGGCCGGCAGCGGCCCCGGAGGCACCGGACGGACGGCGGGCGCCGGACGTGCCGGACGCCCGGCGGGAAGAGCGGGACCGGGCAGACGGCCGGACGGAAGAGGTGGCAGGGTGAGACCGAACAGCGGAGGGTTGGCGCAGTGATCTTCTCCCGGAAGCGGGACAGTGCCGGACGGCACGCCCGCGACGAGCGGACGACCGAGGTCCTCGACTCGAACGAGGAGTCGACCCCGGCCCGCGGCCCGTACGACATCTCCGAGGCGCCCGAGGGGGTGCAGCGGCTCGACCTGGGCAGCCTGCACATCCCGGCGGTGCGCGACGTCGAGGTGCGGGTGCAGGCCGACCCGGAGGGCGTGATCCAGCAGGTCGTGCTCGTGCACGGTCCGAACGCGCTCCAGCTCGGCGTCTTCGCCGCGCCGCGCTCCGAGGGCATCTGGGACGAGGTGCGCGAGGAGATCCGCCAGTCGCTGTTCAACGACGGCGCGGCGGCCCAGGAGGTCCAGGGCGAGTACGGCATCGAGCTGCACGCCCGGGTGCGTACCCCGGACGGACTGACCGACCTGCGGTTCGTCGGCATCGACGGGCCGCGCTGGATGGTCCGCGGCGTCTACCAGGGCGAGGTGGCCACCAACCCGGCCGCCGCCGGCCCGCTGGCCGAGTGCCTCGACGGCCTGGTGGTCGACCGGGGCCAGGAGGCCAAGCCGGTGCGCGAGCCGCTGCCGCTGCGGCTGCCCCGCGAGGTGGCCGACCAGGCGGTCGAGGGGGCGCCGGCCGACGGCAACCCCGCGCCCGCGCCCCGCGAGGCCTGACCGTCCGTCACGACGCGCCGGGACCGGCCCCGTCGGCGTACGCTGGCGGGACGGTTCCGGCGCCGCCGGGGCCGTCCCGGGTGCCGGCGTCGCGTCGGCCCAGCGTGGAGAGGGTGACGCGGAGGTCATGTCGACCGACGAGGGCCGGGGTCCGCTGCGCCGCATGCTGCGCCGGCTCACCGCGAGCGAGGCGGAGATCGAGGCGCAGGAGCTGCGCCGGGAGAGCGCCGAGCACGGCGGTGTCCCGGCCGGGCAGTGCATGCGGGGCCAGCTGGTCTCGGTGGCCGGGCGGCTGCGTACGGTCGTCTACACCCCGCGGACCAACCTGCCCACGCTGGAGGCGGACCTCTACGACGGCAGCGACGTGGTCACCCTGGTCTGGCTGGGCCGGCGGCACATCGCCGGGATCGAGCCCGGTCGCCACCTGACCGCGCGCGGCCGGGTGGCCCTGCGGGACGACCGCAAGGTGATCTACAACCCGTACTACGAGCTGGAACCGCCGAAGTGACCCGGTGGCCGCGGCGGACGGAAGGCGTGCGATGACGACGGGACAGCACCGGGCGGCACAGCCGGAGAGCGACCCGCAGGGCGAGGAGCCGCTGCCCACCCTCGCCGAGCAGATGGCCGACCAGCTCGGCGGCTGGCGAGGGCTGGTCGAGTCCAGCATCCCGGTGGTCGTCTTCGTGCTGGCCAACATCATCGGCGAGCTGCGGCCCGCCGTGATCGCCTCGGTGGCGGTGGCGCTCGTGATCGCCGGTCTGCGGCTCGCGCAGCGCCGGCCGGTCCGGCACGCGGTCAACGGGCTCTTCGGCGTCGCCGTCGGCGCCGCGATCGCCTGGCGCACCGGCGACGAACGTGACTTCTACCTCCCCGGCATCCTCTACGGCATCGGCTACGGGCTGGCCCTGCTCGTCTCGGCGGCCATCCGGCAGCCCCTCGTGGGGTGGATCTGGTCGGTGCTGGTGGCCAAGGGCCGCTCGGAGTGGCGCGACGACCCGCGCCTGGTGCGGACCTTCACCGGGCTCACCGTGCTCTGGGGCGTGGTGTGGCTGGCCAAGGTGGGCGTACAGGCCGGGCTCTACCTCGCCCACCAGGACACGGCCCTCGGCGTGGCACGGCTGGTGCTGGGCTACCCGCCGTACGTGCTGCTGCTGCTGATCACGGTCTGGACGGTCCGGCGGGTGACCCGGGAGTCGGAGCCCGAGGCGCTGCCCGGTGGCTGAGGCCGCCGCCTCAGCACCGCCCGGCGGCTGAACCGCAGGCTCAGCGCTGCTCGCGGGTACGTTCGACGCTGTCCGCCCCGAGCACCACCGCGCGGACCGCGTCCTCGACCTCCGCGGTGCACACGAAGATCAGCTCGTCGCCGGCCTCGAGCGAATCGTCCGGGGTGGGCACCAGCACCCGCTTGCCGCGCAGGATCGCCACCAGCGCCGAGTCGCGGGGCAGCGGGACGGCGCGCAACGACTCGCCCACGTACGGGGCGGTCGGCGGCAGGGTGATCTCCACCAGGTTCGCCTCGCCCTGCCGGAAGGTCATCAGCCGGACCAGGTCGCCGACGGTGACCGCCTCCTCGACCAGGGCGGCCATCACCCGCGGCTTGCTCACCGCGACGTCGACGCCCCACTGCTCGGTGAAGAGCCACTCGTTCTCGGCCCGGTTGACCCGGGCCACCACCCGGGGCACCGCGAACTCGGTCTTGGCCAGCAGCGAGACCACCAGGTTGACCTTGTCGTCCCCGGTGGCCGCGACCACCACGTCGCAGCCGGCGATGTCGGCCTCCTCCAGGCTGGCCAGCTCGCAGGCGTCGGCCAGTACCCAGTCGGCCGCCGGCACCCGGTCGGGCCGGAGCATCCTGGGCTGGCGCTCGATGAGCATCACCTGGTGGCCGTTGTCGATCAGCTCCTGGGCGATCGAGCGGCCCACGTTGCCCGCGCCGGCGATGGCGATGCGCATGCTCAGAGCCCTCCTTCCGGCGGCGCCGCCGCCACCGACGTGACCGTCGCCGCCATGTCGTCGGTGACCAGCATGAAGAGCTGGTCGCCCTCCTGGACGACGCTGGACGGGGTGGGCAGCGTGCCGATGCCGAAGCGGATCAGGTACGCCACCCGGGCCCCGGTCGCCCCCTCCAGGGCGCGTACCGGCCGGCTGACCCAGTCCTTGTGCACCGGCACCTCGATGATCGACACCGTGCTCGTCGGGTCGCGGAAGATCTCCACGTTCCCCTCCGGCACCAGGTGCCGCAGCATCCGGTCGGCGGTCCACCGGACGGTGGCCACGGTGGGGATGCCGAGCCGCTCGTAGACCTGCGCGCGGCGCTGGTCGTAGATCCGCGCCGCCACCCGGGACACGCCGAACGTCTCCCGGGCGAGCCGGGCGGAGATGATGTTGGAGTTGTCGCCGCTGGAGACGGCCGCGAAGGCGTCCGCCCGCTCGATGCCGGCCTGCCGCAGCACCTCCCCGTCGAAGCCGGCACCGGTGACGGTGATCCCGGCGAAGTCGGGGCCGAGCCGGCGGAAGGCGTCGGCGTCCTGGTCGATGACCGCGACCGAGTGCCCCCGGGACTCCAGGCTGTAGGCGAGGGTCGAGCCGACGCGGCCACAACCCATGATCACGACATGCACCGCGTCCCTCCTCAAGGTGCGCAACGCCCGGCCGGTGAGCGTGCCGTCTGCGAGCCTGCCACGTTCCCGGCGTGGGCGGGGACCGACGGTACTCCGCGGGTCCGCCCCGCCGCGATCGACCACCCCGCGACGCCCACCAGGGTGGTCGTACGCTTGGCGGTTGTGGCCAGACCCACCTCGCTGCTGAAGCGGCTGCTCCTCGGTCGACCGTTCCGGTCCGACCGGCTGAAGCACACGCTTCTGCCCAAGCGCATCGCGCTGCCCGTGTTCGCCTCCGACGCGCTCTCCAGCGTCGCGTACGCGCCCGACGAGATCCTGCTGACCCTCTCCATCGCCGGCGCCTCGGCGTACTTCTTCTCGCCGTGGATCGCCCTGGCCGTCGTGGTGGTGATGCTCACCGTCGTGGCCAGCTACCGGCAGAACGTGCACGCCTACCCCTCCGGCGGCGGCGACTACGAGGTGGCCACCGTCAACCTCGGCCCCCGGGCGGGGGTCGCGGTGGCCAGCGCGCTGCTGGTGGACTACGTGCTCACGGTCGCGGTCTCGGTCTCCTCCGGGGTGGCCAACCTGGGCTCGGTGGTGCCGTTCGTGGCCACCCACAAGGTGCTGATCGCGGTCACCGCGGTGGTGCTGCTCACCGCGGTGAACCTGCGCGGCCTGCGGGAGTCCGGCACGGCCTTCGCCATCCCCACCTACGGCTTCATCATCGTGATAGTCGGGATGCTGCTCACCGGCCTGGTCCGGGTCTTCGTGCTCGGCCACGACCTGCGCGCGCCCAGCGCCGGCCTGGAGATCCAGGCCGAGCACAGCGTCACCGGCTTCGCCCTGGTCTTCCTGCTGCTGCGCACCTTCTCGTCGGGCTGCGCGGCGCTGACCGGCGTGGAGGCCATCTCCAACGGGGTGCCGGCGTTCAAGGCCCCGAAGAGCCGCAACGCGGCCACCACGCTGCTGCTGCTCGGCACCATCTCGGTGGCCATGCTGGTCGGCATCATCTGGCTGTCCCGCCTCACCGGCCTGCAGTTCGTCGAGGACCCGAGGCTGCAGATCATCTCCGGCCCCGAGGGGTACGTGCAGAAGACCGTCACCACCCAGCTCGGGGAGACGGTCTTCGGCTCCGGCTCGGTGCTGCTCTTCGTGGTCGCCGGGGTCACCGCGCTGATCCTCTTCCTCGCCGCGAACACCGCGTTCAACGGCTTCCCGGTGCTCGGCTCGATCCTCGCCCAGGACCGCTACCTGCCCCGGCAGCTGCACACCCGCGGCGACCGGCTGGCCTTCTCCAACGGCATCGTCTTCCTGGCCGTCGCCGCGATCGTGCTGATCGTCGGCTTCCAGGCCGAGGTGACCCGGCTCATCCAGCTCTACATCGTGGGCGTGTTCGTGTCGTTCACGCTCTCCCAGGCCGGCATGATCCGGCACTGGAACCGCCACCTGCGGACCACGCGGGACCCGCAGGCGCGCCGACGGATGCTCCGGTCCCGGGCGATCAACACCTTCGGCATGGCGATGACCGGCGCGGTGCTGGTCATCGTGCTCGTCACCAAGTTCCTGCTCGGCGCGTGGATCGCCATCGCCGCGATGGCGATGATCTACGTGCTGATGCTGGCCATCCGCCGGCACTACGACCGGGTCGCCGCCGAGCTGACCCCGCCGGACGAGGGCCGCGCCGTGCTGCCCGCCCGCAACCACGCCGTCGTGCTGGTCAGCAAGCTGCACAAGCCGACGCTGCGGGCCATCGCGTACGCCCGGGCCACCCGGCCGGACACGCTGACCGCGGTGACCGTCAACGTCGACGAGAAGGACACCCGGGAGTTGCAGGCGGAGTGGGAGCGGCGGGACCTGCCCGTCCCGCTGACCGTGGTCGACTCGCCGTACCGGGAGATCACCCGCCCCATCCTGGACTTCGTGGCCGGCGTCCGCCGGGAGTCGCCGCGCGACGTGGTCACGGTCTTCATCCCGGAGTACGTGGTGGGGCGCTGGTGGGAGAACCTGCTGCACAACCAGAGCGCGCTGCGCCTGAAGGGCCGGCTGCTCTTCGAACCGGGGGTGATGGTGACCAGCGTGCCGTGGCAGCTCGCCTCGACCGCCGGCAAGGACCTGGACCGGCTGGACGCCACACTGACCCGGGGCCCGGCACGCGGCCCCCGGGTCGCGCCGCGGGGCACCCTGCCGCCGAGCGTCCCGCCCGTCGTGTCCGCGCCGCCCGGCGAGAGCGGCCCGAGTGGTGGAGGTGAACGGTGACCGCGCACGGGAACGGCCGGGGGCTGGAGGAGGCCGAGCGGGTCGAGCTGACCGTCGGGGCGGTCGCACCCGGCGGGCACTGCGTCGCGCGGGTGGACGGCCAGGTGGTCTTCGTCCGGCACGCGCTGCCCGGCGAGCGGGTGGTCGCCGAGGTCACCGAGGTGCACAAGGGGTTCGTCCGGGCCGACGCGGTGAGCGTGCTCGAGGCCGCGCCGGACCGGGTCGAGCAGCCCTGCCCGTACGCGAAGCCGGGCCGGTGCGGCGGGTGCGACCTGCAACACGTCGCCCCGGCCGCCCAGCTCGACTGGAAGGCGGCGGTGGTGCGTGAGCAGCTCACCCGCCTCGGCGGGCTCACCGACGCCGAGCTGGACGCCCTCGGCGTCCGGGTCGAGGCGCTGTCCGGCGGGCCGCTGGGCTGGCGCTCCCGGGTCCGCTACGCCGTCGACGGGGCGGGCCGGGCCGGGCTGCTCAAGCACCGCTCGCACGAGGTGGTCCCGATCGACCGCTGCCTGATCGCCCACCCGGCGATCCGGGAGCTGCCCGTGCTGGCCCCGACCGGGACGCGCTGGCCGGACGCGGACGCGGTCGAGACGGTCGCCTCCACCGGCGGGGACGTGGCCGTGACCGCCGTCGCCGACGGGGTGCCCCGCACGGTGAGCGGCCCGGAGCGGGTCCGCGAGGTGGCGGCCGGCCGGGAGTGGACGCTGCCGGCGTCGTCGTTCTGGCAGGTCCACCCGGCCGCCGCCGACACCCTGGTCGACGCCGTGCTGGGGCTGGTCGACCCGCGCCCGGGGGAGCGGGCCTGGGACCTCTACGGCGGGGCGGGACTCTTCGCCGCCGCGCTCGCCGGCCGGGTCGGCGAGGCGGGCCGCGTCACCCTGGTCGAGTCGGCGGCGCAGGGCGTCGCCGCCGCCCGGGAGAACCTGCGCGACCTGCCCCGGGTGGAGGTCGTGCCGGCCCGGGTGGAGACCGCGCTGGCCCGCCGCCGGATCACCGGCCCGGTCGACGTGGTGGTGCTCGACCCGCCACGCTCCGGCGCGGGCGCCCGGGTGGTGCGCGACGTGGTGGCCGCCGGGCCGCGCGCGGTGGCGTACGTGGCCTGCGACCCGGCCGCCTTCGCCCGCGACGTGCGCACCTTCGCCGGGCTGGGCTGGCGGCTGGCCGCGCTGCGCGGCTTCGACCTGTTCCCGATGACCCAGCACGTCGAGCTGGTCGGTCTGCTCCTGCCGCCCGACGGAGCCGCCCGCTAGCCTGACGCGATGAAGATCGTCGGGCTGATGTCGGGGACCTCCTACGACGGGGTGGACGTGGCCGCCGCCGAGTTCACCCTCGACGGGGACACGCTGCTGCTGCGCCCGCTGGGGCACCGCGGCCTCGACTACGACGACGGGCTGCGCGAAGCGATCGGCGCGCTGCTGCCGCCCGGGAGCACCACCGTCGAGGCGGTCTGCCGGCTGGACAACCGCCTGGGCGAGGTCTTCGCCGAGGCGGCGGCCCTCGGCGTCGAGCTGGCCGGCGGCGCGGTCGACGCAGTGGTCTCGCCCGGGCAGACGGTCTTCCACTGGGTCGCCGACGGGCGGGCCCAGGGCACCCTGCAACTGGGCGCGGTGGCCCGGGTGGCCGCCCGGGTGGGCGTACCCGTGCTCAGCGACCTGCGCTCGGCGGACGTCGCCGCCGGCGGGCAGGGCGCGCCCCTGGTCCCGGCGTTCGACGCGCTGCTGCTCGACCCGGCGGACGGCGCGGCCCCGCGCGCCGCGCTCAACCTGGGCGGCATCGCCAACCTCACGGTCCTCGCGCCGGGCGCGCCGGTGCTCGGGTACGACGTCGGGCCCGCCAACGCGCTGCTCGACGCGGCGGCCCGGCGCCTCCTGGGGCGGCCCTGCGACCTCGACGGCGCCCGCGCGGCGGCCGGTCGGGTGCACCCCGGTCTGCTCGACGCCCTGCTCGCCGAGCCCTACTACGCGGCGCCGCCGCCCAAGTCGACCGGCAAGGAGCTGTTCCACGCCGGCTACCTGGACGCCCGGCTGGCGGCCCTCGGCGAGCCGGTGCCGGCCGACGACGTGCTCGCCACCCTGACCGAGCTGACCGCCCGGGTGGTGGCCGCCGAGTGCGACCGGCACGGCGTGGCGGAGGTGGTGGCGGCCGGCGGCGGGGTGCGCAACCCCACGCTGACCGCCCGGCTGGCCGCCCTCGGGGCGGGGCGCTGGCGGCTGCGCACCACCGACGAGCTGGGGGTGCCCGCGCAGGCCAAGGAGGCGTACGCGTTCGCGCTGCTGGGCTGGCTCTCCTGGCACGGGCTGCCCGGCGCGCTGCCCTCGGTGACCGGCGCCGCCCGGGCCGCCGTGCTGGGCTCCTGGACCCCGTCCGGGCCGGCGTACCGGGACGCCCCGGCCGTCCCGGCGCCCCGGCGGCTGCGGGTCGCGGCCTGACCACGGCAGGCGTCCCGACCGGCCGCGATCCTTGAGGGGCTGACCAGGCGCTCAGCACCCCCGGCCGGTGGGCGGGCGTGCGGGCCGGGCTGCGGAGTACCGGGCGGCCGATAGACTCTTGCGTCATGAGCGTTGAAGAGGGCACGGTCCACCACACCGGGCTGCTGGCCACCGTCCGGGGTCCGCAGGACGTCAAGCGGATGTCCGCCGAGGAGTTGGACGTCCTCGCCGCCGAGATCCGGGACTTCCTGATCGCCAAGGTCTCGCGCACCGGCGGGCACGTCGGTCCCAACCTGGGCGTGGTCGAGCTCACCCTGGCCATGCACCGGGTCTTCGACTCCCCGCGCGACCGGCTCCTGTTCGACACCGGCCACCAGGCGTACGTGCACAAGATCCTCACCGGGCGGCAGACCGGCTTCGACAAGCTGCGCCAGCGCGGCGGCCTCTCGGGCTACCCGAGCCAGGCCGAGAGCGAGCACGACCTGATCGAGAACTCGCACGCCTCCACCGCCCTGTCCTACGCCGACGGCCTGGCCAAGGCGTACGCGCTGCGGGGCGAGCAGCGCAGCGTGGTCGCCGTGGTGGGCGACGGCGCGCTCACCGGCGGCATGTGCTGGGAGGCGCTGAACAACATCGCCACCGCCCGCAACCCGCTGGTGATCGTGGTCAACGACAACGGCCGGTCCTACGCGCCGACCATCGGCGGCCTCGCCGACCACCTCTCGTCGCTGCGGCTCAACCCCGGCTACGAGAAGGTGCTCGACACCGTCAAGGAGGCGCTCGGCTCGACGCCGCTGGTCGGCAGGCCGATGTACGAGGTGCTGCACGCGGTCAAGCGGGGCATCAAGGACGCGGTCGCCCCGCAGGCGATGTTCGAGGACCTCGGCATCAAGTACGTCGGCCCGGTCGACGGGCACGACGTGACCGCGGTCGAGTCGGCACTGCGCGCGGCGAAGAACTTCGGCGGCCCGGTGATCGTGCACGCCGTCACCCGCAAGGGCTACGGCTACCGCCCGGCCGAGGAGGACGAGGCCGACTGCCTGCACGGCCCGGGCAGCGCCTTCGACATCGAGACCGGCAAGCTGGTCGCCGCCCCGTCGGTGAAGTGGACCCACGTCTTCGCCGACGAGCTGGTCGCGATCGCCGACGAGCGGCCCGACGTGGTGGGCATCACCGCCGCGATGGCCGAGCCGACCGGCATCGCCAAGCTGGCCCGCAAGCACCCGGACCGGGTCTACGACGTGGGCATCGCCGAGCAGCACGCGGCCACCTCGGCCGCCGGCCTGGCCCTGGGCGGGCTGCACCCCGTGGTGGCGGTCTACGCGACGTTCCTCAACCGCGCCTTCGACCAGGTCCTGCTGGACGTGGCCATGCACCGGCTGCCGGTGACCTTCGTGCTGGACCGGGCCGGCATCACCGGCCCCGACGGGCCCAGCCACTACGGCATGTGGGACATGTCCGTCTTCGGGGTCGTGCCGGGCCTGCGGATCGCCGCGCCCCGCGACGCCGCCACCCTGCGCGAGGAGCTGCGCGAGGCGGTGGCCGTCGACGACGGCCCCACCATCGTCCGCTTCCCGACCGGCACCGTCGCCGCCGACCTGCCGGCCGTGCGCCGGGTGGGCACCGTCGACGTGCTGGCCGAGTCGGCGCGCAAGGACGTGCTGCTGGTGGCGGTCGGCTCCTTCGGCCACCTGGGCATGGAGGTGGCCACCCGGGTCGCCGGGCAGGGCTTCGGCGTGACCGTGGTCGACCCGCGCTGGGTCCGCCCGGTCCCGGCCGAGCTGGTCGAGCTGGCCGCCGGGCACCGCCTCGTGGTCACCGTCGAGGACGGCGTCCGGGTCGGTGGCGTCGGCGACGCCCTCGCCCAGGCGATGCGGGACGCCGACGTCCGGGTGCCCCTGAAGGACCTGGGCGTACCGGCCGACTGGCACCCGCACGGCACCCGCGCGCAGATCCTCGCCGACCTCGGCCTGACCGCGCAGGACGTGGCCCGCGACGTCACCGGCTGGATCTCCCGGCTGGACGTCGAGCCCGTCGAGCCGGTGATCACCGCCGACGACGCGACCGCGCAGAACTGAGCCTGCGACCGCCGACGGCGGGTGCCCCGGGAGACCGGGCCACCCGCCGTCGGCGTCTCGCCTGCCGGGTCAGCGACCGCCGAGGGAGCGGTAGTGCGTCTTCTCCGCCTCGGCGAGGCTGAACGTCTCCGAGCGGGTCGGCATCGGCACCACGACCAGCCCCGGCCGGTCCACCAGCCGGAGCGTGTCCGGCGGCGTCGACAGCGAGCTGTCGGCGGTCGGCCGCCAGCTCAGCACGGCCAGCGGCTGCCCCGGCACCGGCAGCGTGTACGTCTGCAACGGGTTGGCCCGGTCGGCGGGGGAGACCACCGGCGTGCCCCCGTCGGCGGGGCGGTAGACCACGGCGGTCATCGTGCCGTCGGCCGTCTCCCAGCTCAGCTGCTCCAGCTCCGCCGGCTCGCCGCCGCCGAGGGCGACCTCGCCCAGCGTGCGTACGGTCAGCTTGGTCATCGGCCAGGACGACGGCACCGAGCGCGGCGCGTCCCGGTCGCCGATGCGCCGGGGGACGCTGCCGAACGGGCCCTCCTCGCCGGCGAGCGCGCAGGTGTCCAGCCCTGTGAGGGCCCGCTTGCCGGAGCCGCTCTCGTCGCGTACGAGGGGGTAGCGCGGGTCGGTGGTGCCGGTGCCGAGGTCCAGCAGCCGGTCGGCGGCCCGGCCCCGGGGCAGCGCCTCGGTGGCCCGGAGCGTGGCGGTCACCGGCACCGCCCGGCAGGCCGGCACGTCCACCGGCTCGGTGAGGCCGTCGGTGTGCCGCAGGGCGCGGCCGTCCGGCCCGAGCAGCCGCTGCACCCGGCCCGACGTGAGGTAGCGCCGCCCGTCGGAGGTGTGCACGGGGAGCACGTCGGAGTAGACGAGGTAGCCGGGGTCGGTGTACTCGACGGCGCGGGTGACCGCGTACCGGCCGCCCTCGGCGGTGACCTGGAGCAGCCAGGAGGCGCTCTCGCCGGGCACGTCCGCGGCGACCAGGGCCAGCGGCGCACCGCCGACCTCGCCGGACCAGAGGATCCCGGACGTGGGCAGGTGCACCCGGTCGTCGGCCGGTGACCGCCAGTCGCGTACCGCCTCCGTCACGGCCGACCTGACGGTGGTGTCGCCCGCCAGGGTGCCGCGTGGCGGCCAGACCGTCAGGTCGCCGTCCAGGCTGTCGTAGCCGACCCGCAGGTCGCCCGGCTGCCGGTCGGCCACCGGACCGCAGGCGGTCGCCGTGAGCAGCAGGGTCAGCAGAGCGGTGGCCGTGATGCCGCGCCGGCGGACTGGAGCCACCTGTACGCCCCCTCGATCGCCTCAGCCGTCGTTCAACGGAAAGCGCCATAGTACGAGATGTCGGATCACGGGAACGCGCCACCTCGCCCACCGTCCGTGCGCAGGTCGCGGGCGGTGATCGACGCCGACCACAGAGGACACTGCCGTGGTTTCAGGGTGAATGTCCCGCTCGGGTAGACTCCGCCGACTGTGACGCCTGCCGAGACCCGCGCCGAATCCTGGTCGGAATCCGACGCCGCCGCGGCCCCCGCGTCCGAACCCGTGGCGCCGCCCGTGGGCGACGGCGTCGGTGACCGTACGCCGGGCGGGGCCGACCCGGCCGACGGGGCCGATGCCCCCGGCGCGGCCGTGGCCACCGGAGCGACCGACGCGGCCGCCCCCTCCGGCGAGGCCGGCGGGGCGGACGGCGCGGCCTGGCCGCGGCGGTGGACCCGGCGGCGGCAGGACCTCACGGTCTTCGGCCTGTTCCTGCTCGCCGCGGTGTGGGTCACCAGCCAGATCTGGGTGGACCCGGCCGGCCGGGTGGCCTCGCTCTACAGCAGCGACCCGGCCCAGGTGCAGTTCTTCCTCGCCCACTCGGTACGCGTGGTGCTGCACGGCGAGTTCCCGTTCTTCACCGAGCAGTTCAACTACCCCGACGGGGTCAACCTGATGGCCAACACGGCCATCCTCGCGCTGGGCATCCCGATGGTGCCGGTGACGCTGCTCTTCGGGCCGGCCGTGACCTTCGTGGTGCTGGTCACGCTCGCGCTCGCCGGCACCGCCTCGGCCTGGTACTTCGTGCTCTCCCGGCACGTCGTGCGCAGCCCGCTGGCGGCGGCCGTCGGCGGCTGGTTCTGCGGGTTCTCGCCGGCGATGCTGTCGCACGCCAACTGGCACCCCAACATCATCTCGCAGTTCCTGCTGCCGTTCATCGTCTGGCGGGTGCTGGTCATCACCCGGTCCCGACGGCCGTGGCGCGACGGCGTGCTGCTCGCCCTGATGGTCACCGCCCAGGCGTTCATCAACGAGGAGATCCTGCTCTTCACGGCGCTCGCCTGCGGGGTGTTCCTGCTCGCCGTGCTCGCCCAGCGGCCCGCGCTCTGGTCGGCGGCGTGGCGACCGCTGGCCAAGGCCCTCGCGATCTGCACCGTGCTCGCCGGGTCGCTGCTGGCGTACCCGCTCTACGTCCAGTTCGCCGGGCCGATGGCGTACCACGGCCTGAGCGACGCGGTGCGCGACTACGGCAACGACATCGCGGCCTTCTTCGCGCCCGGCTCGCCGACGATCGGCGGCGACGAACGCGCGAACGTGAACCTCGCGCCGAACTACTCGGAGGAGAACGCCTTCTTCGGCTGGAGCCTCGCCCTGATCGCCGTCGGCATCGTGGCCTGGCTGCGCCGGGAGATGCTCGTGCGGGCGCTCGCCGCGACCGGGGCGTTCTTCGCGGTGCTCTCCCTCGGCGAGCGGGTGTCCTGGTGGGACCGCGAGCTGTTCACCGGGCCCTGGGAGTGGCTGGTCCGGCTGCCGCTGCTCGACGCGGTGGTGCCCACCCGGTTCGGCCTGATCACCAGCGTGGTGGTGGGCATCCTGCTGGCGCTCGCCGTCGAGCGCTCCCGGACGCTGCCGGTCGAGCGGCGGACGCTGCGTACGCTCACCGTGGCCGGGCTCGTCCTCGCGCTGCTGCCGATCGCGCCGATGCCGCTGAAGGTGACCTCCCGCCCGCCGGTGCCGGACTTCATCACCGCCGACCGGTGGCGCGGCTACGTCGGTGAGGACCAGACCCTGGTGCCGATCCCGGTGCCGAACATGGGGCACACCCACGGGATGCGCTGGGCCGCCTCGACCAACCTCGACTTCAAGATCCCCGGCGGCTACTTCCTGGCGCCGCGCAACGGCAACACCGGCGACCCCGGCCGCTTCGGCGGCCGGCCCAGCGGCGTCGGGCGACTGCTGGAGGAGGTCGCCTCGACCGGCCGCATCCCGAAGCTGGACGACCGGCAGCGCCGCCGCTCGCTCGACGAGCTGCGGCACTGGCGGGCGGCCATCCTGGTGCTCCCGGTCGGCCAGCACCACTCCGAGCAGCTGCGGCGCACCGTCGAGCAGTTGGTCGGTCCCGGCCGCCGGGAGCTGGACGTCTGGGTCTGGGACGTCCGGGCGCTGACCGACCAGCCGACCTGATGACCGCACCGGCGGCGACCGGCACCGCCGAGGCGGCACCCGCCCGGCGGTCCCGCCGGCTGCCGGTACGCGCGCCGGACGCGCTGGTCGTCGCCGGCTACCTCGCCCTGGCGGTGCTGCTGACCTGCGGCCAGTGGGGTCGCCCCGGGCGGCTGTTCCACCAGGCGGGGGACCAGATCCTCTTCGAGTGGATGCTGGCCCGCGCGGCCCGGGCGGTGACGGGCCTGGAGAACCCGCTGTACAGCGCGCAGCTGAACGCCCCGGACGGGGTCAACCTGATGGCCAACACCTCGGTGCTGGGCCTGGGCGTGCCGCTGACGCCGGTCACCCTGCTCTTCGGCTCGCAGGTCGCGTTCCTGGTGGCCGTGGTCTGCTGCCTCGCCGGCACCGCGACCGCCTGGTACGCGCTGCTGCGCCGCCGGCTGGTCGACTCCCGGGCGGCGGCGGCCGTCGGCGGGCTCTTCTGCGGCTTCGCCCCCGGCATGGTCGCGCAGGCCGGGGCGCACCTGCACATGGCGGCGCAGTTCCTGGTGCCGGTGATCCTGGCGCTGGTGTTCCATCCGGACCCGCGCCGGGTGTGGCGGCACGGCACGCTGCTCGGGCTGCTCGTGGCGTACCAGCTCTTCCTCGGCGAGGAGGTGCTGGTCTTCCTGGTCCTCGCCGCCGGGACGTTCGCGCTGGCGTACGCGGCGGCCGACCGGGCGACGGCGCGCCGGCTGGCGCCCGCGCTGCTCGGCCGGCTCGCGGTCGGGGTGGCGGTGGCGCTGCCGCTGCTGGCGTACCCGCTGTGGTTCCAGTTCTTCGGCCCGGGCCACTACCGGGGGATGCCCTTCCACGCGTACGGCTACCAGCTCGACGCCGCGTCGTTCACCGCCTCGGCGCGACAGACGGTGCTCGGCGACGACCACCTGCCCGGCCTGCTCGCGCCGAACCCCACCGAGGAGAACTCCTTCTTCGGCCCGGGGCTGCTGGTGCTCGCCGTGGTGATCGTGATCTGGCTGTGGCGCCGGCCGCTGGTCCGCGCGCTGGCCGCCTGCGGGCTGCTCTTCGCGCTGCTCTCGCTGGGCGAGCAGGTCCGCCTGGACGGCACGTCCACCGGCATCCCCGGGCCGTACCGGCTGGTCGCCGAGCTGCCGCTGCTCGACCACGCGGTGCCGGCGCGCTTCCCACTGGTCTGCGTCCCGGTGCTGGGCATCCTGCTGGCCCTGTCCCTGGACCGGCTGCGCCCCCAGCCGGCGGCCGGAGCGCGGGCGGCCGGCGTGCCGGTGCGGCTGCTCTGGGGCGGGGCGGTGGCCGCCGCGCTGCTGCCGCTGACCCCCACCCCGATCCGGACCGTGCCGGCCTGGCCCGTGCCGGCGTTCGTGGCCGAGGGCGGCTGGCGGGCCCACGTCCCGCCGGGCCGGACCCTGGTTCCGGTGCCGCCGGTGACTGGCGCCGGGGTCAGCCCGGCGATGCTCTGGTCGGCGCGCACCGGGCTGGCCTTCCCGGCTCCGGGCGGCTACTTCATCGGCCCCCGGGCCGCCGACGATCCGGCCGCCCGGTGGGGCGCCCCGGACCGCCCCACCGCCGCGCTGCTGCGCCGGGTGGCCGAGACCGGCGAGGTGCCGGTGGTCACCGACGAGCACCGCCGGCAGGCGGTCGAGGACCTGCGGCACTGGCGCGCCGCTGTGGTGGTGCAGGGCGGTCTGCACCACGGCGACCCGGTGCGCCGTACGGTCGACGCGCTGCTCGGGCCCGGCCGGGAGGTGGCCGGCGCCCACGTCTGGGACGTCCGCCCGCTGGTGGGCTGACGTCCCGGCTCCGCGCGACGGCCCGGCCCCGGCCTCCCGCCGGTCGACGGCTCAGCCCCGCCACCGGTCGGTCGACGGCTCAGCCGACGAGCGGCCGGACGTCCCAGAGCCACACGTCGTCGATGCGCTGGGGCGGGCCGATCAACGCGGTCATCAGCTCGCGCAGGACCGCCTCGCGGGGATGCGCGCCGAGAACGACCACGGACGCCCGCCAGAAGCGCAGGTCCTCGACCGCCTGGCGGCGGTTCTCGTCGGTCAGCGCGGGTACCGCGTTCTTGTCCATGGTGGAGTAGACGAGGGTGCTGGTCGGCCGGTTCGGCGCGCCGAAGACGCCCTCGCCCAGCTCGTTCGGCCCGATGAAGTAGCCGCCGGGCACGGGGAACGCGTGCTGCGTCAGCGCGCTCCAGCGCAGCGTGGGCAGGCCGTGCACGTTGCTCGGGATCGGCACCGGCACCAGGGTCCGGCCCTGCGGCACGTACGGGCGCCAGCCGCCGGCGGTGATGAAGTGCGGCGGCGGGTCGACGGGCTGCGCGGGCAGCGGACGCGGGAACAGCGGCAGGACGGCGAGCGCGACGGCCGCGTACCCGACCGGCCGCAGCCAGCGGCGGCGCGGCCCGGCGGCGTCGACGGCGTCGTCGCCGGCGCGGGGGGCCGGCACCGGCGGGCGGCCGTAGCCGGCGACGGTGTCCCAGGCCAGGGCGAGCAGCACGCCCAGCGCCGCCGCCACCACCAGGGCCAGCCGGGTCGGCATCATCATCTCGACCAGCGGCAGGTCGTCGGAGACGTAGGCCCACGGGCCGTCCGTCTCCGTCTCCACCCCGTTGATCCGCACCTTCGGGCCGATCGAGGCCACCGTGAAGACCACCACCAGCACCGCGAGGATCCGGGCGGCGAGCGAGCGGCGGACCAGCAGCACCAGCGCCACCACCGACAGCAGCACCAGCGGCCAGCCGAACCAGGTGTTCTGCTCGGTCAGCCCGATGGTCTTCTCCACCGCCTCGTCGCCGGCCACGGTGTCGCGGGCGAAGGTGACGAAGGCGGCCAGGTCCTCGCCCCAGCTGTGGAACACCCCGCCCTGCAACCCCCGGTAGGACTGCGGTCCGTTGAACTGGAACCAGATCGGGTAGGCCGTCAGCAGCAGGGCCAACCCGCCGCCCACGCCGAGGGCGGCGGCGAAGGTGCCGGCCACCGCCCGCGTCCGCGCCGGCCGCATGATCGCGTACGCGAGCACGACGACCAGGCAGGCCAGCGCGGTGAGCAGCAGCATCTCCTCGTTGATGAAGATCTGGTACGCCACCAGCAGGCCGAGCACGATGCCGTTGCGCCGCCACCGGCCGGGCTCGCCGAGCCGGAGCACCCGCACCACGATCAGCGGCAGCAGGAAGTTCGAGACGAAGTTGGGCTGGCCGTTGGCGTGGTGCACGATGCCCGGCGCGAAGCCGAGGAACGCGCCGCCGACGAAGGCCGCCGCGCGGGAGCGCACCAGGTGCCGCGACAGCATCCAGTACGAGGTGCCGGCGGTCGCGGCCAGCGCGCCGCCCAGGTAGAGCGCGTACATGACCTGCGGGCCGAGGAGCATGGTCAGCGGCGCCAGCGGCAGCGTCACCCCGAGCAGCGAGGTGTTCGCCATCATGTTCACCCCGTCCGGGGCGTTCTGCCGCTCGGTGAACAGCGGGTTCTCCAGGTGTCGCACCGAGTACGCACCGTGCGAGAAGAGCCACTCGAACCAGCTGTGGTCGGTGGGCAGGTGCGACGACACCCGGTTCTGCACGTCCGCCCAGTAGTTCAGGCACACGAAAACGCCGAGCAGGACATAGGCTCCGATGACCAGTACGTCGGCGCGGGAGGGCCTGCGCCGGGGCCGGCGCGTCGGCTCGGCCGCGACGGGCTCGGAGACGGAGTTCAGCGAGGGGTCTACCACCGGCACAGCCACGACGCGCCATCGTACAGGCGCTGCGGCGTCGTTTTTGTCGGGCCGGTGTCTCCCCGGCCGATTTGCCGGTCCATCGACGGGTGCGGTGTGACGGGAAGGACGGCGCGTGACGGTCATCGACCTCGGCGAGGTGCGTGACGAGCCGGGCTCGGAGGAAGCGCGGCGGCCCCGTCCGCCCCGCGCCGTCGGCCGGCCGCTGCGGGTCGCGCTGGCGCTCGCGTTGGTGGTGGCGACGGTGGCCGGCGCCACCCCGGCACCGCAGCGGATCGCGGTCGTGGTGCCGGCCGGCCCGGGGTCGGAGGTGTTCCTTCACGGTGACCGGCTCTACGTGGTCGACCGGGCGGAGGGGGAGACCGCGGGCACCGCCGAGGTGCTCGCGTACGCCCTGCCCGAGAGGTCGCTGGCCGCTGGTCGGCCGTCGGCTCCACTGTGGCGCGCCCTGGTCCGGACTTCCGGCCGGATCTCGGAGAGCCGGGCTTGGCCGGGCGTGGTGCTGTTCACGATTGCCGATGTGCAGGGCACGCAGTCACTCGTGCTCGACGCCGCCACCGGCCGCGAGCGCTGGCGGCAGCCCGGCTACCCCCGGTGGGACCGGGCCGGGACGCTGCTGATGCAGTCCGGCGGGGAGGACGGCGGCACTGTGCGGCTGGTGGACCCGGCCTCCGGGCGGGCGATCTGGTCGGCGCGGACACGGCCAATGCCTGCGATGTACGACGTCCGGGACGGGCGGATCGACCGCATCGTGATGGGTCCCGCGCGGGGGCAGGTCGAGGTGCGCGACGCCCGCTCGGGCGAGTTGCTGCACGCGGCGGACCTGCGCCTGGGCGAGCTGCCCGGGCCCCAGCAGACGATGGTGGCCCACGGCCTGTTGCTGGTCCACCGGCCGGCGGCGGGTGTGCTGACCGCGTACGAGCTGGACGGGCTCCGGCGACGGTGGGAGATCAGCCTGCCGATGGTGGCCCACGTCGAAGAGTGCGGCCCCATGATCTGCGCCAACAGGCAGAGCAGCGGGTTCAGCGCCCTCGACCCGGCCACCGGTGCCGTCCGGTGGACCGGGGACCGGTGGGCGGCGGTGCTGCGTGAGCGGGCTGGCCGGCTGCTCGCGATCGAGACCGCGCCCCTCGGGGAGCGGTACAGCGTGCTCGACGCCGCGACCGGTCGGGTGACCGCCGACCTGGGCGTGTGGACCCTGTTGCCGTGGTACGACGACGACCGGCTCCTCGCCGTCCGGGTGGCCAAGGGCGGCGGGCTGGTGGTCGCCGAGCTGGACGTCGCCGCGGGTCTGGCCAGGGTGCTCGACGTGCTGCGGGAGGCCATCCTGGACTGCCGCAGCAGTGCGGACGCGCTGGCGCGCCGGCGGCTCCCCGGCGACCTCGGCGTCTGGCGCTATCCCGGCTGAGCCCGGCGCTACCCGCCGCCGAAGGCCGCGTCGCCGGTCACCAATTGGCATGCTCCGGGGCCTGTGGGCCGAGCAGCATGGCAGGCACACGAGAACGCCGAACAGGACATAGGCTCCGATGGCCAGTACGTCGGCGCGGGACGGCCGCCGCCGGGGGGAGGACGGCACGTGACGGTCATCGACCTCGGCGAGCTGCGTGACGAGCCGGGCTGGGAGGAGGCACCGCCACCCCGCGCGCCCCGCGCCGTCGGTCGGCCGCTGCGGGTCGCGTTGGCGCTCGCGCTGGTGGTGGCGACGGTGGCCGGCGCCGCCCCGGCACCGCAGCGGGACACGCTCGTGGTCCCGGCGGGCGCGGGAGCGGAGGCGTTCCTCCACGGTGACCGGCTCTACGTGGTCGACCGTGCGGAGGGGGAGACCGCGGGCACCGCCGAGGTGCTCGCGTACGCCCTGCCCGGTCGGCCGCCGGTCGCCGGTCGGCCGCTGGCTCCACTGTGGCGCGCCCTGCTTGCGACGACCGCCCGGATCTGGCAGGCCCGGAGCGGGCCGGGCGTGGTGCTGTTCGGGGTCGTCGGTGACCAGGACTCGGGCGAGACGGTCGCGCTCGACGCCGCCACCGGTGGCGTGCGCTGGCGGCAGCCCGGCCACGCCTGGTGGGAGCCGGGCGGGGCGCTGCTGCTGCAGACCGTCGGTGATAACGGCGGCACGGTGCGGTCGGTGGACCCGGCCTCCGGGCGGGCGCTCTGGTCGACCCGGACACCGCGCGAGGGCGCGCTGTACGACCTCCGAAACGGGCTGGTCGACCGGATCGCGGTGATCGCCGAGCGGGGCCGGGTCGAGGTGCGCGACGCCCGCTCGGGCGAGCTGCTGCACGCGCGGGACCTGGGCATGGGCGAGTTGTCCGGGCGCGCGCAGTTGGCGGTGGCCCACGGCCTGTTGCTGGTCGGGCAGGTGAAGAGGGGCCTAATGACCGCGTACGGGCTGGATGGGCTCCGGCAGCGATGGGAGACCAGCCTGCCGGCGGTGGCCCACGTCGAGGACTGCGGCGCGGTGATCTGCGTCAACAGGGAGAACGGCGGATTCAGCGTCCTCGACCCCGCCACCGGTGCCGTCCGGTGGACCGGGGGCCAGTGGGCGGGGGTGTTGGACGAGCGGGACGGGCGGCTGCTCGCGATCGAGCCGGGGCCCCTCGGGCAGAGGTTTGTCCTGCTCGACGCGGCGACCGGCCGGGTGGTCGCCGAGCTCGGCACGTGGCAGCTGATCTGGGGGCAGGACAAGGACCGGCCCCTCGTCGTCCGGCCGGCCGCCGCCGGCAGCGGGCTGACGGTCGCCGAGCTGGACGCCGCCGCCGGCGAGGCCCGGGTGCTCGACGTGCTGCGGGACGCCATGGCCGACTGCCGGCGCGGCGCGGACGCGGTGGTGTGCCGGCTGCGCGCCGGTGGGTTCGGCGTCTGGCACTACCCGGGCTGAGCCCGGCGCGGCGCCGGGTGGCCCGGCCGCCGCACCGGGCCGCGCCGGCGGGTCACCAGTTGGGCTGCTCCGGCGCCGGGGGGAGCGGCACGCCGGGCGGCCGGAGCACGTACGCCACCCCGCCGCTGCCACCCTGCCAGGCGGCCTCGAACCGGTCCCGGTCGACGGTCCGGCGCACCGCGTCGTCGTCCGGGGCGTACGGGTCGTTGAGCACCGGCGCGCCCGCGGCGGTGAAGCCCACCAGCACCATCAGGTGCCCGGCGGTGTCGTAGTCCAACCCGGGCACCTCGCCCACCCGGAACGCGGCGGAGACGATCAGCGGGATGCCGGCGGCCACGAACGCCTCCGCCTCGGTCAGCGACCGCAGCCGGGTGACGAAGGCGTCCACACCGTGCAGGCCCGCGTACGCGGTGTTGAACGGCCAGTTCCCGGCCCCGGCGAAGGCGTGGTCGTAGCAGTGCCGCGCGGCGTGCACCACCACCGGGCGGGGGCCGGCCGGGGCCACCCAGGCGTACCGGGCCGGGGCCGGGGCGGCGTCCCAGAAGGCCAGCACCATCGAGGTGCAGGTGGGGCTGCACCACGAGTCCCCGCCGCCGCCCCACTGCGGGTGGGCGCCGGCGTGCAGCCGCTGCGAGTACCGCGGCACCTCCAGCACCGTGCCCCAGGCGACCGGGGTCGTCGCGGCGGACCCGCCGGCAGGCGCCGGACCCGGCGCGCGGGACCCGGGCCCGGCGACCGGGGCGGGCCCGGCCCCCACCGGCGGGGCGCCCTCCCCCGTGGGTCGGGACGGCCCGGCCGCGGCGGTCGGGCGCGGGCCCGCGGCGACCGCCCCGACCGCGCGCAGCACCGGGGTCGCGTCGGCGTCCTCCGGCCGGAGCAGGGTCACCCGGACCTGCCAGCCGGTGACGGTCGCGCCCGTCACCACCAGCGTGTCCGTGTCCACCCGGGCGTCGGCGTCGCGCTGCCCGGGCACGGACGTCCGGCGGATCGCGTGGTCGTCGGCCGCCCAGTCGGCGAGGACGTACCACCCGGTGGCCGGCGCGTCGTCGCGCCAGCCCCGCAACTCCACCCGCAGCCAGCAGTCACCGGGGGTGTCCCCGTTCCACGAGGGCACCACGTCGCGCACGGCGAAGTCGACCGGCACGGGTGGGGACGTCCAACTGCCGGCCGCGTACCGGCGGGTGCGGCCGTCGGCGTCGGTGTGGTCGAGCCGGTCGACCGGGTCGGCCAGTTCGAGGCCCCGCCCGCCCGCGCGCAGCCCGGACAGGCTGCCCAGCCCGGCGTCGCCGGGGAGGCGGAAGCCCCGGTAGGTGACGTCCCGTCGGATCGTCGGCGCCGCGTCGGTCATGCGTCTTCCCGTCCGTCGTGAAGGTTGCCGCCAAGAGCATCGCGTACGACGAAGGTTTTCTGCAACGGGGTCGGACCGGGACGGCGGGTGCGGCCCGGTTTGGTCGCCGGCACTAGGTTGTGGGTGGTCAGGGGCGCGAGGAGGCCGGGATGCGGGTACTGGTGGTCGAGGACGAGCGCAACCTCGCCGACGCGATCGCGCGGGGGCTGCGCAAGCGGGGCATGGCGGTGGACGTCGCCTACGACGGCGACAGCGGCCACGAGATGGCGTTCGTCACCCGGTACGACGTGGTGGTGCTGGACCGGGACCTGCCCGGCGTGCACGGTGATCAGATCTGCGCCGAGCTGGCCGCCTCCGGCACGCTCACCCGGGTGCTGATGCTGACCGCCAGCGGCACCGTCGCCGAGCGGGTGGAGGGGTTGCAGCTCGGCGCGGACGACTACCTCCCGAAGCCGTTCGCCTTCGACGAGCTGGTCGCCCGGGTGCAGGCGCTCGGCCGCCGGGCCACCCCGGCCGCGCCGCCGGTGCTCGAACTCGCCGATCTGGTCCTCGACCCGGCCCGCCGGGTGGCCACCCGGGGCGGCCAGCCGGTCGACCTGACCAACAAGGAGTTCGGTGTGCTCTGCGAGCTGCTCAAGGCGCGTGGCGCGGTGGTCTCCAGCGAGGAGCTGCTGGAACGGGTCTGGGACGCCAACACCGATCCGTTCACCACGATCGTCCGCGTCACCGTGATGACGCTGCGCAAGAAGCTCGGCGACCCGCCGCTGATCGAGACGGTGGTCGGTGCGGGCTACCGCACGGCGGAGGCGTCGGCATGAGCGCGAGGAGTGAGCCGGTTTTGCGAGCCCCGCAGTCGCGAACGAAGGTGGCACGGTGAGCGCGTCCACAGCGCGGGCGCCACAGGCGCAGCCGAAGGCTGGCCGGCGGACCAGGCTGCGACCCACCCTGCGGTTGCGGCTGACCCTGCTCAACGGCGTGCTGCTGGTCGGCGCGGGCGCGATCCTGGTGCTGCTGGCCTGGCTGCTGGTCCGCGACGCGCTGCGCCCGACCGACGAGCTGCTGTCCGGCACCATGGTGGTGCTGGCCGACGGCCGGTCGCTGGACGCCGCGCAGTGGCAGCGCCAACTGGTCGACGCCGCCAGCGCGGAGCTGCTGGCCAAGGGCCTGGTGGCGCTGCTGGCGATCAGCGTGGTCGGGGTGGCCGGCGCGTACGCGGTGGCCGGTCGGGCGCTGCGCCCGCTGCACCAGGTCACCGCGACCGCCCGCCGGCTCGGCGAGACCACCCTGGACCAGCGGATCGGCTACTCGGGCGCCGACGACGAGGTGGCCGAGCTGGCGGCGACCTTCGACGAGATGCTGGATCGCATCGCCGCCGCTTTCGAGGCGCAGAAGCGCTTCGTGGCCAACGCCTCGCACGAGCTGCGGACCCCGCTCGCGGTGATGCGTACCGAGATCGACGTGACGCTCAGCGACGACGACGCGGACGCCGCCGAGTACCGCCGGATGGCCACCGTCGTCCGGGACGCCTCCGAGCGGGCCAACGGGCTGGTCGACGCCCTGCTGGTGCTCGCCCGCAGCGAGGCCCAGGCGGGCCGGCGGCTGGGCCGCCGCACCGAGTGCGACCTCGCCGCCGGCACCGCCAACGCCCTGTCGGCGGTACGCCGGGAGGTGGAGCGGATCAAGCTGCGGGTGCAGACCTCGCTGGAGTCCGCGCCGGTCGTCGGTGACCCCGGGCTGCTCGACCGACTCGCCGGCAACCTGATCGAGAACGCGATCCGCTACAACCACCTGCACGGCCGGCTCTGGGTGCGCACCGGCTCCGACGGGTGCCGGTCCTGGCTGGTGGTCGGCAACACCGGCTTCGAGGTGGACCAGGCCGACGTGCCCGGCCTGTTCGAGCCGTTCCGGCGCGGCGGTCGGGAGCGTACCGGCGCGCGGGGCTCGGGCCTCGGGCTCTCCATCGTCCGGGCGGTCTGCGACGCGCACGGCGGCACCGTGAAGGTGATCGCCCAGCCCGGTGGCGGGCTGGAGGTCACGGTGACCCTGCCGGCGGCGGAGGCCGCCCCGGCCGTCACCGCCCAGGAGCCGGTCGCCCGGCGGTGACGGGCCACCCCGGGGTTGCGGGGAGGGCGGGCCCGGTGGAAGGATCATGGCGTCAGCTCGAGGACCGGAGGGGGGGTGCGTCGATGTCCACCGTCATGATCTCCGCGCCCCGTCTCGCCGGCTGACTCTCCCGTACGCGGGGCGCCTCCATCCTCAGCGGAGGAACCTGTGTATCCACGGATCCACCACGTCAGTTTCGACTGTCACGACACCCATGCCCGCTCCGGCTTGCGGCCGGCGGTGCCCGGGCACGCCCGGCACGCCCCCGGCGACCCGGCGGCGGTGCTGCCGCCGCCGGGCGGTACCACCCCGAACGTCTTCTTCCCGCAGGTGACCGAGGCCGAGGCGGTCAGGGACCGGGTGCACGCCCGCCCCGGACCGGCCGGCCGGAACCGGGAGGTCGCGCGGGTGCCCGGCCTCGCCGCGGCGGAGCGGGCGGGTACGACCATCGAGGAGGTACACCCGTGAGCGCACGGATCCACAACATCAGCATCGACTGCCGCGACACGTACGCGCTGTCCGGCTTCTGGGGGCAGGTCTTCGGCTGCTCCCGCCAGCCGGACGACTTCCCCGGCGACCCGGAGGCCATGCTGCTGCCCCCGGGTGGCCCGGAGGTGCTCTTCGTGGCGGTGCCCGAGAGCAAGGAGGTGAAGAACCGCCTCCACCTCGACCTGGAGCCCACGGACCGCACCCGGGACGAGGAGGTCGCGCGCCTGGTGGCCCTCGGTGCCACGCAGGTCGCCGACCAGCGCCGCGCCGACGGCTCGGGCTGGGTGGTGCTCGCCGACCCGGAGGGCAACGAGTTCTGCGTGCTGCGCAGCGCCGCCGAGCGGGCCGCCACGACGGGCTGACGCGAAAGGGGTCCGTCCACCGTCGTGGGCGGGCCCCCGCCGCTGCCGTACGGGTCAGGACTTCTGCTCGACCTGCCCCCGGATGGTTGCGAACTCGGCGTGGGCCTGCTGGCCCGTCTTGAAGTAGATGATGACCATGCCGACGCTGCCCTTGTCGCTCCACACGCAGACGCCGAGCGGCACGTCCTGCGCCTTGGCGTCGCCGCACTTGGCCTCGCCGCCGAGCGGGCCCGGGTCCACGGAGCTCATCTCGCCCAGCCGCACGTCGCTGGTGCGCGCGCCCCTGATGGTGTCCTCGAGCGTCCTGGCCGGGTTCGGGTTCAAGCCGGACGCGGCGGCGATCATCACGAGGTCCTTGTCGGCGAGGGTGCCGTAGAACCCGCCGACGGTGCTGCTCGCCTCGGGGATCGTCTTGTTGAGTTCCGCCTCGAGCTGCCGGGCGCCGGCCTGGAGGGCCGGGTCGGTCGCCTTGGGCCGCCCGGCGAGGGTCGCCGGGGCGACGACCCGGATCCGGGTGGCGTCGACGGTCTCCTTGACCTCGTCCTTGACGGCGAAGGCGACGATCGCCGCGCCGCCCAGGCAGAGCACCAGCACCACGGCGAGCGAGATCAGCACTATCTTGCCGGCGTTCGACTTCCGCGCGACCGGCGGGCCGCCGTAGGGCGCCCCCGCAACGCCCCCGGACGGCGGCTGGGCGAACCCACCGGCCTGCGGCGGGTACCCGCCGGATTGCGGCGGCGGTCCATACGCGCCCGATTGCTGCGGCGGTCCGTACCCGCCTGGCTGCGGGGGCAGCGGGTCGTACCCGCCGGCCTGGGGCGGTGGCCCGTACCCGCCGGGTTGCTGGGGCGGGTACGAGCCGTACGGACCGCCCCCGCCGTCCGGCGGCGGGTATGAGTTGGCGGGTGGGTAGGACATCGGTCAGCTCCGGGTCTGCGCGAGGGGATTGGTGGTCCGTGCGGCCCCGCCCGACGCCCCGCGTCCACTGTGGGCGGCGGCGCGCACCGGACGGATGCCGGTCAGTACTTCTGCTCGATCTGGCCGCGGATGGCGACGAACTCCGCCGCCGCGGCTGCCGACGAGGAGAAGAACATCACGATGAGCCCGACGCTGCCGTGGTCGGCCCACGCGCAGACGCCCAGCGGCACGCCGGCGGACTCGCCGTCGCCGCACTTGGCCAGGCCGCCCTGCGGTCCGGGGGCGATCGCGGTCAGCCGCTTGACCGCCAGATCCTTCGAGATGCCCTTGAACGCGTCGTCGAGCTCCCCTTCCGGGTTGAGCACGAAGGAGGAGGCGGCGATCACCATGACCATGTTCCGCTCCTCCGCGCTGCCGTAGAAGGCGCCGGCGACGCCGGTCTCGCCGCGCACCGAGGACCGCAGCTCGCGGACCATGTCGTCGGCGGCCTTGCGCAGGGTCGGCTCGGTGCTCTTCGTGCGGCCGCCGAGGCTCTCCGGCGTGACGACCCGGATCTGCGGGGCGTCGCTGGACTCCGGCGACGGGGCGGGCTCGGACGACGTGGGGGCGCTCGGCGTGGCGCTCGACGCCGCCCCGGTCGGGGACGCGGTCGGGGTGGGCCGAGGGTCGGCGCCCTGGTCGCCTTCGTAGGCGAGGTAGGCGATGCCGCCCCCGCCGAGGCAGAGCACCAGCAGCCCGACCAGGCCCAGGGTCAGCACCAGCTGGTGGGGCCTCGCCGGCCGGCCCGCGCCGGCAGGGGACGGCGGGTAGCCGGCGTACGGGCTGGTGGGGAACCCGCCCTGCGGCGTGACGGGATAGCCGCCGTAGGGCTGGGTGGGGTACGGCTGGCCCGACGTGGGCCCGGGGTGCGGCTGAGCCGAAGTCGGCCCGGGGTACGGCTGGGCCGAAGTCGGCCCGGGATACGGCTGAGCCGACGTGGGGCCGGGGTAAGGCTGGGCCTGCTGGGGGCCGGGGTGCGGCGTGGTGGGCCAGCCGCCGCCTGCCGGGGGCTGCCCGCCCGCCGGAGTTCCCCAGCCGTCGGCGGGCGGTGCCGGGTAGCCGTCCGGCCGCGGCGGGGGGAAGTCGTAGTGCGTGTCGTGCTCCGGCTGCCCGGACCAGGGATCGACCGGCGGTTGGGACATGATCAGCTCCAGGCGAGGGTGCGAACGGGTGATCGTAGCCAGCCACGGCACGGTACCGCTGTCCCGACCCCGACCGTATCGGCCGCAACGACGAACGCGGTGGCCACCTCCATCCAAGCTGGACGGGGCAACCACCGCGAACGCGGGGGGCGGTGTGGATCAGGCGGGCAGGCTGGCCACCCCGTGCGGCAGGAACCGCCGGCCGGTGACCCGCTCCGAGGTGCCGGTCCGGTCCAGGTACGGCGTGATGCCGCCCAGGTGGAACGGCCAGCCCGCACCGAGGATCATGCACAGGTCGATGTCCTGCGCCTCGGCGACGACGCCCTCGTCGAGCATGAGCCGGATCTCCTGCGCCAGCGCGTCGAGCGCGTTCTGGCGCACCTGCTCGGCGGTGAGCGGCCGGTCGCCGACCACGAGCAGCTTGGCCACCTCGTCGTTGATCTGGTCGTCGACGACGATCGGCTGCCCGGAGTCGGCGATCCGCTTGAGGTTCTCGCTGACGCCGAAGCGGTCCGGGAACGCGGCGTGCAGGGTGCCGCCCACGTGGTACGCGACGGCCGGCCCGACGAGCTGGAGCAGGGCGAGCGGGCGCATCGGCAGGCCCAGCGGGTCCAGCGCGCTGTTGGCCACGTCCAGCGGGGTGCCCGCGTCGACGGCGGCGAAGACGGTGCCGAGGAAGCGGGTGAGCAGCCGGTTGACCACGAACGCCGGGGCGTCGGAGACCAGCACGGAGGACTTCTTCAGCTGCTTGCCGACCGCGAACGCGGTGGCGAGCGTGGCGTCGTCCGTCCGCTCGCCCCGGACGATCTCCAGCAGCGGCAGCACCGCGACGGGGTTGAAGAAGTGGAAGCCGACCACCCGCTCGGGGTGCTCCAGCTCCTCGGCCATCGCCGTGATCGACAGGCTGGAGGTGTTGGTCGCCAGCACTGCCTCCGGCTTGACGATCTTCTCCAGCTCGGCCCAGACCTGCTTCTTGACGGCCAGGTCCTCGAAGACGGCCTCGATGACGAAGTCGGCGTCGGCGAAGACGCCCTTGTCGACCGAGCCGCTGACCAGGCCGTACAGCTTGGCGGCCGTGCCCTTGTCCATGCGGCCCTTGCTGACGGCCTTCTCGATCTGGGTGTGCACGTAGCCGACGCCCTTGTCCACCCGGGCCTGGTCCAGGTCGGTCATGACGACCGGCACCTGGAGGCGGCGGGCGAAGAGCAGGGCGAGCTGGCTGGCCATCAGGCCGGCGCCGACGATGCCCACCTTGGTGACCGTGCGGGCCAGCCCCTTGTCCGGCGCGCCGGCCGGGCGCTTGGCCCGCCGCTGCGCCAGGTCGAACGCGTAGAGGCCGCTGCGCAGCTCCTCGGAGAAGACCAGGTCGGCGAGGGCCTCGTCCTCGGCGGCGGTGCCGGTGGCGAAGTCGGCGTCCTTCGCGGTCTCCAGCAGGTCCAGCGCCTTGTACGCGGCCGGAACCGCGCCGTGCAGCCGCGCATCGAGGGTCTGCCGGGCGAAGTAGAGCACGCCCGCCCACATGTCCTTGTCGACCTCGGGCCGGGTCACGGTGACCTCGCCCCGGACGACGCCGGCGGCCCACTCCAGGGACCGCTCCAGGAAGTCCGCCGGCTCCAGCAGCACGTCCGCGATGCCCATCTCGGCGGCCTGCTTCGGCTTGAGCATCTTGTTCTGCATGAGCGGGTTCTGGATGATCACCTGGGTCGCCGCCGGGATGCCGATCAGGTTCGGCAGCAGCTGGGTGCCGCCCCAGCCGGGGACCAGGCCGAGGAAGACCTCGGGCAGCGCCAGCGCCGCCGCGCCGCCGGAGAGCGTCCGGTAGTGGCAGTGCAGCGCCAACTCCAGGCCGCCGCCCATCGCCGCGCCGTTGACGAAGGCGAAGGTCGGGACCTCGCTGTCCTTGAGCCGGGCGAAGACCCGGTGGCCGAGCCGCCCGATCTCCAGCGCCTGCTCGCGGTCGGCGAGCTGCGGGAGGCTGGTGATGTCCGCGCCCACGCAGAAGACGTACGGCTTGCCGGTGACCGCGACGAAGGCCGGGTCGGCCGCCAGCGCGGCGGTGATCGCCTCGTCCAGGCTGGTCAGGCCGCCCGGGCCGAAGCTGTTGGGCTTGGTGTGGTCGAAGCCGTTGTCCAGGGTGATCAGGGCGGCCGGCCGGTCCAGCCCCGGTACGTTCACCTGGCGCAGCAGCGCCCTGGTGACGACCTCGTTCGGTGCGGCGAGCGCGCTCACTTGTCTCCCTCCCAGTGCGGGTTCTCCCAGATGACCGTGCCGCCCATGCCGATGCCGATGCACATGGCGGTGACGCCGTAGCGGACCTCGGGGTGCTCGGCGAACTGCCGGGCCAGCTGGGTCATCAGCCGGACGCCCGAGGAGGCCAGCGGGTGACCGATGGCGATCGCGCCGCCCCACGGGTTGACCCGCGGGTCGTCGTCGGCGATGCCGAAGTGGTCGAGGAAGGCGAGCACCTGCACGGCGAACGCCTCGTTCAGCTCGAACAGGCCGATGTCGTCGATGGTCAGGCCGGCGAGGCGCAGCGCCTTCTCGGTCGACGGGATCGGGCCGACGCCCATCACCTCGGGCTCGACGCCGACGAAGCCGAACGACACCAGCCGCATGGCGACCGGCAGGCCCAGCTCGCGGGCGACGTCCTCGGAGGCGAGCAGGCTGGCGGTGGCGCCGTCGTTCAGGCCGGCCGCGTTGCCCGCGGTGACCTTGCCGTGCGGGCGGAACGGGGTCTTCAGGGTGGCGAGCTTCTCCAGCGAGGTGTCCCGGGGGGCCTCGTCGACCGTGGCCATGCCCCAGGCGTTCTCCTCGTCGCGGACCGCCACGGACACCAGGTCGTCCTGGAGCTTGCCGTTGGCGTACGCCTTGGCGGTCTTCTGCTGCGACGCGAGCGCGAACGCGTCGGTGCGCTCCTTGGTGATGTGCGGGACCCGGTCGTGCAGGTTCTCCGCGGTCGCGCCCATGACCAGCGCGGACGGGTCGACCAGCTTCTCGGCGACGATCCGCGGGTTGGGGTCGACGCCCTCGCCCATCGGGTGGCGGCCCATGTGCTCGACACCGCCGGCGATGGCGACGTCGTAGGCGCCCATGGCGATGCCGCTGGCGACGGTGGTCACCGCGGTCATGGCGCCGGCGCACATCCGGTCGATCGCGAAGCCGGGGACGGTCTTGGGCAGGCCCGCCAGCAGGGCGGCGGTCCGGCCGATGGTCAGGCCCTGGTCGCCGATCTGGGTGGTGGCGGCGATGGCGACCTCCTCGACCCGCTCCGGCGGCAGCTGCGGGTTACGACGCAGCAGCTCGCGGATGCAGCGGATCACCAGGTCGTCGGCGCGGGTGTTGGCGTACATGCCACCCGCCTTGCCGAACGGGGTACGGACGCCGTCGACGAAGACGACATCCCGAACTTCACGGGGCACTTGAGCCTCCTCTTCGACCTGACCCGGCCTCGGCGCCGGCAGGCGGCACTACGGACCGGACGAAGGTCGCCGGCACGGGCGTGTTCCTCCGGATGCTACTCGCCAGTAACCATCGCTGGCACCCGCCCCCGTGTGGCCCACCCCACACCGCCGGGTCAGGGGGCGGGGGCTGGATCGGTGAGGGCCTCCGTGAGGTCGGGAAGGAGCAGGGTGATCTGCCACTCGCGGGCGTTGAAGCCCCGGAGGGTCTCCGCGACGGCCGCCTCCGTGACCTCCTCCGGAGGGACCCAGGCCAGCCGGCGGATCGAGTCGGGGGCGATCAGGTTCTCCGGCGGCAGCTGGTGCGCGCCGGCGATGCGGACCACCGCCTCCCGGCAGCGGGCCAGCCGGGCCGCCGCCACCGGGTCCCGTTCCGCCCAGCGGTGCGGCGGCGGAGGACCCTCGACCGTCGGGGCGACCGGCAGCGCGTCCTCGGGCAGCTGCCGCGCGTCGTCGAGCGCGGCCAGCCAGGTACGGGCCAGCCGGCGCACCGAGCGGCCACCGAAGCCGGGCAGGGTGAGCAGGGTCTTCTCGTCCTTCGGATCCAGCTCCGCCGCCGCGACGATGGCCGAGTCCGGCAGCACCCGCCCCGGGGCGGCGTCCCGCCGGGCGGCGATCTGGTCCCGCGCGTACCAGAGGGAACGGACGCGGGCCTGGGCCCGCGCCCCGCGCACCCGGTGGATGCCGGACGTGCGGCGCCACGGCTCCGCACGCGCCTTCGGCGGCCGGGCGCCGGTGCGGACCAGCGCGGCGAACTCCTCCGCCGCCCACGCGGACTTGCCCTGCCGGGTCAGCTCCTCGTCGAGCGCGTCGCGCAGGTCGACCAGCATCTCCACGTCGAGCGCGGCGTAGGTCAGCCAGGACTCCGGCAGCGGGCGGCTCGACCAGTCGGCCGCCGAGTGGTGCTTCTCCAGGCTGTAGCCGAGTAGCTGCTCGGTCAGCGCGGCCAGGCCGACCCGCTCGAATCCGGCCAGCCGGGCGGCCAGTTCGGTGTCGAACAGCCGGCGCGGGCGCAGACCCAGCTCGGCCAGGCAGGGCAGGTCCTGGCTGGCGGCGTGCAGCACCCACTCGGCCTCGCCGATCACCATGTCGAGGGCGCTCAGGTCGGGCAGCGGCAGCGGGTCGATCAGCGCCGTGCCGGAACCGGCCCGGCGCAGCTGCACCAGGTAGGCCCGCTGGCTGTAGCGGTAGCCCGAGGCGCGCTCGGCGTCGAGGGCGACGGGGCCGGTGCCTGCGGCGAAGCGGGCCAAGACGTCGGCCAGCTCGCCGGGCGTGGCCGCCGGCTGGGGTGTGCCCTCGCGCGGGGCGGTCAGCGGAACGGGCCCGTCGGCGGTCGGTTCGGTCCCCGCGGCCTCCGGCTCCGGGCGGGCCGACGGCGGGTGGTGCGCATCGTTTCCCGTACGGCTTTCGGCGGGCCGACGGCGCAGGGGTGGTTCGTCGGTCACCTGACAACCCTAGTGCGCGACGCGACGCGGTGGGTGAAGCCGGTCCGGTGTGTGTCGCCGGGCGACCGCCGGATGTCCTTCCGGAGGCCGGACATAGGGGAAGACAAAGCCCGTTGACGCAGGTACGGTCCATCGGGCCGTTGCGCGGGTACGGCATCATCAGGGTCCCGCGAACGGAGCGGGGCGTCTACGGGGAGGGCAAGGCGATCATGACTGCTGGCTACGGGTCGGCGGACAGGGGCCCGGCGGGACCGGGCGACGGCGGGTTCCCGCCGGGGACGGCCCGTCCCGGGCCACTGCCGCCCCGGATCGAGCCGGCCGGTTCCGCCTACCTGCCGCCGGGCGCCCCCGGGCAGCCCGCGCCCGCCCCGTCCCCCCGGCCCGCCTGGTCGCCGCCGGCGCAGCCGGGCCAGTGGGGCGCGGCCCCCGCCAACGCGCCGGCCCCGGCCGCCACGCCCGCCGCCGGCGGCTGGGGGCACGGCGGCGCGCCGTCCACCGCCCCGGGCCCGTCGACGCCGCCGCCCGGTGCCACCCCGGGGCCCGGCTGGCCCCCCGCGTCCGGCTCGACGCCGCCGGGCGTCCCCGGCCAGCCGCCCGCCCACGGCCACCCGCAGGGCGCCGGACCGGGCCAGCCGTACCCCGCCGGGCCCGCCCCGGCGACGAAGGGGCGCGGGCTCACCATCACCGCGCTAGTGCTCGCCGGCCTGCTGGCCGTCGTGACGGGCGTGCAGGCGTACCAGATCAACCGGCTCTCGAACCGGCTGGGCGACACCGACAGCAGGATGGCGGCGGCGCAGGCGGCCGACGGCACTCGACTCGACGGCCTGGAGTCCCGGGCGGGGGCGCTGGAGAAGCAGGCCGGCGCCGCGTTCAACCCGGAGGCCGTGGCCAGCGCCGTGCTGCCCAGCGTGTTCCGGGTCCGGGCCGGCAACTCCACCGGCACCGCGTTCGCGATCGGCAAGCCGGCCGCGGGCGGGGGCACCAACCTGTTCACCAACTACCACGTCGTGGACGCGCTCTGGCAGACCGGCGAGCGGGAGGTCTTCCTGGAGCGCACCGACCAGCGCTTCCCGGCGACCATCGTGCGCGTCGACGAGGCCAACGACGTCGCCCACCTGCGGACCAACGGCAAGTTCACCGGCCTGGTCGCCGCGCCCGCCGCCGTGAAGTCCGGGCAGCAGATCGTGGTCGTCGGCGCGCCGCTCGGCCTGGAGGACAGCGTCACCACCGGCGTGGTGAGCGCCTTCCGCGAGGCCGGCGGCGGCGAGGGCCCGGTCATCCAGTTCGACGCCCCGATCAACCCCGGCAACTCGGGCGGCCCGGTCATCAACGGCAGCAAGCAGGTCGTCGGCATCGCCACCGCCAAGGCCCGCAACGCCGAGGGGATCGGTCTCGCCGTACCGATCAAGGTCGCCTGCGACGGTTTCAAGATCTGCTGACCCCGTCAGCGCCCAACCCCCCTCGGCCCGGCGGAGCATGCCGCGCGGACCAGTACACGTGGAGGAAGAACGACATGTCCCAGCCACCGACCGGGCCGGAGGGCTACCCGCCGTACCCGCCGGCCGCGCCCGGTCAGCCGCCGTCGGGCGGCGCCCCGCACGGCACCACCTACGGCAGCGCGCGCCCGTACACGCCCGAACAGCCGGACGCCGGCCAGCAGTACTCCCCGGCGCCGCAGCAGTACAACCCGGCCCCGTCCGGCGGCTACCCCCAGTCCGCCCCGCCGGCGTCGCCCGGCTACACCCCGGGCAGCGCGTCGCCCGGCTACGCCCCCGGCAGCGCGTCGCCGCACGCCGGCCAGGTTTCCGGCGGGCCGGCCTTCGGGCAGCCGATGTCCGTGCCCCCGGCCTCCGGGCCGGCGTACGGGCAGCCGTTGTCCGCCCCGCCCGGCTCCGCCCCGCCCTTCGGCGCCCCCGCGCCGGGCGGCCCCGGCAAGAGCCACAAGGTGCTGATCCTGGCCGTCGTGGCCGGGCTCCTCTTCGTCCTGGGCGGGGTGATGACCGGCCTGTTCGTGTCGACCACCAACGAGCTGGACCGGACCGAGAAGAAGATGGCCAGCGAGGTCAGCCAGCGCGACGGCACCATCGCGGCGAACGGCAAGGAGATCGAGAAGCTCAAGACCGACCTCCAGGCGGTCCGGGACAAGCTCGGCGACACCGAGCAGGACCTCACCGGCACCCGTAACGACCGGGACGAGCAGGCCCGGCAGAAGAAGGTCATCGCCAGCTGCCTCGACAAGCTCACCACCGCCCTCGCGGCGGCGGCGAACGGCAACAAGGCGGCCTACGACAAGGCCATCCAGGGCATGGACAAGGTCTGCAACGAGGCCGAGAAGTACCTGTGAGGTGACCCGTCGCGGGGTCAGGCCGCGCCGGCGGGGCGACGCTCCGGCAGCGCGGTCACCCCGGGCGGGGGAAGCCCGGCGGTCGAGGCCAGCAGCGCGCACCAGGCCAGCAGGTGCGGGGCGAGGTCGTCGTCGACCGGCGTCCAGGAGGCGCGGATCTCGATGTCGGCGGCGGCGGGCGGCCCGGCCAGGTCACCGAACCGGGTCGACATGGTCTGGGTGATGGTGCCGCCGATCGCCCGGTGCTCCGCGTCCTGCGCCTCCAGCGCGTCGGTCAGCCACGTCCAGCCCACCCCGGGCAGCAGCGGGTCGGCGGCCAGGTCGACCTCCAGCTCCGCCGTCACGTAGGTGACCAGCCGCAGGGTGCCCTGCCACGCCTCGTGGCCGGCCGGGTCGTGCAGCAGGATCAGCCGCCCGGAGGCCACCTCCTCGCCGTCGCGCAGGACGGTGGCGGAGAGCGCGAAGGCGTACGGGGCGAGCCGCTGCGGCGCGCCGACCTCCTCCAGCACGATCTCCGACCGGGGCGCCGCGGACCGCAGCCCGGAGACCGCGCGGGCGAAGGTCTCCGGGAGCGCGATCGGGGGGGCCATGCCGGCAGCCTATGCCGCCGGCCAGCCGCCCGCCCGAGAGGCGCGCCGATGCCGGGCCACGCGGCGGCCGTGCCACTGCCCCGGAGGACGCCCCGCGGGCGCCCGCCTTTCGCCGGGCCGACCGGCGTCACAAAAGGCGGCGCTGCCCGCTGCCGCCCGCGTCCCCCGTGGCACGATGGCCGCGATGACCACCACGACGACGGGCGCCGACGCCCGAGACGAAGACCCCCGCCCCGGCGGACCGGCCGACTCGCCCTTCGTCCGGGCCTGCCGGCGCCAGCCCGGCCCGCACACCCCCGTCTGGTTCATGCGCCAGGCCGGCCGGTCGCTGCCGGAGTACCGCGAGATCCGGGCCAACGTGGCGATGCTGGAGTCCTGCCGCCGCCCCGACCTGGTCACCGAGATCACCCTCCAGCCGGTACGCCGGCACGGGGTGGACGCCGCGATCCTGTTCAGCGACATCGTGGTGCCGGTCGCCGCCGCCGGGGTGGACCTGGACATCGTGCCCGGCACCGGCCCGGTGGTCGCCGAGCCCGTACGCACCCTGACCGACGTGGAACGCATCCGGCCGATCACCCGCGACGACGTCTCCTACGTCGACGAGGCGGTCCGGATGCTCGTCGCCGAGCTGGGCGACACCCCGCTGATCGGCTTCGCCGGCGCGCCGTTCACCCTGGCCAGCTACCTGGTCGAGGGTGGCCCGTCGCGGACCCACGCGAAGACCAAGGCGATGATGTACGGCCAGCCGGAGCTGTGGCACGCGCTCTGCGGCCGGCTGGCCGAGGTGACGCTCGCGTTCCTGCGGGTCCAGGTGGCCGCCGGGGTGTCCGCGGTGCAGCTCTTCGACTCGTGGGCCGGTGCGCTGTCGGAGGCCGACTACCGCCGCTTCGTGCTGCCGCACTCGGCGGGCGTGCTGGCCGGGCTGGCCGACGCGGGCGTGCCCCGGATCCACTTCGGGGTGGGCACCGGCGAGCTGCTCGGCGCGATGGGCGAGGCCGGCGCCGACGTGGTCGGCGTCGACTGGCGTACGCCGCTGGACGCGGCGACCCGGCGGATCGGGCCGGACCGGGCGGTGCAGGGCAACCTCGACCCGTGCGTGCTGTTCGCGCCGTGGCCGGTGGTCGAGGGCGAGGTGCGGCGGATCCTGGAGCAGGGCCGGGCCGCGCCCGGGCACGTGTTCAACCTGGGGCACGGCGTGCTGCCGGAGACCGACCCCGACGTGCTGACCCGGGTGGTGGCCCTGGTGCACGAGCTGTCCGCCCAGCCGGCCGACCGGGGCTGAGCGGCATGCGGGCGCCGTGGCGGGTGGCGGTGGTCGGCGGCGGGATCGCCGGGCTGGCCGCCGCGGTCCGGTTGCGCGACCGCGCCCCCGCCGGCACCGGGATCACGGTGTACGAGCAGTCCGGCGCGCTCGGCGGCAAGCTGCGCACCGGGGAGCTGGCCGGCTCGGCGGTGGAGTTCGGCGCCGAGTCGTTCCTGATGCGCGACCCGGCCGGGGGCGAGTCCGCCGCCGTGGCCCTGGTCCGCCGGCTCGGCCTGGGCGAGCGGATCGTGCACCCCACCGTCGGGCAGGCCGCGCTGGTCGTCGACGGGGGGCTGCGCCCGATCCCGGGCGGCACGCTGGTCGGCGTACCCGGGGACCTGGAGCGGGTGGCCACGGTCGCGCGGCCGGCGGCGGACGCCGACGTCGACGCCGGCCGTCCGCTGCTCGGCACGGACGACGACGTCTCCGTCGGCGCGCTGGTCCGGGCCCGGTTCGGCGACGAGGTGGTCGACCGGCTGGTCGACCCGATGCTCGGCGGCGTCTACGCCGGCCGGGCCGACGACCTCTCCCTGACCACCACCATGCCCGCGCTGGCCCGGGCCGCCCGGGTGGAGCACACCCTGGTGGGCGCGGTGCGCGCCGCGCAGGCCGCGGCCCCCCGCGCGCCGGGGGCGCCGGTCTTCGGCACCCTGGCCGGCGGGCTCAGCACGCTGGTCGAGGCCGCGGCGGCGGCCAGCGGGGCGACGATCCGGCGGGGCGCGGCGGTCCGGGAGCTGACCCCGGCCGGGGCCGGGTGGCGGCTGACCGTCGGACCCACCCGGGATCCGGAGTCGGTCGACGTCGACGCCGTGGTGCTGGCCGTGCCGGCCCGCCCGGCGGCCCGGCTGCTCGCCGGCCCGGCCCCGCAGGTGGCCGAGGGCGTCGGCGGACTGGACTACGCCAGCGTCGCGCTGGTCACCCTGGCGCTGCCCGAGCCGGAGCTGCCGGAGCTGTCGGGCTTCCTGGTGCCGAGCACCGAGGGCCTGCTGATCAAGGCGTCGACCTTCTTCACCACCAAGTGGGGTCACCTGCGCCGGACCGACGGGCTGGCGCTCGTCCGCGCCTCCGTGGGCCGCTACGGCGAGGAACGGCAGGTGCAGCGCACCGACGAGGACCTGGCTGCCACCGTGCACCGGGAACTGTCGGCGGTGCTCGGCGTGCCGCTGCCCGCACCGGTCGCCGGCCACGTGCAGCGCTGGGGCGGGTCGCTGCCGCAGTACACCCCGGGTCACGCCGACCGGGTGTCCGCCGCGCGGGCGGCCCTGCGGGCGAGCCATCCGACGCTGGTCCTGGCCGGCGCAGGGTACGACGGGGTCGGCATCCCGGTCTGCGTCCGCTCCGGCGAGACGGCGGCCGAGGAGATCATCACAGCACTGGGAGGATCGGGGACATGACCGAGCAGACCAACGCGGCCCGGCTGCGGGAGCTCAACGACAGCATCCGCTACACGATGTGGTCGGTGTACCGGGCCACCAGCCCGCTGCCGTCGCTGCGCGAGAACGTCACCGGCGAGGTCGAGGCGCTCTTCGCGGAGCTGGCCGGCAAGGACGTGGTCGTCCGCGGCACGTACGACGTCTCGGGGCTGCGCGCCGACGCCGACCTGATGATCTGGTGGCACTCCGCCTCCAGCGACGACCTCCAGGACGCGTACCTGCGGTTCCGCCGCACCACGCTGGGCCGGGCGCTCACCCCGGTCTGGTCGCAGATGGCGCTGCACCGGCCGGCGGAGTTCAACAAGAGCCACATCCCGGCGTTCCTGGCCGGCGAGGAGGCCCGCTCCTACGTCTGCGTCTACCCGTTCGTCCGCTCCTACGAGTGGTACCTGCTGCCGGACGCCGAGCGGCGCGAGCTGCTCGCCGAGCACGGCAAGATGGCCCGCGGCTACCCGGACGTGCGGGCCAACACGGTCGCCTCGTTCGCGCTCGGCGACTACGAGTGGATGCTCGCGTTCGAGGCCGACGAGCTGCACCGCATCGTCGACCTGATGCGTGACCTGCGGGCCTCCGGCGCCCGCCGGCACGTCCGGGAGGAGATCCCGTTCTACACCGGTCGTCGCCGTTCGGTCGCCGACATCGTCAACTGTCTCGTCTGACGCCCGGCCGCCCGCCCGGTGGTGGTCCCACCGGTGGGGCAGCTCGACAGTCACCTGACGGTGCCGAGGCGCGGGCCGGCCGGGGGCGCGCCCCGGAGGGAGTGGGACGCGACCCCGGCCGGGGTTCCGGTGCGGATCAGACCACGGTCGTGCAGGTGGGTGTCGGCGCGCTGTTGGTGCCGGACCACGAGCCGAGGAAGCCGAACGTGGTGCTCGCCCCGGGGGCCAGCGACCCGTTGTGCTCCGCGTTGCGGGCGACGACCCGCGTGCCGCTGGTGGTCACGGTCGCGTTCCACGCCGACGTGACCTGCTGACCGTTGGCGTAGGTCCAGGTCACGGACCAGCCCTTGACGGCCCCACCACCGGCGGTCACGGTCACCTCGCCCTGGAACCCGCCGGTCCACTGCCCGGTCACCCGGTACGTCGCCGTGCAGGCCCCGGCCGGCGGCGGGGTCGTGGGCGGCGGGGTCGTCGGCGGCGGCGTGGTGGGCGGGGGAGTGGTCGGCGGCGGCGTCGTCGGCGGCGGGTTGGTCGGCCCGCCGGAGAAGTCGACGTCGCTGCACAGGTAGTACGACTGGTCCAGGTGGCTGGCCTGCCAGATGGTGTAGACGACGTGCCGCCCGGTCCGCCCCGGCGCGTTCGCCGGGATCTCGATGGACACGCCGGTGGGCTCCGGCTTCCACCCCGACGCCGGGGTGTTGCCGATCTGGCCGACCAGTTCCAGGTCGTCCCAGCCCAGCGGCTCGGTGAGCGCGTCGAAGCCCTGCTTCGTCACGTACACCCGGATGTAGTCCGCGCCGTGACTGGCCTGGTCGTACAGGCGGACCCGGAAGTTGCTGGAGACCGGGGCGGTCTTCCAGGCGCCGACCGTGTCGAGGGCGTTGTAGCGACCGCCCTCGGTCCGGCCGCCGGAGCAGAGCTGGCCGTTCGGGATGGCGGCCTGGTGGTTGCCGGCGACGCCCTCGCGGAACAGGCCGTTCCAGTTCCACATGGCGTTGGGGTTGGCCTGCCAGGCCTGCCAGCACATCGGGTCCTCGGTGGCCATCCGGGGATTCTGGAAGTCGCTGCCCCAGCGCTGCCAGCAGCCGTAGTTGCGTGACGCCGGGTCCACCACGGAGCCGTGCGCCGACACGGGGTTGGCCAGGGCCGTGGTCAGCAGCAGCACGGCGGTCGCCGTGACGGCGAGCAGCCATGCCAGGCGGGAAGATCGAAGTTGAGTGGACATGGAGCCCCCGGGGGGAGAGGTCGGACGACGACGCCCGGACGGCCCGGGAGTTGCCCCTCCCGTGCGCGCTGCGTGGCTTCCGCGACGGCTCTGCCCGGAGGCTGCCACATTTATCGGCTTCCGTCAATGCCTTCCCGGCGCATCGGGGTGTGCGGGATGCCGTCCTCGACGTACTCCGCGCCGGCGACGGCGAAGCCGTGGCGGCCGTAGAGGCCGACCAGGTGGGACTGGGCCTCCAGCACGCAGGGGCGGTCGCCGACCAGCTCCAGCGCCGCTGCCATCAGCCGGCCCGCGTGCCCGCCGCCGCGCGCCTTCGGCGCCACCACCACCCGACCGATCCGCGCCACGCCGCCCGGGTCGGCGAGGATCCGCAGGTACGCCAGGGGCGCGCCGCCGTCGTCGAGCCAGAGGTGCCGGGTGCCGGGCTCGACGTCGCGCCCGTCGAGTTCCGGGTACGGGCACGCCTGCTCCACCACGAACACGTCGATCCGGAGCCGGAGCAGGTCGTGGAAGGTGCGGGCGTCGAGGTCGGCGAACGAGGCGGTCCTGGTCACGGGGGTCTGCGGCACTCCGCGATGGTAGGCCGCGCCCGTCGGCCCGCCGGCCGTCGCCCCGCCGAGCGTCCGGTCCGGTGGCCGGCCTCAGGCGGGGCGGGCGCCGACCGCGTCGCGGATCTCGGCGCCCCGGGTGCCCTCCTCCGCGCGGGCGCAGTGCGCGCAGCAGAAGAAGCGGCCGGACACCTCCACCCCGTGCCCGACGATCTTGACCTCGCAGTGCTCGCAGATCGGCGCCAGCTTGTGCGCGGCGCACTCGAAGCAGTCGAAGGTGTGCACGTCGCCGCTGACGGTCCGCACCTCGAACGCCATCCAGTAGTCGTTACCGCAGACCTCGCACGTCGCCACGACAGAACCCCCCGAACGCCGACACGGTTTCCCCGAGCGTGCGGCAGCCGGACCGTGCCCGGCCGGCGGAACGGCCCGGGTCACTCCGCGGTGGCGGCGTGTCGCCCCCGGCGTGTCGGGCGTTGTACCGGTTGACCGCGCACGACCCCGGAGGAACACGACATGATCAAGCGGAACAAGCTCTTCGGCAACCAGGTACGCGTCACCTTCAGCCTGCCCCGCGACACCCCGCCCGGCGCGGTCAGCGTGGTCGGCTCCTTCAACGGCTGGGAACCGGGGCGGCACGAACTCGTCCCGCGCCGCGACGGCACCCGGACGGTCACCGTGCGACTCGGCCCGGGGGAGTACCGCTTCCGCTACCTCGCCGCCGGCGGCGTCTGGCTGGACGACGAGTCCGCCGACCGGGTGGACGAGCGGGGCAGCCTGCTGCTGCTCTGACGGTCACCCTGCGTACTCAGATCGCCCGATGTTTTATCGACAGGAGTCTTTACTGTTAACAAGCTTTAATTTATGTTGAGGGCACCTCACCAGGCTGAAGTCCGAAGGAGCGGCCATCATGCGCCGAAGAATCACGATCCCGCTCGTGGCGACGGGCGCCGTCGTCTCCGCACTCGCCGTCGCGGCGCCCGCCCAGGCCCACGGCTACGTCTCCGGCCCGCCGAGCCGGCAGGCGCTCTGCGCCCAGGGGCGGGTCTCCGACTGCGGGCAGATCAAGTACGAGCCGCAGAGCGTCGAGGGGCCGAAGGGGCTGCGCAGCTGCCACGCGGGGATCGCCCAGTTCGCCGTCCTGAACGACGACAGCCGGGGCTGGCCCGCCACCTCCGTCGGCAGCTCCGTCACCTTCACCTGGACCAACACCGCCCGGCACGCCACCAGCAACTGGGAGTACTTCATCGGCGGCACCCGGGTGGCCGTCGTCAACGGCGGCGGGCAGCAGCCCGGCGCCACCGTCTCGCACACCGTCGACCTGGGCGGCTACCCGGGACGGCAGAAGGTCCTCGCCGTGTGGAACATCGCGGACACCGCCAACGCGTTCTACTCCTGCGTGGACCTCCAGGTCGGCGGGGGCGGCAACCCGTCGCCCACCCCGAGCCCGACGCGGCCGGCCCCGTCGCCGACCCCGACCCCCACCGCCGCCCCGACCACCCCGCCCGCGCCGGGCGGCAGCTGGACGACGGGCCGGGCCTACCAGGTCGGCGACCAGGTCACCTACGGCGGGCTGACGTACCGCTGCCGGCAGGCGCACACGGCGATCCCCGGCTGGGAGCCGCCGCACGTGCCGGCGCTCTGGTCGCAGGTCTGACCGGACGGGTGCGGCCCGCCTTCCCGGCGTCCGCCGCACCCGTCACCCCTCCCCGGATCGGAGTACGCCATGCGACGGCTGCCCACGGTCGCCCTGCTCGCCGCCCTGCTGATCGTCCCCGGCTGCGCCGCGCAGACCACCCCGGCGTCGCCCGCCCCCGCGCCGCCGGGCACAGCCGCGACCAGCGGGACCGCGATGAACGGCCTGGACGTGGTCTTCCTGGCCACGCTGGCGGCACACACCGAGCAGACGCTCGAGATGGTGCGGCTCAGCCGCGACCGGGTGACCGACCCGAAGCTGCGCACCCTCGTCGCCGCCATCGAGGTCACCGAGACCGACGAACTCGCCACCATGCGCGGCTGGCTGACGGACGCCGGACCGGCCGCCGCCGAGGCCGCCCGCCGGCACGACCACGGGCACCACGGGACCGCCGCCGAGGACATGGCACGCCTGCGGGCCGCCCCGGACGGCGAGGTCGACCGCGTCCTGCTCGACCTGCTCGCCCCGCACCAGGACGCGGCGGCCGACCTGGCCCGGGCGCACCAGACGGTCGGCGCCGACCCGCGCGTACGCGACTTCGCCGGGCGCGTCGAGCGGTCGCGTACGGCCGAGGTCTCGCTGATGGCCGGCCTGGCGCCGGGCCGGCGGGCCTGACCCTCCGGGCGCGCCGGCGTCGGCCGAGACCCGGCGAGCCGGCGCCCCGGAGGTCCGCCGGCCGCCGTCGTCGGAGCCGGGGCGCCTCAGGCGTCGGCGCGCGGCTCCAGCCGGATGGAGACGGAGTTGACGCAGTGCCGGGTGTCCTTCGGGGTGAAACCCTCGCCCCGGAAGACGTGCCCCAGGTGGCTGTCGCACCGGGCGCAGCGGATCTCGGTGCGGCTCATTCCCAGGCTGCGGTCCTCGATCTCCTTGACCGCGCCCGGGATCGCGTCGTCGAAGCTGGGCCACCCGCAGTGCGAGTCGAACTTCGTGTCGCTGGGGTAGAGCTGCGCGCCGCAGGCCCGGCAGTGGTAGGTCCCGGGTGTCTTCGTGTCGACGTACTCGCCGGTCCACGGGCGCTCGGTGCCGGCCTCCCGCAGCACCCGGAACTCCTCCGGGCTGAGCCGGACCCGCCACTCTTCCTCGGTACGGGGCAGTTCACTCTCGTCAAGACTCACCCGCCAACGGTACGCCGGACGTCGGGGGTGTGGCATATGGTCGCGCAATGGGTGGTACGAAGGCCGCGGCCGAACAGATCGAGGTGGCCGGGCGCGACGTCCGGCTGACCAGTCCCGATCGGGTGATCTTCCCGCAGCGCGGCTTCACCAAGGCCGACGTCTTCCACTACTACCTCGCGGTGGGCGACGGCATCATGCGCGCCCTGCGCGAGCGCCCCACCACGTTGCAGCGCTTCCCCGAGGGCGTCGAGGGGGAGGCGTTCTTCCAGAAGCGGGTGCCCGCGCGGGGCGTACCGCCGTGGGTGCAGACGGCCACGATCAGCTTCCCGAGCGGGCGCAGCGCGGCCGAGCTCTGCCCGGCCGACCTGGCCCACGTGGCGTGGGCCGCCCAGATGGGCACCATCGTGTTCCACCCGTGGCCGGTGCGTGCCGCCGACGTCGACCGCCCCGACGAGCTGCGCATCGACCTCGACCCACAGCCCGGCACCGACTTCGCCGACGCGGCCTCTGCCGCCGGCGAGCTGCGCGGGCTCCTCGACGAGCTGGGCGTCACCGGCTGGCCGAAGACCTCCGGCGGCCGTGGCGTGCACGTCTACCTGCGGATCGCGCCCCGTTGGACGTTCACCGAGGTGCGCCGGGCCACCATCGCGCTGGCCCGCGAGCTGGAGCGGCGGCGGCCGGAGCTGGTGACCACCGCCTGGTGGAAGGAGCAGCGGGGCGCCCGCGTCTTCGTCGACTACAACCAGATGGCCCGCGACCGCACGATCGCCTGCGCGTACTCGCTGCGGGCCAACGCCCGGGCCACCGTGTCCACCCCGGTCACCTGGGACGAGCTGCCCGACGTCGAGCCCGACGACTTCGACCTGCGCACCGTCCCGGCCCGGCTGGCCGAGCGCGGCGACCCGCACGCCGGCATCGACGACACCGCGTGGGACATCACCCCGCTGCTCGAGTGGGCCGACCGGGACGCCACCGCCGGCCAGGGCGACATGCCCTACCCGCCGGACCACCCGAAGATGCCCGGCGAGCCGAAGCGCGTGCAGCCCTCCAAGGACCGCGACCGCCCCCGCTGACGCCCCGCGCCGTCACCGCCGGTCGCCGTACGCCTCCACCGCCTCCTTGGCCGAGCGCAGGTCCGCGCCGGTCGCCTTCCGGTACGCGGCGATCGCCTTGATCTTGTCGCCCCGGGCCAGGTGCCGACCCACCTCGGGCGGCAGGGGCGAGGCGTCCACCACGCCCAGGTGGTCCATCACCAGCCGGAGCCGGCGCTCGATCTCGGCGAGCCGGTACGCGGTGCGCGCCTGCTCGGCCCTGCCCGGCAACTGGGCGACGAGCAGCGCGACGACGGCCGCCATCAGGGCGGTGAGGGCGATCTCCATCCGGTGATCGAAGCACATCCGCGCCACCGCGCTCCTCCGCTCGCCCGGCCGGCGACCCGGCGACCGGCCGGCGCCGCCGGATAACGATCAAGTAACGGGCGCGAACCTTTCCCGGCACGTCGCCCCTCTCCCTGATCGTCGGCCCGACAGCGGGCCAGGGGAGGGCATCGGATGAAGCTGGTGTGGAGGCGGGCCCGCGAGGCGCGTGGGCTGCTGCTCGCCGCGGTGGTCGCGGCCCTGGTGGCGGTCGCGTTGGTCACCGGGCTTTCTGACTACAACCGGCGGGCCGTCGAGGCGGGCCAGCGTGCCCTGCTCAGCGGGGCGTCGTTCGAGGAGCGCAGCCTCCTGGTCAGCGGCACGGCCGGCCGGGACGCGGCCGAGTTCGCCACCCGGGACCGGGCCGTCCGGGACGGGTTCGCCGCCGGCCTCGGCGGCGCGCCGGTCACCGTCGATGCCGCCCGCTACGGCGGTGGCCGCGAGCTGACCGGCGACCTCGGTACCGTGGTCCGCGACGACGACCCGGTCTTCGCCACCCTGGCGGCCCTCGACGACCTGCCCCGCCACGCCGAGCTGAGCAGCGGCGCCTGGCCCGCCCCGGGAACATCCCCGTTGCAGGTCACGCTGCCGGAGAAGGTCGCCGGCCTGCTCGGGATGACCGTCGGCGACCGGGTGCCGATGCTGGACCGCCGGTCCGACGAGGCCAGCACCGTGGTGCTCGTCGGGACGTGGCGGCCCCGCGACCCGGCCGACCCGTACTGGCGGCTGGCACCCGGGGTCGGGGCCGGCAGCGCCGCGGACGCCGGCACCTCGTACGGGCCGTTCGTGCTGGACCCGGCGGACTTCGTCGCCGCCTACCCGGGCTCGGTGTCGGCGTCCTGGGTCGTCGAGCCGGACCTCGCGGCGGCGGCCGGCGCGGGCCGGCTGCCCGACGTGCGGCAGGCGCTCACGGCGGCCCTCGCCGAGGTGCCCGAGGCGGCCGGGCTGGGCTCCTCCGGCCAGACCGTCACGGCGATCGACCGCCTCCTCGACCGCGTCACCCGGGCCGACCTGGTGGGCCGTTCCTCGCTGGCCACCCCGCTGCTGCTGATCGTCGTCCTCGGCGGGTACGCGCTGGTGCTCGTCGCCGCCCTGCTGCACGAGGACCGGCGCGGCCAGACCGCCCTGCTCCGGGCCCGGGGCGCCGCACGGCGGCAACTGGCCGGCCTGGCGGCCCGGGAGGCGGCACTGGTCGTCCTGCCCGCCGGCGTGCTAGGGCCCCTGATCGCCGGCGAGGCGCTGCGGCACGTGGGCACCGGCGGCGCGACCCCGCTGACGCTCGCCGCCGGCAACACCACGCTGGTCTGGGCCGCCGCGGCCGCCACCGCCGCCGGCTGCCTCGTCGCGATGGTCGTCCCGACGTTGCGGGGCGCCGGCACCTACGTCGCCGACATGGCGGCCCGGTCCCGGCCCACCCGCGCCGCGAGCGTCCAGCGGGCCAGCCTCGACCTGGTGCTGGTCGGCTTCGCGGTGCTGGCCTGGACCCAGCTGCGCCAGTACTCGTCGCCGGTCGCCGGGGCGGCCGGCCGGCTCGGGGTGGACCCGCTGCTGGTCGCGGCGCCGACGCTGGGCGTGCTGGCCGGCGCGGTCGTGGCGTTGCGGCTGCTGCCGCCCGCGACCCGGTTCGCCGAGCGGTTCGTCGACCGCAAGCCGTGGACCGCGACCATGTTCGGCATGTGGCAGGCGGGGCGACGCCCGCACGCCGGCCCGGTGCTGCTGCTCGCGCTCGCCGTCGGCGGCAGCACCCTGGCGTGGTCGCTGGTGACCACGGGCGAGCTGTCGCAGGCCGACCAGGCCGACCACACCGTCGGCGCCGACCTGCGGGTAATCGAGCGCACCGGCTCGGCGCCCGACGGCCGGGCCGGTCAGCTCGCCGCGCTGCCCGGCGTCGGCGAGGCGCTGCCGGCCTGGCGCGACGAGATCCGCCTCGGCCGCGCCGACCTGCCGACGACGGTGGTGAGCCTCGACGCCTCGGCCGCGGCCGACGTGCTGCGACTCAACGAGAGGCTGACCGACGAGCCGGCGGCGGCGCTGTTCGACCGGCTGACCCGGGCGCGCGGCGCGCCGACCGGGGTGGAGCTGCCCGCCGGCACCCGCTCGCTCACCGGCACGGTACGCACCCCCGTGCGCGACGCCGTCACGCCGCACCAGATCGGCCTCTGGGTGCTGCTGACCCGGGCGGACGGGCTGGTCTTCCGGCTTCCGGCGGGCAGCACCGGCAGCGACGGCCGGCCGGCGGCGTTCACCGTCGCCGTCCCTGCGGGGGAGGGCTCCGTACGACTGTCCGGTTTCGAGGCCGACGGGGGGAGCGCGCGCGGGCGGGCGTACCGCCTGGAGGTGTCGGACCTGCGGCTGGTCGGCGCCGACGGCACGGCCCGGCCGGCGTCGCTGGACGGCGACTGGGTGGCCGTCGACGGCCAGGGCAAGCCGGTCGGCGCGCCGGTCACGGCCACCGGCCTGAGCGCCGACTGGGAGGTCGAGTACCGGGCGGGCGGCCGGTTCGCGTTCCAGCCGCCGAGCCGGTTCGCCGTGGTGCCGGCCGGCGAGGACCGGCCGGTGCCCGCGCTGATGACCCCGGCCGTGCGCGACGCGTTGAGCCTGAAGGTCGGTGAGACGGTCGATCTCGTGCTGTCCGGCGCGACGGTGCCGGTCACGCTGGTCGGCGAGTTGGACGAGGTGCCGTCCACGGCCGGCGAGGGCGTGCTGCTGGACCTGCCGGCGGCGGCGGAGTGGCTGATCCGGGACCGGGGCGGCGTCCGACCGGTCGGGGAGTGGTGGCTGAGCACCGACGACGGCGGCCACGCCGAGGCGGCCCGCGCGGCGGCCGGACTGACCGACGCCACGCTGCTCGACCGGCGGGAGGTGGCCGCGCGGGCCGCCGACGACCCGTACTGGCAGGGGGCCCGCACGGGGTTGCTCGCCGCCGCGCTCGGCTCGGTGCTGCTGGCCCTGGTCGGCCTGATCGTCGACGTCTGGGCGACCGCCCGGCACCGGCTGGGGGAGTTCGCCGTGCTGCACACGCTCGGCGCCAGCCCCCGGCTGCTGGCCCGGGCGCTGCTGGCCGAGCAGACCTTCCTGGCCGGGATCGGCGTCGGTGTGGGCCTGCTGCTGGGCGCCGCGGTCGGCGCGACCATGGCCCCGCTGGTCATCCTCACGCCGTCCGCGGGCCGGCCGGTGCCGGAGGCCGCCTTCGTGCTGCCCTGGCTGCCCATCGGCCTGACCGCGCTCGGCCTGCTGCTGGCGGCACTCGCCTTCAGCGCGTTCATCGCCCTCGGCATCCGGCAGCGGGTGGCCGTGGCGCAGCTGCGGATCGGGGGAGACCGGTGACCGGGAGCGTAGGGACGACCAGGAGCGGAGACGGGGCGTGGTGAGCATCGGGGCGGTCGTCCGCCGGGTCCGGGCGTACGGCGGGCAGTTCCTGCTCCTCGCGGCGCTGACGCTGGTCGCCACGCTGGTGATCAGCGGGGTGCCCAGGATCGTCAACGGGCACGCCCAGGAGGGCCTGGAGGCCCACCTGGGTGCCGTGCCGCCGCAGCAGCGGGACGTGACGTACTCGTCCGGGCCGCTCGCCGCGGCGGACAACGGCACCTCCGTGGTGGCCGCGCACGAGGGCGACCTGGCGGCGATCGAGGGCGCGATGCCGCCGGTCGTCCGGCGGATGGTCGAGCAGCGGTGGTACGCCGGGGAGACCCCGGCCAGCCTGGTGCGGGGCCCGGACCTGGCGGCGAAGAACCTCCTGGTCCACCTCGGCCTGCGGTCCGTGACCGGGATCGAGGAGGCCGGCACGCTGGTCGAGGGACGCTGGCCGGCCGACACGCCGAAGGACCAGCCGGTGCAGGTGGCGCTGGCCGCGGACGTCGCCGGCAAGCTGAACCTGCGGCTCAACAGCCGGCTCACCCTCGCCGCGCCGGAGCCGCTCACCGCCGACTCCCCGCCCCCCACCCAGCTCACCGTGGTCGGCCTCTTCCAGCCCCGTGACGCCGCCGACGGGTTCTGGGACGGGCTGCCGCCGCTGCTGCGCATCGTCGAGCCGGTGGGGGACGGCCAACCCTTCATCGCCGTCGGCGTCGTCGACGGCGCCGCGCTGAACCGCCAGGCCGTCGCCGGCTGGCCGCTGACGTTCAGCTGGCGCTACCGCCTGGGCGCCGACGGCGTCGACGCCCGCGAGCTGGACCAGGTGATCGACGGCCTCCAGCAGATGACCCGGGAGGCGGGCGGCCGCAACCTCGTCCAGGGGCTGGACATCCCGCTGCGGCAGTTCTCCGCCGAGGTGGACAGCGCGCGGACGGTGCTCGGGGTCATCGCCGCGGGCGTACTGGCCACGCTGACCGGGCTCGTCGTGCTGGCCGCCGGCCTGCTGGTGCGCCGCCGCCGCTCGGAGTTCACGCTGCTGCGTGCCCGGGGCGGGGCGGCCACCACGAGCGCGGGCCGCAGCCTGACCGAGGCGCTGCTGGTGGTGCCACCCGCCGGCGCGCTCGGCTGGCTGGTCGGTGGCCTCGCCCCGGGGGCAGCGGGGGAGACCCTGTGGTTCGCCGTCGCCGCGACCGTCCTGGTGGCGTTCGCGCTGCCGGTGGCCACCCTCGCCGCGTCCAGGGGCGGTGCCGGTCGGCGCGACCTGATCCGGTCGCGCCCCTCCGCGCGTCGCCTCACGGTGGAGGCGGGCCTGCTGGTCCTCGCGGGCCTCGCGGTCGTGCTGCTGCGCCGCCGCGGCCTCACCCCCGGGGAGGTCGACCCGCTGCTGGTCTCGGTGCCGGTGCTGCTGGCCGTCGCGGCGGCGGTGGTCGCGATGCGGTTGTACCCGTGGCCGCTGCGGCTGGTCAGCCGGCTCGCGGCCCGGGCCCGGGGCAGCGTCGCCTTCCTGGGCACGGCCCGGGCCGGCCGCTCCGTCGTCGCCGTGCCGCTGGTGGTCGTCGTGCTGGCCATCGCGACCGCGGCGTTCTGCGCGGTGACGGCCGCCGGGATCGAGGCGAGCCGGGACCGGGCCGCCAGCCGGGTGGTCCCCGCCGACGCCCTGATCCTGGGGGACCGGATCGCCCCGGACACGGGCGCCGAACTGGAGCGGCTGCCGGGGGTCCGCGCCGCGAGCCCCGTGCTGTACGAGGCGGGCCAACGCCTGGCGAAGGACGCGGTCGGCACCGAGACCCGGCTCGGCGGGGTGACCGTGCTCATGGTCGACGGTCCGGCCCTGGCCCGGATCGTCCGCGAGTCCGGCGTCGACGTGACGGTGCCGGCGGCGCTGCTCGCCCCCGCCGGGGGAGGCGGCCCGCTGCCCGCGGTGGTCTCCCCGACGGTCGCCGCCGAGCTGGCCGCCGCCGGCCTCGACGGCTCCGCCTTCGTCAGTGCCCAGGGCCAGCGGTACGAGTTCCGGGTCGCCGGGCAGGCGGAGAGCTTCCCGCTGCTGCGCGCCGACAGCAGCCGGTTCGTCGTCCTGCCCTGGCAGTCCCTGCCCCGGCGGGACTACGCCGCCGTGCCGACCGGCTTCCTCGTGGCGGGCGACGACCTGGACGGCGACGCGCTGCGCCGGGCCGGCGATGCGGGGCAGTCCCGCTTCCAGACCGGCGGGGCGGTCACCGGCCGGGAGCGCCCGCGCGGCGTGGAGGTGCTGACCTTCGCGGACACCCGCCGGCAGGTGGGTGAGGGCGGCGCGAACGGGGTGCTGGCCTTCGGCTTCACCGCCGGCGCGGCCGGCGGGACGGCCCTCGGCCTGCTCGCGATCGCCTTCACGGTGCTCGCCGGCGCCCGTGAGCGCGGCCAGGTGCTCTCCCGGCTGCGCACCCTCGGCCTGTCGCGACGCCAGTGGCGCGGGCTGCTGCTGGTGGAGCTGGTCCCGTTGGTGGGCGTCTCGGTGGTGACCGGTGCGCTGGTCGGCACGGCCCTGCCGCTGTTGCTCACCCCGGTGCTCGGACTGTCCGCCTTCACCGATGGCGTCGAGGTCCGGGTCGCGTTCGAGCCCGGCCTGGCGGCCGCGGTCGTCGCGCTCGGTGCGCTCGCCCTCGGCTTCGCGGTCGCCGTCGAGGCCCTGAACAACCGCCGGATGCGCCTCGGCGAGGTGCTCCGGCTCGGAGAGGAGAACTGACAATGACCGCTACCGCGGAGACCACCGCCGTGCCGGATCTGGCCGCCCTGCAACAGCGGGCCGCCCAGCGTGCGGCCGAGCGGGCCGGCGGCCGGGACCGGTTGCGCGGGCACATCGTCTGCGACGGGCTGGTCCGGATCTTCAAGACCGAGGGGGTGGAGGTCGTCGCGTTGCAGGGGCTCGACCTGGTCATCGACCGGGGTGAGCTGGTGGCGATCGTCGGCGCCTCGGGTTCCGGGAAGTCGACACTGCTGAACATCCTCTCCGGGCTGGACACGCCCACCGCCGGCATCGCCCGCGTGGGGGAGTACGACCTGCTCAACCTCTCCACCCGGCGGCGACTGAGCTACCGGCGGAACATGGTCGGATTCGTCTGGCAGCAGACCGGCCGCAACCTGCTGCCGTACCTGACCGCGCTGGAGAACGTCGAGCTGCCGATGCGGCTCGCCGGGCGGCGCGGCGGCCGCCGGGCCCACCGCGAGCGGGCCCGGGAACTGCTCGACATGGTCGGGGTCAGTCACTGCGCCGACCGGCGGCCCGGGCAGCTCAGCGGCGGCGAGCAGCAGCGCTGCGCGGTCGCGGTGGCGGTGGCCAACGATCCCGAGGTCCTCTTCGCCGACGAGCCGACCGGTGAGCTGGACGAGGCGACCGGAGCCGACGTCTTCGCGGCGCTGCGCACCATCAACGCCGAACTCGGCGTCACCATCGTGGTGGTGACCCACGACCACGCCGTGGCCGACCAGGTCCGCCGGACCGTCGCGATCCGCGACGGCCGGACCGCCTCCGAGGTACGCCGGACCGCGCGGATCGGCGCGGACGGCAGCACCGAACTGGTCAGCGAGGAGTACGCCGTGCTCGACCGCAGCGGCCGGATGCAGCTGCCGGCGCCGTTCGTGGACGCGTTGTCGCTGCGCGACCGGGTGCGGCTCAACCTGGAGCCGGACCACGTGGAGGTGCGCCCGGGCGACCGACCGCAGGACGAGCGCGAGACGCCGCGATGAGCGGGCGGATCGTCGTGGCGGTGAACGGGCGGGAAGCCGGCGCGGCGGGCGGGCGGAAGGCCGTCGCCGTGAGCGGGCGGGGCATCAGTCGGAACCGCGTGGTCGACTCGGTCGACCGCGCCGAGCACAGCGGGGCGGGATCATGAGCGAGCGCGACGTGACGCGGGACGGACGGTCGGCCGGGACGGTGGCGGGCGCCACCGTCACCGACGAGGTGGTCCGGGTGGAGGGGGTCAGCCGCACGTTCGGCCGCGGCGAGCACGCCGTGCACGCCGTACGGGACGTGTCGTTCTCGGCCGGGCGGGGCGAGCTGGTGGCCGTGCGGGGTCGCTCCGGTGCGGGCAAGACGACCCTGCTGAACCTGGTCGGCGGGCTGGACCGGCCCGACTCGGGCCGGGTGGTGGTCGCCGGGTACGACGTCACCGGCGCCGGTGAGAAGGAGCTGCTGGAGCTGCGCCGCGGCACGGTCGGCTTCGTGTTCCAGACCTTCGGGCTGGTGCCGATCCTGTCCGCCGCCGAGAACGTCGGCGTACCGCTCCGGCTGGCGCGGGTCCCCGCGGCCGAGCGGGAGGAGCGGGTGGCGGTGCTGCTCGAGCTGGTGGGCCTCGGCGGGCACGCGGGCCAGCGCCCGTACGAGCTCTCGGGCGGGCAGCAGCAGCGGGTGGCGGTGGCGCGGGCCCTGGCCAACGAGCCGGACCTGCTGATCGCCGACGAGCCGACCGGTCAACTCGACTCCGAGACCGGCCGGTCGATCATGGACCTGCTCCGGGCGGTCGTGCACGCCCGAGGCATGACCGCGCTGGTCGCCACCCACGATCCGGCTCTGATCGACCTCGCCGACCGCGTCCTCACCCTCCGCGACGGCCACCTCCTCCCCACCTGAAACCACTCCCACCACCCCCTCCACGCCCCCCGCCCGCCCCGCCCAGCCCTGCCTGCGCCGCCCGCCCCCGTCCGCGTCGCCCGGCCCCACCCGCGTCGCCCGCCCCCTGTCCGCGTCGCCCGGCCCCACCCGCATCGCCCGCCCCGTCCGCGTCGATCATGCAGTTGTGGTGGGAGCTCTCAGCTACTTCACCCCTTTCGTCGGGCACCACAACTGCATGATCGACGGGCTGTGGGGCGACGGGCTGTGGGGCGACGGGCTGTTGGGCGACGGGCTGTTGGGCGGCGGGCTGTGGGGCTGCGGCCGTGGGCGGCGGGGCTGCGGCCGTGGGGCGGCGGGGTGGCGCTGGGCTGGGCGGGAGAGGGGGAGAGGCGGGTTAGAGGGGGAGCTTCATGCCCTCGTGGGTGGGGAGGAAGCCGAGGTCGAGGTAGAAGCGGTGGGCGTCGTGGCGGGTCTTGTCGGTGGTGAGCTGGACCAGGGCGCAGCCACGCTGCTTCGCCTGGTCGACCGCCCAGGTGATCATCTGCCGGCCGAGGCCCTGCCCCCGTAGGTCGGAGCGGACCCTGACCGCCTCGATCAGCTGCCGCTCCGCGCCGTGCCGGCCCAGCCCGGGGATGTAGGTCAGCTGCATGCAGCCGAGCAGCTCACCGTCCGCGTCGGCCACGATCAGCTGGTTGCGCGGGTCGGCGTCGATGTCGGCGAACGCCTTCTCGTACCGGGCGTCGACCTCCGTGAAGTCGCGGGTCCTGCCGAGCACGTCGTCGGCGAGCAGGGCGATCACGGCGGGCAGGTCGGCTCGGACGGCCTCCCGGAAGATCACGTCACTCATGCCGCTCAGCGTGGCACAGTGAGCCGGACCGATGGGCAGGCAGCGCTGGCGTACGGGGGGCAACATGACTGTCCATGGACGTCCTGCTGTTGCCGTTCCGGTTGATCTACCGGGGGCTGGTCTGGTTCGCCAACTCCCCCCGTACGTTGATCATTTCCTACCTGCTGATGATCGTGGTGGCCGGCGTGATCTACGGCCACGTGGAGAAGCGCAGCCCGGCGGACGCCGTCTGGTGGGCGGTGGTGACCGCGTCCACCGTCGGCTACGGCGACATCTCCCCGGTGAGCTGGCAGGGCCGTACCCTCGCCGCGCTGCTCATCTCGACCATGGTGCTGCTGGTCATCCCGTTGATCACCGCGCACTTCGCCAGTCAGCTCATCGTCGACGACGACGCCTTCGAGCACGAGGAGCAGGAGCAGCTCAAGGCCGACGTGCGCCGGATGCGGGCGCTGCTGGAGGAGATCGCGGCCCGGCAGGGCATCGACCTGCCCGACCTGCCGCCGGAACGACCGGTCAGCGGGCCGGGCAGCGCAGCCCATCCCTGGGCACGACCAGGTCGATCAGGTAGGCGTCGACCGCCCGGGTGATGCAGGAGGTCTGCGGGTACGCGGTGTGCCCCTCGCCCTCCCAGGTGAGCACCCGGCCCACGCCCAGCATCGCGGCCAGCGCCGGGGTCTGCTCGTAGGGCGTCGCGGGGTCGCCGGTGGTGCCCACCACCAGGATCGGCGGCGCCCCGGCGGCCGGGCCCGTCGGGTACGGGTCGCGCCCCCCGGGCCACTCGGCGCAGGAGAGCAGGCCGACGGCCAGGGCCGGCCCGAACAGCGGATACTTCGCCCGCCACTGCGACTGGAGCTGCCGGATGCGTTCCCGGCTCGGCTTCTGCTCCTCGTCGGCGCAGTTGACCGCCAGGTTGGCGTCGAACATGTTCGAGTAGTGCCCGTCGGAGTCCCGGTCGGCGTACGCGTCGGCGAGGCGGAACACGTCTGCCGGGTCGCCGCCCTCCAGCTTGTCGATGGCGCGGGCCAGCTCCTGCCACCCCGACTCCGTGTAGAGCGACGAGATGATCGCGTAGAAGACCCAGCCCGCGGTCGCCTCCCGGCCGTCGTCCCCGCGCACCGGGGACACCCGCGCCTTGTCGATCGCCGAGGTGACCGCCGCCCGGGCGTCGGGGGCGATCGGGCAGCGCCCGGCGTTGGCCGCGCACCACGTGGTGAAGTTGCCGAAGGCCCGCTCGAAGCCCTTGGCCTGGCCCTCCGAGCCGGCGATCAGGTCCTGCTTCGGGTCGACCGCGCCGTCGAGGACCAGCGCCCGTACCCGCTGCGGGAAGAGCTGGGCGTAGGTGGCCCCGAGCAGGGTGCCGTAGGAGTAGCCGAGGTAGGTCAGCTTGTCGTCGCCGACGGCGGCGCGGACCGCGTCCATGTCCCGGGCGGCCTGCTCGGTGCCGTAGAGCGGCAGCTGGTCGCCGTAGCGGTCGCCGCAGCCGCGCCCGATCCGCTGGCTGAGCGCGACGAACCCGTCGAACGACTCCTGGCTCTCCGGGTCGGGGTCGTAGCCGAAGCTGGCGTCCAGGTCGGCGTCGGGGATGCACTTGACCGGGCTGGAACGGGACACCCCGCGCGGGTCGAAGCCGACGATGTCGAACCGGTCGGTGACCGAGGCGGGCAGGCCGCCGAACGCCGGGCCGAAGGAGAGGTAGACGGCCGTGTCCACGCCGGAGCCGCCGGGCCCGCCCGGGTTGATCACCAGCGAGCCGATCCGGTCGCGCTGCTTGGTCGACCGGGCCCGCAGCAGCGCGATCTCGAAGGTCTGCCCGGCGCCCGGCCCGGCGGTGGCCCCGCTGCCCGGGCCCGTGCCCCAGTCGCGCGGCACCTTGATCCGCGCGCACTCGTAGCGGATGTTCGGCGCGCCGCGCCCGACCAGCTCCTCGGCCACCTCAGGGCAGGCCCGCCAGGTGGGCGCCGTGCCCGGGGCGGCGGCCTCGCCGCCGGCCTCCGTCCGAGGGGCGATCGTCGGGATGGTGCAGCCGGCGGCGACCAGCGCGGCGGCGGCCAGCCCGGCGAGGGTGAGCCGGAACCGGCGGATCCGGTCGGGGGTGCGGGTCACGAGCGGGCCTCCGTGTCGGGTCGACGGCCAGGCTACGCCGGACCGGCGGCGGACCCCACGGTAACCGTGGGATCGCCGCGCAGCACCTGGTCCACATCGAACCGTACGGGCCGGTCGAGCTGGTCGTAGCGGCAGGAGCGGGGATCACGGTCGGGCCGCCAGCGGACGAACCGGGCGGTGTGCCGGAACCGGTCGCCCTCCATGGCGTCGTAGCCGACCTCGACCACCAGCTCGGGGCGCAGCGGCTCCCACTCGAGGTTGCGGGCGCCCGTCCAGCGGCTCACCCCGCCGGGGAGGCGCTGGCCGCGTTCGTGGTCGCCGTGCACCCACGGGTGGTCGGCGCCGACGTCACGGTAGGGCTCCAGCTCCTCCAGCAGCTCCGCGCGGCGGGCCATGGTGAACGACGCGCTCACCCCGACGTGGTGCAGGACCCCCTCGTCGTCGTGCAGGCCGAGCAGGAGCGAGCCGACCACCGGGCCGGACTTGTGCCAGCGGAAGCCGGCCACCACCACGTCGGCCGTGCGGGCGTGCTTGACCTTGAACATGAGCCGCTTGCCCGGCTCGTAGGGCAGGTCGGCCGGCTTGGCGATCAGGCCGTCCAGGCCGGCGCCCTCGAAGACGTCGAACCAGCGGTGCGCGGTGTCGACGTCGGTGGTCACCTGGGTGACGTGCACCGGCGGGCGCACCCCGGCCAGCGCCGACTCCAGCCGGGCCCGACGCCGCGGATAGGGCTCGTCGAGCAGCGTCTCGTCGTCGAGGGCGAGCAGGTCGAAGGCGACGAAGTCGGCCGGGGTCGTCTCGGCCAGCAGCTTCACCCGGGACGCGGCCGGGTGGATGCGCTGGGCGAGCAGCTCGAAGTCGAGCCGGGGCTGCCCGCCCGGGCCGTCGCGCCGGATCACGATCAGCTCGCCGTCGACCGCGCACCGCGCGGGCAGCTGGCGGCGGGCCTGCTCGACCACCTCGGGGAAGTAGCGGGTCATCGACTTGCCGCCGCGGCTGGCCAGCTCCACCTCGTCGCCGTCGCGGAACACGATGCACCGGAAGCCGTCCCACTTCGGCTCGTAGGTCATCCCGGGCGCGGTGGGGATCCGGGGGACGCTCTTGGCCAGCATCGGCTCGACCGGCGGACTGATCGGCAGCTTCACGGCGACAGTCAACCAGACCGCACCGACAGTTGTGAGGCAGAACACGTTCGGTTGGCGGGCGGCGTGTCCGGCCGCGCGCCGCTCGTGCCGCACCGAGCGAATCGCAAAAGCCCAGGTCAGAGCTACCTTCGCGGGGTGTCGGAGTGGGTGTGCGGGTGCTGCGGGCGGTGGCGGGTGAGCGTCGAGCTGATCCGGGGCCGCTACCGGTACCGGCTGGTGCGCCGCTATCCCCGCCAGTTCGGCGGGGGCAAGGACGTGCTCGGCGAGGCCGGCACGGTGGCGGAGCTGGAGGAACTGCTGCGCCGGCGTACCCCCCTCGGGCTGGCCGACCTGCGCGAGGCCGCCTGACCCGGCGGCGGCCGAGCCCGGCGGACCCCCCGGCGGCCCGGCACGCCGCCGGCCCCGGCACCCCGGCGGACCGGCCGGCGGACGACGCCCCGTCACGATTCTCCAGCCGGCGTCGTCGAGACTGGCAGCGGCGCCGCCGGGCGCCGACACGGGGAGGGGGCGCGATGCGGTTCGAGGCCGGTACGGAGGTGGCCGCCGAGGCGGGACGGGTCTGGGCGGTGCTGGTCGACGTCGAGCGGTGGCCGGAATGGACGCCCTCGGTGCGCCGGGCGCTACGGGGGGAGGCGGGACCGCTCGCGCTGGGCGCCACCGCCCGGCTGGAGCAGCCGAAGCTGCGACCGGCGGTGTGGCGGGTCACCGAGCTGACCGAGGGCCGGTCGTTCTCCTGGGTGTCGGGCAGCCCGGGGGTGCGCACGCTCGGCGAGCACCGGGTGCTGCCGCTGCCCGACGGGCGCAGCCGCGTCGAGTTGGCCATCACGCAGTCCGGGCCGCTCGCCGGGCCCGTCGGCTGGCTCTACGGCGACCTGATGCGCCGATACCTGCGGCTGGAGGCAGACGGGCTCAGGCGTCGCTGCGAGCGGGACTGACCGCCTTCTCGAGCAGGGCGAGCCGGATGCCGTTCGGGTCCGGCCGGTGCCCGACCACCCGGTAGCCGTGCCGCTGGTACAGGCGCAGGTTCTGCGCGCTGTCGGCGCCCGTGAAGAGCGCGAAGCGGCGCACCCGGGCGGCGCAGGCCGCCTCCACCGCGCGCAGCAGCCGCCCGCCGACGCCCCGGCCCTGCTGGTCCGGGGCGACGGAGAGCCGGCCGACGTGCGCGGTGTCGCCGTCGACGTGCGCCCGCACGGAGCCGACCAGCCGGTCGCCGAGCCGGGCGGTGAGCACCGTCGCCGGACCCGCCAGCGCGGCCCGCACCTCCTCCAGGGTCTCGGTCAGCGGGGGCAGGAACGGGTCGGCGTAGCGCTGGGCCTCGGTGAGGTACGCGGCGCGCTGCACGGTGAGGATCTCGCCGGCGTCCGTGACGTCGGCGGGGGCGATGCGCGGCTCGATGATCACTCCGACAGCCAACCACAGGCCGCCGGGCGGGCCGCCCGCACCGCCCGTACGCTGGCGGTGTCCCGTCGAGCCGTGGGGGTGCGCCGTGCCGGCACTGACCTATCCGCACGTGGGCGCCACCGAGACCGGCGAGCTGCCGGCCGGCTGGCGGCACGTGCGGCACCGGGTCCGGCTGCCCGACTCCTGCTTCCCGACGGCCGGAGACGCCGTGCTCGGCTGGCGCCTGCACCGGGCGGCCGGCATCCGGATCGACGCCGCCGCCGAGCGGGCCGCGCCCGGGGTCCGGGTGGTCTCCGGGCTGGGCGTCGGGCCGCTGCGGCTGGCCGCGCCCTGCGAGGTGGTCTGGGCCGTCGACGACGGGCGGCGGGCCGGCTTCGGGTACGGCACGCTGCCCGGGCACCCGGCGCGCGGCGAGGAGGCGTTCGTGGTCAGCCGCGACGCCGCCGGCCACGTCTGGTTCGAGGTGGTCGCGTTCAGTCGGCCGGACCGCTGGGTCATGCGCGCCGCCGGGCCCGCCGGTCGGGCCTTCCAGCGGGCGTACGCCTGGTGGCTCGGCCGCACCCTGCGCCGCCTCTGCGCGCGCCCCTGACCCGCACCCTCGCCACCCGTCGTCGCAGCCCGCCACGACGACCCGCATGCCCGGCCGGCACCGCGTCGTACCCCGGCGCGAAGCCCGGCGGTCGGCAGGACCCGGTCAGAACCGGGCGAAGGAGCGGATCGGCATCCGCGGGCCGTACTTCGGCGCCTGCACGCCACCGGCCGCCAGCAGCACGCAGACCCGCCCCCGGTGCCCCCGGAACGGCTCCAGCAGGGCCAGCATCCGGGCGTCGTCGCCGCGCGGCTCGCCCGCCAGGGCCCAGGCCACCGTGTTCGGCACGTGGAAGTCGCCGACGCTGACCGCGTCCGGGTCCCCGTACGCGACGCGCACCACCTCGGCGGCGGTCCACGGGCCGATACCGGCGACGGCGGTCAGCCGGCGGGTGGCCTCGGCGGAGTCCGCGCAGCGCTCCAACCGGTCGGCGACGGCCGCCGCGCGGCGCAGCGTCTCGGCCCGGCGCTGCTCCACCCCGAACGGGTGGAACACCCAGTACGGGGTGGCGGCCACCGCCGCCGGGTCCGGCGGCAGCAGCAGCGGCTGCATCGGTCCGGGCGCCGCCTCGGCGAAGTGCCGCACCGTCGCCGCGTACGCCCGGTACGCCTCCTTGCCGGTCACCTTCTGCTCGAAGACCGCCCGCAGCAGCCGGGGGAAGACCTGCCCGGTGGCCGGCATGCGCAGCCCCCGGTGCTGGGCCGCGAGCCGCGCCACCACGGGGTGGGCGGCGGCGAGCGCCGCGAACCCGCCCACGTCGTCCCGGAGCCCGGCGACCGCGTCCGCCGACTCGACCACCCGGTCGGCCCCGGGACCGTAGCCCTCGGCGAGCAGGGCGCCGCCGGCCGGCCGCAGGGCGAGGGTGGCCGGACCGTCCGGGGTGCGGGCGGCCCACCAGAAGGTGCCGGCCGCGACGCGCGCGCAGGGGTCGTACGGGCTGAAGGTCAACGCCCGGACCGACGCGGCCAACCGGTACCCGGCGGGCGGGCGCAGCTCCCGACGCGCGGTGGGTTCGGTCCCGGTCACCCGCACATGCTGTCACGTCCCCGCCCCGTGACCGGCGACACCGCCGGGCGCGGCCGGTCCGGCGGTGGTGCCGGTCCGATGTCATGGCCGGTCCGGCGTCGTGGCCGGTCACGGGGCGGGGACCGGCCGCGCCCTCCCCGGCCACGACCGGCCACCGGGTCCCGTGGGTCAGTACGAGTAGTTCGGGTCGCCCTGCCCGGCCTTCTCGTCGGACGGCGGGGCGACCGGCTTCGGGGTGCCCGTCGGCAGGCAGCTGAGGTTCTTCCTGCCGTCCGGGGCCACCACGAACCAGGTGCCCCCGACGCCCTGGCCCTTCCACTGGCCGGGCTTCTTGTCCCCGACGTAGCGGTAGAGCGGCCAGCCGTCGAGGGTGATCTGCCGGCTGCCGTCCTGGCGGGTGACGGTGCCGACCTTGTCGTCGGAGACGCCGTTGAGCTCCGGGTTGCCGTCGGTCAGCGCCGGGGGCCACACCTGGGCGCACTTGTCGACGCAGTTCGACGAGGGCGGGTCGTTGGTGTCCTTGTCGAAGCGGTAGAGGATCCACCCGTCCTGGTCGGTGACCACGCTGCCCATCCGGGCGACCTTCCGGCCGTTCAGCTCCTCGGTCAGGTCCGCGTCGGCGGGCGGCGTGGCCGGGGACGGCGAGACCTCCGGCTCAGGCGCCGCGGTGGACTCGGCGGCGGTCACGGCGACCGGCTCGGCCGCGCCCGGGTTCGCCCCCTCGTAACCCGCGGGAGCGCAGGCCGTCAACGCGACCATCGCGCTCGCGACGATGACGGTTCGCTTCATCTGTGCCACGTGCCCTCCTCGTTTATGGCGTTCACCGGTTGATACGGAGGGGACGTTGTCAAGGTTGAATTCGTAATCGTGGTCGATGTCACGGAAAACCGTTGAACCGAACGGTCCCGGAATCCGTTTCCGCGACGAGACACAATTGCGCCGATACGATTCCGGAAACGGCACGCGGGATCGGCACCGGTCGTCGTGCTGGCCGGCGCCGATCCCGTGGCGGGTGCTACATCTGCACCGTGACCAGCGGGCTCGCCACCCCGCCGGCGTCCACCGACTGCACCTGGAACTGCTTGATGTCATCGAGTCGCGTCGACGTCGAGGCCGACAGGCTCAGCTTGTCGGGGCGCGCGTTGGTGCCGTACCCGGTGCCGGGCACCGACCACGTGGAGATCACCTCGGTGCTGTTGTTCTTCCGCACCACGACGAGCCGGCACGTCCGGGGCCCGGGCAGCTTGGCGAGGATGAAGTCCACGCCCGTGCCGAAGTCCTTCGACACGACGAAGAAGGTCGCCTCGACGCCGGTGGTCGCGTCGACGACATTGACCGGGTCGCCCTCCGGCAGCGTCCCGCCGATGTCCGGGTCGTTCGGATCGCTGGAACGGCTGGCCGTCGGCGGGGCGACCGGCACGGTGGCGGTCGGCTCGGCCACCACCTCGGGGGCGCTCTCGCCGGCGATGCTGGCGAAGCCGAGCCCGGTCGCGCCACCGAGGACCAGCACCGCCGCCGCCGTGGCGAGCAGCTGCCGGAACCGGTTGCGCCGCCGGTGGGCGCGGACCGCGACCAGCGTCCGGTCCAGCAGGGCCGGGTCGGTACGGGTCTGCTCCAGCGCGGCCATCGTCTCGCCGTCGATGTCGGAGAGCAGGCCCACGACCGGCACCATCGTCTCCAGCTCGGCGGCGCACGCCCAGCAGGTGGCGAGGTGCTCCTCGAACCGTTCCGTGTCGCGCTCGTCCAGCACGCCGAGCGCGTACGCCGCGACGTCCAAGTGGTCCGCCCGGCTCATTCCGTCACCCCCCGTTCCTGCAGAGCCGTGCGCAGCGCGCGCAGCGCGTAGTAGACCCGCGACTTGGCGGTGCCGAGCGGGAGGCCCAGCTCCTCGGCCGCCTCCGGCACCGTCCGACCCCGGAAGTACGTGGCCACCAGGATCTCCCGGTGCGACTGGCTCAGCGTACGCAGCGCGTCCGCCACCGTCATCGTGCGCAGCACCCGGTCGGTGCTGTCCGCCTCGGCGAACGCGGTCAGGTCCCGGTCGTACGTCTCGGCCGGCCGGGCCTGCTCGCTGCGGTGCTCGTCGATGGCGATCCGCCGGGCCACCGTGACCAGCCACGGCCGCAGCGAGCCCTGCCCCTGCACGCCCAGCCGGTGCGCGTTGCGCCACGCCCGCAGCAGCGTCTCCTGGACGATGTCCTCCGCCCGCTGCCGGTCGCCGCCGGTGAGCCGCATGACGAACGCCAGCAGCGGCCCGGCGTGCTCGGCGTAGAGCAGCCGGATCAGCCGATCCGAGTGACCCGCCTCGGTGGACGGTGCCGCCTGGTGGCGCCCCGGAGCGGATTTCGGCGTCACCGGCCCATTCTGGCGAGGCGCCTGGCGGGCGTCGACCCCGCGTGCCGCCGCGCCCGGCCGGGACTGGGACCGCGCGGACATCCAGTCCGGTCGCGCCCTGTCGCCGTGCCAACCGGCCGCCACCGCGTGCATGCAGACCTCCGGGTGTCCGATGACATCGGCCGCCTCCCACGGGCACGGCCGCCCGTTGGTACGCAGCGCCCGGACGAACGGATCAACGGCGCGCGGAAAAGAATCCGCTTCCGCACCCGCCGCACCGGTGGCCGGCGCGGACACCGCGCTCAACGAGGCGCGCAGGAGACTCCGCTCAACGGCGCACGGAGAAGATCCCGGGCGGCGGCGGGGTCGAGTCGGTGGCGTCGGCGTCGCGGACGACCGGTGCCCCGCTCGCGAAGCGGTCGAGTTCCTCGCCGGCCAGCACCCGGCCCGGGAACCAGTCCCCGGCGGCGCGCCGGGTCAGCTCCGGCACCGGCGGCTCGACCCGGCCGGCCACCAGCACCAGGTTGCCGTACCGACGCCCGCGCAGCACCGCCGCGTCGCCGACCAGGCAGGCCCGGGGCAGCACCGACCGGACCGTGGCGACCTGCCCCCGGGCGTGGCGCAGCGGCGGGCCGTCGGCCACGTTCGCCAGGTGGAAGCCGGTGGGCCGCAGCACCCGGGCCACCTCGGCGGCGTACTCCGCCGAGGTCAGGTGGGCCGGGGTGCGGGCGCCGGCGAAGACGTCGGCCACCACGATGTCGTAGCTGGCGTCGCGGCTGGCGGCGAGCACCGCGCGGGCGTCTGCCACCCGCACCTTGAGCCGGGGATCCGGCTGCCACGGCAGGGCCTGCCGGACCAGCTCCACCAGCGCGCCGTCCACCTCGACCACGCGCTGGGTGGAGCCGGGCCTGGTGGCCGACACGTAACGGGGCAGGGTCAGCGCGCCGCCGCCGAGGTGCAGCACCCGCAGCGGCGCGCCGGCCGGCGCCACCAGGTCGATCGCGGCGGCGAGCCGCCGGACGTACTCGAACTCCAGGTGCGTGGGATCGGCCAGGTCCACGTGCGACTGCGGGGCGCCGTCCAGCAGCAGCGTCCACGACCCCGGCCGGTCCGGATCGGGCACCAGCTCGGCCTGGCCGGTGTCCACCCGCGCGGCCACCGTGTCGGCCGCCCGCTTGCGGCCCATCAGCGCCTGCCCCGGGCGGCGGCGGTGAGCACCCGGTGCAGCAGCCGCGCGTCGCCGAGCAGCGCCCGCAGCCGGCGCTCCAGGCCGGCGATCGGGATCAGGTTCTGCGGCGCGCGCGGGTCCTTGTATGGGGTGGAGGCGAACCGGGGCAGCGTGACCAGCGACAGGTCGGCCAGGCCCACCGCCTCGTCGACGCTCAGTTCGGCGGAGCACTCCATCCGGACGATGCCCGCCCACGGCGCGCCGAGGGCCACCGGCAGCCGCAGGTACCACGACCAGCCGCCCCAGGCCGTGCCGAGCTTGAACACCGGGGAGCGCTCGCCGGCCGCCAGTCCGGTGACCACGGCGGTCAGCCGGGCGTCCAGGTACTGGCTGTGCTGCGTCTTGATGTAGCCGACCGTGCGCGGCAGCTGCCGCCGGTTGCGCAGCGGGCCGTCGACCACCAGCAGGTCGCCGTCCGTGCGGGCCGCCCCCGAGACCTCCACCTCGAGCGCGGTCAGCGGCCCCTGCACGGCGGCCGGGAGCTTGTTCAGCTCGCCCGTGCCGCTGACCCGGTGCACCGGATAGCGGACGCTGCCGGCCACCACGTCCACCGCGGAGGGACTGGCGGTGAACAGCCCCCGACCGACCCGCGCGCCGGCCAGCTGCGCCGCGCCGCGCTCCAGGTCGCACCGGACCACCCCCGCGGCGTACGACGCGGCCAGGCCGGGGAAGGACGCCCCGTCCTCCTCCGCCGTCCACACACTCGCGTCGATCCGGCGCACCCCGTCGACGAGCAGCACCACGTCGGGGGCCCGTACGCCGGGACGCGGCCCGATCGCCCGCCAGTCGACCGCCGGCAGCTCGGCGTCCGGGTCGACCTGGGCGCTGCTCGGCGCGGCGGGACCGCCGCCGGACGCCTCGAACGAGGCGCCGTACGCCGGATCCCACGCGTCGACGAAGAACCGGGGATCGGTCACCGCAGCGGACCTCCCGTCGCGGACGCCGGGGCCCCGCTCACCGGCCGGTCCGTTCCACGCGCGCCGACCGGGCGTCCTTGCTGACCTCGAAGCGGACCGGGATGCGTTCGGCCAGGGCCGGCACGTGGGTGACCACCCCCACCATCCGGTCGCCCCGGGCGGCCAGGTTCTCTAGCGTGGCGGCCACCGTGTCGAGAGTGGCCGCGTCGAGCGTGCCGAAGCCCTCGTCCAGCACGATCGACTCCAGGCTCGCCGCCGTCGTGGACATCCCGGCGAGCTGCTCCGACAACGCCAGCGCCAGCGCCAGCGACGCCTGGAACGTCTCGCCGCCCGAGAGTGTGCGCACGCCCCGGCGCAGCCCCGCGTCGTGGTGGTCGACCACGAAGAACTCGCCCTTGTCGTGCACCAGGTCGTACTGCCCGCCGGAGAGCTCCCGCAGGATGCCCGAGGCGCCGTCGACCAGCAGGTCCAACGCCTCGGCGAGCAGCCACCGCTCGAAGTTGTTGGCCCGCAGGTGCCCCGCGAGGGCCCGCGCCACCTGCGCCTCGCGCTCGTAGCCGGCCCGCTGCTCGCGCAGGCCACCCGCCTGCTCCCGGCGCCGCTCCAGCTCGCGCAGGTCGGCCTCGGCCCGCTCGAGGGCGCGGTCGGTGGCGCGTAGCGGATCGTCGGCGGGCGGCAGCCCGGCGGCGGCGAGGACGCCCGCGATGCGCTCGCCGACGCCGGCGGCCACCGCCTCGGCCTGCGTCACCGCCGCGGCCCGCCCGGCCCGCTCCGCGCGGCGGCGCGCCGCCTCCTCGCCGGCCCACCCGGTCAGGGCGGCCCACGCGGCGCCCAGGTCCTCCCGGTCCGCCGACGGCGGCCCGAACCGGGCCAGCCCGTCGCGGGCCGCGTCGAACGCCCGCCAGGTCGCCCGCAGCCGCTCCTCGGCGGCGTCCACCGCCGCCCGGGCCCGCCGGGCGGCGTCCCGGCCGGCCCGCACCGCCGCCGCCGACTCCTCCAGCGCCCGGCGCAGCCGCGCGTGGTCGTCCAGCTCGCGGCGCAGCACCGCCGGCTCGGCCGCCCCGGCCAACTGGTCGTCCAGCTCGGCCAGGCGGGCCTGCACCTGGTCCTGCCGGGCCCGCGCGCGCAGCAGCACCCGCTCCAGCTCCCGGGCCGCGCCGTCGCGCTCCTGCACCACCGCCTGGGCGGCCTTGCTGGCGGCCCGCGCCGCCCGCCCCGCCGCCGTCGCGGCGGCCACCGCCGAATCGGCCGGCACCGCCGGCACCGCCGCGACGGTCTGCTCGCAGACCGGGCAGGTGGCCCCGTCGCGCAGGTGCGCGCGCAACGCCACCGCCTGGTCGGTCGCCTTCGCCTCCTCGTGGGCGCGGAAGGCCGCCTCCAGCTCCGCCTCGGCCCTCTCGGCCGCCGTCCGCGCCTCGGCCAGCGCCGCCACCGCCGCGCCGTGCTCGGCCTGCGCCCCGGTCACCGCCGCGCGCACCGCCGCCGCCTCGCCGGCCAGCTTCTCCCGGTCGGTGTACGCCCGCAGCAGCAGCCGCAGCGCGCTCTCGTCGCCGGCGGCGGCCAGCTCGCCGCGCAGCTTCTCCTCCCGCTCCTCGGCCAGCGACACCGCCGTCGCCGCCTCGTCAGCGCCGGACCGCGCCGAGGCGACCGCCCGGGCCACCTCCGCCACCCCGTCCGGCGCGCGCACGGCGGCCAGCACCGCCAGGTCGGCGTCGAGGGCCGCCAGGGCCGCGCCCGCCTCCCGCGCCGTCGCCCGGGCCGCCTCCAGCTCCGGTACGGCGCTCGCCACCGCCCCGGCCAGCTCCCGCATCCGGTCGACCCGCCCGGTCGCCGCCTCCAGCGCGGCGTCGTCGACGTCGGTGAGCCCGGCGAGCGCCTGGTCGACCGCCTCCAGCTTCGCCTCGGCCTGCGCGGCCCGCGCGGTCGCCTTCTTCTGCACGTCCTCGTAGACGCCGAGGCCGAGCAGGTTGACCAGGATCTGCTGCCGGGTCGCCGGCTTGGCGTGCAGGAAGTCCGCGAACTGCCCCTGCGGCAACACCACGCAGCTGGTGAACTGCTCGTACGGCAGCCCGACCGCCTCCAGCACCGCCTGCTCCATCTCGGCGGGGGTGCCGGCCACCGCCTCGCCGAGGTCGTCCGGGCTCAACCCGGTGTCGAGCTTGGTCACGTCGAAACCGGCCGGCATCAGCTGCAACCCGGCGTTGGCCGTCTTGACGTTGCCCCGGCCGTCCCGGCGGACCACCCGGGTCGCCACGTAGCGGGAACCGGCGGACTCGAAGACCAGCCGGACCCGCGCCTCGGTGGCCGACGGGGCCAGGGCGTTGGACAGGCCCCGGGCCCCACCCCAGCGGGGCACCGTGCCGTAGAGGGCGAAGCAGATGGCGTCCAGCACCGTCGACTTGCCGGAGCCGGTCGGCCCCACCAGCGCGAAGAAGTCGGCGTCGGTGAAGTCGACCGTGGTCTCGTCGCGGAAGACGGTGAAACCCGCCATGTCCAGCCGCATCGGCCGCATCAGTGCTCGACCTCCTCGAAGAGCTCGTCGAAGAGATCCCGCACCCCGTCGTCGGTGTGCCCCCGGCTGTCCAGGTAGTCGGCGAAGAGCTGCCGGGGCGAGCGGCCCGCCCGCTGCGCCGTCCGGGCGCCGCTGCCCGGGGCGGGCACCAGCTCCGGGTCGATCCGGATCTCCAGGGCCCCGGGGAGCAGTTCCTGCACCTCCTCGCGCAGCCCGGCGCGCGGCTGCTCCCGGACGAACACCCGCAGCCAGGCGTCCGGCACCTGCATCTCGGCGAGCTGGGCCAGGGTGCCCCGGACCGTGCGCAGCGTGGTGGCGGCGGTCACCGGCACCTCCCGCACCTGCGCCGCCGTGGTCGCGGTGACCTCGACGACGGTCACCGACGGCACGTTCTCCTGCTCGCCGAAGTCGACCGCCAGCGGGCTGCCGCTGTAGCGGATCGGGCAGGGGCCCTGCACCCGCTGCGATCGGTGCAGGTGACCCAGCGCCACGTAGTGCGCCGTGCCCGGGAACACGGTCGCCGGCACCGCGTAGCCCAGCACGGTGTGCGCGTCGCGCTCCCCGCCGCCGGTGGTCGCGCCGACCACGGTCAGGTGGGCGGTGACCAGGTGCACCCGGTCCGGTTCGGTGAAGCTCTCGGTCAGCCGGCCCAGCACCCGGCCCAGGTGGTCGGCGTACGTCTGGGTGGTCTCGGCGGCGGTCAGCTCGTACATCTCCACGGCGCGGATGGCGTAGCGCTGGGAGAGGAACGGCAGCGCGGCCAGCCGCCAGCGCTCACCGCCGGCGGTGGTGCCGTCGATGACGTGCTCGTCCGGCTTGTCCCGGACCCCGCCGCGCAGGGTGATCCCGGCGGCCTCGGCCCAGGGCCGCAGCGCGTCGAGGGCCTGGCCGTTGTCGTGGTTGCCGCCGATGGCCACCACGTCGGCGCCGGTGCGGCGCAGCGCGGTCAGGGCCCGGGTGACCAGCCGGGTGGCCTCGGGCGTCGGGGCGGCGGTGTCGTAGAGGTCACCGGCGACGATGACCAGGTCGGGCGCCTCGGTGCGGGCGACGTCGATCACGCCGGCCAGGACCCGCTTGTGCTCCTCGGCCCGCGACTGCCCCTTGAGGACCTTGCCGACGTGCCAGTCGGAGGTGTGCAGGATCTTCACGGGTGCCCCCTAGAACGGGATGTCGTCGTCGCTGGTGCCGCCGCCGGAGCCGACGACCGCGAACGGGTCGACGGACTGGGTGATCGACCGGAGCGTCTCGGACGGGGCGCGACCGGCCTCGGAGACCCGGGTGGCCCAGGCCGGGAACGGGAACTCCAGGCAGAGCGGCACCGGGATGTCGGGCTGGTTGACGAACATCGTGCCCGGCTTGGCCAGCAGCGCGCGCTGCCGCTGGGCGGGCGGTAGGAAGCCGTACTCCGGGCGGGACGCCTCGGCCGGGTCGAGCCGGCCCACCACCCGGATCGCCGAGTTGGTGACGATCCGCCGCTCCACCTCGCTCGCCGTCTGCTGGGCGCCGACCAGGATCACCCCGAGCGAGCGACCCCGCTCGGCGATGTCGAGCAGCACCTCCTTGATGGGGGAGGAGCCCTCGCGTGGGGCGTACTTGTTGAGCTCGTCGAGCACCACGAAGAGCAGCGGCTTGGCGGTGCCGGACTTCTCCTTGCGCTCGAACTCGCTCTTCAGCGTCACGCCGACCACGAACCGCTGCGCCCGGTCGGGGAGATTGTGCAGGTCGACGACGGTGACCTGGGCGCTCTCGGCGGTGTTGATCGAGTGCGGGCGGCGGGTGGCCAGGTCGCCGCGGATCAGCCGGGACAGGTCCTTCTTGCTGCCGATCAGCCGGCGGGCGAACGCGTTGACCGTGCCGAGCCCGACGGCGCTGCCGGCCCAGTCGGAGCGGGTCTCGTCGTCGTTGACCTGGTCGACGACGTGGTCGACCAGGTCGGCGTACGAGCCGAGCCGCACCCCGTCGATGCTGATGCCGCCGTCGGCGGGCTGGGCGTGCCGGGCCAGGTGGGCGGTGACCGAGTGCACCACCATCGTGTACTGCTGGCGCTCGTCGTCGGCGTCGGCGAACACGTAGGGCAGCAGGCGGTCGGCGCAGAACTCGCTCAGCGTCCAGTAGAAGCTGTCGACCCCGGTGAGGCGGCTGCTCACGTCGGGCGTGCCGGAGGAGTCGCCCACCCGGGGCGGGGCGTAGACCCGCACGTCGGGGAAGGCGCCGGCGACCAGGCCGAGCTTCGCGTACGCGGCGCGGGTCGGGTCGTCCAGCCGGGTGTTGGGATGGTCGAGGAAGAGCAGGTCCTCGCCCTTGACGTTGAAGATGAGCGCCTTGGCGTTGACCGCGTCGCCGCCCAGCACCCCGGAGCGGAAGACCGAGTAGAGCAGGAAGGTGGCGAAGCTCGTCTTCGTGGCGACCCCGGAGATGCCGGAGATCGACACGTGCGCGCCCCGGCTGCCGTCGAGGAAGTCGGCGTTGAGGTAGACCGGCACCCCGTCGCGGCCCATGCCCATCGGGATGCGCCGCTCCATACGGTCGAAGTGCAGCGCCCGGGCCCGGGCGTCGCCCTCGGCGCGGTGCACCACCGCACCGGGCGACGGCGGCACGTAGAGCTCCGGGTCGACGCGGGTGGTGGTGATCTCGGCGGCCTCCTGCACCTGGGCGGGCAGCGTGCCGTCGGCGATGGCGAAGACGTCGGAGTCGAACTGGGCGCCCTCGTGCCGCGCGCGGACCTGGGTGACCACCCCGGCGATCGTCACCGGCTCGCGGTCGGGCAGCTCACGCCGGGTCACCACGACGTCGTCGAGCTGGAGGTAGCTGCCGGGGGAGACCGCGGTCCAGAACTGCAGGGGGGTGGCGTCGGCGGTGCCCAGCACCCGGCCGACCACCTCGCCCGGGCCGTCGAACCCGTCGTCAGTCATCGGGCAACTCCGGTCGGCTGGTCGTCGCGGTCGGGGCACACGCCCTGCATCCTGCCCGAGGAGTACGACACGTTGCCACGCGACGCGGCGGACGCCACGCCGCCGCCGACGGCCCTCAGCCGCAGGGTGTCCGGCCGACCACCGTCAGTCGCGGGCGTAACGGAGCATGAGCACCCCGCCGTCGGCGGCGAGCACGTGTCGCAGCGGCAGGTGGCGTACGTCGCTGGGGTCGCCGGCGGTGATCCGCCCCGGGCCCGCCCCGGCGAGCAGCGGGGCGACGGTGAGGCAGACCTCGTCCACGAGATCGGCGGCGGTGAGCGCGCCGAACAGGTGCGGGCCGCCCTCGCAGAGCACCTGGCCGAGGCCGCGGCGGCGCAGCTCGGCCAGGCCCGCCCCGAGGTCGACCCGGTCGTCGCCGCAGCGCACGACGTCGGCGACCCCGGTGAGGCCGGGCGGGGCCACGGAATCGGCCCGGGTGAGCACCACGGGCCGCACCGGCGCGTCGGCGAAGGCGGCCTGCGCCGGGTCGAGGTCGAGCGAGCCGGAGACGACGACCAGCGTCGGGTACTCGGGCAGGCCGTGCTCGCGGCGCCACGCCCGGCGCCGCTCGTTGAGGCGTACCGCCCGGTAGCCCTCGTGCCGCAGCGTCCCGGCGGCCACTACCAGGGCGTCGCAGAGCATCCGCAGCAGCCCGAAGACGCGCTTGTCCGGCTCGCCGGAGAGCCCGGCGGAGTAGCCGTCGACGGAGACGCCGCCGTCCACGCTGGTCACGAAGTTCACCCGCAGGTGGGGGCGGTCGGACCGGCCGTAGAGCGCGGTGAGCGCGGCGTCGTCCAGCGGTCGGGCCGACGGCTGCGGCCAGAGCGCCGAAATCGGGATTCCGACGCTCATTCGCCGGCCGGACCGGTGACCGGAGGGGTGGGTCGGGGGGTACGGTGCTGGCAGTCGCACCAGTTCCGCCCCGGGCAGTCGTCGTGCCGCCTGGCCCGGCACGCTCGGCAGATCATGCCCGCAGCCTATGCCGAGGAAGGATGGGACAGCATGCCGCGTCAGATCTTCCAGCTGAAGATTTCCCTGGCCGGGGTCCGACCGCCCGTCTGGCGCAGGGTGCTCGTCCCGGGCGGCTACACCCTGGACCGGCTGCACCGGGTGGTGCAGCACGCCATGGGCTGGCGGGACTGCCACCTGCACTCGTTCGGGATCGAGGGCCGCCAGTACGGCGAGCCCGACCCCGACGGCGAGCTGGCCCTGCACGACGAGTTGGACGTCCGCCTCGACGCGGTGGTGGGCAAGGGCAGCCGGCTGCACTACACGTACGACTTCGGCGACTGGTGGGAGCACGGCCTGGTGGTGGAGGACGCCTTCACGGCCGACCCGGACGAGCGGTACCCGTCCTGCCTGGACGGCGAGCGGGCGTGCCCGCCGGAGGACGTCGGCGGCCCGGCCGGCTACCAGGTGCTGCTGGCCGCGCTGACGGACCCGGGTCATCCGGAGCACCTCCAGGCGCGGGACCGGGTGGGCGACCGGTTCGACCCGGCCGCCTTCGACGCGGGCCGGGCCGACACCCTACTGCGCCGCCTCTGCTGAACCGTTTCGGCTGAGGCGCCTCCCGTCGGCAGGCGGCGTGCTCGACGGGCTGCTCAGCGTGTCCGTCGCCCCGGCCGGGCGCACTGAACCGCTTCAATGCGACGGATGCCCAGGTGGCGCCGCTCGGCGGGTCGACCGGCGACGTTCGGCAGTCGGGACGCACGCACTCGCGGTAACGATCTGGGAACGCTCCCAAGGGCCTATTGACACCCCCGACACCCGCCGGCAATCTCATGGGAGCGCTCCCGCGAACGTGGCACGACTCACCCGCGCCCGCTCCGGACGTCGACCGCCGGCCCCGACCGGTGCCGACGGCGCGCACGGCACCCCCCACCACACCCAGTCAGCCTCACCACCGAAAGAGGGGTCTCCGATGAGCCTCACCACGCGGCGCACCCGCATGGCGGCTGCCGCCCTGGCCGCGATAACCGCCATCGGCGGTCTCGCGGCCTGCGGCAAGGACGACGACGCGCCCGCGGCCGGCGAGAAGCCCGCCAAGCTGGTCGTCGACACGTTCGGCGAGTTCGGTTACGACGAGATCATCAAGCAGTACGAGAAGGACACCGGCATCAAGGTCGAGCTGCGCAAGACCGCCCAGCTCAACGAGTACCGGCCGAAGATCGTGCGGGCGCTCGCCACCGGCAAGGGCGCGGCCGACGTGGTCGCCCTGGAGGAGGGCATCCTCAACGAGTTCAAGGCCAACCCGGCCAACTGGGCCGACCTCGCCCCGCTGGTCGCCGACCACAGCAAGGAATACCTGCCCTGGAAGTGGGAGCTGGGCAAGGCGCCCGACGGCCGGCTGATCGGCCTGCCGACCGACGTCGGCAGCCTCGCCGTCTGCTACCGCCGGGACCTCTTCCAGGCCGCCAAGCTGCCGGTCGAGCGGGACCAGGTCGCCGCCCTCTGGCCGGACTGGAACGCCTTCATCGAGACCGGCAAGAAGTACCGCACCGCCACCGGCAAGGGCCTGCTCGACTCGGTCACCACCGCCGCCAGCGCGGTCATGTTCCAGCAGGGCGGCGAGCTGTTCTACGACAAGGACGACAACATCGTCGCCGACAAGAGCGCGGCGGTGAAGACCTCCTGGGACACCGCGGTCGCGATGGCCGACGCCAACATCACCGCCGAGACGGCCACCTGGTCGCCGGAGTGGTCGGCCGGCTTCAAGCAGGGCACCTTCGCGGCGACCTTCTGCCCGTCCTGGATGCTCGGCATCGTCGCGGACAACTCCGGCCCCGAGAACAAGGGCAAGTGGGACGTCGCACCGGTGCCCGGCGGCGCCGGCAACTGGGGTGGCTCCTGGCTCGGCGTGCCGACCCAGAGCAAGTACCCCAAGGAGGCGGCGAAGCTCGCCGAGTACCTGACCAACGCGCAGAGCCAGGTGGCGGCGTTCAAGCTCAAGGGCCCGCTGCCGACCAACCTGGAGGCGCTGAAGAACCAGGAGTTCCTCGCCTACACCAACGAGTACTTCAACAACGCGCCGACCGGCAAGATCTTCGGTGAGAGCGTCGCCAAGATCCAGCCGCTGCACCTCGGCCCGAAGCACCAGGCGGTGAAGGAGAACGCGTTCGAGCCGGCGCTGCGCTCGTACGAACAGGGACAGGCCACGAAGGACAAGGCCTGGGAGCAGTTCGCCAAGGACGCCAAGACGCAGGGCGCCTTCTGACCCACCTCGTCGCCAGGTGGCGTCCGGGTCCACACACCCGGACGCCACCGGCGCCGTCCCCGTTCCGCCCCGGACGCCATCGGCGCCGTCCCGTTTTCGCGTAAGAGCGCCTGGGCGTCGGCGCGCGCCCGTGCCGACGCCGGGAAAGGACCCCGCATGAGCCTCTCGGCCACGACGGCGCCGCCGTCGCCCGCCGCACCGCCACCCCGCCCGCCCGCGCGGCGCCGGTCCCGGTCGCACTCGCTGACCCGGCTGGACCTCAAGTACTCGCCGTACCTCTACATCGCGCCGTTCTTCGTGATCTTCGGCATCTTCGGGCTCTACCCGATGCTGCGGACCGCCTGGATGTCCCTGCACGACTGGAACCTGATCGGCGACCACAGCTTCATCGGGTTCGACAACTACGTCGCCCTGGTCAAGGACGAGTACTTCTGGAACGCCACGCTCAACACCTTCGGCATCTTCCTGCTGTCGACCATCCCGCAGCTGCTGCTCGCCCTGTTCCTGGCGAACCTGCTCAACCGCACCTTCCTGCGCGCGCGCACGCTGTTCCGGATGGCGATCTTCATGCCGAACGTGGTCTCGGTGGCCGCCGTGGCGATCGTCTTCGGCATGCTCTTCCAGCGCGACTTCGGCGTGATCAACTGGCTGCTGAGCTTCGTGGGCATCGACGCGGTCGACTGGGACGCCGAGCGGTGGAGCTCCTGGACCGCCATCGCCTCCATGGTCAACTGGCGGTGGACCGGCTACAACACCCTGATCCTGCTCGCGGGCATGCAGGCCATCCCGCGCGACCTGTACGAGGCGGCGGCGCTCGACGGCGCCAGCCAGTGGAAGCAGTTCTGGCGGATCACCCTGCCGATGCTCACGCCGACCTTCGTCTTCGTGGTCATCCTCTCCACGATCGGCGGGCTCCAGCTCTTCACCGAGCCGCTCGTCTTCGCCAACGGCAACATCATCGGCGGCGACCAGCGCGAGTTCCAGACCCTGGCCATGTACATGTACGAGCTGGGCATCGAGAACCTCAACACCGCCGGCTACGGCGCCGCGGTCGCCTGGGCGATGTTCCTGATGATCGCCCTCGTCTCGGGGATCAACTTCCTGCTCGTCCGCCGCACGGTGAAGTGAGGACCGCCCAGATGAACTCCGCATCCCGGCGCCTGTGGCGCACCAGCCCGCTGACCTACGTCGCGCTCGTCCTGGCGACGCTCTTCTCGATCTACCCGTTCTACTACATGGTGGTCATCGCCACCCGCAGCCTGGACTCGATCAACGACGTCCCGCCGCCGGTCACGCCGGCCGGGTCGTTCGGCGACAACTTCGGCCGCGTGCTCGACAACGACGCGGCGAACTTCCTCACCGGCCTGCTCAACTCGGTGATCGTCTCCGGCATCGTGACGGTCTCCGTGGTGATCACCGGCTCGCTGGCCGGCTTCGCCTTCGCCAAGCTGCGCTTCCGGGGCCGCAACGCCCTGCTGCTGACGATCATCGTCACCATGATGATCCCGACGCAGCTCGGCCTCATCCCGCTCTGGGGCATGATCCAGGACCTCAACTGGTTCGACACCCTCTACGCGGTGACCGTGCCGTTCCTGGTCAGCGCGTTCGGCGTGTTCATGATGCGGCAGTACGCCACCCAGGCCATCTCCGACGAGCTGATCGAGGCGGGCCGGGTGGACGGGGCGAGCACCTTCCGCATCTACTGGAACATCGTGCTGCCCGCGCTGCGGCCGGCCGCCGCCGTGCTCGGCCTGCTGACCTTCATGGAGACCTGGAACTCGTTCCTGTGGCCGTACGCGGTGCTCACCTCCGAGAACCCGACGCTCCAGGTCTCGCTGGCCTTCCTGTCGTACGCCTACTACACCGACTATTCGCAGGTGTTCGCCGCCACGGCGGTCGGCACTCTACCGTTGGTGATCGTGTTCATCGTGTTCGGCCGCCAGATCGTGGGCGGCATCATGGAAGGTGCCGTCAAGTCGTGAGCAACCCCGCCAGCCCGCCCGCCGTCGGTGTCGTCGACGACCGTCCGCCGCTGACCTTCCCGCCCGGCTTCCTCTGGGGCGCGGCCACCGCCGCGTACCAGATCGAGGGCGCGGCGGCCGAGGGCGGCCGGACCCCGTCGATCTGGGACACCTTCAGTCACACCCCCGGCCGGGTGGTCGAGGGGCACACCGGCGACGTGGCCTGCGACCACTACCACCGGATGGGCTCCGACGTCGCGCTGATGGCCGAGCTGGGGCTGAAGTCGTACCGGTTCTCGGTCTCCTGGCCGCGGGTGCAGCCGGGCGGCACCGGCCCCGCCAACGCCGAGGGGCTCGACTTCTACCGGCGGCTCGTCGACGAGCTGCTGGCGCACGGCATCGAGCCGTGGCTCACCCTCTACCACTGGGACCTGCCGCAGCCGCTGGAGGACGCCGGCGGCTGGCCGGCCCGGGACACCGCCGCGCGGTTCGCCGACTACGCCACGCTGGTCGCCGACGCGCTCGGCGACCGGGTGCGCTACTGGACCACGCTCAACGAGCCGTGGTGCTCGGCGTTCCTCGGCTACGGCTCCGGCGTGCACGCGCCGGGCCGCTCGGACGGCGCGGACGCCGTACGGGCCGGACACCACCTGATGCTCGGCCACGGCCTCGCGGTGCAGGCGCTGCGCGCGGCGCGGCCGGCCGCCGAGGTCGGGGTGACGGTCAACCTCTACCCGGTCACCCCGGCCAGCGACGCGCCCGCCGACGTCGACGCCGCGCGGCGCATCGACGGGCTGGCCAACCGCTTCTTCCTGGACCCGCTGCTGCGCGGGTCCTACCCGGCGGACCTGATGGCCGACCTCGCCAAGGTCACCGACTTCGGGCACGTGCGCGACGGCGACCTGGCGACCATCTCCACCCCGCTGGACGTGGTCGGCGTCAACTACTACAGCCGCCACGTGGTCGCCGCGCCGGTCCCCGGCGCCGAGCCGGAGCCGTACTGGCGGGCGCCGTCGTGCTGGCCGGGCAGCGAGGACGTCCGGTTCGTCACCCGGGGCGTCCCGGTCACCGACATGAACTGGGAGATCGACGCCCCCGGTCTGGTGGAGACGCTGCGCCGGGTGCACGAGGAGTACACCGACCTGCCGCTCTACGTCACCGAGAACGGCTCGGCCTTCGTCGACGAGGTGGTCGACGGGCAGGTCGACGACGTCGACCGGCTGGCGTACTTCGACGCCCACCTGCGCGCCGCGCACGAGGCGATCGGGGCCGGGGTGCCCCTGCGCGGGTACTTCGCCTGGTCACTGATGGATAATTTCGAGTGGGCCTGGGGCTACACCAAGCGGTTCGGGATGATCCACGTCGACTACGACAGCCAGGTCCGCATTCCCAAGTCCAGCGCCAGGTGGTACGCCGAGGTGATCCGACGCAACGGTCTGGCCGCACAATAGGCCAGGGCCAGCCATCAACGGGCGGCCCCGGCGCCACCCCACACGGGGTGGCGCCGGGGCCGGTCCGCCGTCGGAGGAGCAGACAATGACAACGCAGCGCACCCGGTCGCTCGGGCGCCCGACCCTCGACGCCGTCGCCGCCCGCGCCGGCGTCGGTCGCGGGACGGTCTCCCGGGTGGTCAACGGCTCACCCCAGGTGAGCCCCGAGGCGCGCGCCGCGGTGCAGCAGGCCATCGCCGAGCTGGGGTACGTGCCGAACCGGGCCGCCCGTGCCCTGGTGACCCAGCGCACCGACTCGATCGCCCTGGTGGTCTCGGAATCCGGCGACCGGGTCTTCACCGAGCCGTTCTTCGCCGGCATCGTCCGGGGCGTCAGCTCGGGGCTGCTGGAGACCCCGTTGCAGCTCTGGCTGGCCATGGTGCAGTCGCCGATCGAGCGGGAGCGGGTCGAGCACCACCTGACCAACCAGCACGTCGACGGGGTCCTGCTGCTGTCGCTGCACGACTCCGACCCGCTGCCCACCCTGCTGGAGGAGCGCGGCCTGCCCACCGTGCTCGGCGGCCGCCCGGCCCGGATGCTGCAACCCGGCGCGCAGCCGGCGTACTACGTCGACGTGGACAACGTCGGCGGCGCCCGGCGGGCCGTGGAACACCTGGCCGGCCGGGGGCGGCGGCGCATCGCCACCATCGCCGGCCCCCAGGACATGGGCGCCGGCCTGGGCCGGCTGACCGGCTACAAGGAGGCGGTCCGGGCCGCCGGGGGCGGGGTCGACCCCGCCCTGATCGCGTACGGCGACTTCAGCGAGGGCAGCGGGGCCGCCGGGATGCGTCGGCTGCTGGAGGACTGCCCCGACCTCGACGCCGTCTTCGTCGCCTCCGACCTGATGGCGTTCGGGGCGCTGCGCGCGCTGCGCGAGGCGGGCCGGCGGGTGCCGGAGGACGTCGCGGTGGTCGGCTTCGACGACGCCCCGATCGCCCGGCAGTCCGAGCCGCCGCTGACCACGGTCTTCCAGCCGGTGGAGGAGATGGGCCGGCAGATGGCCCGCCTGCTGGTCAGCCGCATCCGCGGCGACGAGCTGCCGTCGCCCCACATCCTGCTCGACACCCAGCTGATCGAACGCGCCTCCGCCTGATCCTGGGCCGCCGCGCCTGCCTGACTTCCGGGCCGCGCCGGCGGCGCGCCGCAGCGGTGGCCTCCTCCGGCTGGACAAGCCG